>NZ_JCAUAR010000051.1:0-1281 GCF_059692055.1 Paenibacillus sp. J31R109 | reverse complement strand
TGCTCTTCTGTCAAGAAAGTGGACGTCACTAAGTTAAGCCACCTGCTGGTAGTATAGCTGCTCAAATTGAGCGGGAGATATGTAACCAATTGTGCTATTCGACCTTGTTCTGTTGTAAAAGAACTCAAGATACCTGTACAGCTTTTGCTGGGCTTCCTGTTTAGTCTTAAATTTAGGGTTACTGTAGATGAACTCGCGCTTCAAAATGCTATGAAATGCCTCAATACAAGCATTGTCATAACAGTTACCTTTACGACTCATACTCGGCGTTATCTCGTAGCTTTCTAGTTGACTGCGGTACTCCTTAGAGGCATATTGAGAGCCTCGGTCGGAATGGTGAATCAGGTCTTTACCAGGCTTTTTGACGCTATGAGCCTGTTTAAGTGCATCTAAGACGAGGTCTGTTGTCATTCGGTCGCTTAGTTTCCATCCAACAATTTGCTTCGTGTAGAGGTCCAGAATGCTTGCAAGGTAGAGCTTTCCTTGGCGACATGGAATGTAAGTAATATCGGCCACCCATTTTTCATTTGGCTTTGTTGCTGTAAAATCTTGCTGAAGGAGATTGGGAGCAATCGGCTGATCGTGTTTTGAATCCGTTGTTTGAACTCTAAATTTCCGTGCCATACAAGAACGCAGCCCTTGTTCGCGCATAATAAGGCCGACCGTCCGTTCCGAGACACACAGGCCTTCCTTCAAAAGTTCTTTGTGTATGCGTGGGCTGCCATAGATTTCATGCTTGAATTGAAAGTAATATTTAATACGATCTGTTATTTCTTTTTTGCGTTTGCACTGCTCAGAGACCTCAGTTACTCGCCATTTGTAATATCCGCTCTTGGAGACCTTTAACACTTTGCACATCTTCTCCAATCGAAACTCGGAGCGGTGATCTTCAATAAACTTAAACCTCAGTTCTTTTCTTTGCTGAAGATGTGCATGGCCTTTTTTAGAATTGCGATCTCTTCTTTCAAATCCTCAATTTCCCGTTTCTGATCGTCAATAAGCTGAGACTGTTCACGAAGGTTTTCCATTTTGTTCACAGGTTCATGATCGAACTCCCGATATTTCCCCAACCAGTTTCGTAGGGTACCAGGATTAATATTCAACTCATCGGCGATATGCTCGAGAGATTTCGTTTGCTCTTGCACATACTTTACAGCTTCACGTTTAAAAGTTTCATTATATCGTTGTCTTGAATCGCTCATGGACAAACACCTCTTAGTTCATAGTTAAGATTATTATTACTTCTACACTAAGAGACGTCCACTTTTTATTCTAGATGCA
>NZ_JCAUAR010000050.1:0-1302 GCF_059692055.1 Paenibacillus sp. J31R109 | reverse complement strand
TGCAGCTAGTATAATATGTGGACACCTCGTTAACAGAATAAGATAATAGAAATAACGAGGAGGTGTTCACAATGGGTGAACAACGGCAAAGGTACAATGAGGAATTTAAACAACAAACGGTAAAGTTTATTCAAGAACAAACGAAAACGGTAGGGGAAATCGCTGAGGAGCTAAACATTCCAAAGGGAACGCTTCATCAATGGGTAGCGAAGTACCGCCAATTTGAAAGTGAGTCCATTGCAAGCCCAGATAGAGTTCGTCAGCTGGAGCAGCTGTTAAAACAGAAAGAACGCGAACTCGCAGATAAAGATCGCCGAATTTCTGAGGCTGAAGAAGAACTTGCGATTGTAAAAAAGGCCGTGCACATCTTCAGCAGACCAAAGAACTAAGGTTCCAATTCATTGAGGATAACCGCTCTGAGTTTTCAGTGGAGAAGATGTGCCAGACACTAGAGGTGTCCCGGAGTGGTTTTTACAACTGGTTAGATAGAAAGTTGTTAATGAACAGCTACCAGAAGCGCAGAGCAGCTCTAACAGCACGAATTACATTCATCTTCCATGACCATTTTGGTCGGTACGGAAGTCCTAAAATTACAGAGACTTTACAACGTGAAGGCTGGATCGTATCTGAGCGTCTGGTAGGTAAACTGATGAAAGAAAGTGGGCTACGATCCTGTGTTTCTAAGAAGTTTCGAGTCAATACGACCGATTCCAATCACGATTCTCCCATTGCACCTAACGTGCTGAATCAGAACTTCCAAACAACTGCACCTAACAAGGTTTGGGTCACAGATATTACCTATATTCCGTGTCGTCAAGGCCAATTGTATTTAGCTAGTGTTTTAGACTTATACACACGCAAAATTGTAGGTTGGAAACTCGGGGACCGTATGACGACCGACTTAGTTCTCGCTGCCTTAGATCAAGCCTACGAGGCTCAAAAACCTCCAGAGGGCCTGCTGCATCACTCTGATCGTGGCTCACAATATGCATCAGAAGAATACCGTACAAGACTTAACAAATACCAAATGAAAGCTAGTATGAGTCGAAAAGGAAACTGTTATGACAATGCCTGCATCGAATCTTTTCACAGCATCTTAAAGAAAGAATTTATTTACTGTACGAGATTTTTAACCAAAGCCCAGGCACAACAAGATATGTTCGAGTACATTGAACTTTTTTACAATCGTAAAAGGATCCATGGTTCTTTGGGTTACCTTTCACCAGTTAGATTCGAAGAAAACTACTATAAAAATGTTTGTTAATTCTCTTAAGAGGTGTCTATTTTCTTGACAGAGGTCCA
>NZ_JCAUAR010000049.1:0-1403 GCF_059692055.1 Paenibacillus sp. J31R109 | reverse complement strand
CGGCTCGGCCCCCTTATTCCGGAGTCTTGGCCTACAGTAATTACTTATTCTTAGAAATGCTCCTTATTTCGAGCATTTACATTGAATTATGAAATGCTGAAGAGTCTTCGAGTGTCTTTACCCATTCTGAAAACTTCCTTGGAGGCATAAATTTTAAACTGCCATGCATTTTACGATTGTGGTAAAAGTCCATATAATCATCCAGTCCTTTGTAAGCTTCATCAAAGGTCATGAAATCTCTTTGACTGAACAAATCGCGTTCTAACAGGCTATGAAACGACTCGATGAACGCATTCAAGTTAGGTGTCTTTGGAGGAATGCGTTCATGGATCACTTCTAGGCTCTCACAGGTGTCTTGAAATAGTTTACTAATGAATTGAGGCCCGTTGTCTGTCCGAATAACTGGCAACATCTCGTTATCCTTTGTACGGCTTTGTAACGCATTCCATAATGTTTGTACAGCATGTTTAGCTTCACATACTCGTCCTTTGTATTGTCCCACGACGACGCGGTCAAACACATCAATAATACTGAGCACATAAAAGAAACGTTCCTTTCCAACGACATAACCATACTTAATATCCATTTGCCAGAGCTGGTTATGCCCCGTTATGGATCTGTTTTTCGCTAATCTACGAGGATGTGTTTGGATTCGTTTTCGTTGTTTTTGGAGGATACCTAGCTCTTTACACAAGCGATACGACTTCTTTTTGTTCAGTATTACGCCACGTTGGTTGCGAATACATTGTGCTAGAAGTTTATATCCATAAACATGTTCCTCGCCTTCAAGGAGTTCTAGAAGCCACTCTTTGATTTGTTCGTCACAAACCGTTTCCCCCGATTTCAAATACGAGTAGCCAGGCACAGGGCGCCCTATTCCGGCAACTGTCGAGGGTGTTGGCTCTGGCTGCGCAGCTCGCTTTTTCCGATCATAGTAAGTGGATTCAGACAATCCAAGTATACGCAGAACCTTTGCAGTTGGAATTCCCCGCTTAATAAATAGATCTGCTACTTCAAATTTTTCAGATAAGCGGGGTTTTTCTTTTTTAGCAACTCACGTAGAATCTCTAGTTCTAGTTCCTTTTCACCGAGTACCTTACAGGCTGTTTCATAACGTTCTTCAACCATTTGTAGCCTTTGGAGTTCTTGCAAATGCTCGTCCGCCTTAGGTATTTCTTCTTGTGGAATGGAGTCACGGTGTTCCCTAATCCACTGGCGAATAGTTTCTGGATGAATGTCGTACATACGAGCCAACATCCCAACCTTAACTCCAGCCAATGCTTCTTTAACTATTTTAAGACGCTCTTCTTCTTTTAACCTTTTCCCCATACCGGATCATCTCCCTTATCCCTATTCTAATAAAATGGGTAGGAAGACTCCAGTTTCATTAGGGGGCCTAGGAG
>NZ_JCAUAR010000048.1:0-1620 GCF_059692055.1 Paenibacillus sp. J31R109 | reverse complement strand
TTAATACGAAAATAAAATGTTGCAAATTGGATATAATGATGCGTATAGGCAAAAAAAAGTCCCACTACCTGAAAAACTAACTTTTTCCGAAAAAAATTAGTTTGCGCCTTGGTTGTTTAATTGAATTTGATATCCCATCTGCTGGATATGTTTTATGTAGTACTCTAGCGTTTTTTCTTTAGGCGCACCACCGCCAATGGGTGCGTCTTCTTCTTTATATAACGTCTTATCTCTCATTAGTGCATAGATGATTCGAGATAGAAGATGCGCCGTAGCTACACTCGCTTTTTTGTCTCCTCTTCTTTTCCTTACCTGTCGAAAAAATCGCCCAATTCGATTATTCGATTTACTATTGGCCCATACTACCTGACACAGTGTCGATTTAATGTGTTTGTTCCCTTGTACTGTTTTTGATCGTTTCTTCTTACCCGCACTTTCGTTATTACCCGGACAGAGTCCCGCCCAAGACGCAAACTGGGCATCACTTGGAAATAACTCCGCTACATGCGGACCTATCTCTGCAAAAATATCCCCCGCTGCTTTTGCTTCTATTCCTGGGATAGAATCTATCCTTTCTACTGCCTCCTTATTACATTCCAATAACTTTTCTATTTCTGTTCCCAGTCTTTCAATCTTCTGCTCAAGGTACTCCATGTGTTCCCAATGCTCTGAGATCATATGACGATGATGCTTTCGAAGTCGGCCATTTAACGCCTCTACCAAATCGGGTACTTTTTGTTTTAACTTTGAATATACTACTGTTCTAATTTCTTCCGCTTCCATTACTTCTCCATTCATCAGCTTCTGCAGCAACGCCCTCCCAGAAACCCCAAAAATGTCCGACACATAGGTCGTCAGCTTAATATTCGCATCCTGTAGGACTTTGTGGATTCGATTCTTTTCTGAAGCGAGCGCTTGGATCATTTTTCTTCGGTAACGTGTTAGATCTCTTAAATCCCGAATTTCTTCATCAGGCACCATACTGGCTTGCACTAAGCCACTACGATGCAACTGAGCCAGCCACTGAGCATCTTTTATATCTGTTTTTCGTCCTGGCATGTTCTTTACGCTCTTCGCATTAGCTAACACTAACTCGCATGTGCTTTCTAAAATATTCCAGACTGGTTTCCATAACACGCCCGTGCTTTCCATAACTACTTCCTTACATTCATGCTGACCAAGCCAATCTTGAAGCTTCAGCAACTCTTTGGTTGTTGTTCCGAATGTTTCAATGTAGCTCTTCGGTTTATGCTCTAAAGATCCTTTCAATACACAGGCAACTACCGTTTTCTGATGAACATCCAGTCCTGCGCAACAACCTCTCACAGCGTCCATACTTAAACCCTCTCTCAACATTTATACAAATCATGCGCCCGGAAAGGTGTAATTTAATACACGTAATATTGGGTTTACAATAGGCGGTGCTCGCGAAGCGCAGTAGGACGGTTTTTTCGACAGGATCGAGTCCCAATATTCGAACGTCCTTTGATTTGTATCTTTTAGTTTTGACAGAATTGAGAGAACTTAGAAGGTCTAGACTTTAAGAACAGCTGCGTGATGCATAAAACCATTTTCATTCTAGGGGGTGGCAATGGAACATTGTCATGGCTGTTTTTTCGA
>NZ_JCAUAR010000047.1:0-1654 GCF_059692055.1 Paenibacillus sp. J31R109 | reverse complement strand
ATCGAGTAGGCCCATGCGCTATTGCATGGGCCTCTCACAGTTCCGGACATGCGGGTCATCGCATCCGGCTCCTCCAGATCTATCCCCGCTGGGGATGAAGTTCTTTGTAAATAACAAGCAAACTACTTAGACCAATTTCTTCAAACCATATATTTGGCATCGCATATTGAGCGTAGGTTGAGTGGGAACTTCTCCATGCTGTCATTCGGAGACCGGGTAACTCTTTGTTATCCCATCCTCGTTTTCGCATTTCCCGGTGGAGTTTTCTCACTCTCTTCCAACTTCGTAGTTGCACGGAGCGAAGTCTTCTTCTTATCCATGCATCTAAGTCCCGGAAGCGGTTCCTTACATCACCTGTCCCAAAATATCTACCCCAACCACGCAAGTATGGGTTTAACACCTTCTTTACCAACCTTTGTACATCTACCGTTTGGTTCCTCCGCGTGATCTCCTTCACCCGTTCTTTAAATTTCGTCATTGCTTTAGCCGAGGGTATCATCCTTTTTCCAGGTTTAAATTCATGCCCAAGAAATACAAATGATTCTCTTTTGCTGTTCACTATCTTCGTTTTCTCTGGGTGAACTTTCAGTCCCATTTCTCTCTCAAGTAACCCCGTTACGGACTTCAACACGCGCTCCGCACCTTTCTCTGTTTTGCAACAGATCACGAAGTCATCCGCATATCTTGTTAAACGATGCCCGCGTTCAGTCATCACTTGATCTAAAGGATGGAGGTAGACGTTTGCTAATAATGGACTAATAACTCCTCCTTGAGGCGTCCCTTGGTCGTTCATGTAGAAGCTACCACCTTCTAGCACTCCCGCTTTCAGGAATTTCTCTAGCAAAGTCAACACACTTCCGTCAACAACCGTTTCTTTCACCATCCCTACAAGCTTTTCGTGGGGAATGGTGTCAAAGTACGATTTAAGATCGGCATCTATGACATAGCGAAAACCATCTTCTAAATCTTGCCGGATTTTCCCTAACGCCATGTGTGCACTTCTCCCAGGTCGGAATCCATAACTACAGTCCATAAATTTAGCTTCAAAGATAGGTTCCAATATGCGTTTTACTGCCGCTTGTACGACTCGGTCTCCTACGGTGGGTATGCCTAAGGGTCTTTGTGTACCGTCTGCTTTCGGAATATATACGCGTCTGACCGGCTTTGGCTGATATGTCTTACTTCTCAGCGCCTGCTGAAGCACTTCTAGATGGTGCTCCAACTTCGATTCAAATGCCTTTACGGTCACCTGATCAATCCCTGCCGCTCCACGGTTTCGCTTAACCTCTTTAAAAGCATCCTCCAAGTTTGGTTTTGCCCATATCTTGTCGATTAGACTGTACCATTTTCGTTCTTCTTGCTTCTTTACTCTTTCACGTGAGTCTTTGTCTTGCTCCTGTTCCCCCATGCTCGTTCTCCTTCCCTTCCAGTTAAACGGTTTGTAGCCTTTCGGCAATCTCCGCTTTCCTGTTGGTACTCGCCCCAGACGGCTTCTCCTTATGTTCATTCCCCGAATCTTCGCACTTCATGGCTCCCCGGCTTCTATCTGGCACATGGCTTCTCTCAGAAACTCTTCTTCTCTGGTTTCGGGCTTCACACAAGTCTTCGCCTTTTGAGTCAAAGCTTGCATCGACGATCTTTTTTTTTTTTTTTT
>NZ_JCAUAR010000046.1:0-1698 GCF_059692055.1 Paenibacillus sp. J31R109 | reverse complement strand
CTCATCCCCGAATTTTTCAACATTCGTGGGTTCGGGCCTCCAGTGAGTGTTACCTCACCTTCACCCTGGACAGGGGTAGATCACACGGTTTCGGGTCTACGTCCACGTACTAAAGCGCCCTATTCAGACTCGCTTTCGCTGCGGCTCCGTCTTTTCAACTTAACCTCGCACGGGAACGTAACTCGCCGGTTCATTCTACAAAAGGCACGCCATCACCCATATAGAGGGCTCTGACTTTTTGTAAGCACACGGTTTCAGGTTCTTTTTCACTCCGCTTCCGCGGTGCTTTTCACCTTTCCCTCACGGTACTGCTTCACTATCGGTCACTAGGGAGTATTTAGCCTTGGCAGATGGTCCTGCCGGATTCCGACGGGGTTTCACGTGACCCGCCGTACTCAGGATACCTCTAGGAGATTCGTTCGGTTTGGGCTACAGGGCTTTTACCTTCTATGCCGGACCTTTCCAGATCACTTCGCCTACCAAACTAACCCCATATCGAGGTCCTACAACCCCAAGGAGCAAGCTCCTTGGTTTGGGCTATTCCGCTTTCGCTCGCCGCTACTGACGGAATCACTTTTGTTTTCTTTTCCTCCAGGTACTTAGATGTTTCAGTTCCCTGGGTCTGCCTCTACTAAAGCTATGTATTCACTTTAGAGTAACTGCGCATTACCACAGCTGGGTTCCCCCATTCGGACATCCCCGGATCAAAGCCTGCTTACGGCTCCCCGAGGCATTTCGTCGTTCGCCACGTCCTTCTTCGGCTCCTAGTGCCTAGGCATCCTCCGTGTGCTCTTTCTAGCTTAACCTAGAAAAAACTTTAAAGATTTTTGTGAAGACCATCAGGTCAACACAACCTAAGTTCTTACTTTACGTTTTGTTTCGTTATCTAGTTTTCAAGGAACAATGTTGCAACCATTACATGCGCGAAGCGATGTTGGTTGTCAACTGATTTTGAAGGGTTAATTCATCCTTCAAAACTGAACACGAGTGAGTAAGCGATTTGTGTGTTAAACACACTTGACTGGTCTTATCAAGACCGAGTCTCCATAGAAAGGAGGTGATCCAGCCGCACCTTCCGATACGGCTACCTTGTTACGACTTCACCCCAATCATCTACCCCACCTTCGGCGGCTGGCTCCCTTGCGGGTTACCCCACCGACTTCGGGTGTTGTAAACTCTCGTGGTGTGACGGGCGGTGTGTACAAGACCCGGGAACGTATTCACCGCGGCATGCTGATCCGCGATTACTAGCAATTCCGACTTCATGCAGGCGAGTTGCAGCCTGCAATCCGAACTGAGATCGGCTTATAAGGATTGGCTCCACCTCGCGGCTTCGCTTCCCGTTGTACCGACCATTGTAGTACGTGTGTAGCCCAGGTCATAAGGGGCATGATGATTTGACGTCATCCCCACCTTCCTCCGGTTTGTCACCGGCAGTCATCCTAGAGTGCCCACCATAACATGCTGGCAACTAAGATCAAGGGTTGCGCTCGTTGCGGGACTTAACCCAACATCTCACGACACGAGCTGACGACAACCATGCACCACCTGTCTCCAATGCTCCGAAGAGGGCGCCTATCTCTAGGCGTTACATCGGGATGTCAAGACCTGGTAAGGTTCTTCGCGTTGCTTCGAATTAAACCACATACTCCACTGCTTGTGCGGGTCCCCGTCAATTCCTTTGAGTTTCACTCTTGC
>NZ_JCAUAR010000045.1:0-1787 GCF_059692055.1 Paenibacillus sp. J31R109 | reverse complement strand
CTAAACATTCCTGTTAAGGCTAAGAAATGGCCTTTGTCAAAAAAGGAGCGCCTCGGTATGATGGGTTTGTCCCGGGCTTAAAACCCAACACCATCAAGGAGGCGCTCTTATTATGAATTTTAAACAATCAGAAGTACAAAATCAACGAATTGAACGAATTACTACATCTCATCTTGTTGTAGGTGTTGATATGGCTAAGGAAATTCATGTGGCGCAAGCTACGAATTTCCGTGGAATTGTGCTCTCGAATCGACACCTCTCGTTTAGTAATACCATAGAAGGCTTTGACAAGCTGCAACGTTGGATAGAGGGAATTCAACAAAAGCACCGTTTGAACCGTGTAATCATTGGCATGGAACCCACTGGACATTATTGGTGGAACTTAGCAAATTGGCTTACAAACAAAGGCTCGAATGTCGTCCTAGTGAATCCAGCCACCACCAAAAGAAACAAGGAGAATCGAGATAATAGTCCGTCCAAGAGTGATCCGAAGGATGCGCTTGTCATCGCAGACATTGTAAGTCGTGGTTATTATTATGAACATACAAAGCAAGCTCAAGAGTTCCAGAGATTACGTACCCTAATGAGCGATCGGGAGTTCTGGGTCGCCTACAGTGTCCGGTTGCAGAATCGGATTATCCGTTGGTTAGACATTCGATTCCCAGAGTATACATCAGTGTTTAAGGATTGGTCTTGCAAACGTTCTATGGCCACATTGAAAGAATTACCATTACCACAAGATCTTGCGTCACGATCCATTCCCGAGATGATTACGACTTGGAGAAAGCATATGAACAGAGCAGGCGGTTCTACAGGCACGCAGAAAGCTGCTGAGCTTATTTCTCAAGCCAAGCGGAGCGTGGGGGATGTCACAGCTTTAGCTGAGGCAAAACGAGATTTAGAACGATTAATCTCAGAGTATGAACGCGTCGTGGAAATGCTAGGGGAGATGCAGAAGCAAATCCTAGACATACTTAATGAGATTCCGATGGCAAGTCAGCTTCGCTCCATTAAGGGGCTTGGTCCCATCTTTGTTGCAGCAATTTTAGCTGGTGCGGGTGATCTAGGGCAGTATGCTCATGGTCGCCAGTTACTGCGAAAAGCCGGTCTTAATCTAGCTGAAAGTACATCTGGAAAACGGAAGGGACAGATCATCATATCCAAACGAGGAGATTCTACCTTACGTAAATATTTGTTTCTCGCTACCCTACAGCTCATTGGTGTAAATCCTGTATTTCGAGAGTTACATGAGTATAACGTTAAGGTAAAGCATATGAAGAAGCTCAGATCCGTATTTAAACTGCTTGGAAAAGTAGCTCGAATCTTAATAAGCATCGTTCAAAAGGCTGAAACATTTACGCCCGAAAAGGCAAGACACATCGTTACACAAGCTGCATAAATTTGCAAAAATACGTAGATTGACTCATTCGCAGGATTTTACAAAGAACGCACGGAGAACCGAGTTCCTGCCCGAGTAGGGCTTTGACCCGTCCGCTAAACGCAATCGGTCTCCACATCTTGGAAAAGTATAACGATGGAATGTTAGGGCCTAGACCCGTAGAGCCATGGGATGGTAAACTTCCAGGTATTTGTGGAATATGCGTGCAGTAGAGTGAATTTTAGGGGAATGAATTTTACGGCTCCTCTGTTCCCGCACGCTTATAATTAAAGAATTTAATCCATAGGACTTCGTTTTCTAAGCGGTCGTTATTTTCATGGTGATGAAATCCTGCGAATGAGTGAGCATACGTTAAATAAACCCTTAAAACCGAGGGACGGGCAGGATA
>NZ_JCAUAR010000044.1:0-2208 GCF_059692055.1 Paenibacillus sp. J31R109 | reverse complement strand
GGTTGCAATAGGTAAGCATTTGATGTGATCTCCAGCTTTTCCCCTGCTCCACACGGAGCGTACGAGTTTCCCAGTACTCCGCGTTCCCTCTAACAGAATTTACTAAATCATAAGTTCCTCGTTACTCATTGATTTGGGATATGTTAAACTGGTCTTAATGCATATTTTTCACGGTATTTGTTGATCTGAACCATCATCAATTCCGTTAAACCAAGTTTATTCTTGAGTACGTCAATCGTCTCTTTTTGTGTTTGAAGGATGAGTTGCCCAACCTCTTTATGGAGGATACGTAAGTTATTAAACTTGTCAGTTCCACCTGTTTGGGGCGGGATATAGTGGTGGCAATGAACATCGGATGCGAAGAGATACATGCCTGTAATTTCGCATTTCCCCATTTTCATGCTATACCGACTAATCCGATTACCCATATATTCTACACTTTGATTCGGGATGCTAGATTTCGATAGGAAGTATATTTCCTGACGTAAATCTGGACGAAGTTTTTTGCATATTTGTTCTCTGCCTGCTGTGGTAAAGAGTGAGAGACCTGTACTAAAGCCCATCGTGTTCTTGGTTTTCACATTGGCAAGAGGATATAAATAAACATCTGCTATTTTAAAAGTCCTGTAACCCAAGCTGTAAAATTTACTATACGTTGGCGGTGGGTTTGCAGGATGCTCGTATTTCCCGATTTGTTTGAGACGATTGTACATGAAAGCTCGCAGATCGTAGGCAAGACGTGAGAACGCAACACTTACATGTGTTGCCCGATTGAAGTAATTGTGAATTCCAAGAACAAAACTGTTGAAACGTGCTGCGGTAAGTGCCGTTGGTGAAGACCTCATTTTGAGGATATACTTCTTGGCTTCGCCCCTCATCTTCTGTATTTTGCCCGATTTAATGCCCGTGTGCGCTACTCGCTTATGACCCTTTTTGTTCGCTCGGATTGTAAACCCAAGGAATTCCGACTCTCGTTTTCGCAGATTAATGATTTGCGATTTCTCTGGAGAAACGTCGAGTTTCAGACGATCTTTGAGATACAGAATTACCGCATGATACCACCTCTGGGCCGATCTCCAATCTCTACAAATGATTTTGAAGTCGTCGGCGTAACGCACCAGATATCCTTCTTTGAGTGTAGTACGGATTTTAGCGTATCTTTGGCTGTCCCTTGACTTTTTAGGTTGCTTCTTCAAGGGAAATAGCTCCCATTGACCTGCTACCCAGTGATCCAAGTCGTTCAGTACGACATTCGAAAGCAACGTGGATAACAGTCCTCCTTGAGGCACGCCTTTTGACGGTATTCCTTCCCCCTCGATTTTAGCTTTTAGCATTTTAGAGATGCAGGCAAGAACCCTTCTATCTCGAATGCCCATGTTCCAAAGTTGCTTCAAAAGCAGCGTATGGTTGACATTGTCGAAAAAACCCAAAATGTCGATATCTACTACATAATGCATCGAAGCCTGATTGATGAGAAACTGTACTCTTGCCATGGCATGGTGTGCTGATCGAAGGGGTCTGAAACCATAGCTATGGTTGTAGAATTGGGCTTCAGCTATGGGCTCAAGGACTTGCTTAAAGCACTGTTGAATGATACGGTCGAGGATGCACGGGATGCCAAGCGGTCTCATCTTACCGTTATCTTTTTCGATGAGTTTCCGTCTGACATTCTTGGGGCGATAGTTTTGCAGTTTGTTTTGGATTTCACTTACTAATTCGTTTTCGGGTCGTTGTTCGATGTCTTTGATGGTTAATCCATCTGTTCCTGGTGTCTTTGATCCTTTATTGGACTTCATTGTACGGTAAGCCAGCAAGATATTTTCTCTCGATGTTACGATCTCATATAGATGTGAGAAGGTTTCATTGTTTGCTGATCTTTCATGCAGATCCGTAAAAGATTCCGTCATGCCGTAATACTCCCAATTTCGTAAAGCTTGCACTGTGGCATCCCTCCTGACGAAGTGATGTCCCCACATTCCTACCTGATCGGTGCAATCCACGCATGGAAAATGATCGTTCTTTTCAATTAGACTTGGGGCTGTTCCTCCGCCTCCATTACAGAGGTTTCTTCGGTCGTGCCCCTGCCCTCACAAGGATAAATTCATTTCGGCAAATGCCTTATTGCAACCGTTTCGGGTAACAGCCCTTCTTGCAACGTCCCTTGCTTTCCAAGTCCCTTACAGCCTAGCTTTTTTTTTTTTTTTTTTT
>NZ_JCAUAR010000043.1:0-2646 GCF_059692055.1 Paenibacillus sp. J31R109 | reverse complement strand
GGTTTGCAATAGGTAAGCATTTGAAGTGATCTCCAGCTTTTCCCCTGCTCCGCACGGAGCGTGCCTGTTTCCAAGCACTCCGCGGTCCATCTAACTGAATTTACTAAATCATAACTTCCTCGTTACTCATTGATTTGGGATATGTTAAACTGGTTCTAATACATATTTTTCACGGTATTTGTTGATCTGGTGCGTCATCAATTCCGTTAAGCCCAGTCTATTCTTGAGTAATTCAATCGTCTCTTTATGTGTTTGGAGGATAAGTTGCCCTACCTCTTTGTGGAGGATTCGCAAATTATTAAACTTGTCATTTCCACCTAAGTGCAACGGAATATAGTGGTGGCAGTAAGCATCGGATGCGAAGAGATACATGCCTGTAATTTCGCATTTCCCTATCTTCATGCTGTACCTACTAATTCGATTGTCCATATATTCAACACTTTGATTCGGGATACTAGATTTCGTTAGTAAGTAGATTTCCTGACGTAAATCTGGTCGAAGCTTCTTGTGTATCTGTTCTCTGCCTGCTGTGGTAAAGAGCGAGAGTCCTGTACTGAAACCCATCGTATTCTTTGTTTTCACGTTGGCTAGAGGATATAAATAAACATCTGCTATCTTAAAAGTCTTGTAACCCAAGCTGTAAAATTTACTGTACGTTGGCGGTGGGTTTGCAGGATGCTCATATTTCCCGATTTGTTTGAGACGATTGTACATGAAAGCTCGCAGATCGTAGGCAAGACGTGAGAACGCAACACTTACATGTGTTGCCCGATTGAAGTAGTTGTGAATTCCTAAAACAAAGCTGTTGAACCGTGCAGCATTTAGAGCCGTTGGCGAAGTCCTCATTTTGAGAATGTGTTTCTTGGCTTCGCTTTTGATTTTCTGTCTCTTGCTAGCTTTTATGCCCGTATGCGCTACTCGCTTATGACCCTTTTTGTTCGCTCGAATTGTAAACCCAAGGAATTCCGATTCTCGTTTACGCAGATTGATGATTTGCGATTTCTCTGGTGAAACGTCGAGTTTCAAACGGTCTTTGAGATACAGAACAACCGCATGATACCACCTCTGGGCAGACTTCCAATCGCGACAAATGATCTTGAGGTCATCGGCGTAACGCACCAGATAGCCTTCTTTCAGACTGGTCCGTATTTTCGCTGACCTTTCACCAGATCTTGATTTGAAAGCTTTCGTCAGCGGAAAGAGTTCCCATTGACCTGCAACCCAGTGATCTAGGTCATTCAGTACAATATTCGAGAGCAATGTTGATAGCAAGCCCCCTTGAGGCACACCTTTTGAGGGTATCCCTTCCCCCTCGATTTCAGCTTTTAGCATTTTAGAGATGCAGGCTAGAACCTTTCTATCTTGAATGCCCATGTTCCAAAGCTGCTTTAAAAGCAACGTATGGTTGACGTTGTCGAAGAATCCCAATATGTCGATGTCGACTACATAATGCATCGAAGCCTGATTGATGAGGAACTGTACTCTCGCCATGGCATGGTGTGCTGATCGAAGGGGTCTGAAACCATAGCTATGTTTGTAGAATTGGGCTTCGGCTATGGGCTCAAGAACTTGCTTGAAGCACTGTTGAATGATACGGTCGAGGATGCAAGGGATGCCAAGCGGTCTCATCTTACCGTTATCTTTTTCGATGAGCTTCCGTCTGACATTCTTGGGGCGATAGTTTTGCAGTTTGTTTTGGATTTCACTTACTAATTCGTATTCGGGTCGTTGTTCGATGTCTTTGATGGTTAATCCATCTGTTCCTGGTGTCTTAGATCCTTTATTGGACTTCATCGTACGATAAGCCAGCAATATATTTTCTCTGGAAGTGATGATCTCATACAGATGTGAGAAGGTTTCTTTGTTTGCTGATCTTTCGTGCAAATCCGTAAAGGATTCCGTCATGCCGTAATACTCCCAATTTCGTAAAGTTTGCACTGTGGCACCCCTCCTAAAATGAAGTGATGTCCCCACATTCCTACCTGATCGGTGCAATTCACGTATGGAAAATGATCGTTCTTTTCAATTAGACTTGGGGCTGTTCCTCCACTTCAATTACAGAAGTTTCATCAGTCGTGCCCCTACCCTCACAAGGATAAATTCATTTCGGCAAGTGCCTTATTGCAACCGTTTCGGGTAACAGCCCTTGTAGCAACGTCCCTTGTTTTCCAAGTCCCTTACAGCCTAGCTATCTGTTCTGAACTTAGGTGCTTCCTCTAAGCCTGTGAGATTGATGCCACCATTGTTCGGCATAGCGTATTTCATAGGCGAAAGTTTTACTTTACGCCACTCACCCCATCGTTTGATGGTACATACGTTTCCGCATGCTCTAACTGTAGACCTGTACATTCGGAAGTTCGTCAGTTCGCTTCTGCGCGAACATTCTCACCGTATTCAGTTTTTCAGCCACGCGACATATCCGTTGGCATACCTTTTCTATTAGAATGGCTTCAGCCTTCGTTCTGCCGAATCTACCTGAACTTCGCACCCCTCGACCTGTTAGTCGTAACGCGCGCAGGAGTATTGGCGGGATGGTTTCAGGATACATGGTTCCGTCATTCCCATCCTTGGTTGTAAAGTTAAGATTACTGCTGTAATCTCCTGCTTTTCACACTGTTTGGTGCTTATAGCAGAACTTGTCGTACT
>NZ_JCAUAR010000042.1:0-2874 GCF_059692055.1 Paenibacillus sp. J31R109 | reverse complement strand
TGATTTAGTAAATTCAGTTAGATGGACCGCGGAGTGCTTGGAAACAGGCACGCTCCGTGCGGAGCAGGGGAAAAGCTGGAGATCACTTCAAATGCTTACCTATTGCAAACCGATAGTTGTATAACCTAAAAAGGCTGCCGCAGTGCAGTCTTTTGTGCTAACGTGCAGGTTACAATGGGTTAGAGACAGAGTATGAATTGAGAAAGTAAAAATAACTGGAAATGATGGTTCATCAGTTTGGGAGGTAATTTTGTATGAAATACAAATATGAATTCTGGATAGATACAAGAAATGCAAATAGTTTAAGAATTACGTTACCAGAAGGTTTAAGTATTGTTTCTGGATTTTTACAGACTGAAATACATACAGAGGCAGATATGAAACTTGTTACTAATGAAATAGATAAAATATTATCTGGGCAAGAAGAATATTATGACTGGTACGGGAATGTATTTGGAGTTGAAATAAAGAGTGATTATTCACGCGTTTATAATCACTTTCTGGAAGATGAGTTAGAAAGAGAAGGAACATTAGATATCCCATATGAATCTCTGATTGAAACGGGTGGGTTTAGGAAACTAATTGAAATTTGGCTCAAGGAATTAATAAATTACAATAGGATAAAAAAAGGATATTCATGACGCTAACGCAGAACGATAGCATAATAGACATCAAGAGAAGGCTGCCGGTACGATCGGCAGCCTTTTGCTCACGAACGGGCAGGATAGTTAAAGTTATTTATCGAATCTCAAATATAAGGAGGAGAAAAATATGGATAAAATTTTAGCTGCTTTATTGGTCATTGATGTACAAGTTGGAATGTTTAATATAAGTGACCCAGTACATCAAGCTGATGTTTTAATAGAGAATATAACATCACTAATTGATAAGGCGCGTTCCGATGGGACGAGGGTCATTTACGTTCAACATAACGCTAGACCTGGAAAACCACTCGAACCAGGGACACCTGGATGGGAAATTCATCCTGCAATTCGCCCTAATGTTGGGGATACAATCATACAAAAGAATACACCAGATTCTTTTCACGAAACCAATTTACAAGAGGAACTGTTGAATATGGGAGTAAAGCAGATTTTTCTGACTGGTATTCAAACTGAACTTTGTATTGACTCGACTTGTCGGCGAGCTCGGAGTCTAGGATATAACGTGGTTCTCGTCAAAGATGCTCACAGTACGTGGAAGAGGGGCGAGTTAGATGCTGAGCAAATTATAAAGCATCACAACAATCTTCTATGTTGGTTTGCAGAAGTAAAAGAAAGCTCAAAGATTCAGTTTTAAGAAGTTGCGCGTCACTCCATTGCGCTAACGAAGGAACATTTGTTCAATACACAATAATGGGAGGCTGCCGGCACAATCGGCAGCCTTTCGCTCACCTAACGGGCAGTATAGTTCCGATTCTTGGAGGGCACTTTCTTTTTTCGCTCAATCGATCGAATTGTATTCGCATCGAAAAATTTTATAATAAAAAGTTTCGTCAAGCATGCACCCTGACATAATGTTGTCAGGGTGCATGGTTTAATATAGGTATTGTAAGCACAACAAACGGACCCATTTCAAGGAGGAAATTCCATGACAAATTCTAGACAAATCATTTCCGAGGTAAGCACAGAAATTCAGCCGTTCCACATCTCCGTACCGCAAGACGATCTTGATGACCTTCAGAATCGGTTGTCTCGGACTCGTTGGCCAGAGGCGTTAGGCGGAGCTGGCTGGAAATATGGGGTTTCGCTCGACTATGTGAAAGAGTTAGCATCCTATTGGCAGAAAGAATATGACTGGCGTAAATTCGAAGCTCGCCTGAATGAGTACCCTCAATTCACTACGACTATCGAAGGTGCCAACATTCATTTTTTACATGTTCGTTCGCCTGAACCTGACGCATTTCCATTACTACTTACCCACGCATGGCCCAGTTCGATTGTCGAGTTCTTGGAACTAATCGGCCCGCTCAGCGATCCGCGCAGTCACGGCGGCGATCCGGCCCAAGCGTTCCACCTGGTCATCCCTTCCGTACCTGGATTTGGGTTCTCGGGTCCAGTTCTTGAAGCCGGATGGGATATAGCTCGCATATCTAAAGCATGGGATACCTTAATGAAGCGCTTGGGATATACGGAATATGGTTCACACGGCAGCGATTGCGGCGCACTTGTGTCCAGAGAACTTGGAATTCAGAAGCCGGAAGGTCTTCGCGGCATACATGTGTTGCAGCTGTTTTCTTTCCCTTCCGGAGATCCGGCGGAGATGGCGGACTTATCGAAAGAAGATCAACAGAAACTTCAATTCCTGGCTAATTTCCATGAACGGGCGGGCTTTAATTCGATCCAATCCACACGGCCGCAAACACTCTCCTATGGGCTTGCGGACTCTCCGTCAGGTCAGCTTGCTTGGATTGCCGAGTTATTTTGCGGCTTTGGCGACCATGTGGATTTTATCGATCGGGATGCATTCCTGACTAACGTCACTTTGTATTGGTTGACCAATACGGCGGAATCGTCCACTCGCTTGTATTATGAGAATGCGCACAACCACGGGCAGGAGTCGCAGGGACCGAATACGACTCCGACAGGTGTGGCTGTGTTCGGACATGATTTCAAATCGATGAAGCGTTTTGCTGAACGTGACAATACGAATATTGTACAATGGTCGGAATTTGAACGTGGGACCCATTTCGCCGCGATGGATGCGCCGGATATTCTAATCCCTGACATCCAGGCCTTCTTCCGAAGATTTCGCTAACGGGTAAGTACGACAAGTTCTGCTATAAGCACCAACAGTGTGAAAAGCAGGAGATTACATCAGTAATCTTAACTTTACAACCGAGGATGGGAACGACGGAACCATGTATCCCGAAAC
>NZ_JCAUAR010000041.1:0-5640 GCF_059692055.1 Paenibacillus sp. J31R109 | reverse complement strand
TGATGGCGGAAGGGATCCACGCGTTCCCATCTCGAACACGACCGTTAAGCCTTCCAGCGTCGATGGTACTTGAACCGCAGGGTTCTGGGAGAGTAGAACGTTGCCAAGCAGTATCCCTTTGGGATATTTTTTTTGCCTAGTTAGAATTGCCTTTATGGAGGCTTAGTGAAGTGGCTAAACACGGCAGACTGTAAATCTGCTCTCTTCGAGTTCGGTGGTTCGAATCCATCAGCCTCCATATACCTTATCTAGGGGCATAGTTTAAGGGTAGAACAAAGGTCTCCAAAACCTTTGGTGTGGGTTCAATTCCTGCTGCCCCTGCCAATTACATCAATGGGGATTAGCCAAGCGGTAAGGCAACGGACTTTGACTCCGTCATGCCAAGGTTCAAATCCTTGATCCCCAGCCATTTTTTTACAACACTTGAGTCATTAGCTCAGTTGGTAGAGCACCTGACTTTTAATCAGGGTGTCGTAGGTTCGAATCCTACATGACTCACCACATGCCTTATTTACAGCATGCGCGTATGGCGGAATTGGCAGACGCACTAGACTTAGGATCTAGCGGGTGACCGTGGGGGTTCAAGTCCCTCTACGCGCATCAAACATCCCCAAACGTAACTTACGGTTTGGGGATCCCTATGCGGAAGTGGCTCAGCGGTAGAGCATCGCCTTGCCAAGGCGAGGGTCGCGGGTTCGATCCCCGTCTTCCGCTTTTTATTATCGGGACGTAGCTCAGCTTGGTAGAGCACCTGCTTTGGGAGCAGGGGGTCGCATGTTCAAATCGTGTCGTCCCGATATCAACCACATTTTTTCATCATCATGATGAAGGAATGTGGTTTTTTGTACTTCTCTCTTACCCAAGGTAACTAAGTTACCTTGATGTAACTCATTTTCTAACCGGACATGTTCGAGTATACTGGAAAAGAAGTGAAAGTAATCATTTGAAGGAGGCTAAAGTAAGTGGGAACGAATGCGAAAATAGGCGGCGGAGGTTTTCATCACGTTGCACTGAGAGCGAATGATTTTGACGCAACAGTCAAGTTTTATACAGAAGGTTTAGGATTTGTAGAGAAGAACAACTGGGGAGAAGGGGATAAGCGAGCAGTTCTGCTTGACTCTGGTGATGGGAATTACATGGAGGTGTTCGCTGGTGGGACAGGGGAGGAGAAACCAGAAGGTTATTTCTTCCATGTTGCGTTTCGCAGTAATAATGTAGATGCTGCTGTTGAGGTAGCCGTAGCTGCTGGTGCGGTCGTGACGGTAGCACCGAAAGACGCCATTCTAGGCGTGAATCCACCAACACCTGTACGTATTGCCTTTGTTAAAGGATTAAATGGTGAAATCATTGAGTTTTTCCAGAGCACTGGGGAGAACCAACTATAAATTTTCAGGGTTGAGAGGGGCATGAGACATGGCTTTTACCTTTACTTTATCGCTCGGAGATGAAGCGCCTGATTTTTCATTACCAGCTACGAATGGACAAACATACACGTTGAAGGATTTCAGCGACGCCAAGACGCTCGTTATTTTTTTCACCTGCAACCATTGCCCTTATGTAATCGGTTCTAATGAAGTTACACGCGAAACAGCCAATCGCTATAAAGATAAAGGTGTGCAGTTCGTAGGCATCAACGCTAACAGCGTGAACACCAAGCCAGAAGATTCCTTTGAACATATGGTATCGCACATGGAGGAACATCAGTATCCATGGACGTATCTGAGAGACGAATCCCAAGAAACGGCATTAGCCTACGGAGCACTAAGAACGCCGCATTTTTATGTCTTTGATGAAAACCGTAAATTAGTCTACACGGGACGCGGCGTCGATAATCCTAAGGATGCGTCAAAAATCACAATAAATAATTTAGATATCGCCTTAGAAGAGCTGACCTCTGGTCAAGCGATTACGTTGCCGTTGACGAACCCACTTGGGTGTAATGTGAAATGGGACGGTAAGGATGCGCATTGGATGCCTGCTGATGCCTGTGACTTGGTCTAACGGGCCTTATCCAACCTACATATCTATTCGTAAAACAATGATCCTCCAAACAATGGATGGTCATTGTTTTTTTATCTATGATTTAGAACTAGAATTAAAGTTAATATATGGTAAAATAGTAGAGTTCACCAAATCTACTTATGCAATTTCATTATATAAATCATTAGAATCTCATGTCAGAGGAGAATCCATCATGTCCTTTACCCAGCACCTAGTCCAAAAATATCAACACGAATGGCAGCAAACTCAGCAGCATCCTTTTGTTCAAGAACTAGGTCGAGGTACCCTAGACCGTAATAAATTTAGGTTCTATATGATTCAAGACTATTTATATTTAATTGATTATGCCAAATTATTCGCCTTAGGTGCGATCAAAGCACCAGATCTCACAACGATGAGTGAATTCTCAGCGTCTCTTAGTAATATTTTACATGAGGAAATGGGCATTCATCGTTCTTACGCGGCTCGTTTCGGAATTACGAAAGCCGAGTTGGAGCAAGCAGAACCATCACCGATAACGCTCGCTTACTCGCATTATATGTTGCATGTAGCACAGAATGGCGGATTAGCCGAGTTGACGGCAGCCTTGCTTCCTTGTATGTGGAGTTACTGGGAGATTGGGCGTATGTTGAAGGAATTTCCAGGTGCAGTAGATCATCCAGACTACGGTGAATGGGTGAGAGGGTACAGTTCAGACGAGTTTGGTCAACACGCGCAATGGTGTATTTCTCTCATGGATCGACTAGCTGTAGGGAAATCAGAAAGCGAATTAGCGCGATTGGAAACCATTTTCTTGAATACAACTCGCTATGAGACTCTGTTTTGGGAAATGTCATATCAGCAGCAGATGTGGCTGTAATTTTCGACATAAGCGTAACTGAAACGCATTCATAACACTCCAGTGAGCGAATATACATATACGGAAATCATCAAAAGTTGGTTATCAACTGGGAGGTGTTTCGTATGATTTATTGGGTTTTGGCTGTGATTGTCGTGGTTGTTGGTGTGCTGGTTGTCATGAGTCTAAGAAGAAGTAAATCCACAGCGCCTGCTGAAGTGAAAACGCACAAGCCCTGCTCCTACTGCAAGGAGGAAATTGAGATCGATGCGCCAGTGTGCAAGTACTGTAGGGGGGTTGTATTGAGCTAGGTGATGTCATGTTATTGTTGATAGGGATGAAAAAAGAAAAGCAACGAGACGTTCGCGGATTAAGCGAGCCGATCGTTGCTTTTTTAATGTGCTAGTCTTTTTGTATGGTTATTTAAACTCATAAAATCATGTATCAAGGGTACTTCCATAAACTAATCCCTTCAAAAAGTTGGCACTCCGCCTAAAAAAAGTGTAACATCTAACACATACAGCACACAGAAGGAGCTTGAATCCGTTGAATATTGAATTACACAATGAATTACCAACCGATTTTGAAGAGTTAAAAAAAGCAGCAAACCGCACATCGAATTGGAGGGAACGTCTTGCAGCTGTCGAGGCATTAGGCGAGCATGATGACCAACAATCCGTTCATATTCTTAAACGTCTAATGGCGAACGATACGGTATATGTCATTCAGGAGACGGCTTACCGCAAGCTTAAACTACTAGGTGAGGATGTACAATTGCCTCCTCGTAAGAAAGGTGACCTGATCAAAGGTGTGGGCAAAATTTTGCTTCGCATTAAGAAAAGCTTACCTGAAGGTCATACGTATGAGGCTTTCAAAGAAAAGCTGCAAAAAATGAGAAGTGATGTGTATGACACCTACGAAGGTGACAAAGGCGCTGATTTTGATCAATGGCTAGAATCGACTTGGTCGGGTTTATTAACTAATAAATAAGAAGTAATAGGTATGGAGTGAGTTTATGGCTAAGGGTAAAGGTGGAACAGGTAGAGGTACTGACAGCAAAGGCTGGAATCGGTGGAAAGCAAGCGAGAACCGAGCGAAGAGTGCCCCGAAACCCTACAAGAGTAAAGGTCTAAAAGCCGCTGCAATGGCGGCCAAGGCATCCGGTACATCAAGTGCGGGAAGTAGTCCGAGTACCAAAAGTACCAAAGCTTAGCAGATTCTGTTGAGCTACGAACCACCTTTGGCTGTTTGCCAGGGGTGGTTTTTCGTTATAATATGATGTTTTGCATCCGTCACATGACCTGTGTAAGATAGATGTAGGATATTTTGGATGAGGTGAGAGTCATGGTATTTGGGGCGCGCGTGTGGAAAACAGGCATCGCTGTTGCATTAGCTTTATATATAAGTGCTTGGCTCGAATTCACGCCACCAGTCATTGCGGCTGTTGCGGCAATTTTTGCGATGCAGCCTTCGATATATCGCTCCTGGCGTTATTTCTTGGATCAGTTGCAGACGAACATTCTTGGTGCGGCTTTTGCCTTATTGGCGGGGATGTTTTTCTCGCAGAATGTGATTGCTATTGGCATTGTATGTATTATTGTTATCATTCTTAGTCTACGTTTACGTATGGAAGAGACAATTGGTCTTACCTTAGTTACTGTAGTTGCTGTGATGGAGGCATCGGGGGAGTGGCGTTTTGCGCTTAATCGACTACTGCTTAGCTTAATCGGGATCGGTTGTGCGTTTGTGGTGAATGTCCTATTCTTCCCACCTAAGCCTAAGGAGCAATTCGCAGCACAGATCGGGTCTATTTTCAGCAAAATGTCATTACTCCTTCGCACGGTGATTTCAAATGAGATTAAGGAAACGGTGTTTCGTGAAGAAAAGGAAAGTCTTCGCAATAGCTTAAAGTCATTGTCAGAGAAATATAGACTTATGGAAGAAGAGATTAAGAAGTTGAAGGGCGGCGGCTCCAAACGTATCCGCGAACTCGTCGTATACAAACAGAAACTGCTTGTTATGTCCAAGGGACTTGAAGTACTGGAAGCAGTAGATGAGCATTATTTTCAGGCTTCCCCAAGTGCGGAAACAGATGTATGTTTCGATGATCATATGGAAAAATTGATTAAGTACCACGAGCATGTACTATTGAAATACGATGATAAGTTGAAGGAAACGAGCTCGGATGGTTTGGAGATTGAAGCGGAGAACGAACAGTTTATGGTCGATCTCCTTGCGCGATACAGCGAGCAACCAAATGGTATGCTTCGACTCTCCATTGTGGCTGCAGCCATGTATGACTATGGTCATCAGATCGCGCGGTTGGATAAGCTTGTGGAGCATGATCATCGAGGGGAGACTGAAGAGAGGGAACCTCTTGAGATTTTGCTAAAAAGTATTCGTCTAAAATAGTTCAGGTTTAAGTTTGCATTACGAAATGGTTTGTGCTATATTATGTTTCTTGCTCCGAACAGGACAAGAAGCAGCAAGCACAAACCATTGGATTCTGAACGTGTTGAACATCTTCACGAATGGATGAAATAAAATAAAGCTTGCAAATGAGAAATCAATATGGTATATTACTTCTCGCTGCTTCGGTAACACGGTAGCGAACGAAAGAAATTGATCTTTGAAAACTGAACAACGAGTGAGTAAGCACAGTCGAGTAATCGACTATAAAAGAGATTGTGAAATCTCGCTAGCTTCAAATGAGCAAGTCAGCTTTTCTATTATGGAGAGTTTGATCCTGGCTCAGGACGAACGCTGGCGGCGTGCCTAATACATGCAAGTCGAGCGGGTTT
>NZ_JCAUAR010000040.1:0-21005 GCF_059692055.1 Paenibacillus sp. J31R109 | reverse complement strand
GATGACTTGCTCATTTGAAGCTAGCGAGATTTTGCAATCTCTTTTATAGTCGATTACTCGACTGTGCTTACTCACTCGTTGTTCAGTTTTCAAAGATCAATTTCTTTCGTTTTTTTCGTCATCCGTTTCAGCGGCGACTTTTATAATGTATCACATTCGAACCACTCAATGCAAGCTTTTTTTATTTTTCTTTTTTCACAACTTCGCTTGACATGATATTACTTGTTGGCTTTAATGCGTTACCGTTTTTAGCGGCGAGAGTTAATTTATCATAGAATCACATTCAAAGTCAAGCATTTAAATAGGAATAAAAAAAGAACCAGGAAAACACCTGATTCTAAAAGGATTTGTGCCTTATACACTTGTATACCTCAGCTCAATTTCGGAAGTCTGCTCATCAATGATGACAGCTACTTCTTTAATTAAACCTTTTTTGACTAGTTTATTGAGTAACAAAGGAAGCTCTGACTTTATTTCAACTAATTGCGTATGATGTTGGAGTTCATCTGAGCTAAGCGGCTGCTCACTATCCCTGAGGATTTGAATAAACGCCTCGCAACACCGTTCCATTTTGGACATAACCGAAAACTCACAAGCAAGCAAGACAAGCTGAACCCGCTGCTTCAACGTCTCTTTACTCATTGTTAGTTCTTCATATAGCTTATAGACACCTGGATTGATGGCTCGAATTTGTCTCCAAACCGTGATTTCAGGATGATAACCATCTTCTACAATGACAATCCTCGCCCAGTGATGAAGCGCCTCTAGAATGTTGTTATACGCATCTAGGATATGTTCGTCGAGAACGTATTCCTTACTTTGCAAATATTTGCGCAGGAAATGTGAAAATTCAATAAGCAGTTTATGCTCACGCAAGTCCCCAGGAAACTCCAGTATTCGATGGCGCAGGCCTTCTAAATAAGTGTTCTGATCCAGAAGTATCTCCCCTTTTAACAACCAGTGAAGAATATTGCGATTAACACCATGCCGAATCCATTGCTCTATAGAAGTTTGATCGGTCCATCTTTCTTGTATCCTGGAATCGTCTCTTATATAATTAGTCGTATGATTGTTCAGTCTCAGGTCGTTCGTTACAATTAAAAGTAACGTATCAAAACCATCTGTCAGTGAGGGAAGTTGCTTAGGATTGTCTACCGCCATGACGCTAATGATTCTAGGGTCATTCCGGAACTTAAGCAATAACTGCTCCTTATTAATTCCCATGGGTGTCCAAAGCTCCTGTCTCCATTTGTTTCTTTCTTATTTCTACAAGGGGGAACGGGTTTCCTGCTGATTTCTGTGACAATTCATACAAAACATGAGGTAAAAGGATTGGGGAGGAACAACAAGTGCGATTTAGATCAAGTAAAGTAAATGAATTCCGCTTATGGGGACTAGTCATGACCATGGGTGGGATGCTGCTTATGATTATAGGACTCGCGGGAGTCGTATTCGATTGGGGACAAGCTGGCCGCGTAATTGCCGTCATCTTCATGATTATCGGTATGATTAGTGTGTTAGTGAGCATGGGCATTTACTTCTGGGCCGGAATGCTTTCTACATCAGCTACCGTTATAGATTGCCCAGAATGCGGCAGACGAACGAAAATGCTGGGCAAGACGGATCGCTGCATGTTCTGCAAAACGATTCTTTCAATTGATCCACAATATGAACCGGTTGGTGAAAACGAAACGGCAGCTGCACAATCAACGCACTTTGAGCCAAGTCGTGAGCACGAGCACAAGCCCCACTAAGTAAGAAAGCCGAACCCAGTGATGGATTCGGCTTTTTTTAAATATAAAATAAGTGCTCTTACTTTATGGAGCCTTTGGTAACGCATCCTTCATGACTTGCCACATGGCAGGTCGCTCAAAACCTCTTCGCCAAGTGGCTATACCCGCTAGATCATACTTTTCCACTAAAGCTAATCTGGCTTTAATTGAAACTTCATCTTCTAACCAAATGCGAACTAGTTTATTTCCCTCTTTATATTCTACATAATTCTGACCAGTATCGGCTAAATAAGTTGGTGTAAGCTTCTTATCTTTGATAATCGTTTGTGCAGCTTCCATCGTCAGTGTCTTGGAGGTCGTCGTAAACTTGCCATTCTTCGTCTCTTCTGTCCATTGTCGCGTATAGAATGGTACGCCTAGGACAAGCTTAGATGGCGGTATTTTATCCGTTGTCAAAAGGGCTGTAATAGATCTCTCTACCCATGGTAAGGAAGAGACCGACCCTGACTTCGGACTCGTAGCCCAGTACTCGTCATAGGCCATTACCATCATGTAATCGACGACTTGGGCCAAGGCTGGTCTATCGTAAAACATGGACCACATCTCATTGGTCGATTTGGGTGTGACATCAATGGACACCGATAACCCTTGTTCATGCATAAATGGCGTCATCTCACGAACAAATTGGACTAGGTTTTCTTTATCTTTGAGATACACATTTTCAAAATCGATATTAATGCCTTGCAGGTTATACGTCTGGGCATAGCCAAGCAACTGCTTAATTATCTTCATGCGTAGATCATAGCTTGCTAATACCTTATTCGTCCGATCTGCATCGAAACCATTACTAAACAACGCCCATACCTGATAGTTGTTATCGTGGGCCCATTTTACATACGAAGCATCTGCTAAGTTGCTGACTCGTCCCTCGTTATCTGCTACAGAAAACCAAGTTGGACTAATAACTTGCAGCCCAGGCATTTCACCGATCTTGGATGTATCCGGATTCTTCGAAATGACATGTTCCCAAGTCATATTAAGTTTGCCGGTAATTGGCTTCCATGGCACATAAGTAGACGATGACTTCTCTTGAATAGGGATTGTTTCCACATGATCTTCTGTGATTTCACTCTTACGAACGAAGCCAATCGGACCACTTTCTAACTGCACTTTGTACCAATCTTCTTCGTTTCCGATCAGCATTACCTGTTCATTCAAAGCGATGGTCGAGACAATTGGCGCTTTTATTGTAGCTTCCGTCCGTAATTGAGCCTCTTTCTTCCCTGTGTGCTTCCCCCACTTGATGACATCGCCTTGTTTAAATAACAAGATGGCTCCTGATTTCGTTGATTCGCGAATTTCGAATGGATACAACTGCTTCAAAGGTTCGATTGGTAAGTAAATCGCATCTTCTTTCTTTTCTACAGGAAAGGATAATGAGAATGGTTTCTCATTCATCATAGCTGAAAGCTCTGTCGTCTTCATCCGTATCACTTTATCTTTGGTAGTTATAATGACAGATTCACTACTCTTCTCATATATAATGGTTGGATCGATCCATTGTTGAACGAGATCTAGAGGAAGCTTGAGGCCTTCCTTTTCTCCAATTGCGCTCGATTTATAGTAATTGCCTTGATAAAATATCGGTTTCGTCAGATCATGAAAATCTGGCTCAACATGTAAACGATTAGGTGCTAGCTGTTGTACCAAAAATGCACCAGCGCCAGCCGTGAACATTCCCAAACATAATGCACTAATCAGTATTACTTTTTTGGATGATTTCAACACTTCACTTCCTCTTATGCAATTGTTTTGAGCTAATAAAGAAAAAACGTGTCCGCTCTTCGCAAAGAAGGGCTGAACACGTTTCATTATACAACAGGAAAGCACAAAATGAGGAATTCTGCGTTTAGTTAATGCTTGGTAGTAACCGTACAATCCGGACATACGCCATAGACTTCCAGTCGGTAACCGCCAACTTGAAAACCAGTATGCAACGCTGCTGTAGTCTCAATGTCTGACAGTGGAGGGTATTCAAAATCAGAAATTTTCCCGCAAACCTCACAAACCGCATGATAATGATCGGTCATATCAGCATCAAAACGACTTGAGCTGTCCCCGTAAGTTAACTCCCGAACAAGTCCCGATTCGATAAATACTTTAAGATTATTGTAAACAGTCGCTACGCTCATGTTAGGAAATTTCGATTCTAGAGATTTGTAAATATCATCCGCTGTCGGATGAGTCATAGAGTCTAACAAAAAGGAAAGAATCGCATACCGCTGGGGCGTCATCCGAACACCTGTTGTTTTTAACTTTGCTAAAGCCTGTTCTAAATGTGCAGCCATGGTACTCACCACCTGAATTAGTCATTAAAACCTTACATTTTATTGTACGTGTGTTCTTCGACTTTTGTCAATGATGGTTATACGAATCATAGCCCCATGTTTATATATTTTTTCAAGAATCAAAACGAACAGTTGACTTCCCCCATCAATTTTTACTATTTTCGATCGCCACGCCGGTGACTCCCTCAATTTGATTGGTTTCTTCAAGAACTTGGGTGATCACTGATGTCTTTGGAATAGTCACATGGAACGTAATTTGAACGTGGTTTGGCCTACTTCCATCTTCTGACTCTTGAAGCTTGATCTGCTTAATATCAATCTTACGCTTACCCAGAATCGTTGTAATTAACCCTAATGTCCCCGGTTGATCAATTGCTTGTATTTTAATAATACGTACTTTTTTCCCATTGAAATACTTATGCTCTACTTTGTTTAGAATCCATAATGAGATTAAAACCATAAAACATACTAAAACAGCCGCATAATAAAAACCCGCTCCAATAGCAAGACCGATCCCGGCCACTACCCATAGCGAAGCAGCTGTCGTAAGGCCCGTAATGGATCGTCCATTAAACATAATCGTTCCCGCGCCAAGAAAACCAATTCCACTTATGACCTGTGCCGCTAAACGGGAGGGATCAATACGCACATTGACTTCATTCACAAAAGCACTAAATCCGTACATAGAAAGCAGCATGACCAGAGCCGAGCCAACACACACCAAAATGTGCGTACGCAGTCCTGCCGCATGAGAACTAACTTCACGTTCAAACCCAATTAATCCGCCAAGTAAAAGTGCTAAAACCAATCTAATCGTCAAATGCAATTGATCAATAACCCAAGGATTCTCCATTTTGTAAACGCTCCCTTTTTTGTTTATACGAATACTCTGCATCAAGGAGAAGTTGTTCAATACTGATTTAGGCCTCTAGAGGCCCGTAGCAGCTCGCTCGAATGTCGTCAGACTAACACCAGGTGGTACAGTGAAAACACGCCTAACGATGAAATCATGCGCCTCATATAGCCGAATCGCGGGCAAATTCGCAGACCCTGTAGATACGATAAAGCGCATTGCGCCCTCTCTCTCTTGTTCTATCAGTATATGCTGTAAAAGGGAGCTAGCGATTCCCTTGCGAAAAAAAGTAGGATGAACCATCATTCGGCAAATCGTCACAATACAACCATCACGTTCAAATGAGATGGCGCCTGCAAGTGTCTGCTTTTCATGATCATCAACAAAGTAGCCATAGAAGGTTTCCTTCACTTCGCGTATCGACTGAATGCCATCTTTTAATGGAGGAATATCATCAAAGCCGATCAGTTCAGCCTCCACCCGGTAGGACGCGAGTTGAAGTGCAAGTAAGGTTAAGATTTCTTCATTCGTTTGCAAGTGCAGACGTTGGATGGACAGCGGAATCACTCCTACAGTTAAATTGAAAAAAAGTGGTGCCCTAACTACGAGGAGCACCACTTCTACAATATCATTTACTGTTCAAGCACTCCACAATTAATTTATTGACGAGCCCTGGATTAGCTTTACCTTTGGTTTCTTTCATGACTTGGCCGACCAAGAAGCCTACGGCTTTTTCCTTACCAGCTTTGAAATCTGCAACGGATTGCGGACTGTTCTCTACGACTTGCTCAACAACTGCTTTAATTGCTCCTTCGTCACTGATTTGAACGAGACCTTGCTCTTCAACAATCTTCTGCGGCTCCTTGCCGGTTTCGATCATTTCTTTGAACACGGTTTTGGCAATTTTGTTGGAAATCGTGCCTTTCTCGATTAACCCGATCATCTCGCCTAATCCTTTGCCTGTAACTTTGGCATCGGTAAATTCAAGGGAGTTCGCATTCAGATAACCTAGTAAGTCACCCATAATCCAATTTGACACAGCCTTAGCGTCTTGGGTATATTGCAAGCTTTCTTCGAAGAAATCTGCCATTTGCATAGAAGCTGTGATAACCGCTGCGTCATAGCTTGGTAAGCCATATTCAGTGCTGTATCTTGCTTTACGTGCATCTGGCAATTCAGGAATAGAAGCTTGTACGCGAGCTTTCCAAGCCTCATCGATATGCAGGCTAACCAGATCTGGGTCTGGGAAATAACGATAATCATGCGCATCTTCTTTGCCACGCATCGCAAGCGTCTTACCTTGCGTTTCATCCCAGCGGCGGGTTTCTTGAATCACTTCTTCCCCGCTTCTGAGAATCTCCGCTTGGCGATACTCTTCATACTCAAGTCCACGCTGAACGCCACGGAAGGAGTTCATGTTCTTAAGCTCGGCGCGAATACCGAATTTCTCTTGACCGAATGGACGGATTGAAATGTTCGCGTCACAACGGAGCGAGCCTTCCTCCATTTTCACATCGGACACATCGCAATAGATCATAATCGCTCTGATCTTCTCCAGGTAAGCACGAGCCTCCTCTGGTGAGCGCAGATCCGGTTCGGATACGATTTCGATTAGAGGCGTTCCTGCTCGGTTAAGATCGACAAGTGAGGCGTAGCCGCCATCAACATGTGTTAGCTTCCCTGCATCTTCTTCCAAATGCACACGCGTGACGCCGATACGTTTGGTAACTCCGCCAACTTCAATATCTACCCAGCCATGCTCGCCGATCGGTTTATCGTATTGCGAAGTTTGATAAGCATCCGGTGAATCTGGATAAAAGTAATTTTTACGATCAAATTTACTGTCCGTTGCAATTGTGCAATTGAGAGCCATTGCCGCTTTCATCGCATACTCAACCGCTTGACGGTTAAGCACTGGCAATACGCCCGGGTGCCCTAAACATACCGGGCATGTATTCGTATTCGGAGGTGCTCCGAATGAGGTTGCACAACTGCAAAATATTTTGGAAGCGGTATGAAGCTCTACGTGAACTTCAAGACCGACTACAGTTTCAAATTGGGTATCTGTTGCCGACAAAGTGAATGCCTCCTTCTTATTAACTTACAATTGCGGGCGCTGCTTGTGGTGGTCTGTATGCTGTTCGAAAGCGTGGGCTACACGCAAAACGGTAGCTTCATCCAATGCTTTGCCGATAATTTGCAAGCCAACCGGAAGTTCATTCACGAATCCACATGGTACGCTAATCGCAGGAATCCCTGCCAAGCTGACTGGAATCGTCATGATATCATTCAAATACATCGTTAACGGGTCGCTGCTTTGCTCGCCAATGCGGAAAGCTGTCGTTGGAGCCGTTGGCCCGATGATAATGTCATAGTTGTTAAACACTTGATCGAAGTCTTGCTTGATCAGTGTACGAACTTGCTGAGCTTTCAGGTAATACGCATCATAGTAGCCTGAGCTTAGTGCGTAAGTACCTAGCATGATGCGGCGTTTAACCTCAGGACCGAAGCCTTCGCTGCGAGACAGATTGTACAAATCCAACAGATTGCGTGCATTGTCTGAACGAACCCCATAACGGATACCGTCAAAACGTGCCAAGTTGGAGGACGCCTCGGAGGAAGCCAATAAGTAATAAGTTGCTACAGCATACTCGGAATGTGGAAGTGTTACTTCTTCCCATACAGCGCCGAGACCTTCCAGTACTTTGAGTGCTTCGAGAATTTTCTCTTTAACAGCAGGGTCAATTCCCTTGCCCATGTATTCTTTTGGAACACCGATGCGCAGACCTTTGACATCACCGGTCAATGCGCTGAGGTAGTTCGGGATCTCCACATTCGCCGAAGTGGAGTCTTTCGGGTCGTAGCCTGCGATAGCTTGCATCGCATACGCAGCGTCTTCTACGTTCTTCGTTAACGGCCCGATTTGGTCAAGGGAGGACGCGAACGCGACCAAACCATATCGGGACACGAGCCCGTACGTCGGCTTCAGACCGACGATACCGCAGTAAGCTGCCGGTTGGCGAATCGAGCCGCCGGTGTCGGAGCCCAGCGCGAAGTACACTTCGCCTGCTGCGACTGCTGCTGCGGAGCCACCGCTGGAGCCGCCCGGCACATAATCCGTGTTCCACGGATTGTGGGTTGGGTGGAACGCGGAGTTCTCGTTTGAGCCGCCCATGGCAAACTCGTCCATGTTGAGCTTGCCGATGGTGATCGCTTGCGCATCCTTCAGCTTGCTAACGACCGTTGCATCATAAATCGGAATATGATTGGATAGGAATTTGCTGGCACAAGTCGTCTTCAAACCTTCGGTCACCATGTTATCTTTGATACCGATCGGTAAGCCGAATAAATCGCCGCGAGTTGCACCGCTGAGCAGCTGCTCGTCCAGCTTAGCAGCCGTCTGTCTAGCATTCTCTTCATCTAATGTAAGGAAAGCACGAACTTTACTCTCCACTTGTCCAATTCTTGTATACGATTGATCCACGAGATCCGCTACCTTAATTTCTTTGCTTTGCAGCTTCGCATGGATTTGTTGTAGGTTTAATTCAAACAAAGACAACGACAGGCACTCCCTTTCATCTCTAACTTATTCTAAAACAGCAGGTACCTTGAACTGCCCATCTTCATGATCTGGTGCGTTCAGCATGACTTTTTCAATTGGCAAAGACGGCTTCACAACATCTTCACGCATGACGTTGACTAACGGCATCGCATGACTGGTTGGCACAACACCCTCTGTATTCAATTGATTGAGTTGCTCGGCATATTTTAAAATGGCATTAAGCTGATCTGTAAATAGATCTTTTTCGGTATCATTGAGATCGAGTCTAGCCAGCTTAGCGACATGATCGACATCTTTCTTCGTAATACTCATGTATTCTACACCCCTTGTTTCAGCGTTTAGTCATTCTTTTCATTATATCCCAAGTATTTTGCGAACTCAATCCAGAATAAGGAACCAATGCAAAAAGGACTTAGCCATGACGCTAAGTCCTCTCTCATACCAATCAACTTATTGATGTGTAACCGAGTACGCATATACCCAATTCTCGGCGTAAGCACTCGGGCTTTCGCCAGGAGCTGTAGAATCATTGGATTGCGTGTAATTGCCAATTTTGAAGAAACAGCCCGTCGTGTCTTTCGTCTGCGTATAAGGTACGGTTTGCCCATTATATTCATAGTGAATGACACCATTGGCTACAATGATTTTAACCGTGAACAGCGTCCCTAATGTGTAGTTGCTATCGAGTAAATAACCATGTGAGTTATTCCCATCGGTGATGTAAATTTTTGCAGTCGTCGAAACACCGCCAGGGTTATTGCCTTCTACACGAAATACGGTTACATCATCATCGCCGTCATGGATTTGACCAACCACCGTATGTGGCTTAATTGAGGTCAAATGAGTGACCTTTTGCTTAATAAACATCGTGTGTGTCTTCCCATCATTGGTCCCCCATGACGCTTGATCCGCTGTCGTTCCATCGGTGTAGTTGTCTTTCATTTCACGCAATTCGCTTCTCGGATTGTTCGATCCTGACGTTGTGACAGCCCCGTGGTTGGCACGGAATTGTACGGCATCGCCATCTGCATCATGAACAACCTTAAACCAAGGATCGATCGCGTACGTATCCAAAGCGGGTTGCTTCACTTCAAGCGGACTTGTCGAGCCAGATTGTTTAGGAATGGGCAGCGTGATTTTCCAATTTTTCAAATAAAGGATGTCTGAAGGGAGAGATGGATTGGCCGGTGGTGTCGGTGATGGCGTTGGTGAAGGACTAGCTGTAGGCGAAGGCGATGGGGAAGCACTTGCTGTAGGAGTCGGGCTAGGCGTTGAACTTGTTCCGCTATCCAGAGTGAAGTCATCAAAGCGGACATCGCTGGAAGTCGTTGCTCTTGTAAAAATTACGGCAGAAGTGTTACTAGCTCCAGTCGTGAAAGTAACTGTAAACTGCGTCCAAGTGGTGGCATTGCCCCCTGCGGATACTTCTGCTGCGCCATAATTGTTGGCTCCGATGATGCCTTTGCCGAGTACCCACGCCTTCAATGTGTACGTGGTATTCGCAGTTAAGCCGTTGATAGTCTGACTATATCCTCCGCCTAGCGCAGTAGATTTGGCTGACTTTCCTCCTGTATGTGAATCACTAGTTGAAATCGCAGCGGAACCGACCTTTGTCCAGCCTGTTGCATCGCTCTCAAAGCTTGGATTCGTAATCGAAATCGGGGCAGCCTGCACAGACGTTATTCCTGTGAGAATGAAACTAGAGCTTACCAACATAGAAAGGATGGCAACGGAGTGAATCGGCTTCCAGTTTTTCAATTGCAATTTCATATGATACGCCTCCTAGTATTGAATCGTTTTTCAAATGATTCCTGTAAGGCAAAAACTGCTAAGCAAAATACTATTTAGTTTAAGAAAACCTCCTCTTATGCATAATTTTGTAAGCGCTTTACAAAATTAGTATAGTTAAAATTCACCTTTTTCTGTTATCGTTTTCTTTAGGTTCACTTGTGTTATTACAAGTATTGGAAAGCCTTCTACAGAAATAAGAAAAAGGCGAAGCAGGTTTCGACCTGATCCGCCTTTTATTTTAAATCCAGGCCTTCAGCCCGATTTGTTTGATAAATTCTTCGCGGGACTGAACTTCTTTGTCCCTTTCTTTCTCTGGTTCAATCCCGGACTCGCCGTTCATGACTCTCCGAAACAGGGCTTCATTGTTCGTAGCGAGTGCGTAATCTATTAAAGCTTCTCTCTCGACTTGCTCCGCCTCTTGCTGAAGAAGCACCTCTTCCAGTTCGATGTCGCTTGCAGTCACATAGTAATGCTTGTTTTCCTTAGGAGCACGCACGACATAATCGAAAATGTTATCATTATTTCGGTCATACGCAATTAAATAGCCATATCCGCCAATAGGCAGATTCTGTTCTAAACGATCAGCAATGAAGATAATTTTCTCGCCAAGACGAAGCATCTGCTTTCCCCCTACTTATCTATTACGCTCCAAAGAGTCTATGAATTTATGAATTGATTCTATTGCCTATCGTACTAAAAAAACTAGATTGTGTCCAATTGACACCTGTTGTTCATATTGGATTCATATTTCTATCATAGGATAAGGGTACTTTCATACATAAAAGGAGTTGCTTACTGTGTTACAACATCAACATGCTTTGCCATTTATGCGCTATGTCGGCTGGGCGGAGGGTTCCTCTTTTCTCCTTCTACTAGGCATCGCCATGCCACTTAAATACGCATTCGATCTGCCGCAGGCTGTATTTGTCGTAGGGGTTGCTCATGGATTCCTATTTTCACTGTATCTGCTATCCATTGCATGGGTCACACTTGTGCATCGTTGGTCCTTCGTGCGGGTACTTGCAGCCTTCATTGCCGCGTTCATACCTTTCGGCCCCTTCTTATTCGATCGTTGGATCCGACGCTAGAATCCATCCTGCATAAAATTTCAGTAAGAGGCATGAAACTGTTATAGTTGTGAGAAAACTATGCCACCCAACAAATGAATTATGGAGGATATCATGCCAGAGCAAGCATCATCTCAAAAAGCTCGTCCCTCATTGACCGAGGGCCCCATTACGAAGACATTGATTTTGTTTTCATTGCCGATCCTATTAGGAAATGTTCTACAATCTCTGAACGGATCCATCAACACGATTTGGATCGGTAAATATTTAGGTGAAGTTGCCCTTGCTGCTACATCCAATGCGAACATTATCATGTTCTTCTTGATCAGCTCCATCTTTGGCATCGCCATGGCTGCTGTCATTCTAATCGGCCAAAATCTCGGTGCTAAGAACGTGCAAGAGGCCAAAAAAGTAGTCGGAACAAGTACCGTCTTTTTTCTCGTGTTATCCATCATCGTCGCTTTATTGGGATGGATATTCTCTTCCACAATCCTAGATTGGATGAACACCCCGCATGACGTCAAGGAGTTTGCCGTGACGTATACGCGAATTATGTTCGCAGGTGTTCCTTTTATGTTTGGCTATAATTTGATAATGGCCATATTACGCGGCTCAGGGGATGCCAAAACCCCATTCTACTTCTTGCTTTTATCCGCCGTCCTCGACGTCGCACTTAACCCTTTGCTCATTCAAGGAATGGGGCCATTCCCGAAAATGGGTATTGCAGGTTCTGCCGTAGCCACTTTTATCGCACAACTGATCAGCTTCGTGCTTCTCATTGCTTACTTGTATAAGAAGAAGTACTTTCTTCGTATTACCAAAGAGGATATCCCCTTGCTTCGAATTAATTGGACCATTATTCGGACATTGATCCAAAAAGGGCTGCCGATGGGGTTAAATATGGTTGTGGTTTCCTTAAGCAACCTGATGCTCGTGCACCTCGTGAATGCTTATGGTTCGGAATCCACTGCTGCTTTTGGTGTGGCGATGCAAATATCGAGCTATGTCCAAATGCCCGCTATGGCAATCGGTGGAGCTGTGACCTCGATGGCCGCGCAAAACATTGGTGCTGGGAAGTGGGATCGCGTCAACCGCATCACTTGGACAGGTGTCGGGGTTAATATCTTGATGACAGGATTGATAGTAGCGGTGCTCCACCTGTTCAATCGTGAAGTCGTCTCGTTCTTCCTGCCACCAGAAGGGAAAGCGATCGATATTGGCGTTCATATTAACAATATTACGCTATGGTCGTTCATTATTTTCGGCATCTTCAATGTCGTTGCTGGCGTAGTCCGTTCAGCGGGATCCGTGGTATTCCCTCTCATCGTTGCCTTCATTGCCTTGCTGCTCGTTCGCATCCCGCTTGCCACAGTGCTTTCCCACAAGTATGGTTTCGATGTGATTTGGTGGAGCTTTCCCGTTAGCTTCAGCGTCGCTGCAACCTTAAACTTGCTTTATTACCGCTTTGGGAAGTGGAGACAAGCTAAAATGATGGCAAGCAAAGCCTAAACAAAAAGTCTGCCTAGCCAAGAAGTTGGCTGAGCAGACTTTTTTGTTACAAATGCAGCAGATCTTTATGTACTTTAACCACAATTTTCTTATTCGTCGTTGGTTCCGTAATGAGGCAATTTGGCCGATGAATATCGGACGGGAAGCACACCGCAAACATACCCGGTTTGAGCAAAATATCCGTTTCATTCTCATTCGAATTCGACGCGTAGAGAGTGAAATCATGTGTCTCAAATTTGCTATCTGTGATTTGAGCTCCCTCATGCAGCTTATAGAAACAAAGACGTTCCTCTCCGCTCACCAAAAACTGAATATCCGTATAAACAAGATGAGACTCCGGTGACTGCTCTTCCTTAGGACGTGTCACAACTTCTTGCACGTTGGCATACATCAGATGGCCATTATCGCCTTCCAAATCGTACCGACCTACCTCTAGCTCTCCTAATTTCCGATTTAAAATGTAGTCAATACCTCGCGCTATGGCTGCAGGCCATAAATGCCGCTCTTGCTCAAAATGCTTCACATCGCTAATAATCATCGTCATTCGCTCCTTTTAAAAAGACCCGCCCCTACGGGCGAGTCATCTCTCTCATCTTTTCGATTCTATCACCTTATAAGGTGCTGTAGCAATATGTTTACAAACAGACCATTGCCTTAATGACCTTCGATTCCGGTTTGAGCCACGTCTCAAATTGATCCACCATGCCCTCGAAGGAGGACCTATGTGTGATATAACGATCGATGTCGATGCTGCCCGACAGTAAGGCGCTGCGTACCGTATCAAAATCCGCTATGGTCGCATTCCGGCTGCCCATTAACGTGAGTTCCTTCTTATGAAAATCGGGATCATGAAAGGCTATATCGGCCTTTACTAGTCCGACGTATACTAGCTTGCCGCCATGAGCGACGAGACCGAATGCATCCGTCATGGATCTAGCATTCCCTGTTGCGTCGAACACGACGGTTGGAAATTCACCATTCGTTATCTCAGCCAGCTTCTCCTTCGGAAGTTCGAGCGCATTCACCGTATGATTAACGCCTGCCCATTCCCGGCAATACGCTAGTCGCTCCTCATTAATATCCATGGCAATTACGTTAGCGCCAAGTTGCTTCGCCAATATCATAACCCCAAGACCTATGGGACCGGCTCCGATTACCAATGCGGTTTCCCCCGCACGAAGCTCCGATCTTCGCACGGCATGAGCACCGATACTAAGCGGCTCTAGCATCGCAGCTTGATCAAGCGTGAGTCCGTCTGCTTTTATCAAATGACTCACAGGGAGTGATATACGCTCTACCATCCCCCCATCGATATGAACTCCGAGTACTTTCATGTCTGTGCAGCAGTTTGTCTTGCCATTTCGACAGGCTACACATCGCCCACAATGCAGGTAAGGAATGACACTAACGAGATCACCAACGGCTACTTCCGTAACATCCTCACCGATCTCCTCCACATATCCGGCCAATTCATGGCCCAGAATACGCGGATAGCTGAAAAAGGGCTGATTTCCTCTATAAGCATGCAAATCTGTCCCGCATATGCCTATTCTCTTTATACGAACAAGTGTTTGACCGCGACCTATGGCTGGTTCATCTACTTCGACATACTTCAACTGCCCAATTTGTTCACAGATGATCGCTTTCATTGTTGTCACCCTCCCGCATGTGCGATATTTCAAATTCGGTAGAACGCCTTTGCGTTCAGACCAAATAATCGTGCCTTATCTTCTTCCGACCAGCTATCTGGCAAGGATTGCATCACCACTCCGACAACGTCTTCATAGTCTGCCGCGAGGAGACAAACGGGCCAGTCACTTCCGAACATCACACGTTCCGTTCCGAAAATGTCCAAGATGTGCTGAATATACGCAGTAAAATCTTCTGCCTTCCAATCTGTATGGCTAGCTTCAGTCACCATGCCTGACACCTTGCAATAGATGTTGGGGTGCTTCGCAATCGCCGACATTTGGCTTTTCCATGGTTCCAGGCTACCACTGGCAATCGCTGGCTTGGCAATATGATCAATCACCGCATGTAAACCAGGAACGAGATCTAACAGTTCAATGACAGGCTCTAATTGATGAGCGACGACAAGTAGATCGATTGGAACTCTTTCCTGAGCAAAATAACGCAAGGCCTCTACAAAATGCGGCTGAAGGATAACCCTGGCATCCGGAAATTCTTGAATCATAACCCTAAAACCAACGTACTTAGGATGCTGACGGTTTTTTTTATAATGAAGAAGATAGTCGGGATCGTCCAAATCAAGCCAACCAACCACCCCGGCGATTGAATCTGATCTTTCACTTAAGGTAAGTAAATACGCCGTTTCTTCTAAGGTTGCCGCTGCTTGAACGACAATGGTCTTATCTATGCTGAATTGTTGCAGATGTGGGAGCAGATCATCCGGTAAGTAATCACGATTCAAAACAGGCAACGCTGGCGAAATCCATCCATAGTCCCCTCGATCGATTTTCCAATAGTGTTGATGTGCATCGATACGCATGGCAATTCTCCTTTTCTTTCACTAAAATGGTATCGCTTTCTTCTATATTGTATCACTATCATTACGATATGAAATATCGATATCTAGCATAACTATACGGTTTTTTGATATCATTGAACTACCTTTGATACAAAAGGAGTTGCTCTCATGGATCCTATTCGTAAAATTTTCGATATGAAGGACGCCTTCTCCCTGTCTTTTGCCTATAAAAACACAAAAAGCTCGCAAAGCGAGCTTCCTGATCATTTCCACGAGTGGTATGAAATTGTATATGTGTATCGCGGGAGCGGTACGTTCTTTATTGATCACACCTTTTACGACATGAAGCAAGGTGACTTGTTCCTCATTCCCGGCAACACGATTCATCGGTCAACCCCTGATAAAGAAGCACCTGTGACGTCCACTGCGATCTACTTCTCACCTAACATTATCCAGGAACCTCAGTTCGGCGATCATTTCTCGTATTTGCATAGCTTTGAGCAAGCCGCGACAACTCGCAATTACAAATTGGAAACGCGGTTATCACAGAGTCAGCACGTGGATCATCTCCTAGAGTCCATACACCAAGAGTTTCAACACGCTGGCCCAGGTCACCGCCAAGCCATTCTCCTGCAACTGCTTCAATTACTGCTGTTCATTCAACGTAATGTCAAAGCAGATGCCCGAACGCTGACTGCCGATGCCCTAGTTGGCCCCTTATGGATGAGAGAGATCTTACTTTATATTGATCAACATTTCTGTGAAGACATCGGACTCCAAACGCTATCCAAGCAAGCTTCCGTTACGCCAGCTCATTTCAGCAGAGTTTTTAAACAATTAATCGGTATGAATATAACCACTTATCTCATGACCAAACGCATCATCCGTGCAAAACAGCTTCTTCAGGAAAGTGATGCCAATGTTAGTACAATTGCTGAATGGTGCGGATTCGAAAGCTTACCCCATTTTCACGCGATGTTTAAAAGAGTACTTGGCATGACGCCTGCGGCTTCTCGAAAATCATTGCGTTCCCTCTAAAAGAGGAAGTTAAGCCTCTTGCTTCACCAATCGGTCATATAAAAAGTCTGCGATATGAACAGCTTCCATCTTGCCGGTCTGCCCATGCTTATCAATACCCAGTTTCATTTGTAGTAAGCAGCCTGGATTACTTGTAACCACATAGGATGCTGTCGTCGCATTCACATTTTCCATCTTGTGTTCCAGGATTTGATTCGCCATGTCAGGCTGCGTCATGTTATAAATGCCTGCTGAGCCACAGCATGAGCCAGAATCCTTCATTTCGACATAAGCGGTATTACTGATTCTTTGCAGCAATTGCTTAGTTGGCTGACTGCCCTTCATCACGTTGCGTAGATGGCAAGATTCTTGGTACGTAACCCGTGTTGGTGCTTGGTTAGCTTGGTCAGCAAAACGAAGAGGACGACCTTTTTCCACTAAAATTGAGCTAATGTCCTTCACGCGCTTTGCAAACCAAATGGCATCTTCCTTCCACTCTTCCTCGTCATGTAGCAGATGATCGTACTCCACAAGAATCGCTCCACAGCCTCCAGCATTCGAAACAATGTAATCGACTCCTGCTTCTTGGAAAGCACGAATATTCTTTTTGGCCAGTTGCTTCGCTTGATCACTTTCCCCACTATGTGCATGAAGAGCTCCACAGCAGTTCTGTGACTCAGGAATGACAACATCGAAACCAGCTTCGGTCAAAAGTTTCACCGTACTAATATTCGTTTCAGTGAATAACACGTCCATCAAGCATCCGCGGAACATCCCTACGGTACCAAGCTTCTTGCCTTTTGCCGGGATAAAAGTACCAAGCCGCTCAACAATTCCTTTACCTGAAGCGTCTGGAAGTATTTTCTCCATAGTAGCCATATGCTTGGAGAATAGACCAACTACTCCCGTTTTTCTCACTAGCTTTTGGACACCTGACATTTTATAAAAATGAAGCCCTGTCCCGAGCAGCTGCATCCTCCGTTGGGATGGGAATAGCTCTTGGAAGACGATTTTGCGCACACCACGAATCCACCATCTATGCTGGGTCGTGTGCACTTCAATGGCATCGCGCGCCTGTTCAATTAATTGACCATATTTCACATCAGCTGGGCAAGCAGGCTCACACGCACGGCAACCCAAGCAATGATTCATTTGATCTTCGAAACGAATCCCTGGTTCCATTACGCCATCTACGGCTGCTTTCATCAGAGAGATACGCCCACGTGGTGATTCGGCTTCGATCCCGGTTTCTTTAAACGTCGGACAAGCTGGTAGGCAGAACCCACAACGCATGCAATTGGTCAATTGGTCATAGTCCAATTTCTGCATTAACGTTTGCTGAAGTGTTGCTCCTTGGCTGCTAGACACGATCAATCACCACCCTGCGTCTAGATTCTTTTGCAAACATTTTGCCCGGATTCAATATATGGTTCGGATCGAACGCATCCTTAATCCCCTTCATCATCGCAATCCCGGCGCTTCCTACTTTCCATTCCAGGAATGGCGCTTTCACTAATCCAACCCCGTGTTCACCAGTAATCGTGCCACCTAACTGTATCGCGGCCTCAAAAATCTCTTCAAATGCCGCTTCCACACGATGAACCTCGTCATGATCTCTTGCGTCTGTCGTCGCAGTTGGGTGTAGGTTGCCGTCACCCGCATGTCCGAAAGTACAAATTTGAACATTATACTTCGTCGCAATCCGGTTGATCTCCAATACCATTTCCGCGATCTTGGAGCGAGGTACTGTGGCATCCTCTAATATTGTCGTTGGACGTAGGCGAGCAAGAGCGGTAAACGCACTGCGTCTTGCTGTTAAAAGCTTCAGCGCTTCCTCTTGTGTGCTCGCAATACTGACTTCGTCCGCTTGCTCTTCTCTGCAAATCTCTGAGATGAGCGCGATATCCCGTTCTACCATTTCAGGCTCGCCATCTTGTTCAATTAGCAAAATAGCATCCATATCCAAGGGAAGACCAAGCTTCGCGAAATCATCAACAACACGAATCGTTGGATTATCCATGAACTCCAAAGTCGCGGGGATAATACGGTTTTCGATGATTTTGGAAACGGTGCGTGCTGCGGCGTTTAAGTCTTTGTACATCGCCAGCATCGTTTTCTTCGCCTTAGGGGGCGGAATGAGCTTGAGCGTTGCTTCTGTGATAACGGCAAGCGTGCCCTCGGAGCCGACAAGCAGCTTCGTCAAATCATAGCCTGCAACGTCTTTCATGAGCTTGCCGCCGGTACGCATGATTTCACCTGAAGCGAGGACACATTCGAGTCCGATCACGTAATCTTTCGTTGTGCCATATTTCAAACCACGAAGACCGCCTGAACACTCCGCAATATTGCCACCAATCGTCGAAATCGCCATAGAACTTGGATCTGGTGGATAAAATAAACCCAATCCCTCAATATGCTCGATGAATTGCTTCGTAATGATCCCCGGTTGTACTGTGGCTGTCAGATTCTGTAGATCGATATCTAGGATCGCATTCATGCGATGCATAACCATGACGATTCCACCTTGTACAGGTACCGTACCTCCGCACAAATTCGTACCTGATCCCCTGCTAATCAATGGAATACGATGCTCATTCAGCACTTTCATAATCGCAGAAACCTGAGCAGTATCTTTTGGATAAATCACGCCGTCAGGCAATGACTGAAGCATTGGCGTCCCGTCATAGGAATGGGTTACTAGTGATTCCATATCATCTTTGTAAAAGGCTTCGCCTACGATACCCATCAATTGTTGTCTAATTGAATTCCCCAACATTTAGAATCCTCCCTTAAAACACGTTAACTTACTTTAGCTCAATTCATCATTTTTTAAACGTTTATAAGTGATCATGTGATCAGATGACTTTTATTCTATTTTAGCTTATGATGTAATAGATGTATAGAACTTTATCTAAGAAATTCAGGGGGATACCGATGGTTTTTCAGCAAATCCGTCCTCAAAAGGGTTCGGAAATCGTGCTTCAACATATTAAAGCTCAAATTGAAGGGGGCACTTATGCTCCTGGGTCCAAGCTGCCCACGGTTGTAGATCTTGCAGCAAGCTTTCAAGTAGGGCGGTCTACCATTCGGGAGGCTCTCAGTGGACTTAAAGCCATGGGTTGGGTTGATATTCGACACGGAGGCGGGACTTATGTAGTTGCCCAGTTACCGACAGAGACGAATAATGGCCTGTTTGACCACAGCGAATCGCTTCAGGAAGTGCAGGAAGTGCGTAGATTTATTGAAGCTGGGTGTGCCACGTTAGCAGCAAGTCGACGTACGGATCATCATTTGTCCGTACTCAGAGAGATCCTTCTTGAGATGGAAGCTTCACTCGAAAATGAAGAATTAAGCGAACAAGCGGATATTCGCTTTCATATGACCATCGCCAAAGCTTCCCAGAATGCCCTTTTTATTGGGATGATGGAATCGTTGACGGAGCGGCTGCAACAAAGCATGAGGGCCTCGCGCCGTCTTTGGTTCTTTGCCGAACGCGCTTCCGCTGAGCAGCTTCTGCAAGAACATCGCGACATCGTAGAAGCAATTGCCCTGCAGAATGAGCAGCTTGCCGCAGAGCGCATGTCGCAGCATATCGCGAAGGTTGATCAGGTCATTCAACAGTTGGCTTCAAAAACTGATCGCTAGAATAACAAAAAAAGCCTTACTGAGTAAGGCTTTTCCTGTTTAAAGCTTGTGATACCGGCAAGAGGACTCGAACCTCCACGGTTTCCCACTCGATTTTGAGTCGAGCGCGTCTGCCATTCCGCCATGCCGGCATATAATGCGCGTAGAGGGACTTGAACCCCCACGGTCACCCGCTAGATCCTAAGTCTAGTGCGTCTGCCAATTCCGCCATACGCGCATGTTGTCAATCAGGCAAGTGATGAAGTTGCTAGCCTTGCGGCTGACTTCACTGAAAATAATGGGCGGACGACGGGACTTGAACCCGCGAATGCCGGATCCACAAACCGGTGCGTTAACCCCTTCGCCACGACCGCCACATAAGTACTTCTTATTCTACCATAATACATATGGTGCCGTCGAGAGGACTTGAACCCCCAACCTACTGATTACAAGTCAGTTGCTCTACCAGTTGAGCTACAACGGCTTATTCAGTTGAAAAATGGTGGCTTTGGACGGAATCGAACCGCCGACACGAGGATTTTCAGTCCTCTGCTCTACCGACTGAGCTACAAAGCCAGGTAAGGATGATATACTTTTTGAAGAAAAATGGCGGAGCTGACGGGATTCGAACCCGCGGTCTCCTGCGTGACAGGCAGGCATGTTAGGCCACTACACCACAGCTCCATGCAAATTTATATATGGTGAACGATGACGGGATCGAACCGCCGACCCCTACCCTGTCAAGGTAGTGCTCTCCCAGCTGAGCTAATCGTTCATATATGGTGACCCGTAGGGGACTCGAACCCCTGTTACCTCCGTGAAAGGGAGGTGTCTTAACCACTTGACCAACGGGCCTTACTCCATGCCAGAGGTCTGGCAAAAAAAATACCCCAAAGGGTAACTGCTTGGCAACGTTCTACTCTCCCAGAACCCTGCGGTTCAAGTACCATCGACGCTGGAAGGCTTAACGGTCGTGTTCGAGATGGGAACGCGTGGGTCCCTTCCGCCATCAT
>NZ_JCAUAR010000039.1:0-23128 GCF_059692055.1 Paenibacillus sp. J31R109 | reverse complement strand
CGACTTGCATGTATTAGGCACGCCGCCAGCGTTCGTCCTGAGCCAGGATCAAACTCTCCATAATAGAAAGATGACTTGCTCATTTGAAGCTAGCGAGATTTTGCAATCTCAATTGTAGTCACTTTTACGTGACTGAATTTGCTGATATACTTCATTCGTTTGTTCAGTTTTCAAGGAGCTTTATTGCGTTACCGTTTAAAGCGTTAATGTGTCGCTCTTGCGGTGACAAGAACATATATTATCAGGTTTCAAAATGAAATGCAAGCATCTTTTTAAATACATTATCTTACAGTCTCATAAAGCCTGTAGTTACTGCATTTCGGCGCCAAATCTCCTGCTTGCCAACCAAATGAACGCCACCAATCCATTCTTCAATCCCGTTCAGACAAACGTGATCTTGCTTATCAGTAAGAATAAGTTTACCCAATTCTGTTATCCTTACTCTGTAATTTTCAAATTGCGGTGGCCAGGATTCATTGTATCTTGGCAACTTATCACCGCCAAGCACTTGGACTAGTGGATATTCACAATGCCAGAGCCCATCCAAGATGCCAAAGAATTGCAAATCACCTAAGCCGTAATGGCTGAGCCGCTTAGTTAAGCTTTGGAATAAAGACAGGATCAATACCTCATCGTCCCTGATCAGCTCAAGCGTCAGCTGCTGAATGGCTGACAAGCCATTTTGCATAGAAGGAAAGCGAGCTATATGGACCTCTAGGGCCTTTTTAAGGAAAGGGAGTGCGGATAGGTCTTCTTCTAATAAAGCCGCCATAGGCAAAGGCTCAGAAGCCGAATAGGCTGTCCATACCTTGCGTGCAAGGGCATGTTGCTCCTCACTCACAGGTAACTCAGTGCCATGCAGATGAAGGATTTGATCGACGGATAGCTGCCCCAAGCCATAGAAAGGGTCTACGCCAGGGTAACGATCGATGCATATCAAGGATAATTGGAAGGACCGCTGAGAGAAGTCAGTAATTCTGGAAAGCAAATAACACAGCATCAACTGATCATATAAATCATGCTCAAACCATAGGACAACCTCGTCCACATCCGTGAGAGTATCCAGCTTCGCTTCCTGCTGTATGGTCTGCGACTTGAAAGTGTCCTCCGGAATGCCGTAACGGTTACTCATATAAGATGCTCTCATAGATAAAAGGGCACTATCTGACATCTGCATGCCGATAGGTCCCTCATAGAGCGACTCGCGCCACACCAAAATCTCACCATCGATACCAGATACTCGCAACTTATCGCCAAATGCGTCTCCGTTGACGATATGCATGATCTTTTTGGGCATGGCGCTGTCACCTCTCTTCTATATAGATTAAGCTTCACCTAGCAATTGCAAAAGCTCCTGCTCATCTTCAATGATTCGAATGCCTAGCTCCTGCGCCTTAGTCAGCTTACTGCCTGCGCTTTCGCCTGCGATTACGATGTCAGTCTTTTTGGAAACACTGCCGGTGATTTTGGCACCCATGGCTTCGAGTTTCTTCGCACATTCGTCTCGACCCATCGAGGAAAGTGTTCCTGTGAGGACAATCGTTTTGCCGAAGAACGGATTATCTTCGCTGGCCACGATGACCGGAGCTTCCTCTGCAACGGGGTTCACGCCTGCGGCTAGCATCCGCTCAATGCTGGACACCATCACAGGGTCACGGAAGAATGAGTGAATGCTCTCCGCTACGATACCGCCCACGTCTGGAAGCGTAATAAGCTCCTCTGTCGTTGCTTCCATGATGCGCGAAAGGCTGCGATAGTGGTCGGCCAGCACTTTCGTGGTAGTTTTGCCCGAGTTCGGGATGCCAAGTGCATACAGGAAAGACGCGAGATCGCGGGACTTGCTCTTATCGAGGGCACCGAGAAGATTGCGCGCCTTCTTCTCGCCAAAGCGATCGAGCTTGACGAGATCGTCGAATTGCAAGGTGTACAGATCCGCAGGATCGCGGACATCCAGCTCTTGATGCAGCTGTGAAGCGGTCATCTCGCTGAAAAATTCAATATCCATCGCATCGCGCGAAGCAAAATGCGCCATCCGGCCGACGAGCTGCGGACTGCAGCCGAGGCGGTTGTTACAGAAGAGATGCGCACCTCTCATCTCCAGTTCACTGCCGCAAGACGGGCAATGCGTCGGAGCCACGATTTCCTCGCCGTCATTCTCCTCGGTAACTTTGCCGAGAATCTCTGGAATGACGTCATTCGAACGGCGGATGTAGACGAGGCTGCCGAGGGCGTGTTTGAGGTTTTTGCGCTCAATGTCGCCAACATTGTTGAGCGTACAGTTCTGTACGGTCACGCCTGCAAGATCGACAGCTTCTACGCGGGCTAGTGGTGTGATTTTGCCTGTGCGGCCGACTTCCCAAGAAACACTTTGCAGCGTTGTCGTCGCTTCTTCGGCCTCGAACTTGTACGCAATTGCCCAGCGCGGGAATTTATCCGTATAGCCGAATACTTCTCTTGTACGCATATCCGTCAGCTTCACGACACTTCCATCAATCAGGAAGTCGAAGCTAGCGCGTTCTTCTGCAATGCGTTCAAGCTCGCTGCTTACCTCTTCGATGGTGGAGAAGTACCGCGTGCGGTTGCTAATTTTGAACAGGTTATCCCGTAGGAATTGAACCATGTCCGCATGACTTTCAAAATGAAGGTCACTGGTGTAGCCCACATTATAGAAGAAGGCGTTTAGTTTGCGTTCTGCGGTTAGTTTCGGGTTTTGATTACGCAAGGCACCTGCCGCTGCATTTCGAGCATTCTTTAGCGGCTCTGCGGCCGTCTGGTTGTACGCTTCAAGGACAGACAGGAACATGACGCCCTCGCCTTGCACTTCAATCGTCCCTTGATCATAAGGAATCTCCAGCGGGATCGATTTAATCGTTTTGACTTGAGCTAAAATGCCCTCGCCAACTTGGCCATTGCCACGCGTCGAAGCTTGGACTAGCTGCCCTTGCTCATACGTGAGGTTCAGGGTAAGCCCATCAAACTTCAGCTCGACCACATAAGTAGGGTCTGGCAGCGGCGTTTCAGGGTTTTTGCTATTATAATCGGCGATTAGCTTGAGTACACGTGTGTGCCAAGCTGCTAAATCGTCAGCGTTCTGCGCTTTGTCTAGGCTCCATAAGCGAGCTAAATGGCGGTGCGGTTCAAAGCCTTTGAGCAGATCTCCACCTACCCGATGGGTAGGTGAAGCAGGCAGGGTAACCCCTGTCTCTTGCTCTAGCTGTGACAATTTATCATAAAGCGCATCCCACTCCGCGTCCGAAATCGTAGGTTGATCCAGCGTATAGTAGTTATGGTTATGCTTGTTGATTTCTTGGATGAGGGTTTTCATTGCCGCGAGTTTATCGGTCATGGCGGGCTCTTCCTCTCTCAAATGGGAATTAGTTTTAGGGAGCTGCTCCTACACTTTCGTGATTGGAGCGAATTTTGCGAGCAGGCGCTTCAAGCCAACCGGCGCTGGGAAAGCAATCTGCAGCTCGGTGTCATCACCCGAGCCCTTCACGGACACGACGGTGCCGACGCCCCACTTGCCATGCGACACGCGGTCGCTGGCTTTGTAGTCCGTGGTGCCGCCTGCGGCAGGCTGCGGCGCCCGGAACGCAGCCGGTCTTGGCGCGGCAGCGGGGCTTGGCGCAGCCGCGCCAGCAGCACTGCCCGTGCTTGGCCGTCCCCCGAAGGAGGACGGTGTGCCCCAGGCAGACGAGCCGGTGGTGCTGTCACCGCGGCTCGATGCAGCAGCGCTGCCGCTGCTGCCCCACGAGGAGCCGCCGACGGAACGGCCGCCTCGGGAGAAGCCGCCAGCCGAGACGGTTTCCAGGAGTTCCTTCGGAATCTCCTGGAGGAATCTCGACGGCGCATTCGCGGCGGTACGGCCGAAGAGCGTGCGCATGCGTGCGCACGTGAGGAACAGCTCTTGCTCAGCGCGCGTGATGCCGACATAGGCCAACCGGCGCTCCTCTTCGAGCTCTTCGTTATCGGCGAACGCACGACTGTGCGGGAAGACGCCTTCTTCCATCCCGATGATGAACACAACTGGGAACTCGAGCCCTTTGGCGCTGTGCATCGTCATGAGGACGACCGCGTCCTGTTCTTCTTCGGGCTTGTCTTTGTCCAGCGTATCAATATCCGCGATCAACGCTAGGTCTGTAAGGAAGGAAATGAGAGATTTGTCCTCATTACGCTTCTCGAAATCCATCGTCACAGACAGGAACTCTTCAATATTTTCGAGACGAGCCTTGGATTCAATGGTGTTCTCGCGTTGCATTTCTAAACGGTACTGAGACATTTCAAGGATTTTCTCGGTCAGCTCGGTTACGGACAAGTAGTCCACCATGCGGTTGAGGTTATCTACCATTTCGCGGAAATCCGTGAGGGCATGCTTCGCCTTCGTATTGATTTCGAGCGAGTCCACTTCCTCTAACATGGCAAACAGAGAAATCCCCCTACGTCCCGCCATTTCTGCCACTTTATCCAACGTCGTACCGCCAACGCCTCTTTTCGGCACGTTCACGATCCGATTTAGGGAAATATCATCGTTCGGGTTAGAGATGAGTCTCAAGTAAGCCAAAATATCCTTAATCTCTTTACGATCATAGAACTTAACCCCGCCAACGATGGTGTAGGCGATATCCGATTTAATCAAAATTTCCTCGATTACCCGGGACTGAGCGTTCGTCCGATAGAGGATCGCGTGATCGCCGAATCTTTTGCCATTCGACTTATTCTTATTGATTTCATTCGTAACGAAGTAACCCTCTTCATACTCGGTATCCGCTTGGTACAGTTTAATTCCGACGCCGCCCTCTTTATCTGTCCAAAGGTTTTTGGGCTTACGACCTGTGTTGTTGGCAATGACTTTATTGGCCGCCTGCAAAATATTCGAAGTCGAACGGTAATTCTGCTCCAAGAGAATCGACGTTGCATCTGGGTAATCCTGCTCGAAATTGAGGATATTGCTAATATCCGCTCCACGCCAGCGATAAATGGACTGGTCACTGTCCCCAACGACGCAAATGCGTTTATGCTTGGACGCAATCATCTGACACAGCATATATTGCGCTCTGTTCGTATCCTGATACTCATCGACATGAATATATTGAAATTTATTTTGATAAAATTCCAGCACCTCTGGTACTTCTTTAAATAGATGAATCGTCGCCATAATCAAATCGTCGAAATCTAACGAGTTGTTGGCTCTTAGCTTTTTCTGATACAGGGTATAAATTTTGGAGGTAAGCCCGTCGAAGTAATCACCGATTTTGTCTTCAAATTGTTTAGGAGAGATAAGTTCGTTTTTGGCTGTGGAGATCGCTGCTTGGAATGTTTTGGGCTCATATTTCTTTGTATCAATGTTGAGCTCCTTGCAGCAAGTTTTGATGACAGATAATTGATCACCAGAATCTAAAATCGTAAAGTTCGAGGAAAAGCCGATTCGATTAATGTCTTTGCGCAGCATGCGTACACACATGGAGTGAAACGTGGAGACCCAAATATCGCTGCCACTACCGCCAACCAGCTTACCGACACGATCTTGCATTTCGCGTGCCGCTTTGTTCGTAAAGGTTAGAGCCAAAATGTTCCAGGGTGCCGCTTTGCGCGTACCAATGAGGTAAGCAATCCGATGCGTGAGCACGCGCGTCTTGCCGCTTCCCGCTCCAGCCATAATTAATAGAGGGCCATCCACGGCTTCAACAGCTTTGCGCTGCTGGGGGTTCAACTTTTTGACTGCTTCTAAAATATTGACAGTTTCATTCACGTTAAGGTTACCTTCCATTTCTATCAAAGTTCACATTCACGGTTTGAAGCGCCTGCTCCAAGTCACTATATATAATATTGCCTATCACAATCGTATCTGCTGTCTCTGCTGCTTGTTGCGCTTTCTCTATAGAATCGATGCCTCCACCATAAAATAAACGGGCATTCTCGAGCACTTGCCGCGTCCGACGGACGAGTTCCATATCGCCAAAGGTACCACTGTATTCCAGATACACAATCGACATGTTAAAAAGCTTGTCCGCCATACGTGCATAAGCTGCTACGTCCTTGGCATCCAAGTTAGTTCGCGCTGAGGTCAGCTGAGCTGCCGTCGCATCTTTGTTCAATATAATGTAGCCTTCTGCTACAATTTCATCCCAATTCAGTAACGCGCCATATTCCTTCAGCGCCTCGTGATGTTGTCCAACGATCCACTTTGGATCATCAGCATTCAGTACGACTGGTATTAAAAATAAATCAAACCCCGGCACGATAGCCTCTTGATTCGATATCTCTAAGACAACGGGAACCTCATATTGCCGAATCCGCGATAGCAGATCCACCGTATTATCAAACGTGACTCCTGAAGAGCCGCCGACGAGAATAGCATCCGTGCCAGATAAACAAAGCCGATCCAGCGCCTCATCTGATATGTCTCGGTCTGGGTCAAGCTTAAATACATGCTTCCACTTACGTATATCGACGATCAATTGTGTCCCTCCGATTAGGCGGCAGTTGTGCCATACTATCAACAGTCTATGCTACCCTTTCTGGTGTGTCAAATGACAAAAGACGGGCTAATCGCCCGTCTTTTAGAGGAATATGCAACTGTACGTATCCGATCTTCACAGTAGCTTCGTTTGCGCGATAATACGCACAAACGTTCGTTATTTGACGACGATATTAAGAATCTTCTCAATATTGAGGTCTTTGTGGTCATTTTGCTGCAACTCGAGTTTAATTTCATGTGTACCTGTTGTTAAATTCGTGAGGGTTAACGGACCTGTTTTACCAATCATGGCTTTTTGCTTCCCATCCACATACAGGTGGAGATGTCCTACACCCAGTACGTTCGCTTTATCCATGTCATCCTCAGATAATTTGAAATTGGACGTTTGGTACGTGATCGTAACATTCTTCCCATCGACCTTATAGTTAGCGTCAATGGCAGGCTTCGCATTCGTCGTTGTTGTTGTCGTTTTCGCACCTGTTCCTGTTTCTGTCTTCACTTGAACCGCTGTCGCAGAACCCGTGCCCTTCGTTCCCGTTGCTACAGACGGGATGACCTCATCTTTGGAACCGCACGCTGTTGTTAATGCTCCCAGTACCACTAAAGTAGCCGCACCATATACCCATGTTTTTTTCATCAGCTTAAGCTCCCTCTTCAACTAAGTTTGGACATCCTATGTTCCTTATATATGTGTGCCAAGCCGTACTCATGCCTGATTTAGAAAAATAGTGGGACAAATACTTCAGTAAATAACTTTGGAGTCGTACAACAAAAAAGACACCCTGCCTAAGAGAGGACAGCGTGTCTAATAAGCATTCAATTGTGATTAAACTGGTTAGAAGTTATATTTATTACCCTCTTACGACCTATTCAGATAGGAGTTACCTTCCGTAGTCGAAGATGGTATACCTTGTTGTGTGCGTGAAACGATACGCGCCTGCGTTGGTCTACCTGTACCCGCCGTCATGCCTGGATTCTCATTCATAGGGTTGGAAGAAGCCGCATACCCCTGAGAACCACGACCATAACTGGATGAATCATGACTCTGATCTTGGTAGCTTCGTGTGTGGTTTTGGTTATAAGATGAGGACTGATGCTGTGTCTGACTCGGTGTATATCCTTGACCTTGACCTTGACCTCGACCTTGTTGATTGTTGTAAGCCGCATTCGGGTACTGGTTCGCATAATTAACAGGCTGGAATGCTGGTCTTGCTGTTGGCGTTGGTGCTTGATGCACGGCCTCAGCTTGATTCTGGTGATTAACTTGTCCTTGTGGCTGGCTGTACGGTTGTCGTTGTTGGTATGGTTGTTCGGCTTGGCTCATTGATGCAGCTGAGCTTACATGTTGCTGAACGATGGATTGAACTTGTAGCGCCGTCTGACTCTGCTTCTGAATTTCTTGCTCAATCATCTGCTGCTCAGCCTGCTGAATTTGATAGCCGCCAAGGCTCTGAATTTCTTGAAAAACAAGGGCTTGATCATCCAAAGTTTTTTGCAATAAGGTTTCAAAAGTCTGTCGAATGCCAGGATTAGCAGCTTCTAAGGCAGCCGTTGTATATTCACGCGCACTGCGCTTCAATTCAGACAAAACAAAATTAGCAAAGTCTAGATCTTCTAAATCGACTTGCTGCCCTTGGTGCTGTTGTTGCGAATTTGACTGATACATGTGTCTTGCACCTCCTTGTAGATTCGAATTAGTGGGTCATTCCGGACTGTTGTTGCAGAGCATTGATTAGGATGCTCATATTTTGCAATCGTTCTTGCGACAGATGAGACAAGGTTTGCTTCAATGACTGACTCTGGCTGTTCACCGCGCCTTGTACACAAAGCTTTGCTAACAATTCTTCATTCTTGAACGTATCGGATAGATACGAAAGTTCTTTACCAGAAATGGCTTGGTTCTCTTGTGTGTTGTACATGTGCATGTGACCTCCTTTCCTCCCTATTATTTTTCCCAAAAAATGCCGTTTTATGTCGGATTACCAAAAAAACTGCTTCCTCACAGTAAAATCCCTGTTGGAAGCAGTTTTTTAATTAGGAAGCAGGCTGTGCAGGTTTACCCGCATAAGCATCTGCTAACGCTTGAATATCCTCGGCTGTCAGCGAGTAGGCCCACTGCCCACCCTGCTTAGCTAGCCAGATTTGTTCTCCGCTCAATTTACCTTCGTAGACGTCGGTAACGTCTTTCCCATCTACCGTTAATGCAATCTCCAATTTAAGCTCTCCACCTGTAGTCGGTTTTTGAGCTGCCGCTTGCGGAAGTTCACTGCTATGCAAGAAAATGAGCTGATCCAACAACGGACTCGCATCCGCGCCTTTCAACTCTTTATCTCCGAGCTTCCAGTTCGCATCCGCAGCGACTTTATCTTTATCTGTTTTGGCAAGGGACCATGACTGGCCCTTCCAGGTCATCTTAACGCTCTGTACCTTATCGTTTTCTAGTTTAATTGGACTTGTATCGGCAAAATCAACCGGCGTTTTGTTCAGTGATGTTAACGATTGGTCACTGACTTGATAGACGGCAGGCGAACCTTCGACTTGTACGTAGGAGAACCCTTCGATGGGGAGTGCCGTCCCGACGAGCAAGCCCTTTTTGGAGCCATCCTTCAGGGTGATTTCATACGTCCCTACCGGCTTATCTAAACCATATTCGGTTAGATTGGTTGCTTGATCCTCCACAAGCTTGGTGGACGACACCAACCCTAGCGCATCTAGCCAAGAGTCAACGAGGTTCGAGTTGGTCGGCGCAGCCGCTGGCCTTTGCATATCCCAACCATTGGTCGTACGGCTTAACTCAATCTGCCCCTCTTCTGTTTTCACCGAGACAGCCTTCACATCTTCTTGCTTCAGAGTCAAAAGGGACTTGGGTTCATCTTTCTTCTCTTGGAAGAAGTCTTTGCTCGAGGCGTACCAGAAACCACCGATGCAAATGACGACTAACAGAATGGTTGGAATAAACCGCTTCATCCTCTTCTCCTCCTCCACCAGATCAGGCCGCCAATAACGAGGAATAACAGTGGTAAGAACACGATGGTAATGAGGAAAATCGTATTCGCTTGGCTAGGCGTAATCATTGCTTGTTGGAACGCATCCCCTTGACGTGGACGGATCGTAATTTGATCTTTCTGTTCTTGCAGCCAGCCAATACTGTTCAAAGCAAAGTCCTTATTACCCTGATTTTGAATATCTTCATCCAACACGAATGTCGAACCACCTAAAATAACAGCTTTTGGCTTGTTATCTTTGTCTGCGATGGCGTAGCCCAAATTCAAAGGTCCTTTGACATCCGTTGCATCCTGTTTCGTTTTGTTCTGTGCCAACAAGTTAATATCGGTTTCACCGTAAGCTTTATCCGTCGTTGTTAACAACAAGGATTTCGTATAATCCGGCGCACTTTCGTCAGCATTCAAACTGACAGCCAGTGATAGCATGGTAACTAAATTATTACTCGATAATTTGTTCGTAATATCATGCGAACCGTACTCTGGAATAATCGTTAACGGGTCATACAAAGACGTCTGCTTCGTTTCAATCGCAATCGCATGCTGATCCTGAACGCCATAGGTTTTCATGATGGCATCGATGTTTTTCCACTTCGTCGCCATATCCTTGTTGAAGCCCAGCGCGATATAAATTTTTCCTTTGCCTTTTAAATAAGTCTGAATGAGCTCCGCTTCTTTGTCATTCAGGTCGTTTTGCGGACCAAGCAGCATGAGCATTTGCGCATCATCCGGGATTTTGCCTTCCACGTACAGGTTGAGATCCTTCACGTCGTAGTTAGCAGCAGCTAAGCTGCTTTTGAAAATACTCATTGCCGATGCCGGATACTCTTGATGACCTGATAGGAGGTAAACCGTATGTTTCTCTGCAGATGTCAGACTTTGAATCGCTTGTGTAAACTTCTCTTCGCCTGAGAAGGTGTAGGAACCATCTTGTTGTCCTGCAAAAAGTTCATAAAAATTGATATTTTGTTTTTTGTTGCCCATTTCGAATATAATCGTTCCGCCTTGGTCCACCCCATACTGCTTCGCCATCGAAGGCTGCTTCAGCATATCGTACTCATCGTACGTAATTTTACTGCTTTGCTTTTTGTACTCAGCCACCATATCTGTGACTTGACGGGTCACAAAATCATTGCCATCCCCACTATTCGTGAAGGCAATAACGTGAATATCTTGATTGAGATTTTTGAGTGCAGCGGTTGTTTGCTCGGAGAGCGTGAAATTTTTGTTTTTCGTCAAATCGACCTGAAAGCCCTTAAGCGAGTGTAGGAAGATTGTCAGAATAATGAAAATGCCGATAACCGCGATAGATAGAACAGTCGCATTAGTTCCCCTTATCCACTTATTCATTCCGCTCACCTCCAACGCTTTCTTTCAAGGACTTGTATACAAAGAACCAGGAACACAGCTGTTAATGTGATGTAAAAGAGGATATCGCCGCCGTGAAAGACGCCTTTTTGTAGATTGCTCAAGTGACCGGTCAATGAGAATTGACCTACATAATCCTTCAATTTACCCGTCATACTGGAGCTAACCCAATCAAGCAGCCACAACAACAGCAAAATAACAAACCCTGTAATCCCCGCAACCATCTGATTATTCGACAAGCTGGATGCAAACAAGCCAATGGCCATCATCGCGCAGCCTAAAAGAAACATACTGAGGTACGACAACCACGTGACAGGCATATCCAATGTACCGAAGGAGGACATAATGAGCGGATACACAAGGGAGATCGCCACAAGGCCTACTTGCACAATTAGAGCGGATAGATATTTACCTAGCACGATTTCGCTTATACCCGCAGGTGATGTCAGGAGCAACTCATCTGTACCTTGACGGAACTCATCTGCAACAAGACGCATCGTGAGCAATGGAATGATGAACAAATAGATGAACGTGGTATTGCCCACAATGGAGCGCGCATCCACAATCGGCGGCTGTCCCGCCACGAAATTTACGTAAAAGAAGAAACTCGACAACAGCACATAGAAGGCAAACGCCACATACGCAACTGGCGAGAAGAAATACATTTGCAGCTCTTTGGAGCAAATCGCCCAAATTCTACGCATTAGTGTCACCCTCCTCTTGGGATGTGCTGGTCGTGTCGGCAGGCTCGTCCGTCGTCAACTTGAGGAAGATATCCTCTAAGCTGAGGCTCTCCCGCTTCATCGCTAAGATCGGTAGGCCTGCGCTGGCAAGACGGAAGAATACCGCTTCGCGAATGTCTTCCGCACGATCTGCGGAGGTGACGAGGAGCTTCACGGAATCGGATGCTGCGTCAGTTGAGGCTGAAACCGGTGCATCGTCAAGCGAAGGTGCCTCCGATGCAGTCGGCACTTCGGCTGCGCCAACTGGAGCGTCGACCTCTTTGACTTCGCCGACGGACGGCAGGCTGCGCAGTTCGGTCAAGATCCGCTCGCGAGGTCCCTTGACCTCGAGCGACACCTCGAACGTCTCGCCCATCGTGCGGCCGAGATTCTCTGGACGCTCATCGAGTACGACGCGACCTTGGTTAATGATAAGAACGCGGTTACAAATCGCGTTAATTTCAGGCAAAATGTGCGTGCTCAGCAGCACCGTGTGGTTCTCGCCCAGCTCGTGAATGAGCTGGCGGATTTCGATGATCTGCTTCGGATCGAGGCCCGACGTGGGCTCGTCCAGAATGAGCAGATCCGGTTGGTGCAGGATCGCTTGCGCGAGTCCCAGGCGCTGCTTGTAGCCCTTGGAGAGGGAGCGAATGATTTGCTTCTCGCGACCTTGCAGTCCGAGCTTGTCAATGGCTTCGCTGACACGCATTTTTTGCTCGCGAGCAGGCACATCGCGCAGGTTCGCGATGAAGCGCAGGTAGGACTGTACCGTCATCTCAGGGTACAGGGGCGGTGTTTCAGGCAAGTAGCCGATCTTGCGGCGCGCCTTCTTCGGGTTGTCGGCCATGGAGTGACCATCCACCCATATTTGACCATGCGTCGGATTCAGGTAACCTGTAATCATGCGCATCGTCGTTGTTTTGCCAGCACCATTCGGCCCTAAGAAGCCGACGATTTCACCGCGCTGCATCGAGAAGTCGATGTTATGCACGCCGCGATCATTTCCGTACAGCTTGCTGACTTGTTTGACCTCTAGCATCCAAGATCCCCCATTTCTATGCGTTCGTATTATTCATCATCACTATACGGGCGGAACAATAAACCAACCTTAAACAAATCTGAAAAATAGATTAAAAAATTGTGTCCAAATTGTGAACGTGATTTCGCCTCTGTGATATACCCTGTTCATTCTCATTATCTCCACTATCCCCTTTACTCAGGCTACAATTCCAACTCAAACATTCAACAACATTCTCCTCTGAGCCAAAGGGATAGTGAGAATAAGCCGAGTGAACACAAAAAACCGTCAGCACACCTGTGCCGACGGTCCAATCTGGATAATTCAGTTTCAGCCTCCGTTAGGTAAGTCGTCGTTACCCTTTTACAGCGCCTGCTCGACCTCTCATTCAAAAGATGTAAGCCTTCTTGATTCCCATTGTTCAGTAGATCTATTATATCAACTATTCAGGCAGCCATATCTTAAAATTCCCGCTCAGGGCAAGCACACTAAATGCGTACAAACAATTATCGTAATATCTTCTTACGCCTGTTCGAACTGGTGTCTGCCAGAATAACTCGACACACGCTCTAGCATGAGCACCATCTGGCGCCGCAAGCGAGGCCATAGCATTGGTAGCTATGATACCCACGGGATGAAGTGCCTTCTCATCGAAAGGCGTGCCGTCGATCTGATACCGACGATAGTCCTCTGGCGACTTATCCGCGAAGAAAGACTGAATGCGATTCACCGTGTCGGAATGCCACTGCGAACCGCCGCACCACGCCGCGTCCAACCCGATATTAGCCGCTACACGATAGGCGTCGCTGAAGAAGTGACCATAGCCGCGATCATCATTCGGTGTGCCGTCGTAATGCGCATACTCTGGCGCCAAGCCGGTCTCACGATGGCAGGCGATCTGTAAATAAGCTCGGCTAGCCTCCGCAGCTCCTTCCCAGAAGGAATGATCTTCTACATAGCCCCATCTAGCAAACAGCTCATAGAAATGCGGAAGATGATACGATGGATCTGAATATTCGCAGTTCGGAACAAACTTAATCAGCTTATTCTCTGGATTCCACATGGGCTGGCCAACGCCGTCTTCTCCTTTGTGAATACATGTCCGAAGCAACTCGCGTGCCTGCTCACTATAGTTATACGGTGCTTCCCCATCACCCCAGCGGTGCGAAGCAAAGAATAAAGACAAAGCAAAATATTCTTCTCCATCCGGCGCTGGACCGTTTGACCGCTTGGAGCCATCCGTGTTGCACGACCATGCGAAATAGCCCGCATTGTCACCCTCCGTCATCAACATGTTCGTATGTGTCCACTTCCAAATCCGATCAAAGACGATCTTCTGATTCAGTTGTACAGCGATCATCATGCCGTATGACATACCTTCGGTACGCACATCTAGGTTACCTGTATCCAACAAATAAGCGCCTGCATCGCCAGCCTCATAATAAATTCTGGTATCCTCATCACCGTGGAACAATTGGTTCCACATGTCGTCAAGCTTAGCCTGTACCGCCGCTTCCGAGTACCCATACTCCGCAAATAAATTGCGGCAACTGCTTGTCGTCGATGCGTCAAAGCTTTGTTTTTGCATATAAAATGCCTCCTAATTAGAAAAACCCCCAAGACACGCAAGATGCCGGGGGTTGATCGCTAGTCTTGTCCGTCTAACCTTTTACACCGCCAACGGTCATCCCTTTAACAAAGTACTTCTGCAAGAACGGATACACCATAATAATTGGGAGACTCACGACAATCGTCATGGTAGAACGAATCGATGTGGGTGTTACTGTAGCTGCCCCAGAGTTCGCGCTGCTAGCAAAGATATCGGCTGCTGTTTGTGAGGTTTGTGTATTCGTATTCTGTAATATTTTCATCAACTCGTACTGCAGGGTACTCAAATTTTCATTAGATGAATTGTACAAGAAAACGTCAAACCAAGAGTTCCATTGACCCACCGCGCTAAACAGCGCAACGGTTGCCAATACAGGAACAATAAGTGGAAGAACAATCCGCATGAACATCGAGAAATCATTCGCGCCATCAATACGAGCCGCTTCTATAATTCCGTCAGGAAGTCCTTCGATAAACGAACGGATGATAATTAAGTTGAAGACCCCAATCATGCCTGGAATGATATATACCCAGAAGCTTCCTAACATGCCAAGGTCACGAACGAGCAAATAGCCTGGAATGAGTCCGCCACTGAAATACATCGTGAAAATAAAGGAGACGGTTACGAACTTGCGAAGCACGTATTCTTGACGTGACATCGTGTAGGCGACCATTGCGGAGCAGAACACCGTAACTACGGTACCCAGCACCGTTCTCAAGACGGAAATGAAGAAAGCATGTACGATTGCGGCTTCACTAAACACGTATTTAAAATTATCGATCGTCCACATACGAGGAAGTAGATAAATCCCCCCACGAACGGCATCATTCGCATCGTTCAACGCTACGGCTAGTGTATTAACAAAGGGATAGAGCGTAACTACAACGAGAACGCACATAAAAATGATATTGCAAATATCGAACAAGCGATCACCTATGTGCGTATTCCGCCGGCGTGAGCTTGCTTGTTGTGTAGCTTCCATAGCTGATACCTCCTTGTGAGTGGTCCAAATAAACGATTAGAACAATCTGGCTTCACCCGCACGCTTGGCAATTTGGTTGGCACTGATCAAGAAGATGAAGCTAACCACTGTTTTGAAAATGCCTGCTGCTGTTGCCAATGAGAAGTTCCCTAAGTTGATACCGTAATTGAGTACGAAAATATCGAGATTTTCGGCATAATCTATGTTCATCCCATTTTTGAGTAGGTACTGCGGTTCGAAACCAGACTCAAGAATGTGACCTAAATTCATAATTAGCAAGATGATAATAACCGGTTTAATGCCTGGGAGCGTGATATGCACAATGCGCTGAAATCTGTTGGCTCCGTCCATTTCTGCCGACTCATACAGAGCCGGGTCAATCGTCGTCATCGCAGCTAGATAAATAATGGTGTTCCAACCGACGTTTTTCCAAACTTCGGATGCACCAAGAATTCCCCAGAAATATTCACCCTTGCCGAGCCATAAAATAGGTTCGCTAATCACATGCAATTTCATTAAAACTTCATTAATAATCCCGCCGTCTGTCGACAACGCACCCGATACAATGCTTGCTGCTACAACCCACGAAATAAAATGTGGTAAGTAACTGATGGTTTGTACAAAGCGTTTGAAAATAACTTTACGCAATTCATTAAGGAGAATAGCTAGAGTAACCGCTGTTACAAAGCCTAATACGAGATTAATCGTACTCATCGCCAGCGTATTCCGCATGACACGTAGAAATCCATCATCTTGAAAGAGGAATTTAAATTGCTCTAACCCCACCCACTCTTGTTCCGAGAATTTTTTGGCAGGACGATATTTTTGAAAGGCCATCGACCAACCCCAAAGCGGTACATATTTGAAAATAAACAACCAAATGAGAAAAGGCAGCGACATGGCCATCAATACTTTTTGCTTACCCAGCTTACGAAAAAATAAGGCTAACCCTGTTGATTTCTCGGATAGCACTGGTCTGTCCGTTAGGGATTCTTTTGTAAGGCTCTCCATAGAAAATCACTCACTCCTTGCTTCTTATCTAAGTAGAAGGGATGCATGGCACCCAACCATACACGCTAGTGCCCTGCATCCCCTTATTTGTCATGCTTGCTCCTTATTTTGCCCAGTTACCTGCAACGCGATCTTTAACAACCTTCGTTACAAATGCCTCGTAGCCTTTGATATCAAGCTTGCTTGCTTGTGCCACATAGTCGCTCCAAGCCTTCTCGAACTTATCAGTGCCGCTGGCAAGAATCATTTCTGGATAAGCCTTCTTCTGAAGATCACCCATTTTTTGCTCGAAAATTTGTTCAGGTGTACCTTGTCCTTTATTAATACTCCAAGCAGGGTACCACGGACGAGTATCTGGCTTACTAAACATGTCTGTAAAGACTTTTGCGTTGTACGCTTTCAACAGCGTACGATCGCCATCTGTATAGTTCTTCTCCGCAACAGAAGGCTGTTTATTCGGATCGAAGGCATTGTCCCCTTTTACAATGGAGAAGTTCCCATAACGAGGCCAGTTGTACGCAAACATTTTCAAACCGAAATCCTCATAGAACTTAGGATCTTTAATTTTCGCGATTTCTTCGTCTGTACGGAAAAACTTGCCTTTATCATCTACTTCATACGTTTGACCTTTAATCCCCCATTGTTGCAGGATTTGATTGTCTTCAGTCAGCATGTTATCGAAGAATTTGATAATGCGAACGGGGTCTTTCGCGCTTTTGGAAATGGAAATACCACGGTTGTTTACGAAGGAAGGCGGATCCAGGTATTGGTCCTTAACCCCTTTGTCGAACACGATTGGAAGTGCCACGTAGCGCTTATCGTCTACACCAGCTTTCGCCAAGTTATTGCGCGCATCGCCCACTTGCCAGTCATAGGCGAAGTAACCAAGTACACGACCAGAAGTCAATTTTGCCAAATACTGATCTTTGTTCATCGTGAAGGACTCTTTATCGAACAGGCCTGCTGTATTGATTTCATTCAGCTTTTTCACCCAACGCTTCGTCGTTGCTTCATCAATGGCATTGCTCTTCGCTTCATTGGTTTTCAGATCAATCAGTAGACCACCGTCGTTCGGGTAGCCGGCTAGATGGAAAGCTGGGTTCGTAATCGTGAAAAAGTTCGTGTCATACGTCATGACGGAGAACCCGATCGTATCCTTGCCATCCACTTGAGGATGCTTGTCTTTATATGTCTTAATCGCATTGAAGTATTCATCGAGTGTTGTAAGTTTCGGATAGCCAAGCTCCTTCAATACGCCGCGTTGAATCCAGAATGCCCCTTGGTCTACGTTCGGGTTAGCCGCAAAGCCCTGATTCGCACTGAAGGGCAGGTGATAAATCTTGCCATCCTTTTGCTTCATTTTGTCAAAATAAGGACCATATACACGTTTGATATTCGGGCCATATTTCTCAATAAGCTCATCGAGCGGAATGAATGCGCCAGCATCCATGAACTTGTCAATTTCGCCCTCAGGCTGTATTACATCTGGGAACTCGTTACCCGCAATCATGACACCGGATTTGGTCTTAGATTCGCCAACGAGATTCTCCACTTTAAAGTTAACCCCTGTTTGCTTCTCCAACTCTTTACCAATTGGGGTTTCATTCGTGTTCATGTTCTTTCCTGCGTTAAACAAGAAATAGCTAAACGTAGCTGGTTTCGTCTCTTCCTTAGCAGCGGTGGTGCCACTAGGACTATTAGTTGTTGTGGAAGCGGCTGGATCTGCTGAGTTTGAGCTGCTACAAGCACTTAGCGAAAGCGCTAACAATGTGCCCATTGTGACTAATTTCAACTTCTTCATTCTTGTGAAACTCCCCTCTCAACACTTTCTTGTAAGCACTTTCATTATATAAAACCGCTCTCAGCTTGATTACCCTGTAAAGTTTAGTATCTTCTTAGTAAAGCTTAGGTGATCGATCATTCTCACTCAATTGGACGGGTGTCGTAATCTTCACAATGGTACCGACGCCATCCTCACTGCTAATCTGCACATCAATGGCATCCCCATAATATAATTTCAGTCGCATAAAAGCATTCTTCATCCCGACGTGTCCACTCACATCTTCACCGTTACCCATATAAGCATTCAATAAATCTACTTTCTCCTTCGACATCCCAATACCGGTATCAGCAATCGTAAAATTAACCAGATCCCCGCTTCTAGTCGCCTTCAGTTCGATGGTACCGTGGCCTTGTAAGGGCTCAATCCCGTGTAGACTAGCGTTCTCAATGAAGGGCAGCAAGGTCATTTTGGGAATTTTACAGCTATAGACGGACTCATCTACCTCGAAGTGGTAGCTCAGCTTATCACCAAATCGGTACTTCTGAATTTCTAGGAAACATAGAATCAAATCCAACTCATCACGAAACGTGACCCACTCCCCGCCCCATTCTAGTGAACGGCGGAACATTTTGGCCATATTTTTAATGATTTTGGCTGTCTCATTTTCTTGCTTGATCAAGCTGCGCATGCGAATCGTTTCCAACACATTAAAGAGAAAATGAGGATTGATCTGACTTTGCAAGGCGTGCAGCTGCGATTGCCTTTGTTTCAACTGGAGATCCTTCTTCTGAATATCTGCGATGTACACATCATCAATGAGACTCTTGATTTGCACGGTCATTCGGTTAAATTCCCGGATCAGCTGTCCGATCTCATCTTTCGATTCAGGTTCACTTATAAGATCAAAGTGTTGATTTTTCACCTTTTTCATATGAACAAGAATACGGACTAGACGTGTATGCAACGAGGAGGAGATCCAGACAATGACAAGTGTCGGCAGCAGTAGGTTAAGCAGTGCGAGATAAACGACAAATTGCTTGGACTTCCGCACCGCATCCAGGACATGCCCATCGGAAACAAGCACGATACGCCAATTCTTCAAGTAGTTCGTGCTGTAATCGCGTTCCAATTTTATCGTATCTTTTGGGAGCGCGACGCTGCGAAAATTTATTTTGCCCCGAATCCAGTCCAACTTCGTATCTGTCGTATATTGAATATCGCCTTCAGCATTCAGCAAGTAGAGATTCCCCTGTAGCGCTTGGTTGCTGAACATTCCCTTGATCGCATCCGGACTCATTTCAATTTTCAAGATTTTACTGTAGGCGTTGGCATTACTAAAGTAGTTCATTTGACGTATGACGCTGAGTCCACTGTACGTACTCTCATTTTCATCGCTTCGCATAACGAGCGGATAGGGCTGCCCCTCCGCAAGTACCTTCTGCAGGTTACGATACCATTCCGACTCCCGAATCATATCGGTTAGTGGGTGTAACCCGCCGGAGTCAATAATCGTTGGATTGTTGGTATACATCTGAATGCCTTTAATCTCGCTGTACACCAAATTGTACTTATTGATGTTGGTCGCTAGCTGCGAGTTATACATTCTCACGTAGTCAATCGTTTCCTCGTAGGTATGCTCCAAGGCATCATTTAAAAGACCGTCTGTGTAAAAGACAGAAGAAATTCCAACCGCGTTGTCGATCTTCGTACGAAATTCATCTTTCAATTTGTCCAAATTTAACGAGATGTCTTCCGTTTTCTGACGCTGAACATTATGTGTTGTCACTTGATAGAAAATTACATTGGTCAATAAAATCGGAATGAACACGCTAAGAAAATACAGCATCAACAGCTTATTCCGCAATCGCACATTATTTAGTTGAAATCGTAGCATTTTCATGGGGTTGGCCGCCTTGTTTGCTCAGTAGTTTTTTGCGATATTCAGAAGGAGGTATATCTTCCATCTTCTCAAATTGCGCAACAAAATAATCCGCGTTGTTAAAGCCTACCTTCTCGGCAATTTCATAAATTCGCAAATCTGTTTGACGTAACAGCTTCTTGGCCTCACCAATGCGGATAGACAGCAGAAACTCATTGAAATACTGGCCGTACGTCTTCTTGAACAGCTGCCCAACATACACTGGATTCATATAAAACTCAGCAGCAATGCTTTTGAGATTGATGTTCTCTTGATAATGATGCTCAATGTAGCTCTTAATCTTATGGATACTGCCCTTGGTTTGCTCTCCCCGCAATTGTTCCATCATGCGAGAGCTCTCGATCATAAACGAAATAAATAAGTGCTGCAATTGGCTAAAAGATAGCGGTTGTTCATCCCAGCTTAGCATTGGCTTTAGATTAACGAGTAAATCCGTGGGTCCTTGCATTTCCTGCAATGTCCCTACAATTCGGTGCACATAGCGATTGATAATGGTGCGAATTGCGTCTTTGGCTAGTGATTTCGTTTCAATTTCTGTGAACAGCGTCGCGATCGACATCTTGATCTTCTCGGTTTCTTGCTCTTCAACGGCTTCCTGAATGCGATGAAAGAGGCTGACGTCTGGCTCTGCGTAGTTTAGCTTTGTCTTAGAGGCTGTTTCATAGAACAGAACATCCTTCATCCCCTTCACATACTTGTACTGCAGCAATTCGTTAGCTGTCTGAATCGACGTGCTGATCATTGTCATATCTTTCACACTCGTACCAAAATAAAGGGTCACTCCCGCTTCCAGCCGCTTAGCCAACAAGTTCTGCAGCGCTGTGCCGAATTGCTCGTAGCTGCCGCCATACAGCTTCAGTGCATCAGAGCAAATAAGGAAAGCGCACTGCTGATTGCGCAGCTGAACAACAAAGTCGCTAGGGACGTCGACTAACGTCTTCATGGCATGGGCGACAAGGCTGACATCATCCTTGATGAGGTAGTCCGTCGCATCCCCTTCTTCGGAGAAGCCTCGGTTCATTTCAACAATGCCATACCGCAGTACGCTTCCTTTGGACAATCGAACCCGTTCAGCAAGCTCTGTCACCGCTTTGGCCGCTTGCTCACCTCTACTTAATTGTTCGAACAAGCCTCTCAACGTGAGTCGGCCGCTTATCGCTTCCTGCAAGCGCACTTCTTTGATTTCTCGCGCTAACTTCCGCAGCGTCTCTTCCAAATCCTCTTCCTCAATCGGCTTTAGAATATAGTCACTTACCCCAAAGCGAATGGCAGATTGCGCATAGGAGAAGTCATTGTAACCGCTTAAAATAATAAACTTGCAAGCACTTAGATTGTGAAGCTTCACTTCTTCTATTAATTTCAAGCCATCCATAACTGGCATACGAATGTCTGTGATGACAACATCAATCTCAGACTGCCTAGAAGTAAGGATTCGCAGTGCATCTTTTCCATTATCTGCTTCATGGCTGACATAGTATCCTAAGGAATCCCAGTCGATTAGGCCCAGCAAACCTTTCCTGACATATTGCTCATCATCAACTAACATCACTTGCAGCTTCATGACCTTCACTCCCTTAGTAACTAAAATGGAAAAGCGAGCCCGGTACTTAGCCGGACTCGCAGGGGATCTATACGAGCAATCTAGATGTTGTTTATTGTATCCCACTCTGTCATCATCTGACAACTATGGAGCCTACTGTCTTCTTCCTACTTCATAATCCGATGGAACGCCGTTTTCGGTGCCTGCTGGCAATCGAAGAGGAAGGGCCAATTCTTCCTCCCCTTCACCGGAAAATTATCCAACCACGTATAATCATCCGCTGCTCCCCAGAATGTAACTGCTGTAATACAGCTCTGGTACTCCTTAAGCAGCTTAAAAATCTGCTCATATCGCTGCGCCTGCAACTCTAACATCTCAGAGGTCGGCTCTATGAGATCGGTTCGCCTGTCAGTGAATGCGAATACGGACAGGTCTAACTCCGTAATTTGCAGCTGCACGCCAAGCGAAGCATAGAGCTCAATAGCGCCCCGAATCTCATCGATGGATGGACCATGAAGGTTCCAATGTCCCTGCATCCCAATACCATGGATCGGTACACCTATATCTAGTAAGGATGACACAAGCGCAGCAATTTTATCTCGTTTCACTGGGTTGGTTTCATTGTAATCATTGTAGAATAACAGTGCATTCGGATCTGCTTGATGGGCAAAATGAAAGGCTTTCGCGATGTAATCTTCCCCGATGATATCCAACCACTTAGATTTACGAAGCGTGATGTCTGTCGTATCCTCAATGGCTTCATTTACAACATCCCATGCATAAATGTGGCCGCGGTAACGCTTCACAACAGTCTCGATATGTTGCTGCATCTGAGTCAATAGTTCTTCCCGCGTAGCTTGTGCACCTGTGGGTCCCTCGAACACCCAGTCTGGTGTCTGATTGTGCCACACTAACGTATGACCCCTTACCTTCTTCCCCTGATTCGCAGCAAAATCAACGATCGTATCTGCCGCCCCGAACGTATAGCGGTCTGGATCCGGATGAATCTCAGCAAATTTCATTTCATTCTCTGCGGTTACACTATTATAATGCCGTTTGATGAGGTCGGCTTGCGATATAATTGTTCTGACATTTACAGCTGCCCCAATATCGAAGTAACGCTCAAATTTCTGATAGAGGGAAGATATTTGTATTTGGTTCTCTTTCGTCATGTAGTATGACCTCCTTCAAATGATGTGAGTTAGTAAATCGTACGTCCCTTTCATCCGAAATCCCCGATTTTCTGGCAAAATACGTATTGTCACATCGCGCCATTTCTTCGTATGCTCAGCCTAATTCTGGAGACGCCGTAAAAAATAAAGCGCTTTCGCGAGTTATTATATCGTCTATCTCGAACGTTTCATACCCTACGAAGTTTAGGTTATACCCAATAGATTAAAGGGATTTCTAGATAGGTCAGCATCTAGCGCTTCTGCACCTACGGAGTGCTTTTTTTGCTGTGATTTAGAGCTGTTTCGCGGAAATAGCTGAAATAGAGACTCGTAGAGTTCTTATTTCAGCTAGATGAAGCTCTTCTGGACAAATAAGGCCATGGCGAGTTCTTATTGCTCTTCTGTCAAGAAAGTGGACGTCACTAAGTTAAGCCACCTGCTGGTAGTATAGCTGCTCAAATTGAGCGGGAGATATGTAACCAATTGTGCTATTCGACCTTGTTC
>NZ_JCAUAR010000038.1:0-24629 GCF_059692055.1 Paenibacillus sp. J31R109 | reverse complement strand
TAATAACGTTATTCTCCTAAACACTCTCTCTGACTAGTAAATAAGGTGTTTTCATAACGTTACTCTTAACAAAAAAAGAGACGAATCATTTCGTTCTGCTTTCAGAACGAAATGATTCGTCTCTCGATTACACTGGGCGATCGATCTCAAACAGCTCACCAAGCTTCGCATAAGAGTTGCCTGCTAATCGGCTCACTGGTCTTAGCTGCTGCGGATCAATACGTCCGTTGTCAACTAAGTTGTCATCGATATGAAAATAAACGACACGCCCGATTAGTAAATCTGCCGCGGGTGCGTCCGGTGTTCCACCTAGCGGTATCACCTGCTCGAGAACGCATTCCATGCGGATGCTCGCTTCGGCGATGCCAGGCACCGTGATGTGTCGACTCGCGACAGGCGTTAGCCCCGTCAGCGTCACTTCGCTTTCCTCCGGCGGCAGCGCAGCGGCACTCTGGTTGATCTGGTCGATATAGGATTCGTCCGAGATATGAACAACGAATGCGCCTGTATCGACCGCGTTGCGGGAGGTGTCCTTGCGGACACCCAGCTTCCGCTGCACGGAAACGGCGACCATCGGGGGATCCGCCGTCACGATGGTGAAATAGCTGAAGGGCGCAGCGTTCAAGACGCCTTCCGTGGATAGCGTCGAGACAAAAGCGATCGGCCGCGGAATAATGCTGCCGATGAGCAGCTTATAATTATCTCGCTCGCTTTGAGTTGACGGATCGATTCCTACCATTGTCATGGAGACGATCCCCCTTTCTATTAGAGTGAGAGCCCTTTAAGCCATTCTGCTGCTGCAAATACCTCGGAGCGTGTCAGCTGATGACCGGAATTCTCCCAATGTACGTGGACATCCGAACCCGCATCGCTCAGTAAGCGCTCTAGCTCCTCTGACTCCTCAGGGGAGCAGATGGGATCATTTTTGCCTGCGCCGATAAAGACAGGCGTGTCTGAGAGATCGGGTAGCGGGATACCACGCCGCGGCACCATCGGATGATGCAGAATAGCCGCTCTCAGGGCATTCGGATAATGGAACAAGAGGCTTCCCGCAATGTTCGCGCCGTTCGAGTAACCGATCGCAACAACGTTGCTCCGATCGAAGCCGTGCTCTGTCGCTGCTTCATCGATGAAATCGTACACTTCCTTCGTGCGGAAGATGAGATCCTCTTCATCGAAAATGCCTTCAGCTAGCCGACGGAAAAACCGCGGCATGCCGTTCTCTAGGACGTTCCCCCGTACACTAAGTACGGAGGAAGTTGGTGAAATCGCCTGCGCCAAAGGCAGCAGATCGTTCTCTGTCCCGCCCGTTCCGTGAAACAGAACAAGCACGGGAGCAGTCAAATCAGATCCTTGCTGATAGATATGTCTCATTTCCGGTCACCTTCCAATACGCGCACTTCGATTGGCGGCAGATTTTTTACGATTTGATCACGGCTTGCTTCGAACCACTCTGGCAACATCAATTTCTCACCAAGTGCTTCCGGAGCTTCATCTCTAGCAAAGCCTGGAGGATCAGTAGCAATCTCAAACAGGATGCCGCCTTCTTCACGGAAATAGATCGCATTGAAGTACTGACGATCCACGATTGGTGTTGGGTGGTAGCCGTTATTCGCTACATGACTTCTCCAAAGTGCATGCTCGGCATCATCTTTCGCACGCCATGCGATATGGTGAACGGTTCCCGCTCCGCCAGCACCGTAATCCATTGGCGTTACGTTAATATCGATGATGTTCCCCAAATCCCCGAAGGAAGTGAAGCGTGCATAGGCGCCTTCTTGCCCTACTTTTTTCAGACCCATGACATTCACAAGGAGCTCTGAAGTTTTGTCAGGTGCCGTGCTGTAAAGAACAGCGCCGCCGAAGCCTTTGATCGCTTTGTCCACGGAGACGCCGCCAAATGCCCACTGACTTGGGGCACCTTGCTCGCGCTCAACAAGTTCTAGTCTTAAACCATCTGGATCTTTGAACTGTACATACGTTTCGCCAAATCGGGAATTTTTCTCAAAAGCAACACCGAATTGTGTTAGGCGTGCTTCCCAGAAAGATAGGCTGCCTGTTGGTACAGCGTAAGTCGTGATACCAACTTGACCGCCGCCGATCCGACCTTTGCGGGATCCCGCGTAAGGGAAGAAAGTAATGATCGTACCCGGGCTGCCTGCTTCATTACCGAAGTAGAGATGATAAACTTCTGGCGCATCGAAGTTAATTGTTTTTTTGATCAAACGTAGTCCTAAAATACCTGAATAAAAATCAACGGTTGCTTGTGCATGTTGTACGAAAGCGGTGATGTGGTGGATACCTGCGGTTTGTTGTGTTGTTGTTGTCATAATAGCCAACTCCTTCATATTTAAGAATCTTTATTTTAAGATAACAGATCTGAGAAAATGCAAGACTTGCAACGAGGGACAGTTCTTCTATTTAAATCCCTCTTGCGCATACCTGCCGAGTTTCTTCAGCAATCGACTTGCCATCATCTTCTCTTCATCCGTCAGCCCCGCCACGGCCTGCTCAATCACTTCGGCGTGCTTCGGGAATACTTCCTCAATAAATTGTTTCCCTTTTTCCGTTATTTCAGCAAAAATCAATCTGCGATCTTCCGTCGATGTGTTGCGTATGACGAATTCCTTCTTGACTAGCTTATCTACGACATAGGTAATGTTCCCACTACTCATCAATACCTTACTGCCAATTTGTTGAATGGGTTGTGCTCCCTTATGATAAAGCAGTTCGAGAACACCAAACTCTGTTCGGTTCAGTCCATGCTTGCGAATATCTCGATCCCCGTGGGCGTTCACCCACTCACTCGCTCTAGAAAGGGCGATATAAAGATCTAGAGAATTATTTCTTGCTTCGCTCATGTTTGCCTCACCTCGTTTCTTGTTTGCCTCATTTATCTTAATTTAAAGATACTTTATTTAGAGATAAAAGTCAACAGGCAATTTTTCAATTCTGACTTCACCTATATCTAGCTTTCCTCTATCCCCCTTTTATTACAACTGGAAAAATAATGAACACAATGTCACACCTTTTCCCATACGACTCGTGGTATGATTAAGCCTTTAAGAAAGAAAGGTGGTTTCACGCAATTATGGACACTTCACAAGCTTTGCAAGAGAAAGTGACCGAGAAAGATCGGTTCCCTATCTCCCTTTACTCCCTAACGGTTGGCGCCTTCGCCATCGGTATGACTGAGTTCGTTATTATGGGAATTCTGCCTAATGTGGCCGATGACTTGAATGTTAGCATTTCGCAAGCGGGGCAATTGATCACGGGTTACGCACTTGGCGTGGCATTCGGTGCTCCGGTTCTCGCTATGTTGACTCATAAACTCCCGCAGAAGCGTCTTCTTCTCATGCTAATGCTCATTTTCATTCTAGGCAATGGATTAGCCGCGCTAGCTCCTTCCTATGGGATCGTACTTGTAGCACGTTTAATCACTGCTTTGGCTCACGGTACCTTCTTCGGCGTTGGTTCTGTCATCGCAGCTAATCTTGTTCGGCCTGAAAAGAGGGCTAGTGCCATCTCAGTAATGATGGCTGGTCTAACTATCGCGAACATTCTTGGCGTCCCGCTCGGAACCTACATCGGTCAACACCTTGGCTGGCGGGCATCCTTCGGCGCCGTTGTCATCATGGGAATCATCTCTTTCATTGGTATTCTCATTTTCATTCCACAGATTGCTCAGAAAACAAACAGCAGCCTAGTAAAGCAAGTTCGTTCACTTCTGCAGCCGCGTCTCTTACTTGTTTTTCTAATTGGGGCATTAGGCTGTAGCAGCTTGTTTGCGGTATTCACTTACATCGCGCCCATTCTCATCAACATTACTGGTTTTAAAGAGAGCAGCGTGACGTGGATTCTTGTTTTATTTGGCTTTGGGGTTACGCTAGGAAACATCCTCGGCGGAAAAATGGCAGACTGGAAGCTCATGCCGTCCTTATTCGGCAACTTCGCCGCGTTAGCGCTTATCCTAGCCGTATTCGCATATACGGATCAATTCCCGGTTGCTGCGATTATCACCATCTTCATATGGGGCATTGCGGCGTTTGGGATTTTGCCTGGACTGCAGATTCGCATCATGAATCTGGCCAAAGACGCGCCAGAACTGGCAGCCACTTCAACGCATTCTGCGTTGAATCTCGGCAATGCTGGCGGTGCTTTCCTTGGCGGTTGGGCGATTACGCACACAGGCCTGGCCTCTCTGCCTTGGATCGGTGCGGGGTTGACCGGTGCGGGGTTTGTTTTGTTGCTGTGGAGCTACCTGCGGGAGCGTAAGGTGAAGTTAGTGTAACGAACCAGCGGCAAGCTAGGACTTAAATATAAGTCTTCGCTTGCCGCTGGTTTTTTGTAGGTAAATAACTAGTGCGTATTCGCCCATTCGACTCCTTGTTCCAAAATGATTCCGTCTGACTCCACCCATTGGGTGAGGCTATTCTCCTTAGCTTGAATGACAATAAAATGCAGGCCTTCTGTCTTCGACGTGTTCCGCAACACCCTCACACCGTCAGGTGCAATGCGAATGGACGTGCCTTCGTACACATCTATTTCGTTTCCGTCCACTTGGATTCGGCCTTGCCCTTGAAGAAAGATGTAGAGTTCTTCATTCTGTTGGTGCTTGTGATAAAAGGGGACTTCCCCCTCCGGGGGTAAATGATTAAGCGAAACTTCCATACTCGTCAGTTGTAAGACGTCTTTTAGAAAGATTTTACCCTTCAACATGCCTTCCGTCACACTTGCAAATTCAGAAAATGCACCTGCGTTGCTAACCGAGTAATTCAGTTGATTTGCACTCATCAGCTTGCCCTCCTTAGAACGCTGTCAGCGTTTTGCCTGTTTCGAGCAGACTCTTCAAATTGCTGAGAATGAAAGGCCAGCCATTGTTAAATCCTTCGATTTTGCCCTCATCCTTAAGAATATCCTGTTCTAACAGCTCCTCATGGCGAAGTGTTAGCTTGATCGTCCCGTTCAATGGTGTTAATTCATACGTCACTTTGGACATCCGATCGCCTTCGGGGTCCTTTACACTCCAAGTAATCGTGAGCAAGCTATACGGCTCATAGACAAGTACTTCACCATAGTGTTCCGTCTTGTCTTTATTCATTAATTGAAATCTCGAACCGACTTGCCAATCTGACATGATTTCACGGCCAAAAAAATACTGCTTCGTAAACTCTTTGCTCGTTAAGGCCGCCCACAGCTTCTCTGGTGTAGTAGCGATGTAAGTCACGTACACGAAAGACTTTTTATTCATGATTCGAATCCTCCTCAAGGGCTTGCTTCAAATTGGTTAATGCCTCAATTCGACGCTGATCAAACTTACCGATCCAGCGATGGTAAATATCCCCGATGGGTACCGGGTTCAGATAATGAAGCTTCTCGCGGCCATGCCATATGACCGTAACCAGATTTGCCTCTTCCAGTAGCAAAAGGTGCTTAGTAACAGCTTGACGACTCATCGTCATTTGCTGACAGAGATCTGTTAAGGATAGTCCGTTATTCACGAACAGGATGTCTAGTAATTCTCTACGTGTTCCGTCTGCAAGTGCTTTAAAAAGTTTGTCCATGCGCCTATTATATGCAACAATTTAGTTGCATGTCAAACAAAATTTGTAAATTAAAATCTACTTTTACTTCAGCCTAAAAACGCGATTTCAAATAAAGGTGTGGCATAACGTTATTTGCTACATATACATGTTCTGTGAAAATATAGCATTACGAAATAACGCTATTTCGACCAAATGGAGTGAAATTTATCCATTTATAGTGAAATAACGCTATTTTATAACGTTATTCTCCCATATTCTCTACTAAACTAATAAATAAGGTGTTTTCATAACGTTATTTTGCAAATGAGGTTCATCTCTATGTCATGAAAGCAATAAGTTATCTCGAGTTGCAGAAGTTCCCGGTTGTTTCTCTAGATTTTAAATGTTTATAGGATATTCAGGATAAACAGTTAACGACAGTAGCAAGAAGCCACTCCACCGCTCCCGAGAGACGCCTGCACCTGCCGGCGCAGCGCACCGGCACACACAAAAGGCGCTTCCCCATCAACCGAGGAAGCGCCCTGCCTTACCCTACAACTGCTGAAGATCCCTTCTGCAGTTGATACATTTTTGCATAGCGCCCGCCAAGCGCCATGAGCGTGTCGTGATTGCCCCGCTCGGCGATTTCGCCGCGGTGCAGCACAAGAATTTGATCCGCGTCGCGGATCGTGGACAACCGATGCGCGATGACGAGTGTCGTCCGCCCTTCGCTAACCACCTTCAGCGCGCGCTGAATGAGCCCTTCCGTCTCACTGTCGATGGAGGCCGTGGCCTCATCGAGAATCAGGATCGACGGGTCGAACGCCAAGGCGCGCGCGAACGAGATCAACTGCCGCTGACCAGAGGACAGCGTGCTTCCCCGCTCTACGACCTGCTCGTCGTAGCCTTTCGGCAGCTGCTCGATGAAGCCGGCAGCTCCAACATCACGCAGAGCAGTCTTCACTCTGTCCAACGAGATGTCAGGATTGTACAGGCTCACGTTGAACTTGATGTCCCCCGCGAACAGGAATGGATCCTGTAGCACGATCCCCATATGCTTGCGCAGCGCCTGTTTCGACATCCCCTTGATGTTATGCCCATCAATCGTGATGGTGCCCTCATTCGGCTCGTAGAAGCCTAGGAGCAGGTTCAGAATAGAGCTTTTGCCTGATCCCGTGTGCCCAACTAAGGCGATCGTTTCCCCTTTTCGCGCCTCAAAGGAGATGCCCTTCAATACGTTTTCCCCTTCTTTATAAGCGAAGGTAACATTGTCGAACTTCACGATGCCCTCAGGACGGCGAATGTGATCCGTTTTTTCTACATCTTGACCTTCCATATCAAGAATAGTGAATACCTTCTCCGCTGACACGAAAGCCCGCTGAGCATTCGTCAGCTGATCGAATATCCCGATGATCGGCTGAAAAATCCGGCCCAAATAATCAATAAAGGCATAGAATACACCGAATGAGATCGCGCTCTCTAAAGATTTTCCGCCAAAATACCATATCACCATTGCCGTTACCAAACTGCCTATCGTGCCCACCACATTCCGCGTAGAAAGGCCGTAGATTCGAAACTGCTTTCGTTGATTCACATAACGATCCATGTTCAGCACTTCGAACTCATCCAGCGTAACTTTCTCCCGACGAAAAGCCTGAATGATCGGCATCACGACAATCGACTCATTGATCATCGCGTTCATATCGCTGAGTCTAGCACGCATGATGGTAATAAAAACTTTTGAATATTTGAGATGAATGTACATAATCACCACAAATATCGGTGGCAGCACTAAGCAGAACATCGCGAGTTGCCAATCCAATAGGAAAAGTGCGATGTAAATACCGACTAATTGCAGCATGCTAACAACGAAAGTTGCCATGAAGCTCATAAAGAGATCACGAACAGCCTCCGTATCATTCGCGATACGAGATACAACCTGACCGATCGGTGTGTTATCGAAATAACGCAACGAAATGCGTTGAATGTGCGCCATCAGATCCATCCGCATGTTTTTAATAATCTGCAGCGCGGTAGATTGAAGGATATAGGCCTGCGAATAATTACATAATCCTGCTGCCAACAGTAATCCCAGATAGATACCGAGCAATTTAAGCACAGGCGCCATTTCATGAGCACCGGTGGAGAGGTATTTATCAATAATTGTTTTCGTTATATAAGGCCCGCCCAGCTCGGCAGCTACTGAACAGCAAAGAATCAGCAGCGCACCGAGAATTCTGAACTTGTAGACGAGCGCGTATGAAATCAGTCGTCTAGCCGTTGTCGGTTTAGACAAAATAATCGTCCTCCTTTCTCAATCCTCGAGACTTGCTTCCATCTGTTGACGATCCCATTGCTCGCGGTACCAACCTCCGAAATGCATGAGCTCCTCGTGCGTGCCCTCTTCAATGACTCTGCCCTCATCAAGAACGAGAATCCAGTTGGCATGGCTTACCGCAGATAGACGGTGTGTGGAAATAAGCGTTGTACGCCCCGCGCGTTCTTTACGAATGTGCTGAAGAATGCGACTTTCCGTACGTGCATCTACAGCGGAGAGCGAATCATCGAGCAGCAGAATCTCCGAATCAATCAGTAACGCCCTCGCAATCGCTAAACGCTGTTTCTGTCCGCCGGACAACATCACACCATTCTCACCGACAATGGTCGCTAAACCTTCTGGCATCCCCTCAATATCTTGGGTAAAAGAGGCCATTTCCACGGCGTGCGCAATCTCTTCTGGCGTAGCCGTATGTTTGCCTAACGCCACATTATCCCGAATGGACTTCGAGAGCAATAAATGCTCCTGTGGCACATAAGCGACCCAACGTTTCATTTGGTCAATTGCAATTTGCTCGATTGGTACACCTGAGATGCGCAGCTTATCTGATTCTAAGGGATATTGGCGCAGCAGTTGCTTCAACAATGTGCTTTTGCCGCTGCCGGTCCGACCGACGATACCCAGTGTTTGACCTCGCTCTAGCTGAAAAGAAACATGAACAAGACTCGGATGGTTCGCTGTCGGATAAGTGAACGTCAAATCATTCATCTCAATACGTTCTGGCACAGCAATATGGACGGGCTTCTCGATATCGACGAGATCTGCCTTTTGCATCAGCGCCTTATCCAAGCGATCTGCCGAGGCACTGCCACGTTGCAGAACGTTAATAAACTCACCGAAGGAAATCATCGGCCAGATCAGCATACCGAGATAAATATTGAAAGAAATGAGTTGCCCCAACGTGATTTCACCTTGAAACATAAGATACGAGCCGTATCCGATACCAATCGAATAGCTGACGCCAACGATTAACGATGTCAGTGGTTGAAATAGCGCATTAAGCATCGAGACGCGGCGGTTTTTGTTCATCACATCCGATGTAACCGCATCGAATGCCTTCAAATCCTGCGTCTCTTGCACGTAGGAGCGAATGACTCTTATGCCCGAGATCGATTCCAAAGCATGATCATTCATAACACCGAAGGAAGCCTGTGCTGCTAGGAAGCGTACTCGCACCTTTTTGCCTAATAGATTAATCACCAAGGCCAGACAAGGCAGTGGAATTAGCGCCGCGAGCATTAACTTGAAGGAAATCAACGACACCATCATAACGATGACAACAGAAGCACCTACAATTGTCGATACGAGCGTCATTACCCCGTAACCGGAGGTTTGACCGATCGCTAGAATATCATTTGTGGCGAGTGCCATCAGCTGACCCGTTGAGTTGCGTTGGAAGAACGGTGGCGACATTTTGGACAAATGCGTCAACAAACGCCCTCGCAGCAATTTCTCGATCAAAGCAGAGTTGCCGAATAGGTTCGTGATCCACAGAAAGGTCATGACATACAGAAGCAGTGAAAGCCCAATCAGTAAGAAAACCGTATGATGAAGCCCGGAAGCTGTTAAATCCCCATTACGAATATGGTCAACGATATTCCCAATCATTTTAGGCGGAATCGTCGCTAATAAATTCACACCGATTAATAGGGAGACTGCCAGTACATAATACTTCCATCTCTCTTTAAAAAACCAGCGAAGCTTTAGAACAAAAGACACATTTCCCACCTCATTTTGAATTTCAATTTCTTGGCATACTCATTGATTCTATAGTTTAAGGCATGTGAAGTCCACACCCGATCTCTTATAAAATAAAACTTTCGCCTCGTCCGCAATCTTTTTACATATACGAACGTTAAAGGGAACAGACTATACCTATATTTTACATATAGAAAGGAAGTTTACCAACAATGAAACCGACGATACGTAAAACATGCGCGATCCTCTCCCTATCCAGCATGCTGATAACTGGAACGGCTTATGCAGTTACTGATGCACCCGACATTCCTACTACCCCCACGATCGCGTTTGCCATGAAAGAGGAGGTTAAAAAGGTGCAATCGACTGGCGTTATTACTTCGATTCGTACGAATGGTAATGACGCAGCGATACAGATTCAAGACACCGGCACAGGTGGTATTGTGCTCAATGTTGGGCCAGAAACGACTTACCAAATGCTTGATGGTTCCAAACTAACGCTGGCAGACCTTCATGTAGGCTTGACGATCACTGCCGAGCATTCCATGGCAATGACGATGAGCTTGCCGCCACAGACATCCGCATCTAAGATCACTGTGCTAGATACCGCTATCCAAAAAGGTGCGCTAGGAACTGCAGGAATCATTGAAGATGTGCGTAAAGATGGCAGTATTTTCATCAAAGGTGAAGGTCTTACTGATCCTGCTCAAGATGAAATTGTTCTGCATATCGGAAAAGATACCGCTGTTGTTGATGGCAAAGGTGACCCTGTAGAGAAATCCTCCCTCGTTAAAGGCACGAAAGTAATCGGGTTCTACAGTCCTGTTATGACGAAAAGCTTGCCGCCCATCAGCAACGCTTGGAAAATCGTTGTAGCGCCTAAAGAAGAGTAAGCTTAGCTGTTCTATGAGAACCTTCCGCATTCTTAATCGGGAGGTTCTTTTCATTTGTAAGAAGCGCATCCATGATGGATGTACACTGTCCAAATGTTCTGTTTTTTGATACAATAACTGAAAATTCAATCGTATAAGGGGACTCATATGGAATACATTAGCACTCGCGGCAAAGTAGCACCCATCGGCTTCATCGATGCGATCCTCATGGGATTGGCCAATGACGGCGGTCTACTCGTACCGAATAACATCCCACAGCTATCTGCTGACACACTTCAAAGCTGGTCGAAGCTCTCCTACTCAGAGCTGGCTCTTGAAATTTTCTCTCTCTATGTGAACAATGAAATTCCTCGCGATGAGCTGAAACAGCTTGTTGATGAAAGCTACGCAACGTTCCGCGACGAAGCTGTAACACCGGTTAAATGTCTGAGCGATGATACGTATGTGTTGGAATTGTTCCACGGGCCTACTTTTGCTTTTAAGGATATTGCGCTGCAATTCCTAGGTAATCTGTATGCCTACGTTTCACGTAAAACGAATTCGATCATCCATATCCTCGGTGCTACTTCCGGTGATACAGGTGCTTCTGCGATCGAAGGTGTTCGCGGCAAAGAAGGCATTCGAATTTGTATCTTGCACCCTCACCAAAAAGTTAGTCAGGTACAAGAACTGCAAATGACAACGGTCAATGATGCAAATGTCTTGAATCTATCCGTTGAAGGTACTTTCGATGATTGCCAACGCATTATCAAGGAGCTTTTTGCTGATGTCGAGTTCAAACATCGCTACCACTTACGTGCGATTAACTCCATCAACATTGCCCGTATTTTGGCACAAACGGTGTATTATTTCTACGCGTACTTCCAATTACCGCAGGAGCAACAAGCAGCAAAGGTAAACTTCAGTGTGCCGACTGGTAATTTTGGCGATATTTTTGCTGGCTACCTAGCTCAAAAAATGGGCCTTCCTATCCATAAGCTTATTCTTGCTACGAATGAAAACAATATTCTTGAGCGCTTCGTGCAAGAAGGTGTGTACCAGCCTGGCGAGTTCCGCGGCACCTACAGCCCGTCCATGGACATTCAAGTGGCAAGCAACTTCGAGCGCTACTTGTTCTATCTGTACGGCGAAGATGCAGCGGCTGTTAATGCCATCATGGAGCAATTCAAGGCCGAAGGCCGTGTGGTTATTCCTGCCGATAAGCTGCAAGCGGTGCAGGCTGATTTCGCTGCGTATGGCGTGAAGAACGAGGAGTGTCTCGACACGATCAGTGCTTACCACGCGAAGTACGAGTACCTGCTTGATCCGCACACCGCGTGCGGTGTGGCCGCTGCAGACAAGCTCGCCGCTCCTGGCGAGGTGACGGTGTCCTTGTCCACCGCGCATCCGGCGAAGTTCGATGAGTCGATTCGCTTGCGCGGAATTGCTCAGACGTATCCGGAGCAAATCCAAGCGCTGTTCGACAAACCACAGTTCCAGAAGGTGGTTGGTGGTTCCAACGATGCGATCAAGGATGAGCTCGTGAAGTTTTTCTAGTAAGGGGTTATAGGGGCTTCTGCCCCTTCTGAAGCCTTCCCTCCGTGTTTATGGAGGGAGGGCTTTTTAATCTATAACCTAACATCAGCCCAACAAATCAGTCCTCAGACCGATCTTCGTCCTTCCCTATAGTCGGAAGACACATGTACCCTGTCATGGTATTCTTAGAGTAATGAATCCAAACAGTAGGAGTGAACCCATTGAATATGAATATGAATCGCAGCGCTTTTCTCGGCCCGATCTTAATTCTGTTAGGTGTTTTTATGTTTTTAAAAGGGGATGTATCGTTCAGCTCAGGCACTATATTTCAGTATTTCTGGCCGACACTGTTCGTTATTCCCATCGGAGTCTTCTTCCACTGGTTATACTTCTTCATCATGCAACGACGTGGTGTAGGCGTACTAGTTCCCGGAGGTATCTTACTTACGGCAGGAATCGTGTGCCAAATCTCCGCCCTGTTCGATATTTGGCATCTTATGTGGCCAGGCTTCATGCTGGCTGTCGCTGTCGGCCTGTTCGAACTGTATTGGTTCGGTGGACGCAATAAATATTTGCTCATTCCGATTAATATTCTTACGGTGATGTCGCTGCTGTTCTTCGCAATCTTCTCCATCAGCTCGATCTTTGGAACGCTCTTCCATAATAATTCGATCATCGCTATCGGGCTCATTGTCGTTGGCGGCCTAATGATGGTCATTCGTGGTCGTAACTAGTCATAACGGAGAAAGCCGTCCCGCAGGTTCACCTGCAAGGACGGCTTTCTTGTATCATTGGAGCTTATATTTGCCAAGCGAGACACTGTCGCGTTCATGAATGCTCAATATATGGAAGAGTGATAAGCGACCTCCCTCGTTCGTTAACAAACCAAACCTTGCGTTCTTCCCTAACCAGCCATCGATCCCATCATCTTGATAATCCCCAGAAACATACGTCTGGGCCAACTCTTTATTCGCCCAGAACTCGATGCGCTTATTCGGTAAATCCCCTAATTGATCAACTAGCAATAAGAGATACAGCTTCTGAAAATCTGTGTTTTCGGGTACATCGACATAACCGTCCGCGAACACGACTGTTGTATCTGATTGAGCGCCGAGGTTCTCTCCCATCACCTCAAATTTCAAGCTATATCTACCATGAAGAAGTAAGGATACATACTTATCGTAGGACAAACCGTTGTCCTCTTTACTTCGAATATCAACTCGGTTTAAAGGTTCGTTCCAGTTCACTTCTGCACCCAGCGCCTGTGCAATTGCCCGCGTAGAGGTCATTGTCGTCCCATCTTCGGATACTTGAACTTGCGTATCGAGCACAGTCCCATTTACCGCAACTTGTCGGCCCGTATGAACCACATCTGACGCAGAGACCACTGTTACACCTGTTAAAGCAGCACCGCAGATCACACCGAGGATCCATGCCTTCACAAACGACCACTCTCCCTCTTCTAACTTGAAAAGTTCGCTACGCATCTTAATGAAGAAGTTCATGCTCCTTCAATTATATGCCAAATCTGTCCACATCAGCCATCCTCGTATGCAAAAAGGCCTGCGAATGATATTCATCCACAGACCTTTATATTTAACCTGCCACAACGTTATCCCCTATGGTTTTTTTAATTTGTTTGCTTCGCAGTTGTCCACAAGCAGCATCGATGTCTGTCCCGTGCTCCAAACGCACGCTGCAGGAGATACCTTGCTTCTTGAGTGTATCATAGAAGGCTCGCACGGATTCGCGCTCACTTCGTTGATATTGACTGTGTTCATCCACAGGATTGTACGGAATCAAGTTCACATTCGCCAATTGGCGGATATGCTGAATTAACTCAGCCAGTTGGAGCGCATGTTCTCTGCCATCATTCACGTCTTTGAGCAAAATGTACTCAAGCGTAATTCGACGATTCGTTTTCTCCAAATAGTACTCGATCGCTTCCATCAACGTCTCAATCGGGATCGCCTTGTTGATTTTCATAATGCGCGTACGAAGCTCGTTCGTTGGGGCATGCAAGGAAATCGCTAGATTCACCTTAAGATCGGAGTCGGCAAACTCTCTAATTTTAGGCGCAAGACCGCTGGTGGATACGGTAATATGTCTGGCAGCGATATCCAGACCCTTCTGGTCCTTTACAACACGGATAAAATCCACCATGTTCACAAAGTTATCGAACGGCTCGCCAATCCCCATGACAACAATATGGCTAACACGCTCGTCTTTCCCCACTGCGTCCAAGTGGAATTGGACCTTCATAATTTGTTCCACGATTTCAGCCGCGGAGAGATCACGGCTTTTGGCCAATAATCCACTCGCACAGAAGCTGCATCCAATGTTACAGCCTACTTGTGTCGTCACACAGACGGAGAGACCGAATTTATGACGCATCAACACCGTTTCGATCAAATTACCGTCCGATAGCTTGAACAGAAACTTCATCGTACCGTCGGCCGATTCTTGTCTCGTATGTTCATGCAAGGTGTGGATGGCAAAATGCTCCTCTAACGTTGCAAGGCAATCCGCTTTCACATCTGTCATTTCTGCGAACGAAGCGACGCGCTTACGATACAACCAGTCCCATACTTGTAGGGCGCGTGACTTTTTGTAGCCTTTTTCGGCCAGCCAGGCGACTAATTGATCAAAAGTTAATCCATAAATGGATGAAGTATTCATTGGGTTATCCTCTTTTCGAGACTATCACGTGCAGTCTAATTCTTTCTAAGCAGCCGAAGCGTACCATCTAGTTCATATTGTGCCAAAAATCCTCCCTGAACACAAGGGAAGACTCATTCCAACAAAGAAAAGGCACCTCCGAATCCCGGGGGCACCTCGTATTCCGTTCATTTTAATCGCATTAAGCGATCGTTACTTCTACTTTACGTTCTTCTTCCATCGCGACTTCATCATCGGACACTAGGCCATAAGGAATACAGAGCGGGACACCAGCCCGTTTATCCACGATAACATCCGCATGGATGGCGAAGACATCGAGCAGCATTTTCGGTGTTACAATATCCATCGGTGCGCCTTCATAGACCACATTGCCTGATTTAATCGCGATCAAATGATCCGCATAACGCGTCGCATGATTCAAATCATGCACAACCATGACGATCGTCGTATTGTGACGCTCGTTAATTTCTTTCAACAAACAAAGAACCTCTAGCTGATGCGCCATATCCAAATAAGTCGTCGGCTCATCCAAGAACAGCATATCCGTTTGCTGTGCTAACGCCATCGCGATCCATACGCGTTGACGTTGTCCGCCCGACAAATGATCGATTGGGCGATCCTTGAATGGTGTCATTCCTGTCACTTCGAACGCCCAGTTGATAATGTCGCGATCCGCGCTGGACATCTTCTGGAAGCCTCGCTGATGCGGGAACCGGCCATATCCGACTAGCTCTTCAGCGGTAATGCCTTCCGGAGCCGATGGTGATTGTGGCAAAATCGCTAATTTCTTCGCAATTTCTTTCGTCGATTGATGATGAATGGAATGACCATCAAGGAATACGGTCCCTTCCGTTGGCTTCAATAAACGCGACATCGCCTTCAGAATCGTCGATTTCCCCGAACCATTCGCACCAACTAAAGCCGTAATTTTGCCCGTAGGAATCTCAATGCTCAAATCATTAATAATTTTCAATTTATCATAAGAAACATGCAGCTGTTCAGTATATATTCGCGTTGAAACCGCCATGAGGAACATCCCCTTTTCCAATATGTATATAGGGTTGAATGATCGTATAATTTCTCTCCATTAAATAGAAATGATAATCATTATCAATAAAAAAGTCAAGACTTTTCATACAAAAATAGGATGCCCACAGGCATCCTACTTCTTCCAACCTTTTTAACGCTTATACTTTAAATCGTGCTACGGCCAATTGAAGGTCATTCGACATACCACTCAGCTCATTAGCCGTTCTGGAAACCTCCGAAATCGTCGCCAGTTGGTGCGCTGTTGCAGCTGCAACAGCTTGTGTCAGCTCCGTCGTCATCCGTGTTAATTCGGCCATTTCCACGATACCAGCTAAGACTTCCTCTGAACTTGCAGACATTTGCTCAGATACAGCCGACACATCCGTCATCTGGTCCACAACTTCCTGAACCGTGCCCGAGAGATCCTTAAAAGTACCGTCTGTTTGTTCAACGACAGCCTGCATGGCTTCTACTTCACTAAGGCCGCGATCCATCGCTATAACAGCCGCTCCGGTCTCATGTTGAACACGCTCAACGAGTTCAGCAATACGTTCAGTTGCAAGTCGGGACTGATCTGCAAGCTTGCGAATCTCCGTAGATACGACAACGAAGCCTTTGCCGTGCTCCCCTGCTCTCGCTGCCTCAATCGATGCGTTCAACGCGAGCAAATTCGTTTGTCTCGTCACATGCGTAATGAGGACTGTGATTTCGCCAATTTCCTCAGACATCGATTTCAAGCTCTGGATCGCTTGCACCGCCTGCTGGACGGAACGCAGCGCTTCACTAATTTGCTCCATGCTTTGTCCCATTCGGGCATTACCCTCACTCGTATGCGTACGCGCATGTCCAGAAATATCTGTAGCATGCCCGGCGGATTCTGCTACGCGCTGAATGCCTACAGCCATCTCATTCATAGCATGACTGCTTTCCTCTGTGCCCTGACGTTGTTGCTCCGAGTGCGAAGCTAGCTGCCCCATCATATCCGAGACAGATGCTGTAGATTGACTAGTCTCCTGCGCACCTGTTTGTAAAGATTCCGAAGCCGCCGATACTTGTTGCGCTGCTTGTGCAATTTGAACAATTAGTCCCCGCAGATTGCCGACCATATCCTTCAAATGATTGCCCAATATCCCCAATTCATCCTTGCTTTTGCTCTTGGTCAGCGCTGAATCCGAGAGATCTCCTGCCGCTGCCGCCTGCGCCAGCTTAACTAGCGGGCTGATCTGACGCAGATACAATCGTACAATCATGACGATGAAAAGTGTCCCAATAACGATTGCAATTAATCCAATCCATAGCGACTGCAACGTATATTCGTTCATCTGCGTTTTAATAACGTTATAATTGAAATCTAACCCCGCGAAAGCAACGAGCTTTCCATCCTTGTCTCGAATTGCACTTACTACACTCTTCCATGTTCCTAGAGAATCTTGGTAAGTACCCGTGATACCGAAGCCTGTTTTTTCTGCTTGCTCGAGAGCTGTACGTAACTCTGGAACTGGCACATAAGGATCTGCCGGTTTCTCATCGACATATAGCTCCGAATTGGATAACAGATTCAAGAGCGCCGGTTCTCCATCCAGTGTTGTCCACTCAGGGTAAAATAAGTATGCGTTCTCTACCAAATCCCCTTGTGAAACGCGGTCCATATCTTCCTGAACGTTCATAACAGCAGGCTCATATTTGTATGCTTCTTTATTTTTCTTTAATTCAGTCTTGGCTTTCTCAATGTAATCAATTTTCTGCAGGAGTGGTGCATGGAAAATCCCCTCAAGCGCGGTTAAATTATCTGCCATTTGCTGCTGATGCTGTTGATACGAAACGAAGGTAAGCAACACGCAAAGCAGAATATAGCAGGCCGCTGTCCAGGCTGAAATTTTAAAAGAAAGAGATCGAAAAAACCTTACAGATGCTTGCTTGCCTTGTGATTTAGCTTGTGACATGATTAACAAAAACACCTCCAGAATTGTACAGCACGGCAGTTAGGGAAAATATTGGTCTTATCGTTTATCTTCTAGATTTCGACAAAGTTTTTAGAAACCCTTCCCATTTTTTATTTAGAATTTGTTTTCAACCCACACTTCGTGGAGGTATTCCTATGAGGAGGATGACAGTATGTCGACGATAAAAGCACTTATTTTTGATTTTGACGGTACGATTCTGGATACCGAGACCGCTTGGTATGAGGCTTTCCGCGAGATTGCTCTCGAGCATGACATTGAACTGACTTTAGACATGTACGAGCAATGTATCGGCACTTCTCTGCATGTGTTCGATCCCTATGACTATTTGATTATGGATAAACAAGTACCCATGGATCGCGAAACACTTAACAAGCATGTCCACGCACGACATACGAAAATGATGGCCCAAGAAGGTATTCGGCCAGGTATTCTTGATTACTTGGCTGGCGCGCAAGAATTAGGTCTGCGAATTGGCTTAGCCTCCAGCTCTAAGCGCGCTTGGATCGACAACTACCTCGCACAGTTGGGGATTGCTCACTATTTTGAAACCATTCGCACCGCAGAGGATGTCGAGCTAGTGAAGCCTCACCCTGCGCTCTACGAGCTAGCGCTGCAAGACCTTGGCGTTCAGCCGCATGAGGCGGTAGCGATAGAGGATTCGCCGAATGGTGCCCGCGCCGCGGCTGCGGCAGGCATGCACTACATCGTGGTGCCTAACCCGGTCACGAAGTTTTTAACTTTCGACGGGGAGCCGCATCGTTTGGAGTCTTTGGCGGAGCTTGCGCTGCAGGATATGTTGAATCGCGTCTTGACGGCTCCTCCTTTTTAAATGATAATGATTCTCATAGTCAATTAAAAAGGAGCTGACACCCGTGCTAATTCAACAAAGAACGATTATTGTACAACCTGGGAATAGTGATAAAGTCGTGGAACGTTTCAGTAAAGAAGGCCCCTTAGATGGCATGGAGGGTCTCATTGATGTGACCGTGATGGTCAATAAACGAAGTAAAGAATCGGAAGAGGTTGTCGTCTTCATCCGTTGGGAGTCCGAACAAGCGTGGAAAAACTGGGAGAAAAGTCCCGAGCATCTGGCTGGACACCGTAACAGCAAAGGTCAGGAGCGGCCAGAATACGTCATCTCCTCGACAGTGAGTATGTTTGATGTGAAAAAAATTCGTCCCGGCCAGTTCGGGCGATAAGAAGGTGGCGCGGGGGCACGCCGGGCATGGGGCTGCAGCGGGGTGGAACCCACAGGCTGGAGCCCCGCGGCGATTGCTAACCAGTAAAATGATGCTGGTGCTGAAAAAGGAGAAGGACATTTTTTAAGCAGCTACTGTCTTGAGATCGTCTACACACCGTGCAGTGCGTCCAACGCAGCCTGCTCGTCCTTGACGAAAAAGAAATGCTTCCCATGGTTGCATTCGTAGATGAAATCGCGGAGGCTTTTGCTGTCGTATTGATCGAAATCGCCGACAATGGCCATTTTCATATGATAGTTCGTATATTTCTGCAGAACATCGCCAGCGAGTTTCGTTTTGAGCTCGAAGAAATCCTCGGTCACATTCCACTGATGAATAATAAACTTATCGCATCCCGACAAATATCGAACCGTCGCCATTAAATCCAGTGCATCTTGGCCGTTACTGATAAGAATATCGGTGCTCTCCACGATGGCAACTTGCGAATCGCCCCTCTGATTGATCGATGTATTCATGTCATTTCTACCTCTTTCTCCATTAATTCATCCACAAGGACTTCATCATCCCGTCTATTCAGTACATTTTCCTCAAGGACAGCAAATTTATCGCCGTATTCCTTAATGATATGCGTTTCTCCCCACATACAGAGCGAATCCAGGATGGGCGTCAAGCTTGACCCGTAGTCGCTTAGCTCATATTCCACTTTTGGCGGTACTTGATTGTACACGATTCGCTTCACGATGCCGTCATCTTCAAGCTCTCTGAGCTGTTGAGTCAGCATTTTTTGTGTGATTCTCGGCATGAGACGTTTGAGATCACTTGTGCGCTTTTTCCCGTGAGTCAAATGGCAAAGTATGACGCATTTCCATTTCCCCCCTATCACTTCCAGGGTGGCTTCCACGGAAATATTGTACAGTTTTTTTCCCATATGCGCGCTTTCCTCCTATCACATCTTATAGGCACTAAAAAGTACCTACCGCACGTAAAAGTACGTACTAGTCATTTTCTCTATAATGTCTGATAATAGCACTTACCGGCCGGGACATACAAGTTTGGAGTGATTGCGATGAAACAAAATACGAATCGAAATACGCTGGCGCTGCTTGCCCTCGCGGTTAGCGCCTTCGCCATTGGCACAACCGAGTTTATCAGTGTCGGACTGCTTCCGCTCATTGCTGAAGACCTTCATATATCCATCACAGGCGCAGGGTTAACGGTGACGCTATATGCCCTAGGTGTTACTTTCGGAGCACCTATTCTAACATCATTAACTTCCACCATTTCACGCAAAACGTTACTGCTCTGGATCATGCTTGTGTTTATCGCAGGCAATCTATTAGCTGCCACAGCAAGCGGCATTGTTATGCTGCTCATCGCTCGGGTCGTATCCTCGCTGGCGCATGGCGTCTTCATGTCGATTGGCTCGACCATCGCCGCGGATCTCGTACCCGAGAATCGCAGAGCCAGCGCGATTGCGCTGATGTTCTCAGGGCTTACCGTCGCTACCGTAACCGGTGTGCCGATCGGCACATACCTCGGCCAACAGCTAGGTTGGCGAGCTGCCTTCTTCGCTATTGTCGCCGTTGGCGTCATTGCTCTCATCGCGAACCTCATTTTGGTTTCCGGGAATTTACGCAAAGGCACGCGAACTCGGTTTAGCACACAACTAAAGTTGGTCACCAATGGCCGTCTGTTGCTCGCTTTCTCGATTACTGCCTTAGGCTACGGTGGAACCTTCGTGGTGTTCACGTATTTATCTCCATTATTAAACGAGATTACTGGGTTTAAAGAGCATACCGTAGCGCTAATACTACTCCTCTATGGGGTTGCCATCGCCATCGGGAATGTCATTGGAGGACGCGCCGCGAACCGAAAACCAATTCGAGCTTTGCTCATCATGTTCTTATTACAGTCTCTCATTCTGTTCCTGTTTATGTTCACAGCGCCTTTCAAAGCCGCGGGTTTAATCACCTTATTTTTCATGGGATTACTCGCATTCATGAATGTGCCAGGGCTGCAGATTTATGTCGTTCAGCTTGCTGAGCGATTCGCCCCTGAAGCCAAGGATGTCGCATCCGCCTTCAACATTGCAGCTTTTAACCTTGGTATTGCTGGCGGAGCATTCCTTGGCGGTCTAATTACCGATTCCATCGGGTTAATTCATACCACATGGGTCGGAGGAATCATGGTTTTAGGAGCCGTTCTGCTTACGTTGTGGAGCATTAAACTCGAAAAAGCCGATCATACAACACAATCACAACCCATAATTCTAGGAGGAATTCAACAATGACAACGAACCTTCAACAAACAAGTACCCTTCACAATGGTGTAACCATGCCCTATCTCGGTCTTGGTGTATTTAAAGTAGAAGACGGTCCAGAAGTCGTGCAAGCCGTGAAAGCGGCCTTGAAAATAGGTTATCGCAGTATCGATACCGCGGCAATTTACGGCAATGAAGCCAGCGTAGGACAAGGGATTCGCGAGGGATTAGCGGAGAATGGCCTAACGAGAGATCAAATTTTTGTTACATCAAAAGTGTGGAACGCTGATCTCGGCTATGAGTCCACTATTGCGGCCTATGAAGCAAGCTTAGCGAAGCTGGGCTTGGATTATCTCGATCTCTACTTGGTTCATTGGCCTGTTAAAGGAAAATACGTGGAGGCATGGCGAGCCCTAGAGACGCTATATCAAGCGGGACGCGTGAAGGCGATTGGTGTGAGCAATTTCCAAATTCATCATTTAGAGGACGTAATTCGTACGGGGACGATTAAACCGATGGTCAACCAAGTAGAGCTTCATCCCCTTCTTACTCAGACGGATGTACATGACTTTTGCAAAGTGCATGGCATTCAGTTAGAAGCTTGGTCTCCATTGATGCAGGGTCAGCTTCTGGACAATCCCGTTCTCAGCGTGATCGCTGCTAAATATGGCAAATCCATCGCGCAAGTTATCCTGCGTTGGGATATCCAACGTGGGATCGTCACAATTCCTAAGTCAACGAAAGAACACCGTATCTTGGAAAATAGTTCGATTTTCGATTTCGAGCTTACGAACGAGGATATGGCGGCAATCGATGGCATGAATCAGAATCTGCGTGTCGGTCCGGATCCGGATAATTTTGATTTTTAATTGAGATATGGTGATGAGGCCCTGACTCCTTTCTTCGGAAGGCGGTGAGGGCTTTTCTTAAAATTTATTTATTTTTAAGCCTTCTTTAACCCCGTAGGTGTAAAATTCCGGTAACTACTATCCTTAGAAGAAGGTACGTGACCGATGTCTATCACAGAATTATTTCATTCCTTCCCCTCCCTGCACACCAAACGACTCCAATTGAGGCAAATGGATGCATCCGATGCAGAAAATATATACCGTTATTATACAAACCCTCTAATATCCAAGCATTTGGATTGGCAGGGCCCCTCTTCCGTTGAGGAAGCACGCAATCTTATTGCATCTTGGAATCAGGCATTTATAGCGAAAAGACTATTACCTTGGGGAGTTTCTATGGGTACAAGCACCCGCTCAGACATTGTGGGGACCATTCTGGTAATGCCAACACGAGGCAGTTTCGAGAATAATCCCCTTTTTCCCGTGTCCATAGGTTATGAGCTTCAAGCCGAATATTGGAATAAAGGCATCATGTCCGAAGCACTGGAAGCCGTTATCGATTTTACACGAAAGCACGTCGAGATCCGCAGAATACAAGCCGAAGTGTATCCTGAGAATATAGCTTCACTCAAACTGCTGAAAAAACTTGGTTTCCAAGAAGAAGGCCTTTTGCGGCAATATATGATGCATGAGGTAACTAAAAAAATGCTAGATGTCGTCATGCTTGCTTTACTTTGTTAGCGACACTCCCCCTCTTTTAAGGAATAATTTCCCTCAACTTGGTAAAAGTTACTTTTAACTAAGGATGAGAGGATGCTCCAGACAGATGAACAATGAACAGTCGGGTAATAACGATCAAACAAGTCAAGCAAATATGACCTTAACGAACCGTCAAGGCCATCCGATTTCGGATAATCAGAACATCCGTACGATTGGTAATCGTGGCCCGTCCACACTCGAGAATTACCATTACATCGAGAAGATTTCCCATTTTGATCGGGAGCGTATTCCAGAGCGTGTGGTGCATGCGCGTGGCGCTGGGGCTCACGGGTATTTTGAAGCGTATGGGACGGTCGGAGACGAGCCGGTCTCTACGTATACGCGGGCTAAGCTTTTTCAGGAGAAGGGGAAGCGCACCCCTGTGTTTGTTCGGTTCTCGACCGTGATACACGGCACGTATTCACCAGAGACATTGCGGGATCCACGCGGCTTCGCGACGAAGTTTTATACAGAGGATGGCAATTGGGACTTAGTCGGCAATAATTTGAAAATCTTTTTCATCCGCGATCCGTTGAAATTCCCAGATATGGTGCACGCGTTCAAGCCTGACCCTGTTACGAACCTGCAGAACCCGGAGAAAATGTTCGATTTCGTCTCCAATTCACCCGAAGCGACGCATATGATCACCTTCCTCTTCTCGCCATGGGGGATTCCGGCTAACTATCGGCAGATGCAGGGGTCGGGCGTCAATACGTACAAGTGGGTAAACCAGAACGGTGATGCCGTACTCGTAAAATACCACTGGGAGCCGCTGAAACAAGGGATGAAGAACTTAAAGCAGTCCGAAGCCGAAGCAATCCAGGGTAAAAATATTAGTCATGCCACGCAAGATTTGTACGAAGCCATTGCGCGCGGTGACTATCCAGCGTGGGAGTTGTGCGTGCAGATTCTAAGCGACGACGAGCATCCCGAACTCGATTTCGATCCACTCGATCCGACGAAGCTGTGGGACCATGAGAAAATCCCTTTTCGGAAAGTGGGCAAAATGGTGCTGGATCGCAATCCGGAGAATTATTTTGCTGAAGTGGAGCAGGCCACTTTCGGGACCGGGGTACTCGTCGATGGCCTCGATTTCTCGGACGATAAGCTGCTTCAAGGTCGGACCTTCTCCTACTCGGATACGCAAAGGTATCGCGTGGGAACTAATTATTTGCAGCTGCCGATTAATGCCCCGAAGTCGCCTGTCGCGACGAACCAGCGGGATGGGCAGATGACGATCATGGTGGACAAGGCCCCTGGCCAAAATCCACATGTGAATTACGAGCCCTCCTCACTGGGCGGGTTGCAGGAAGCGGCACCTTCGGGCAAAGAGCATCAGCCGATGTACAATGACCGGCTGGTTCGGGAGAAGATTAGCCGCCCGAACGATTTTGGACAGGCGGGCGATACGTACCGCAAGTTCGAGGATTGGGAGCGCGACGAGTTGATCGCGAATTTGGTCGATGCTTTGAAGATCTGTAAGCCTGTGATACAGGCGAACATGATCAGCTATTTCGAGCAGGCCGATCCGGATTACGGACGGCGTGTGTCTGAGGGACTTGCTCAAGCGAAAGTTGAGCAAGCGCATTTGGGCTCCGTCGCGGCAAAAGCCGGAGCGGAACTTGCAGAGGACGCCGGACAGCGGACGGACGGCTATTAGGATGAAAAGGCACCCTGGATGGGTGCCTTTTGGTTTGAGCTGCCGCCGCGGGGCGAGGGGCGGGGCGGGGCGTGGGGCGGATTAGCTGTAGAACCGAGACTGTCGATTAAAGGTACGGTCACATGCGATTTCAAATAAAGGTGTGGCTGCATAACGTTATTTGCTACATATACATGTTCTGTGAAAATATAGCATTACGAAATAACGCTATTTCGACCAAATGGAGTGGAATTTATCCATTTAGAGTGAAATAACGCTATTC
>NZ_JCAUAR010000037.1:0-26246 GCF_059692055.1 Paenibacillus sp. J31R109 | reverse complement strand
CGAAGACTCTTCAGCATTTCATAATTCAATGTAAATGCTCGAAATAAGGAGCATTTCTAAGAATAAGTAATTACTGTAGGCCAAGACTCCGGAATAAGGGGGCCGAGCCGTAATCGCAGGTATTTATCTATTTCCCTACCCGTGCACATAAAAAAGATGCGCATACGCAGGTTTTTCCCATCCATGGATGCTTTACAGTTGAAAAGCCATACTAAAAGGGGGAAAGGGAGTGGGAATGTCATGAAGAAGACAGCTTCGATGCTGGCGATCTGGATAAGTCTGGCCAGCAACATCGTGCTAACCGGTATCAAAATCATTATCGGCCTTCTATTCAATAGCCAAGTGCTTATCGCGGATGGCATTCATAACGCTGGGGACGTAATCGCGACAGCAACTGCGTACAGTTCGATGCGAGTCTCTTCCAAACCAGCGGATGTGGAGCATCCCTATGGTCATGGGAAAGCGGAGGTGCTCGGAGCATTTATCGTCGCAATTATTTTGGGCGGGGCCGCTGTTTATATGGGTTATCATTCGATTCATGCCTTGTTCGAACCAGCAGGTGAGGCGCATATTATTGCTTTTTGTGCGGCTGTCATTTCCCTTGTATGGAAGCAAATCCTGTATGTATACACGATGCGCATAGGAAAGAGGATCAATAGCAAAGGGTTGATTGCCACAGCCTACGACCATTTGGCCGACGTCTACGCCTCTATCGCAGCCTCTGTGGGGATTGGTCTGGCTTTGATCGGAGATTATTATAGCATTAGTTATTTGGCGTATGGAGATCCGGTGGCGGGGATCATCGTCTCTTTCCTCGTGCTGAAACTAGCTTATGAAATGGGCAGCGAATCCTTTGATATTTTGATGGAACGCAGTGTCAGTCCCGCCTATATTGAGCAGTATGCTGCGTTGATCCGAGGTGTACCAGAGGTTAAGCGAATTGATCGACTGCGTGCGAGGGAACATGGGCATTACATATTAGTTGATGCGAGACTTGGCATTCCGGGCCAGCTGACGATCCAAGAAGGTCATGATATTAGTCGCAGCATTAAGCGCAAAATAAAAGAAGCACACAGTGATGTAGATGAAGTGCTGGTCCACTTGAATCCTTGGTATGAAGAGCAAGTCGACGCATAAGGAAGTGTGTAGACAAAAAAACACCTCTACCCGAGCTCGCTTCACCAGCGGCTTCGTGTAGAGGTGTTTTCAATTCATCGTGGTCGCACACGATTTACTTGTTTATACAGCAAAGATATGATTCCCGATCTGCACCGTTTGTTCACGTGTCCAGATCCAAGCGCTAGTGGCTGTTTTCGGGTTGAAATAGTAAAGGGCGCCACCTGTAGGGTCCCAGCCTCTTACAGCTTCCAGAGCCGCCTTGTAGGCTTGCGTATCTGGTGTTAAATTATACTGGCCATCGCTGACCGCTGTAAAAGCACCAGCCTCGAATATGATACCTTGGATGGTAGTCTCAAACTTACTGGACTTTAATCGGTTCATAACTACGGCTCCAACGGCAACTTGACCTTCGTAAGATTCACCGCGTGCTTCACTGTAAATAACTTTAGCTAGCATATCTAGCTCAGCTTGATTCACTGTGAATTTACGTAAGTACTCCCACGTTTGCGCACCCACGATGCCATCCACGCTTAGTCCATAATTCGTTTGGAATTTACGAACTGCGGCGGAAGTAATCGGACCATAGTTTCCATCTATAGAAGGCTCATATATGCCTAAAGTTTTTAGTCGGAATTGTGCGTCCCAAACGTCACCATTTTGTACTCCTTGCTTTAAAGTAGTAGCTTCTACTGCGGATGCCATCGGGCTCCACATTCCTGCGTTTATCCCTAAACCAAAGGAAGCTACGAGTGCGACTACGACTAGTTTTTTTATGAACATCATCTTCATCTCCCCTTTCGCTTTACTCAGTATAGGTGCCGAAATACGCCGTCTCAACCCGCAGTTTTTGGAAATGTAAGTCAATCCCTTGGGGGAGTAAGGTTTGAGCAAGGTCATTTTTTGATTAAAATGTGCAAAAAAAACGTGAATTTTCCCATAAATATGTAAAAAGCCCGAGACTGCCATGAAGGCAATCCCGAGCTTTGTGTGTGTGTTTTGCTGGAAAGTATTGAGAATTAGTTCTTGTTCTCTGCAAGAATGGAACGAAGAACCGTTTGTAAGATACCACCATTGCGGTAGTAATCTACGTCTACCAAGCTATCCAAACGTACAAGTGCTGTGAATTCGAAGCTAGTTCCGTCTTCGCGAGTCGCAGTTACTTTTACAGTGGAACCTGGTTGAACATCATTGCTTAGACCTGTGATATCAAAAGTCTCGCGACCATTGATACCTAGGGACTTCCAGCTTTCGCCGTTAATGAACTGAAGTGGAAGAACACCCATACCTACAAGGTTACTGCGGTGGATACGCTCAAAGCTTTCAGCGATTACAGCTTTAACGCCTAGCAAGAATGTACCTTTTGCTGCCCAGTCACGGGAAGATCCAGTTCCGTACTCTTTACCTGCGATAACGACTAGGTTTTGACCTTCAGCTTGATACTTCATGGAAGCATCATAGATGGACTCAACTTCACCAGTTGGCAAGTAAGTTGTTACGCCGCCTTCAGTTCCAGGAGCCACTTGGTTACGAATACGGATGTTCGCGAACGTACCGCGCATCATCACTTCGTGGTTACCACGACGGGAACCGTAGGAGTTGAAGTCTTCTTTTTTAACACCATGGTTGATCAAGTATTGGCCTCCAGGGCTGTCTACTTTGATGTTACCAGCAGGGGAGATGTGATCCGTTGTCACGGAGTCGCCCATAAGTGCAAGTGTTTTAGCTGCTTTAATATCAGCGATATCATCAAGAACTGTGCCTAAGTCTGTGAAGAACGGAGGCTCTTGGATGTACGTGGAGTTCGTGTCGAACTCGTATAGATCGCCTTCAGGGATTTGAATTTGGTTGAAACGTTCGTTGGCACGGAATACATTGCTGTATTTGTCGCGGAACATGTCAGGGCTCATTGCAATGTTAAGCGCATCTTGAATCTCTTGGTTTGTAGGCCAGATATCTTTCAAGAAGACAGGTTTGCCAGTGTGGTCATGACCGATTGGATCTGTCGCAAGATCGATGTTCACAGTACCTGCAAGAGCATAAGCAACAACTAATGGAGGTGATCCAAGGTAGTTCGCTTTTACTTGTGCGTGTACGCGGCCTTCGAAGTTACGGTTACCGGAGATAACAGCAGCTACTGTCATATCGTTGTCGATAATCGCTTTGCTTACTTCGTCTGGAAGCGGACCGGAGTTACCGATACAAGTTGCACAACCGTAACCTGCAACGTGGAAGCCTAGAGCTTCTAAGGACTCAAGAAGGCCTGCTTTTACAAGGTAGTCAGTAACAACAAGGGAACCTGGAGTAAGGGAGCTTTTCACGTAAGCTGGTTTTTTCAAACCAAGAGCTACCGCTTTTTTCGCTACTAGTCCAGCACCGATCATTACGCTTGGGTTGGATGTGTTTGTACAGGAAGTAATAGCCGCGATAACAACCGCGCCAGTACCCATTTTAACCGTTTCATTCGGATACACAACATCAACAACTTCAGCTACTTTCTCTTCAGTCAAGCCGTAGCCGCCTTTTTCAATTGGCTGACGGATGATCGCATTGAAAGATTCTTTCATGTGCGTAAGTTCTACGCGATCTTGCGGACGTTTAGGACCAGCTAAGCTTGGAACTACCGTACTAAGATCAAGTTCAAGAACTTCTGTGAACACTGGATCTGGTGTGCTGTCTGTGCGGAACATGTTTTGTGCTTTGTAGTAAGCTTCAACAAGCGCGATTTGATCTTCATCACGGCCAGTAGCACGCAAGTAGTTCAAAGTCTCGTTATCAACAGGGAAGAAACCGATTGTTGCGCCATACTCAGGAGCCATGTTCGCTACTGTTGCACGGTCAGCCAAGGAGATGTTGCTTAGACCAGGACCGAAGTACTCAACGAATTTACCAACAACGCCTTTTTTACGCAAAATTTGAGTAACCGTCAAAGCCAAGTCAGTCGCTGTAGCGCCTTCTGCTAATTGACCAGTCAATTTGAAACCAACAACGTCTGGAGCGACGAAGTATAGAGGTTGACCAAGCATACCAGCTTCTGCTTCGATACCGCCAACGCCCCAACCTACAACACCAAGACCGTTGATCATCGTTGTATGAGAGTCTGTACCTACAAGGGAGTCTGGGTACACGACAGTTTCGCCGTCGATTGTTTTTGTAGCTGCAACAGATGCCAAGTACTCCAAGTTAACTTGGTGAACGATACCTGTTGAAGGTGGCACAGCACGGAAGTTATCGAATGCTGTTTGTGCCCAACGCAAGAAACGGTAACGCTCTTCGTTTCTTTCGAATTCTAAGTCAATGTTCATTTCGAGTGCATCCGGGGATCCGAAAGCATCAACCATGACAGAGTGGTCAATTACAAGGTCTACAGGAACAAGCGGGTTGATACGTTTAGGATCTCCGCCTTCACGAGCCATTGTCGCACGCATTGCCGCAAGGTCAACGACGACAGGTACACCTGTGAAATCCTGAAGAACGATACGAGCTGGGATGAAAGGAATTTCTTTGTTCTCATCGCGGCCTTGAGCCCAACCAGCGATTTGTTTAACGTGTTCACTTGTAATGGCGCGGCCGTCAAATTGACGAATAGCTGCTTCAAGCAAAACGCGGATAGAAACTGGAAGGTTGTTGATTGTGCCGTGACCTTGACTTTCAAAGTCAGGAAGGCTGTAATACTGGAACGATTTCGTGCCGACAGTTAACTGCTTACGCACAGAAAAAGAGTCCTTGTTGGACATAGGTAGTTCCTCCTCATTAATAATATCTAACCATGCCATCGAATTTCATCTAGTGAAACTCGATTTCATAATTCCCTCTACCTCAAGTATAGCGCTTCGCCACGTGCGAGTAAAGATTAATTTCAATCATTTTTACGGTCAAAATGTCATATATTGAATCAATTCAAAGCAATTCGGGCTTGTCCTAACGAAACTTCTCACTACCTTAATAAAGTTTAAGGAGGGATACCAAGATGTCCTGGAAAACAGCGCTATATAATTACGTTCATGCGAAAAATCAGGCTGAGCTCGAGGGCTCGGCTGCACCTTTGGATGCATTTGTCTCGGACAGCGCTTATGTACGGAAACAGGATGTCAAGGTGCGAAGGCTCCTGAACAGTTACCGAGAACGTGATGCAAAGCTGCTGCGCGGAGAGACGAAGCTCCGTATGCAAGGTGTCAAAGAATTGCCATATGGGATTATTGCGGATATCCAGCTGCACCGATTTTTGACCTATCAAATAGATTCTATAGAACATCAGGAGGAGCGGATAGAATCAGAGCGTGTGGTCATTGAGCAGCATACAGCAGGCTGGAAGGTACAGAGTGCTGAGTCTTTGCAAAGCGAAAAGTCCCGGACCAGCCACGGTCGCAGCTACCATTTGTCAGAGAACGAAACATTCATAGATACGCTACGCAGTTCGCCATCTCTTCCTTATATCAATCCTAGTATACGCAATACGAGTGGTCTGGAATCCGCTCCCCGGAAAATCATTTATAACCGTCCTAAAGCCGTCCAATATGCGGAAATGTGGTGGCAGAAACCGAATCCGCGGTATGAATATTTTGAAGTAGATTGCACGAATTATGTGTCTCAATGCCTCTTTGCAGGCGGGGCTCCAATGGACTATACTGGGAAAAGGGAATCGGGCTGGTGGTATGCTGGAAAAAAAGGGCATCAAGAGCTCTGGAGCTATAGTTGGGCAGTTGCCAATAGCTTACATCATTACTTCGAACGTCCTCATAAGCATGGTTTGACAGGTACAGTCGTTAAGGATGCTCGGGAGCTGCAGCCAGGAGACACCATCAGCTATGATTGGGATGGCGATGGTCGCTACCAGCACAACACATTCGTTATAGGTAAAGATGCCAATGGGATGCCGCTTGTTAATGCGCATACCTTTAATAGCCGGAATCGGTACTGGGCATACAAGGATTCACCTGCTTGGTCGGAACGAACGAAATACATGTTCATACATGTTGCTGATGAAATGTAATTGGCATAGAAATTGTAAATACTAGACGGAGGTACGTAATGAGCCGCAAAATACGAATTGGATTAATTTATGGAGGGAAGTCCGGCGAGCATGACGTGTCTTTGCAAACGGCATTGGCAGTTATGAAAGCTGTGGATTTCACGAAATATGAGATTACACCGTTCTACATTTCCAAAAAAGGCGAGTGGAGAAGCGGAACGCCGCTCCTAGGTCCAGCTCAATCGAAGGAAGCATTAACGTTTAGCACAGATGACGCTAGCGCTCCTGCTTCGAATGCTTTGGCGCCGATTTTTGGCGGCATTCAAACGAAGGGTGATGTAGCTGTTTCTTCTATTACATCAGCTGGTGCGGAGGATCTTGGTTTAGATGTCGTATTCCCGCTTTTACACGGTACCTTTGGAGAAGATGGGACGATTCAGGGACTATTGGAAATGGCGAACATCCCCTATGTAGGTGCTGGTGTATTGGCTTCGGCAGTAGGTATGGATAAAGTCATGATGAAAAAGGTTTTTGCACAGGAAGGACTTCCGCAGTGCATTTTCCGGCACTTTACCCGTACCGAGTGGGAAAAAAATCGCGCGTATCACCTCATGGAGCTAGAAACGGCGATTGGTTATCCATGCTTCGTGAAGCCAGCTAACTTAGGCTCTAGTGTTGGGATTTCCAAGGCCAGAAATCAAGAAGAGCTTATCGCCGCGGTTGCTTTTGCCTTCCAATATGATCGTAAAGTGATTATTGAAGAAAATATCGATGCACGTGAAATTGAAGTTGCCGTTCTAGGAAATGATGAGCCAATCGCTTCGGTGGTGGGTGAAATCGTATCCTCCAATGAATTCTATGATTATAAAGCCAAGTATCTGGATGGCAAATCAGCGATGATTATTCCAGCCGAGATCCCTCAAGAGGTATCCGATGAGGTCAGAGCACTGGCACTCCGTGCATTCTTGGCGGTTGATGGCAGCGGCTTGTCACGCGTGGACTTTTTCCTAGGTAAGCTCGATCAAAAAGTATACATCAATGAAATCAACACGATGCCTGGCTTCACGCCATTCAGCATGTACCCGTTGCTATGGCAAGAAACAGGTAAACCATATAAAGAGCTGCTGGATGATCTCATTCGATTGGCGCTTGAGCGACATGCAGCTAAGCAAAATATCCAATATTCTTTCGATGCGGAGTAGATAAGCCATGGGTTTTCAAACGGAATTCAATTCGGTTTGCAAGTTTAAGTCTCAACAGGAGCTCTACGAGTTGCTGGAGTATGGCCGCGGCAAAATGGTGAAGAGCGGTTTCCGCGTTTTCCCGACAGGCCAGAAGGTTATTGCCTACACGCCTGAGAACCAAGCGGTTGCCATCGTACGAATTGTAGCCTCCATCGCGGAAATTAACTTCCAAGGCGAAGAGGTTACACAGGTGGAGATGGAGCTTATCCGCCCTCTGACGGATGAGGAATCACGCATTCAGACCTCGCTTGCGTACGAAATGTTTTTCGGAGAGCAAGCTTAAGTAGTGAGAGAAACACCGACCTTTTGGGGTCGGTGTTTTTTTGTTATGCTTGCCCGCGAAAATGGAAGGACAATGGACGAACCACTCGCGTGAGACGTCGAAAATTACCCGCTCAGCAGCACAATCGCACCATTCCCGCTCTGAGACATCGAAAATCGACCTCTCAGTCGAACAAATTAGCTGGGATTGACGAAACTCTCGCATGAGAAGTCCGAAATCGCCCGCTCAGCAGCGAATCGCACCATTTCCCCTCCGAGCAGTCGAAAATCGACTTCTCAGTCGAACAAATTAGTATATTTATACGGTTTCCTTTGTCCCTTTCAAACGGAACACTAGCTTCATATAATAGCTTATCCTTACTAGAAAGGAAGTGAATAGAAATGAAAAAACACACAATTATCAGCACTGACGGCAGTTGGGTAAATGCGATCGAAAACGAGGCGATTCCAGCATGGGCGCAACCTAAGGAAGGTGAAGCTTATGTTTGGGGCGCGAGTGACTCCATCGGTCCAGCAGCAGTGGTCGCCAAAAGATTCAAAGTCCACTCGAAAGTTAAAAAAGCCACTTTATTCTTAGCTGTGGACAACTATGCTATCGTGCTCATTAACGGAAGACCCGTGGTAATCGATCGGCCGCAGGATACGTTAGCTTTTTATAATCCAGGCCGAACATTCCATATCGAGAAGTATCTTCAACTAGGTGAAAATGATATTGTAATCGCGGGTTTTAACTCGCCATCCAATGCTAACCGCAGCGTAGGCAACCCAGCTGGTATCCTTGCCCGTATCGAGATTTGGTACCATTAAATCCGTTTTCAAATGCGTAAAGGCCCTTATGACGTTCTCGAACGTCAAAGGGTCTGTTTGTATGTGTAAAGTATGTGTAACGATTCGCTAGGGTAATCTAATAGGTAGTCATAAACCATAGAATTTCCAATCGGAAATGAATCTGGAGGTTAGGGAATATGCTCATTCGCCTAGGATACGTAGCCATGTCCACCGTGGTCAAGAATGCTTCTCCATCCAAGACGATGACCGCTACGAACTTCAGCAACTTGCTCGATCGCGACGCAGCTATCCGCAAATTAGAGCGCATTGGTGCTGAAAATTTACATAACACGCTCCGACTGCTTAGACATAATCGTGCTCATGACATCATGGTGTTTCGGTTTTCTTCTCGTTTTATCCCGCTGATTGGCCATGAAATGCTAGGGGATTGGGACCCAATCCCAACGCTGTCCGAGGAATTTCTGGAGCTTGGCAGCTATGCCAAACAGAATAACATGCGCGTAAGCTTTCATCCCGATCACTTCACCGTGCTCAGCACGCCACGGAAGGACGTGTTAGAGAAGTCTGTGCAGGATTTGGAGCGGCACTCCGCCATGCTGAACGCGATGGGGCTAGGCATGGAAGCGATGTGTAACATCCACGTTGGGGGTTCCTACGGCGATAAAACGAAGGCCGCGAAGCGATTTGTTCAGAACTTCAGCGCGTTGCGTATACCAATTCAACGAAGAATCACTCTCGAAAATGACGACAAAACCTTCAACGCGCTAGAAACGCTTGAGATTGCCGAAGAAGTCGGTGCCCCTATGGTGTTGGATGTGCATCATCATGCGGTCAATAACAATGGAGAAGACATCGTGGAGCTATGGCCACGCATCCAGGAGACATGGCTCACACGCGCACGCTTACACTTGGACGATGCATCAGCCACACTGCCTCCCAAAATTCACGTGTCCAGCCCCAAAGGCGAAACGGAGCCAAGAAGTCATGCCGACTATGTGGAGGTGGAGCCTTTATTTGCGTTTCTGAAAGCGATAGCCCCAATCACACCGAAACTGGATATTATGATCGAAGCGAAGATGAAGGATAGCGCTTTGTTCAAACTCATGGAAGACTTAAAGGGGCAGGAAGGTGTCACAGCCCTCGATGAGGCGTCGCTTCAGCTCTAATCCCATATTTTTCTTGAATTGTTGGACAAAATGGGGTAATTTGAAGAAATGAACGACTATCCATGCCATTGTGAGAGGGGCTTCTACGAACATGAGTCAATTATTAAACGGAAAAAATATACTTGTAATGGGTGTTGCCAATGACCGCAGTATCGCTTGGGCCATTGCACAATCTTTAGCCGCACAGGGTGCGAATCTAGTATTCACGTTCGAAAACGAGCGAGTAGAAGAACGCGTGCGCAAGCTGGCTGACACAATTCCAGGCTCAAGCTTAATGCCATGTAACGTAACAGTTGATGCTGAGATTGATACATTGGCTTCCGCGCTCAAAGAGAAATTCGGTGTCGTGCATGGCCTCGTACATAGTATTGCTTTTGCTAAAACAGAAGAACTTGACGGCTTGTTCGTAGATACATCACGCGATGGCTTCGCGCTTGCGCATGATATCAGTGCTTACTCTCTCGTTGCAGTCTCCAAACGGATTTACCCGCTGATGACAGAAGGCGGCAGCATTATGACGATGACGTACCTTGGCGCAGAGCGCGCAATGAAGAACTACAACGTTATGGGCGTTGCCAAAGCAGCACTTGAAGCAAGCGTACGCTACTTGGCAGCAGATCTTGGTCAATACGGCATTCGTGTGAACGGTATTTCCGCGGGTCCAATTCGTACATTGGCTGCCAAAGGAATCAAGGATTTCAACTCCATCCTGCGTCAAGTTGAAGAGAAAGCTCCGCTTCGCAAAACGACAGATACAGCTGAAGTTGGCGACACGGCAATGTTCCTTATGAGTAACTTGTCCCGAGGTATCACGGGTGAAGTCATTTACGTTGATGGCGGCTACCACATCGTTGGTATTTAATAATAAGTAAATCCGCACGGCATGCTTGCCGTAGCGGATTTTTTTTGCCGTTTTTTCCACGCCAATGTGAAATTGTACGAATAAATTAGGATGAAACGCACTAGTATTAGAAACGTATAATTTACTATACTTAACGTAATATCTAAATTAATGAAAAGAAAGAGTTGATATATATGGTAGAAGGTAAGACGGAAACTTTTGTTGTCGGGAGTAAAAGCTTTACAGCTGTAGCCATTAATACGGCGGCCAAAGCAGGTCAATGGATCAAGACGAAGCTAGGAGATATCAATCATGTGGGAACGAAGCACTCTGCACAAGACTTGGTAACTGAGGTAGATAAAGGCTCTGAGAAGCTGATTCGCAATCTGATTATGACGCATTTTCCGAATCATTCGATTTTAGGTGAGGAAGGTGTGGAGCCAGGTCCGGAAGCATCGGCCAAAGCACTGCAAGAAATGAGCGACGAAGAGTATCTTTGGATCGTGGATCCGATAGATGGTACGACGAACTTCGTTCATGGTTTTCCATTCTTCTCGGTATCTATTGCATTAGCACATAAAGGTGAAGTCATCGTAGGTGTTGTATATGACCCGTCACGCGATGAGCTGTTCGTTGCGGAGAAAGGGAAAGGCGCTTACATGCATGGCAAAAAAACAGAGGTCTCCGAAGATGAGACGCTGCTCACGAGTTTAATTGCTACAGGATTCCCGGCTGATCGTGATGGGGCGCTGCCCATTAACCTAAAAGGTGTTCAGGCGCTGTCGCCTAAGGTTCGCAACATCCGGGTCGCTGGTTCAGCAGCGCTGCATTTGGCTTATGTGGCTGCGGGGCGTCTTAGCGGCTTTTGGGAAATCGGCCTCAATGCCTGGGATATTGCGGCAGGTGCCTTGCTCATTACCGAATCAGGCGGTCGCGTGACGGATACCGAAGGGAAACCTTATCATCTAGGGGTTCGTAACGTGATGGCAACGAATGGTCGCATTCATGAGGAGTTTAAGAACGAACTGGCAGCCGCCGAGGCGACAGGGGCAATAAAGAGATAAAACAATAAACCAACCTCTTGCATAGTCATTCCTTAGGGAGTGATTGTACAGGAGGTTTTTTCCTCTATTTGGAAGTTGAGGGCTCGTGTGCAAAGGTCTGGTGAAATCCGTTCAAATCCACTATAATATGAGATATCTCATTTATTTAAACGTTTCAATTAACGGGACACGCGAGTCGTGATCGGAATGGATGGAGTGCTTCTATGTCAGTAAATACAGGATCAGGACCAGATATTATTACGTTTGGAGAGACAATGGCACTGCTAATGCCTTCAGGCGGCAAGGGCTTGGAGTACTCCTCTGAACTGCATAGCCTATTCGGTGGTGCAGAGAGCAATGTGGCAATCGGTATTTCTCGTCTTGGCGGCCGTGTAGGTTGGTTCGGTAGACTGGGTAAGGACCCGCTAGGGCGTATGATTTTCAAAAAAATCCGTGGTGAAGGCGTCGATGTTTCTCGCGCGGAATTGACTTCAGAGGCACCGACAGGTCTCATGATGCGTGAAGTTCTAATGGGCAAAACGTCCGTTTACTACTATCGCAAAAACTCAGCAGCAAGTCAGATGTCCCCGAAACATTTGGACGAGGCCTACATCGCAGGAGCTAAAATATTGCATATTACCGGTATCACACCGGCGCTCAGTGAGTCGTGCAGAGAGGCAGCTTTTGAAGCTGTTCGCTTAGCACGTAAGCATGGCGTGAAAGTTAGCTTTGATCCGAATCTGCGCTTGAAGCTGTGGAGCATCGAAGAGGCGCGTCCAGTATTGCTCGAGCTAGCAAAGCTGTCCGATATTTTCTTGCCTGGCTTGGATGAGCTGAAGCTGCTGTACCAAACAGAAGATTGGGATGTCATTGTGAGCAAGCTGCGCGAGTTGTCGGCCGTTTCCATCGTCAAAGGTGGAGAAGATGTGACATATGTAGTGACAGCGGATACGATTACAACGGTACCTTATTTCAAAGCCGAGCAAGTCGTTGATACCGTTGGTGCGGGCGATGGGTTCTGTGCGGGCTTTTTGGTTGGCGTGTTGAAGGACTACGAGTACCCAGAGGCAGTTCGCATCGGGAATTTGGTGGGCTCCATGATCGTGCAGACGGAAGGCGACTGGGAAGGCGCTCCAACGTGGGAGCAAGTGGAAGCGGTACTTAACAACATTAAACATATAGAGCGTTAATCAAAGACGCATAGATGTGCAATAACGATGGCTAAATGATGGTTTACACATAGAAGGGAAGATGACTGTGAAGAAACTTCAATTACTTCAGCAAATTACAAATGAGGGTGTAGTCGCCGTCTTACGCGGAGATACACCAGAAGAAGTCGTCGAAATGGCGGATCAAGCGATCGCCGGCGGCATCAAAGTCATCGAAGTCACGATGACTGTGCCTTTCGCGCTGCGCGCGATTGAGGAGCTGGCGAAGCGCTACTCGAGCACAGCGAAGGACGCGTCCAAGTACGCGATTATCGGGGTGGGCACAGCCCTAGACCCCGAAACGGCGCGTGCCGCGATCCTAAGCGGGGCCGAATTCGTTGTCGGCCCATCTTTGAACCCTAGCACGGTTACGCTATGTAACCGTTATAGAGTGCCGATCATGCCAGGGTGCATGACGATCGCGGATATTCAAGCCGCGCTAGAGCTTGGCGTGGACATTGTTAAGTTATTCCCGGGCAATCTCTACTCCCCGGCGATGATTAAGGCCATTAAAGGTCCGCTGCCACAGGCGAACATCATGCCTACAGGCGGGGTGTCGCTGAGCAACCTCGGCGAGTGGATCCAGGCCGGCGCAGTTGCCGTCGGCATCGGCTCGGATTTGACTAGCGAAGCGGTCAAAACAGGAAACTACAGCCTTGTTGCTAAGAAGGCTGCACAATATATCGAGGCCTACCAAGCGGCCAAGAAGTAGGCATTATCGTACGCTCCGTCGAAATTAAGACGGAGCGTATTTTTTGTTGGCAGAATCGGAGGAGGTAATCATGTACCAAGGGCGGGCAAGACTTTTGCTGAGCGTGGATAAGCTGGAGGCCTCGTTAGCCTTTTATACCGAGCAGCTGGGATGGGAATTGCTCGAGATGGCTGGGGCGCATGAAGCAGCATTACTGCATATTAGAGGGACAAAGGATCGGGCTGTGTTATGTGTTGTAGAAGCTTCTAAGGAACAGCTAGAGTCTCTTTTGAATCGTTGGCTGCAGCCTAATTATACGAATCCACAACGTGGAAGTCTTGTATACGTTGGCGTCCCCTCTGTAGCTGAGGTGGAGTTGAATTTGCGTGCATATGGCTATCCGGCTGAGATGATGAATCACGAAGAGCCGGGACATATTCGTGAACTTCATGTACCAACGATAGACGGTTACCTGTTGGTTTACTGGGAGGAATTGTTTCCTACCGACAGTGAGATCTTGCTGATGTTCGAAGCGGGAGTAGTTGCACTGGAGAAGACGCTTGACGGTTTATCAGCGTCTCAGCTCAGTCTGAGGGAAGTTCCTGGGAAGTGGTCCATTCGTGAACATGCGCTGCACCTCATTGACCTTGAAATGGTCGCGATGCATAAAGTGAAGTTTGCTTTGGCAGAACCTGGGCGGAATTATCAAGGTAATTCCTTTCACCCAGATGAATGGCAGCGAGGCTTGTCCTATGAAACGAGGCCGATTGAGAGTGAAGTTCGGCTGTTCCGTGCGGCGAGAGAGCATATTTTATGCCTGTGCAAGCATCTGCCAGATGCGTTGAGTCGATCAATTCAAACCGCAGACCGAAAAGAGAGCGTTGCTCAGATTTTAAAAATGATGGCGGGACATGTGAATCATCATATTCGAGCGATGAAGCGGATTCGCGACAAGCATGGTTGTTAGCGCGAGGGATTTGGAAGTATTATCACTATCCCCTTCGCTCAGGATCCATCAGGGTGCCGTCAAGCCCTGAGCAGAGGGGATAGTGTGGATAGAACCACAACATAAGCACAAGCCTTGCGACTCAGGAGGCAGTGTGTTAACACACAAAGAACCCGGCGCCTCGTTTCAAGAGAAACGAGAGAACCGGGTTACTTTGTGTTGGTCCCTCTTTAATGTGTGGGAGGAGAGGGGGCTTAATTACTTCTGATGTTCCGCATCATACTCACTGGCGAATTCGGCCAGGGCTTTCACCTTACCATGTGGTGGATGCCCCGCTTGTTTACGACCCTTCCATGCAGCTTCTTGGCGGCGTTTCGAGTGGCTCATAGCTGAAACCTCCTGTGGTACGCGGATGGTGTTGCAGTAATAAAATGCGATAGATGGACGAATTTTATGCAATGGACATGTGGTTTCGATAAAAAACAGCACAAGACCAATTACAGGTCTTGTGCTGTTTGTGTTTCTACTATTCTGTAGCAACGGATTGGTCAGCTTGCATATTGACCGGGGAGATCCGGATAAAGTTAGCTTCTAGGTTGCTTAGCAAACCTTCGATTTTCGCCGCGGCTTCGGATTGACCGGAGTTCGCAAGCTCAGCGTGGTAAGCTGTGAGCAATTCAGTAAGGTCTTTTTTACTTTGAAGACCGATAGGCTCAAGTTTAACTTTAGCCCCTTTTGCAATACGACGCTCGATCGCTGCTTGATCAAGACCCATTTCTGGAACTAGACGTTGGTAGATAACCCCACCAGTCATACCCGCACAGATCCATGGACCAGGATCACCCATAACAACGGCACGGCCGTTTGTCATGTACTCGAACGCGAAGCCTTTAAGGTTCGCACGAGCCGCTAGACCGCCAAGCTCATCTCGTAGAGGAGTCGTGATTTCGCCACCGAAGACAACGTCAGCACCGGAGAAACGGATACATGCACGCGTATCAGCGCTGCCTTGGATCAAGAACAAGCCTTTTTGTGCGCCGTAACCGAACGATTTACCAACGCTACCGTTAATGAACGTGTTGTTTTGGCCAAGGGACTTCACGATGGCAACTTTACCACCGAACGCCATTTTACCAAGACCATCTTCAGCTCCACCGTGAACTGTGATGTTAACGCCGCGTGCGTTGAATGCCGCCAGACCGTTACCAGGAACGGAACCGTCAACAAGGTTCAATGCAACAGCTGGAAGTTCATCGTAGCTGCCGTTGAAACGGTCTCTTACACGATGGCTGGAATAACGAGTTCCTAGGATACGGGACTCCGCATCCACTTTGGACCAGTTGCGAACAACAGGAGCGTCGAACGATACGGAATCAGGGAAGAATTCCAAACCTTCTGCGCCAGCCGCGATACGGATATCGGATGAAACTGCTGCTTCTTCAAGTGCTCTTTCAGCATCGGAAATTTGGTGCATTGGAACAAAACGTAGAATATCGGACAGATCAATACGTTCATTGTGGCTCACTTGCTCCAAAAGATCGGAACGACCCACAAGCTCTTGCAAGCTTGAGAAACCAAGCGAAGCAACGACTTCACGTACTTCTTCGCCGATGCCGCCGAACAGGCGAACCAGGCTATCTACAGCTGTATCGAAAACACGCGGTACGAAACGGCGAAGACCTTTTTCTTCGGCTTCTTCCATGGAATCGATTTGCGTCGCGATACCCACGTGGCAAGTATCCAAGTGACAGCCGCGGCAAGTTGTACAACCGATGGATTGCATCGCGATGGAACCGAAACCTGCACGGTTTGCGCCGAGCATAACCATTTTAACAACGTCAGAACCGGATTTCAGACCGCCATCAGACCATAGCTCAACGCGGTGACGAAGACCAGCTTCAATCAATGCAACGTGAGCAAGCTTCGTACCGATCTCAGTTGGAAGACCAACGTGCGTCAAGGAGTGAATACGAGCCGCACCTGTACCGCCGTCGAAACCGGAAAGCGTGATAACGTCAGCGCCAGCTTTTGCAACACCAACTGCAATCGTACCGATACCAGGAACAACTGGGATTTTAACGATGATTTTAGCTTTACGGCCGCTGCCTTCTTTAAGCTCGGAAATGATTTGCGCCAAATCCTCGATGGAGTAGATATCGTGGTTGTTGGATGGCGAGATCAAGTCTGAACCGATTGTAGCGTTACGTGCTTCAGCGATTTTCGCTGTAACTTTGGAACCTGGTAAGTGACCGCCTTCACCTGGCTTTGCCCCTTGACCGATTTTGATCTCAAGGAAAGCTACTGCGTTAGCGAGCTCGATGTTAACACCGAAACGTCCGGAAGCGACTTGCGCGCCGCGCGTTCTTTTGTAACGGCCAAGCATATCTTTAATCTCTCCACCCTCGCCGTTCATGGTTACCATGTTCAGGCGTTCGCCGGCTTCAGCGTAGGCACGGAAAGCTGTTTCGTTTTGTGAACCGAAGGACATCGAAGAAATCAACATCGGCAAGGAATGACCGCCAATGGAAATATCAACTTGCGACGGATCGAGTGGCTGACGGCCATCGCTCAATGCTTTGGCAACGTTGAAGCCAGCAATGTGACGAATGGAAATCGGATTCTTCTTCTCTTCTTCACGCAGTTTGTCGCGGTAGTCGGCGTAAGGAGCAGCTCCTGATGCAGCATCGCCTAGCGCTTTCCACATACGTTGGAAGAAACGGAAGTTTTTCGCCGCTTTCGCTTTTGGATTTGTGAAATCCGCATAACGTGCTTCAGCCTCAGCTTCAAGCTGTGCAAAGCCAGTTCCTGCTTTTTCACTACCCAAGTAGTTCACGATATCCAGCACCTCGGATACTTCCGGATGGAAGCCGATGGAGGAGAAGAAACGTGTGTAACCACGAAGCTCGTGTGTTCCGATTGTTGAAATAACTTTTTCAAGACCTTTAGTAAGAGCTGCGTATACTTTACGTGCTGCTGCTGCTTGGCCTTCTTTGTCAGAAGCCGTGGAGAACAGCAAGTAAGGTGAGATCACATCTGCACCAAGACCACAAGCTACCGCGATATCATGCAGACTGCGAATAGCAGCTGAACGAAGGATCAGTGTAACTTGACGGCGCAAGTTGTCGCCGAAACCGAGTTTCTCTGCACGAAGTGCGATGTCGATTTTGGAAACAGCTAGGTGCGGATCTAGCCACAAACGGTCATTCTGATGAGCTTCTGCATCGTCCAAGACGAGAAGAACAGCGCCATTACGTACCGCAGAGATTGCATCTGCTGCAAGTTGGTTCAAGCCGTCTTGTAGTGAAGTTCCTCTAGCGAAAGTTGTGGATAGAACAGCTACTTTGTTATCGCCTTGCGCACGGAATTGTGCAAGCAATTGCTCCAAAGAAGGCTGGGATAAATTCTCTTCGCTGCCTACACCGTTCGTTCCTTCAAGAACAAGCGGAGTTAGAAGCTCAAGACGAAGATTGTCATCCACTTGTGCAAATACCGGAAGACGAGCTCCAGCGATAACGCGCGTGGAGAAATGCTCCATTTCACGGTCACGGTCAATAGCTGGGTTCGTTACTACGGCAACACTTTCTTTAATGAAGTCAGGTACGTTGGTGCGTTCCCATGCAAGCGCCGCGTGCGGTGAATCATGACCTAATGAACGAATTGGCTCAGCGCCAGTTTCAGACATGGATTCAATGTGTGAAATACCGTCACGATCCCAACCAAATGCACTGTATAATTGGTCGGTTGTTACAGCATTCTCATTAAGTTCAGCTTCGGTATTCGTTACGGCAGGGTTCAAATAAGAGCGAAGACCGCCCAAATTTACACGCTTGCTTACACGATCATAGACCAAGGATTGAACTTCATGGTAAGGAATAACTTGAATGTGCTCGCCTGGTGTTAGAACAACACCGACTTTCTCACCTGGAGCGATCGGTTTCGGATCAGCGACCATTTCGCCAACCGTGATAACACCTTGCTCGGATGAGAAGTAGAGGGACGTGTCACTTTCAACCATCCATACTGGACGAAGACCTAATGCATCTACGCTGAAAATACACTCGTTACCGTAACGGGAAACGATACCTGCTGGACCTTGTGCAAAGTGGCCCCAAACTTGACGGTAGTACACATAAAGATCTTGAAGCTCAGGACGGAACTGTTTCATTTCATTAATAATAGGAGGGAATACCATTTCCATGGCTTCGAATAGGGATAAGCCAAAACGGTGAATGAACGTTTCAATCGTTCTATTCATGTCTTGGGAGTCAGACCCGCCGCTAACCAGTGGAACACCAACCATGTCAGCTTCAAGACGAAGTTTCTTCACTGTGTTAATTTCACCGTTATGTCCAAGAAGGGAGAACGGTTGAACACGGAAGAAGCTGGACAATGTGTTTGTTGAATAACGGTTATGACCAATTGTTACTTGGGAAGCAAACAAAGGATCACGCAAGTCATTGAAATATTTAGGTAGGATGCTTGCTGCACCTAGTACTTTGTAAGCAGATGTCACATTGCTTAGTGTTGCAACATGTACATTGTAACGATCCTCAATTGCAATATGCAGTTCATAAAGATGATCGGCTACTTGACCTTCGGTTTTGTTGCTAATACCTGCAATTTGCCAGAACGTAGGCTCATCGAGTAAACCGTTAGCACCTAGTGAACCACTGTCAACCAGGTTTTCTTGCTCAAGAATAATGGATACATCATGGGAGGCAAAAAGCTCACGAATGCCGTTTTGAATCTCAGCAGCAGTCAGGTCCAACTTGCGTGGAACAAAGATATGTCCAACAGAAAAACGGTTATCATAAGCAAGCTTACCGTCCAGACCCGCATCTGTTAATTTCTTCTCCCACAAAGCACGTGGGATGTCTGTTAGAATACCGCAACCATCGCCTTCACCATTGATAAATCCTGAACGATGTTCCATTTTAACAAGGGCATCAATCGTTTTTTGGATGTTATCACGGGAAGGATGACCATTCTTCTCAATAATACAAATAATACCGCAGCTGTCGTGTTCGGTTCCTAGTAGATCTTGAAAACGGCCTTCATTACGCATAATTTCATTCATTGCTCTGGTCAGTCGCCTGACCGTCACCCCCCATACAAAATTAAACTCCTCTTACTTGCGCTTCTTGCATTCTGTCACGGTTAAACCTACTAGTCATCGCATTTCCGGGTTAATCCATATTGTGGGCTAAATCCGAAGTATGCACGATCGTGTATAAATATGCAAAACAACTGAATATCATGCCAATTTACAGGAGGTAAAACTCTCAAAATACGGCATAAATCGACTAGTAACAAACTAAGGCATCACGCACAAAAAACGGTATGGTATTTGTAAATCATGCCCTAACTTTCTAGGAAAATACTGTGAAAACAAGTGGTTTCGCTAAAAGGGTAAAAGTAATCTTAGAATAGCATGAAAAAGTTCATCCGACAATACTTGCAGACGCAAATCACGAATGTAAGCGTTATCTTTTCTGTATATAGTTGAATAAAAGTATAATTCTAACAACTCATGTAAGGGTATAAAGACGAACGAACTATAATCCATATAGGATCATAGTTCGTTTTTGGGACAATCAGCGTGTTTTCATGATCTTAAACGCCTGATCTGCAGCCGCGAGAGTTTGGGCAATGTCCTCTTCGGTATGGGCAATTGTCATGAACCAAGCTTCGTATTTGGAAGGGGCGAGATTGATACCTTGCTCCAGCATGAGTCGGAAGAAATCGGCGAAGCGTTCGCCGTCCGTATCTTGCGCTTCTTCATAATTGGTGATCGGATGATCACAAAAATGAGTAGAGAATGCGCCGCCGATGCGGTTCAACGTCAAGGCGATACCGTGGCGGGCAGCGGATTCTGCGATGCCATTCGCGAGTGTTGAGCCAAGCTGCTCAAGCTTGGTATAAACGCCCGGCTGCTGGAGCACCTCCAAGCAGGCGATACCGGCGGAGATGGAGGCGGGATTCCCCGCCATCGTGCCGGCTTGATACGCAGGTCCGAGCGGTGCGACCTGCTCCATCACTTCCTTGCGGCCCCCGTAGGCCCCGATCGGCAGCCCGCCGCCGATCACTTTGCCGAGGGCCGTCAGGTCCGGTTCAATCGCGGCGAACCGCGATTGTGGGTTGCCTCCCTCTAGGATAGGGAGGCCTTCATAGGTCTGTGCCGTTCCGTAATGGAAGCGGAACGCCGTGATCACCTCGTCGTAAATGACGAGGGCGCCGTGATTGCGAGCAGCTGCGCAGAGCTGCTCGAGGTAGCCGGCATGGGGCATCACCATGCCGAAGTTGCCGACGATGGGCTCGACCATTACCGCGGCAATGTCTTCACCCCAACGCGCAAGCGCGGCCTCGAGTGCCGGAATGTCGTTGAACGGCACGGTGATGACCTCTTGCGCGATGCTCGCCGGTACGCCGGCGCTGTCCGGCGTACCCAGTGTGGACGGCCCGGAGCCGGCCGCCACGAGCACGAGATCCGAGTGGCCGTGGTAGCACCCGGCAAACTTAATGATCTTGGTGCGCTTGGTGTATGCGCGCGCCACGCGAATCGTCGTCATCACGGCCTCCGTGCCGGAGTTGACGAAGCGCACTTTGTCGAGCGAGGGAATCGCCGACTTCAGCATGCGGGCGAACTCGATCTCGAGTTCGGTGGGGGTGCCGTACAGCGTGCCGTTCTGTGCGGCGCGTATAATTGCTTCGGTCACGTGAGGATGTGCGTGACCAGTAATGATCGGGCCATAGGCGGCGAGGTAGTCAATGAAGCGATTCCCGTCCACGTCCCAGAAGTGTGCGCCTTGCGCACGCTTCATGAAGACGGGGGCGCCGCCGCCGACGGCTTTGAACGAGCGGGAAGGGGAGTTGACCCCGCCGACGATGTGTTGCAGTGCTTCTTGATAGAGAAGTTCAGATTGCTTACGTTCCATGATTGAATCATTCCTTTATATGTAGTAGTGGTATTAATTCATTGAGTAGCGAACCTGACCTGCACCAAACGAAGGGGATCGAGAGGACGCTATTTGTGGTATTTCGGTTGTTGTGAAGTTCCGGGCAACGCCCAAACCCCTTGTACCTCTCACCAACTCCCGCGGCAACAAACAAATTACGAATGACAAATTTCCAATTTTGTCATTCGTAAATATTATGAGCAGTTATACATCACCTCGAGAATGAGGGTTGGTAAAATGACTTGATGTTCCTTGTGTTGTTTGTTCAATAGTGGAGTCTATGAGATACGTCCACAGTAATTATCCCGCACCCCCGCGGCAACTAACAATTCACGAATGACAAATTTCCAATTTTGTCATTCGTAAATATTATGAGCAGTTATACACCACCTCGAGAATGAGATTGGGTAAAATGCCTTGATGTTTCCTTGTGCTTGTTCAAGGGGACTCTATGTGATTCGTTCACTAATTATCCCGCACCCCCGCGGCAACTAACAATTCACGAATGACAAATTTCCAATTTTGTCATTCGTAAATATTATGAGCAGTTATACACCACCTCGAGAATGAGGTTGGGTAAAATGCCTTGATGTTTCCTTGTGCTTGTTCAAGGGGACTCTATGTGATTCGTTCACTAATTATCCCGCACCCACGCGGCAACTAACAATTCACAAATGACAAATTTCCAATTTTGTCATTCGTAGTATTTTTGCAGCGTTATGCACCACCTCGGAGACAATTTGGAGTGCGCACGTGCACATCTGCCAATCGCTTCACTCGACGCGAATGCTTGCTCATACAAAAAAAAAGAGTGGATACCCACTCTTATTATCCGTTTTTTACGTTATGCACGCAGCGTTACTATTTCACAGTTTTCCCAGCAACTTTCGGCGTTGGCGAAGGTGAAGGTTTGGTTGGGCCAGTATCGGCTTCTGCGGTACCGGCGAAAAGGTTTTTGATGTACTGCTGAAGCTTCAGTTTATCCGCTGTAATTACGGATGCACCGCGGATCGTTTTCTCCATAAGCAGGTCGGATGGAGGGAGCTGCGACGAGACGATACCGTCTGCCTTGGCTTCATAGCCAAGGCTTCCGAGCTTGAGCATGTCCGTTACGCTAAGATTCGTATCAATGTACGGATCGATTGCATTCAGAATGCGCGGCAGCTTGATCAGCGATGAAGTGGATTGCATTTTAGCCGCAACAGCGGTCAGGAACTTTCTTTGTCGCTCTGTTCGGGAGAAGTCGGACAGGGCATCATGGCGGAAACGTACATATTGTAGGGCTGTTTTGCCGTCCAGATGCTGCTGTCCCTTTTTCAAATTAATATCGTAAACGTGATCATCTTCGGAATCGGAATATTTCATGTCTTTTTCGACATCAATATCGATTCCTCCAACAGCATCGATAAGTGCGATGAAGCCTTTGAAGTCCGTGTAAACATAGTATTGAACTGGGATGCCGAGCAGATCACTAACGGTTTTCATGGCCAGGTTAGGTCCACCTGTTGTTATCGCTGTATTGATTCGATCTTCGCCCTCGCCGGGGATTTTCACGTAAGTATCACGCAGGATCGAGAACAGATGAGCCTTTTTCGTGACTGGGTCGATGGAAGCCAGCATAATACTGTCTGATCGTGGTAACTCATTTTTCACCATGCCCCGAGAATCGCCGCCTAACAGCAAAATATTGACCCGCTGCTTGCTTTCCCACTTTGGTGGTGTGTATTTATCTCCAGTATCCTTTACGGTATTTGGAATTAAGGATGTGCTGCCACTTCCTTTACCACCAGTATTATCTGAATTATGAGAGATATTGTTAGCGAAGCTGTAGAAGGCGTAAGAATAATAGCCAGCGACCACGATAAGAAGCATGACAATTAGGAGCATGGTCCGTTTGAAGATTTTCATACTATGTAAGCTCCTCTCCAAGGTAAATTTTCAGGTGATTTTAAAAGGGAATATACGATGCGTGCTAATCTGTACTTTTTTTTCTTACAGAATTGAGTTATCATGAGCATGTTGTACGGTTGTGAGATTATCGCCAAACAGAAGGCCGTTTCTGGGAGCTGAAAACGAGTACTTTCTGATGTGGTAAGAAACGTCATTATGATCCATATTATAGATGCTACGAAACTTCGATAGCAAGTTATGACGAATGGTGCCGTAATCTGTAACCGAGACGACAAAGTCAGGGGGGAAGACGCATGTTAGCCATAGATGTTCAAATGCTGCGCAAGGAATTTCAAGTTCAGCAAAGCCGCGGTGGCCTCAAAGGGGCCGTACAGGATTTATTCAAACGAGAGTATAAGCAAATTACAGCCGTGAAGGACATAAGCTTTCAGATTCCGAAAGGCGAAATTTGTGGATATATTGGTGAAAATGGTGCAGGGAAGTCAACGACGATCAAAATGCTGACAGGAATTCTCGTGCCAACGTCAGGCCATATCAAGGTGAATGGATACGTGCCTTTTAAGGAACGTGAGAAATTCGTGGCTGGAATCGGCGTTGTTTTCGGTCAGCGCAGCCAGCTGTGGTGGGACATTGGTGTGGTAGAGTCGTTCCAGCTGTTGAAAAAGGTGTATCGGGTCTCCGAGGCCGACTACAAGAAACGTCTCGATGAGCTTGTTGACCGATTGCAGCTGTCAGATCTTTTGTCACGACCTGTCCGTAAGTTGAGCTTGGGTCAGCGGATGCGCTGTGAATTAGCGGCATCTTTGTTGCATAATCCCAAGATTTTGTTTCTGGATGAGCCGACGATCGGCCTCGACATTGTTGTGAAAACAGAGATCCGCGAATTTTTGAAGTCGCTTAATCAGCGGTATGAGACGACAATTTTGTTGACAACGCACGATTTGCAAGACATCGAAGCGTTATGCTCCCGTGTTATTATGCTAGATGACGGCCGAATTATTTATGATGGCGGTCTGGAAGAATTGAAAGCGAGATGGGGCAAGGGTAAAGAGGTTGTGCTTCAATTCGAGCAAGCGACAACGTTAGCCCGCCTTCAAGAGTTGACACTAGGCTTGGATGTAGCTTGGCAGCTAGATAATGAGCTATCCGCCAAAGTGTTCATTCCTTATGAAAGAGCGAATATCTCAGATGTATTAAGTCGTGTTGTTGGCGTACTGCAAATCCAAGATATCAAGATTAATGAAACGAATACGGACGATATTGTTCGTGAAATTTATAAATCAGGTTCAGCCGAAGTAAAACGTTTGGACATCGTTCAGCCAGAGGGAGTCACGACACATGCATAAGGCTTATTTAGAAGTTATACGCATGCGTTTCCTCATGATGCTGGCTTATCGGGTCAATTACTACAGCGGGATTCTGATCTATGCGCTTAATATTGGCTCGTACTATTTCGTCTACAAAGCGATTTACGGCGACCAAGCAGTCATTGGGGGGCTTACCCTAGGTCAAATGACAACCTATGTGGCGATTTCCTGGATGGGCCGCGCTTTCTATTTTAATAACCTTGATCGTGAGATTGCTAACGAGATTCGGGATGGAAGTGTCGCGATTCAATTCATCCGGCCTTACAATTATATTTTTGTGAAAATGATGCAAGGGTTAGGTGAAGGGGTTTTTCGACTATTGCTCTTCACAACACCGGGCATGATTCTGATCTGGCTGCTGCTTCCAATTCAATTCCCTACTGATCCGAGCTTATGGGTCATTTACTTAGTCATGCTGTTCTTCAGCTTTTTGATTAATACACAGTTGAATATTATTACGGGCTTGTTTGCTTTTTTTCTTGAAAATAATGAGGGTCTTATGCGTATGAAGCGTGTAGCGGTTGACCTATTCTCTGGTCTTATTATTCCGATATCCTTCTTCCCAGGATGGTCCAAGTCCGTTCTTGAGTGGCTGCCTTTTCAGGCGATTACGTACTTGCCCAGTGCCGTGTTTACAGGAAAAATAACGGGCAATGCAATACTCCAGAATTTTGGCGTACAGGTACTATGGTTCTTGCTCCTCATTATTCCGATTTATGTACTGTGGGTAAAATCCAAAACACGTCTATTCGTACAGGGAGGGTAACGCATGTTTTATTTCACCCTCATTTTTGACTATTTCAAAAACTACATGAAAACAAGGCTCACCTACCGATCCGATTTTTGGATTGAAGTGTTGTCCGACTTGTTGTTCAATGGGTTGAATCTATTCTTTATTCTTGTCGTCTTTTTGCAAACGCAATCGCTTGGCGGCTGGAATCAAGAACAAATTTTGTTCATCTACGGTTATTTTATGATCCCATATGGCATATTTATTTCCTTTTTTAATTTATGGGGTTTTAGTGAGCGCTACATTGTCAAAGGAGAGATGGATCGTATCCTAACGAGACCTGCTTATAATCTCTGGCAGCTGATGCTCGAAAATCTGGATCCAGCTTCTATGTTCAGTGCATTGGCTGGTTTGGTCGTAATGGTCTACTCTTGGGTACAGTTGGATTTGCCGTTCCACTGGCATGATCCGTTGATTTTCATCGTCATGGTGGTAGGCTCGATACTTATTTATGCAGGTGTATATATCTCGTTAACCTCATTGGCGTTCTTCTCCGATGCACCAACCGGCATATTACCGCTCATATGGAATATTCAAAACTATGGGCGTTATCCGGCAACTATTTATAATAAATTGTTACGAAGTATTCTCACGTGGATTCTGCCGTTTGCGTTTGTTGGCTTCTATCCAGCCGCCTATTTCATTGATCCAGACAACTGGAAGTGGTTCGCGCTGTTAACCCCGTTGATGGGCATCGCTTTTAGTGCGCTCGGCATCACGGTATGGAACATTGGCGTGAAGCGGTACCGCGGAGCAGGTTCATAACTCAAAACATAAGGCCGTCCTACAAGGTAAATAACCTTGCGGGACGGCTTTTTGTGCGCTTGGCAGCGCATCGTACTAACGGGTGAAAGTCCCAAGTACACCGTGAGATGGCGGAAGTACATAGTTGACTCATAGTGCTCTGTCCGTGAGGAAGGGTGC
>NZ_JCAUAR010000036.1:0-27539 GCF_059692055.1 Paenibacillus sp. J31R109 | reverse complement strand
TCTTTTATAGTCGATTACTCGACTGTGCTTACTCACTCGTTGTTCAGTTTTCAAAGATCAATTTCTTTCGTTCACTGCCGTGTTACCGAAGCAGCGAGAAGTAATATACCACATCAGCTTATTCGAATGCAAGAACTTTTTTCAGAATTTTTCTTTCGTTCATTCGTTCTTTCGTTCGACCGCCGAAGCGACAAGGAGTAATATAACAAATCCTCCAAGGGAATGCAAGTTTTTATCTCATGGTAAAAAACGACAATTAAAAAGGCCCTGGCGCATGATGCACCAGAGCCTTACCTTCTTTTAACCTTGGCTTCCAATAAAGACGTATCGAGCAATAATTAGTACAGCTAGTACCCACATTAACCAGTGGACACTGTATTTTTTCTCACTTTTGCCACTCGCATTAGCTGCTGCAGCAAGAACTACATAAGTAACGATACCGAAGGAAATCCCGTTTGCAATGTTGTATGTGAAAGGCATTAATACAATTGTCAGGAACGCTGGGATCGCGATAACGAAGTCTTGGAAGTCGATCTCTTTAATGGATTGAACCATTAGAACACCTACCACAATCAATGCAGCCGCAGTTGCAGAACCCGGGATTAGCATAACAATTGGTGCTAAGAACAGGGCAAGCAAGAAACACACACCTGTAGATACTGCTGTTAAACCTGTGCGACCACCCTCGGCTACACCTGCTGAGCTCTCTACAAACGCTGTTACTGTACTCGTTCCAACTAATGCACCACCGCTGACGCCAATTGCATCAACGAACATCGCTTTACCTACGCGTTTGGTACCCTCTTCTTTATTCTTCATAATACCAGCACGATTCGCTGTTCCTACCATTGTACCGAATGTATCGAATAGCTCAACGAACGTGAAAGTAACGATAACAGAAACGATTCCTGTTGTCATAATGCCTGCGAAATCAAAATCTGCGAAACGCAGCTTTGACATATCCGGTACCCATGTTGTATCACTGCTAGTTAATGTAGCTAAATCAACCATACCCATGAAATAGCCGACTACAGTCGTTCCTAGAATCCCGAATAAAATCGCGCCACGCACACGCATTACCAGCAAAATAGAAATCAACAAAATTCCGACGAGTGTTAAAATAACACCTTTATTTTCTAATGAACCCATATGGAAAATAGTTTCAAAAGAAAGAACATCCGTAAATTGATGTGCTTTAATATCCGTACCTGATTCAACGGCTACAGTAAGGATACCGCTGTTTTTAAAGCCGATCATCGCGATAAACAAACCAATTCCCACTGTAATCGCATGCTTCAAACTATCTGGGATAGCGACTAGAAGCATTTGACGCATTTTCGTAATCGTAAGGATGATGAAGATAATCCCCGAAATAAACACGGCTGTGAGAGCCATCGAAAACGTAAATTTACCTTGTGATGTCAAGATAATCGTCGCGAAGTACGCATTCAAACCCATTCCCGGAGCTAAAGCTACAGGGAAATTAACGAAAAGCCCCATCGCAATCGTCATGACGCCTGCCGCGATAGCTGTTGCTAAAAACACAGAGGTCCAGTCTCCACCAGTTGCTCCTGTTTTAAAAGCACTCAGGATATCTGGATTTACTGCTAGGATGTAAGCCATGGTCATGAACGTCGTGATCCCCGCCATGATTTCTGTTCTTACGGTGGTGCCATTTTGTTTCAACTTAAAAAACCGATCCAAATCCATCTTCCTACTCCTCCTAATGAATGGTGGGGAACCACAGATAAACGCCTTTATCATCCCTCTAGGACGAACGCGTTTAGCAAGGTTGTGTGAAGCAACGTGTCCCTATATGCTTTCCGGCCAACAGCAAAAAACCCGGAATCGTGGTGTCTGATTCCGGGTACGAAAAAGGAGCCGTCCATATGAGGGCTGCCTTCAAAAAGTGAAGTTACAGAAAAAACTCATAGGGATACCGTTCCTTTTTTTCGTAGCCAGATCATTTGCGGTGATCTCGTAGAAACTCCCAGGCCAATCCCCGAGATTATACGAAAAACTGTTATCCAATTTCATATTCTATTGAAGAATTGGGCAAGTGTCAATAAAAAAAGACGAACGTTTATAGGGTAAATTATAACAAATCGTTCGTCTTTTTATTCATCCCATGCTCCCTCGTAAAAAGCAAAAAAAGAAGCGTGTCTCTTCTGTATGAAGAGACACGCTTCTCATCGTATGTTTATGTTAGTCTGCTACAGCCAGCCAATGCCCAGGTTGCACTTCAACAAATCGCGAACGGTCCAACCCGTACGGATCTTGAATGGACGGATCGAGGAGCGGCACGAACTTCTTGCGAGACTCTATCGCTGGATTGGGTACAGGAATGGCCGCAAGCAGTGACTTGGTATACGCATGCAACGGATTCGCATACAACTCTTCGCTCTCCGCTAGCTCTACGATTTTGCCCTTATACATTACCGCCACACGATCACTGATATGTTTGACCATCGAGAGGTCGTGCGCGATAAATAGGTATGTCAACCCTAACCTCTGCTGCAGCTCCTCCAGAAGTTTAACGATCTGTGCCTGAATAGATACGTCCAGCGCCGATAAAGGCTCATCGCAAACGATAAATTCCGGCTCTACTGCCAATGTTCGTGCGATGCCGATTCGCTGCCGCTGTCCGCCAGAGAACTCATGCGGGTAACGCATAGCATGAGCTGCGCTAAGTCCAACCATCTCTAGCAATTCCTCGATCCTATGCTGACGCTCAGACTTGCTTTTCGTCATCCGATGAAGGTCAAGTGCCTCCCCAATGATGTCGGCAACGCGCATACGTGGATTCAATGAAGCATACGGATCCTGGAAGATCATCTGCATATAGCGTCGCATCGTCTTCATCTCACCGCGGGATAATCGGTTAAGTGAGATCCCCTTGTAGAGCACTTCTCCACCCGTTGCCTCGTTTAAGCGTAAAATCGTTCGGCCTGTGGTGGATTTACCACTCCCTGATTCTCCAACAACACCAAGTGTCTCCCCCGCACGGATATCAAAGCTGATATCATTGACGGCTTTGATGATCTGACCCTTACCTAAGTTGAAATGTTGTTTCAGTGATCTAACCTGAAGCAAGGGACGCTCATCTGCTGAACGACTCACAGCGGAGACCAGCTTAGGTTTCTTTTTCTCATCAAGCCTAGGCAGTGAATTCAGCAGTCGTATCGTGTAAGGATGCTTCGGTGCAGAAAAAATTTCTTCTGTCGTGCCCGTCTCCACAACCTCGCCATCCTTCATAACCACGACCCGATCACACATACCTGCCACGACACCTAGATCATGGGTAATCAAAATAATAGACGTGCCAAGCTTCCGCTGAATTTCTTTCATCTGATTCAAAATTTGCGCCTGAATGGTGACATCAAGCGATGTGGTCGGCTCGTCCGCAATAAGCAGCGACGGCCGGCAAGCAAGCGCGATTGCAATCATTACCCGTTGACGCATACCACCGGAAAACTCATGGGGATACTGATAGTAGCGTGTTTCTGGGAAAGGGATTCCAACTAGCTTCAGCATCTCGATGGCTTCCTGCTGTGCTTCCTGTTTCCCTAATCCCCGATGCTTGATTAGGCTCTCTTCAATCTGCCGACCAATGCGCATCGTCGGGTTAAGTGAGGACATCGGATCTTGAAAGATCATCCCGATATCGCGACCGCGAATATGTTCCATCTCCAGATCTGACTTATCAGCTAGGTTCTGGCCTTGAAAGAGGACCTGTCCTCCCTTCACCATCGAAGGCGGGGACGGCAATAACCGCATGATCGTACGTGCAGTAACACTTTTCCCGCTGCCGGATTCTCCTACGATGCCCAGCGTCTCTCCTTCGCAAACGGAGAAGCTTACATTTCGAACCGCTTCAACCTCCTTATCGCGAGCGTAAAAAGAAACTGACAATTGCTTCACTTCTAAAATGGATGTCATATAATCACCTTTGAGTTGGGATAAACTTGAAAAGAAAGTTTCTATCATGCGTAAATACATGTTAAAATATAAGTTAATTATATCGCAACGATAAATAAATTATATAATTCAAATAAAATAAACAATTTTTCGACTTTCATTGACATTTTTCGTTACCACTCTTAAAATCTACTATATCGATCGGAATAATGCAATATAAAAACTGACCGACAAAGGAGCACACGAACTTGACCGGGCACACTGCAGCTACAGAATCCCTACTCGTCGATCGACTCGGGAACCTCTTTTTCAAAATGCTATTGCATCCTACTTACCGTTTTTTGCTACTGCTTGTGGGAGCTCCCTTGCACCTAATCGTCTATTCTGTCTATCTGTACAGTAAGAAGCATAGTATGCACAAGGTTGCGCTGGACAAGCTAGAACAGCAATGGACGTCCTCCGGCTATCGAGATCGACTTTTCGAAGAGACGAAGGAACAACTTGAACGCAAGCACCAATTCTTTGGTCAATCCGTTACACTTGAGAAGCTGGAACGTGAAGCTAATCAGATTACGGCGATCAAATTCAAGGAAGCGCTACTGAGTCAACTTGAAGCGGCGCAAGAGGGAAACACTAAGTCGAAGATCACCTATGCGGATACGTTCACCCAGTTGATCCGAAACCCTGCGTTTCTTGCTTTATCCATAATACCTGGCGTTCTCATGTATGCACTGATGTTCGTCTATAGCAACGCCTATCTCAAATATATTATGGAGCGGCTCGTGATGACCGTTTTCGTCATATTCGGCGTCGCCTTTCTCGTCTTTACGATTCTATATCTGTCCCCTATGAATCCAGCGGCTAACATTATTGGAGAAACCGCTACAGCAGAGCAGATTGCTTCGTTCAATAAGCTATACGGATTGGATCAACCTTATCTAGTTCAACTGTGGGACACGTTTCGAGGGATTATCACCTTCGATTTAGGCAAATCTTTCGCAGGCAACGAAGTTGTCACAACCTCCATTGCTGCGAAATTTCCTGTAACGCTTACGCTCACTGTTATCTCTACGATAATAGCGGTATTGATCGCACTGCCGATTGGGTTGATCTCGGCCACAAGGCCAAATTCTTTTGTGGACTACACGTTCATGTTAATTGCACTGATCGGCTTGTCGATCCCTAACTTCTGGCAAGGTTTGGTTCTTATCTTGAATTTCTCAATCAAACTGCACTGGCTGCCTGCTACCTATAACCCGCAGAACGCCTTAACGATGATTATGCCAATCATTGTCTTAGGGACAGGACTGACAGCGGCAGTCGCTCGGATGACACGTTCTTCCACATTGGAGGTCATCCACGAGGATTACATTATTACGGCCCGGGCGAAGGGACTCTCTCGCAGACAAGTCTTGTGGAAGCACGCCGTGGGCAATGCGCTAATCCCGATTATCACAGTCATCGGACTACAGTTCGGTGGGATGCTGGGTGGGGCTGCTGTTACGGAGAAAGTTTTTAATATCAACGGAATTGGGAGTTACATCGTGGACAAACAGTTTATCCCCGATATTCCCGCCATTATGGGCGGTGTCGTCTATACCGCTATCACCATCTCTATCGTAAATGTCATCATCGACATTCTATACGCTTTTTTTGATCCAAGAATCCGTTCCAAAATGAAACAATACTAGCAGGTGACCAACGTGACGAAACCGATACTTAGTAAACAGGACATTCACTTCAGATTACAGACCTGCTCCGAATACGGACAGGCCAGCTTTGCCGGAATCGCCACCTTAAGCTTGGCGTTGGTTCTGTTGATTAACAGCTTCGAAGGTGCACATTTGGCTACGAATTCAGTCGTTTTCGCTGCCTTTGTCTCCTACTTGGTCTTCGCTCTGCTCCAATTGGGGACAATGGCCTTGATTCGCAGAGATCTGCTCCAGTATGGGGAGATACGTCGCACCACGCGTTGGCTAGGTTACGTACTGCTAATTAGCTTGCTGACCGCGAATATTTTCATCGCAACAGCAGCCTTTCAGCTCATTAAGCGTAAGAGTAGTGCCATTTACACGCTCTCAGTCTACGCACTGCTGACAACCGTGTTCGTGTTCGCCGTTTCGGCGTTAAACGTCTTTAAGCCCTATGTATCCAATTTATTCGTACCTGGCATGGCTCTCATTTTATTCGCTGGCGTCATACAAATACTTGGCTTACTTCTGATCTCCCGCTATGCAGATCAACAACTTCTGCCCAAATGGTTCTGGATCGTCGCCGTCCTGGTGCTTGCAACCTCGCTAACGGGCAATCTCTTCGCTCTTGCACTTGGTATCTTATTGATAACCAAGCTTCAGAACAAGGAAGGCTCGTCGGGAACCAAATTAAACGAGGTTGTCGAACGGCTATCCCGCAGTACGACTTCGATGCTTGGCCTGTGGTTCATCGGATTCTTGATAGCCATTTCATTGTGCAGCTACTTAACGTTCGACTATGGGCTAGCTATCGATAATAACTACTCAGCTATCCTGCAATCACCAAGCCTTACTTATCCCCTTGGTACGGATAACTTTGGCCGATGTCTATTCTCTCGCATTGTATTTGGTGCACGTATCTCACTCTTCGTGGGTATTCTCTCCACATTGATCCCTGTAATCATCGGGGGGACATTGGGAGCGATATCCGGCTACTACGGACGCAATACAGACAATCTCATCATGCGAGCGCTCGACATCCTTTATGCGATTCCTGGCATTCTATTGGCGATTGCGATCATCGCGGCATTCGGCGCCAACACGGTTAATCTTATTATTGCGCTTAGTATTGGGGCGATCCCAACCTATGCACGAACTATGAGAGCCAACGTGTTGCTCGTCTCTACGCTGGAATATGTGCAGGCAGCGCGAGCTTTCGGTGCAGGCGATCTAATCATCCTACTTAGGCATATCGTACCCAACTCGATAGCGCCGATGATTGTCAAATCTACGTTGACCGTAGGCGGGGCTATCATCTCGACAAGCAGCTTAAGTTACCTCGGACTCGGCGTTGAGCCGCATATTCCGGAGTGGGGCAATATTTTGAAGGTAGGAAGCTCCTATCTCGAAACTCACTCTTATACAGCCATCTATCCTGGCTTAGCCATTATTGCGCTAGTGCTGTCTTTTAACTTCCTTGGCGACGGTCTTCGCGATGCGCTTGATCCCAAGCTCGACTAAACAAGCTATTCATCTAGGAATATTCATTCTTACTCCATGACTTCATCGTTACGATTTAACTTGAAGGATTATGGAATGAATGTGCGTTCATATACTTAAATTTACTAGGAGGGTCAAACTATGATTAAGAAAAGCAAGGTCGTCATCCCCGTTATCCTCGGTGTCTCTATGATGCTTAGCGGATGCAATTTCACAACTAAAGACGAAGCCGCTGCAACACCAACACCATCCGCAGGTGCAACAGCAGCCGCTAATACTACGCCTGTAGATATCGAATTACTCGGTATGAGCGCTAACGAAACGGACCTTAACATCGTTCGCGACCAACTTACAAAGAACGGCTTCAACGTTAAGCTGAACATACAGCCTGATTACGGTACGTTCAAAGCCCAACAGGATGCAGGTAACTTCGACGCTGCCCTATCCAGCTGGACTACAGTAACTGGGAACCCTGACTATGCGGTACGTTCCCTATTTAAAACTGGCGGCGACTACAGCATCATGTCCGATCCAGAAATCGACAAACTAATTGATCAAGCAGCAGCTCAGACGCCAGAGCAGTATACAGAGACTTACAAAAAATTCGAGCAGCAACTCGTTCTAGACAAAGCGTACATCGCACCACTCTACAACTCACTTAAAGCACAAGCGTTCAATCAAGATGTATTGAAAAAAGAGTCTGTACGACTTTCGAAGTCACGCTCCCTCCCATGGGAAGAACTTGATTTCAAAGATGCCGCTAAACGCGCGAAAGATCCGATTATTCTGCAATCCACACTTCCTTCTTTGACATCACTCGATCCGATCAAAGGTAACGACGGTTCGATTAACATCATTAACACAAACATGTATGTACGCCTACTTAACTTGACGGACGACGACAAGCTAACGGCTGAGGGTTCACTCTCACACAACTTTGCAATTGCTGAAGGGAATTCAGACTACTATTTCGTACTGCGTGACGATATTAACTTTGCACAAATTAAGAACAAGCTAGCAGCTGATTCTGGCGAACGCGTAGGCGCAGAAGATGTTATCTTCTCGTTGAATCGTGCTAAAAACAAAAATTCAGTACCGAATCACCGCACATTCACATTGCATGAACATATTAAAAACGTTGAGCTTGTGACTGACCCTGCAGTACTAGATTCCATTAAAATTTCCGGCAGCTCCGACACGATCAAAGCAGGCTTGGAAAAAGGGCTAGGCTCCAAAATCTCTTCCTTGGTATCTGACAAAACGAAAGCGAGCAACAAAGAAGGTAAATATCAAGTTGTCAAATTGACAACGACTGAGCCGTTCCCACAAGTATTGAACTATTTAGCTCATCAATCGGCTGGTATCGTCTCCAAGAAACAAGTCGAAAGCATCAACACGTATGATGTAGCCAAATATGATGTAAACAAAGACATCGCCTACGGCGACCAAGCAGGGGTTACCGAAGGTGCGAAATACAACAATACGCTGGCAACAAGCGGTCCTTATATCCTGTCGTACAAGAATGATTATGAAGCTGTCTTCTACAAAAACCCTGGATATATGAAGGGTACAAAGTATGAGCCAAAAGTAGATTCTATCAAAATTCGTTTCATCAAAGATGCTGAAGCTTCCCTATCCGCACTAAGAAGTGGTGAGATTCACCTGTACTACGGTGTGTCCGAGACTAAGTACGATGTTGTTAAAGCCGATACTAAGCTTTTGCTGCAAACAATGCCTAGTAACGCTGTGTCGTACCTTCTGTTCAACACCAAGAACCGTGATATTGCCAAAAGTGCTGACTTGAGAAAAGCTGTGCTGCACTCCATTAATCAAGACGAATTCCTTGCTTACTACAAAAACAATAAGTTCAAAGCGATCTCGACATTAAGCCCGCTTGTCAAAACAGGCTTAGAAGTCAAAGCAGATCCAGCTAAAGTGAAGGATTTCCTAAGCAAATATAAAGCGAGCAAGTAAGATTCACCGCTGAACATGCTAAAGACTGCCTCATCGTCGATATGACGATTGGGCAGTCTCTTTCATAACAACGCCATGCGCATAGATAGGAGCGAACCAATATGCCAACTTCCGAATCAAGTTTAGTTAAATTATCGCAATGGGATGCTCTCATCCTAGAATCACTCAAGAACCAAGGATGGTCCACAGACGAGCTACTTCAACGGGTTCGCACTAGTCACCAGCTTCCGGTAGACGATAGCAAATTCCAATTTGACTATGCGCGCTTAACTGAGCTCGAGAGCAGCGATCCGGGTGCGTTCGAACAAGCTGTACGGCACGGCTACCAAATTAAATACAACACACTCCGCGGCATTGCCAGCTGGATACTTGTCGTGTTTGGACAGGAACCTGAGCTGCAGCTCGAGGCGGGTCAAGAGTCAGTCGTTGCGAGTCTTTCGTCAGAAGAGTATAGCCGTCTAACGGCTGTGCTTTCATACGGGTGGGTAGTACGCGGCGAACAATCATCTTCACCTGAGGCGAGATCGACATTCGTCATAGAGCCTCTCGTTCGCGGCTGAAGCCATCATCCTTCCGCGCTAGGTCGCTGTGCTTTACGTCAGTGGACTCAACTACGTACAGATATGCATTTACCTTGGGATCCCCTCAAGCAAGCTTACAGCGGATTCTAGCGTTCTGTATGAGGTGACAGGCTATAGCTCCTTCCAAATAAATTTAAAAATACTCCCTTCTATTCGCAAAACGCGCAAATAAAAGGGAGTATTTTTGTGTAACTACAGCTCTTCAGCTAGGAAAGAAGAACGAAAACAAGTGCTGCTAGTGCAGGCAACCCCTGAACGAGTAGAATTGATTTCTTAGCGGTAGCCCCTCCGAATGCGGCTGCAATGAGCACACACACTAGGAAGAAAATTTCAATCGACCGCCCAATCGATGCATCTGGATGGACAAGCCCCCAAACAAGACCAGCTGCCAGAAAACCATTGTAGAGCCCTTGATTAGCAGCCAAACTCTTCGTGATTCCAGCATTTTCTTTCGTCATTCCAAATGATTTCATTGCACGTGGAGTTGTCCATAGGAACATTTCCAGCATCAAGATATACAGATGTTCAAGCGCAACTAGACCTACCAAAATCGCTGCGATTATTGTCATAACTATTCCTCCAATCATATTAAGCAACATGAATAATGTACCATATTTGTCCAGCCCTCTCGCTAATCAAATAAAAAACTCTTTTTGAGCTGTATATTTTAGCTCAAAAAGAGTTCTTATAGCTCGGTCGTTTTTGGGGCAAGTTTATCGTTTTCTTTACTGAACGCAACCCTGTGATCTCGCCATTGACCCGTTCTGAATTTCATAAGTGCAAAGCCTGCAGACGATAGCAACAAAAGCAAGAAGGCACTATAAGCTGCTATACTCCAAAATTGCGCGTTCATGAATTCCCCCTATTAATGAACTTCCCCTTAGTGAAAGTAAACGTAATGTTCATATTACACCCACCAAAGGATAGAAGGCAATACAAATTCTGGTCATAGAAAAAACTCCCTTTTATTTGCTAAACAACGCAAATAAAAGAGAGTCATTTTTACAAACTATATCCTATTCCCACTCAATGGTAGCTGGCGGCTTCGAAGTGATATCGTAAACGATACGATTCACGTTCTCAACTTCATTGACGATACGTACGGAAATCTTCTCAAGCACATCCCAAGGGATACGCGCCCAGTCGGCTGTCATGCCGTCGATAGATGTAACTGCGCGGATACCTACTGTGTAGGAATATGTTCTAGCATCACCCATAACGCCTACGCTTTTCATGCCTGGAAGAGCCGTGAAGTACTGCCAGATCTCACGATCTAGGCCAGCTTTGGCGATTTCATCGCGCAGGATGGCGTCGGATTCACGAACGATTTTCAGCTTATCCTCGGTCACTTCACCTAGAACACGAATCGCTAGACCAGGACCTGGGAATGGTTGTCTCCATACGATAGCCGCAGGAAGGCCGCACTCTTCGCCTACTTTACGCACTTCGTCTTTGAATAGTGTTTTCAATGGTTCAACTAGCTTGAACTTCATATCTTCCGGCAAACCGCCTACGTTGTGGTGAGACTTAATCGTTTGCGCGGTAGCTGTACCACTTTCTACGATATCCGTGTACAACGTGCCTTGCGCCAAGAAAGTGAAGTCATCGAACTTGCTGGACTCTTCTTCAAACACGCGAATGAACTCGGTGCCGATGATTTTACGTTTTTGCTCTGGATCCGCAACGCCAGCCAGTTTGCCGAGGAAACGATCTTTCGCATCGATTTTAACGACTTTCATGTCGAACTTGCCAACAAACGTGTCCATAACACTTTCTGCTTCACCTTGACGAAGCAAACCGTGGTCAATGAACATACAGGTCAATTGCGAACCGATCGCTTTATGAAGCAGGATCGCCACAACGGAGGAATCCACACCGCCGCTAAGTGCGCAAAGCACTTTTTTATCGCCAACTTCAGCACGAAGCTCTTTAATCATATCATCAACAAAAGAGGACATCGTCCAATCGCCATGACAGCCACACACTTCATAAATAAAGTTGCGAATCATTTCGTTCCCTTGAACAGAGTGACGAACCTCTGGGTGGAACTGCACAGCATGGATGTTGCGATCACGGTTGCTCATTGCAGCAATTGGAAGAGACTCCGTGCTTGCTTCAACAACAAAGCCGTCAGGTAGAACGGAAACATGGTCACCATGACTCATCCATACCGTTTGTTTCGCCTCTAGACCTTTGACTAGCGGACTTTGGTTCGAGAACTCAAGATCTGCTTTGCCATATTCACGCGTATGTGCACGTTCAACTTTTCCGTTCAATTGGTGGGCAATCAACTGCATCCCGTAGCAAATACCTAAAATTGGAATACCCAAATCGAAAATGCCAGCATCAACCGAAGGAGCTCCTTCGCCATATACGCTTGCAGGTCCGCCAGAGAATACAATCCCTTTTGGGTTAATTTCACGAATTTTATCAACCGTTGTGTTGTGCGGCAGCAACTCGCTGTATACGCCCAAATCACGGATTCGTCTAGCAATTAGTTGGTTATACTGGCCTCCAAAATCTAAAACAACAATCAATTCACTCGGTTTACTCATGATCCGACCTCCTAGGTTCATAGCGATTGAAGCTTCGGGTGAACCCTTGTCCACTTACCGCTATTTCTAGGTACTAATTTTAAACATTAGGCACCTAGGATGTAAAGGGGATTTAATGTGTCTTTTGAATGGCTTTCCAAATCGCTGTAATTTCCCGCTTCGAATAAGCGAATGCACGCGTAGGATCGTAGCGGACACTTTCATAGATTTGAGCGAAAGTCATCAGTGCCTGTTGCTGCCCTTGATGGTTCACCTGAAGGTTCGTGACGTATTCGCGAACCGTTTGATTCGCTGGTTTTACACCATATTTGCGGAAAAGCTGTCTCCACAAACGATCCATATACGGCGTCAACGGATGCTGCTGCGTTAAAGTTCCATTGTTGTAGCCGGGGAGCTCCACCGTTCTACGCAACAAATAACCTTGACGTCGCAGCAACATAACCACACCAATAAGCAGGCAGATGCCCCCAAGCACAACGAAAACAGCACTCTTATAATCCTTTACCAATTGGATCAGATTATTCTTCAATGTATGCAGCCACTCGCTCGACTTCGTCATGACAGAACTTGGCACCGGTGTACGAGTAATTGAAGCGGTCAATCCCAGCTGTTCCATAGCTTCGCTAGTCAACATATCTCTCGGTTGGTCTGCGGATATCCCTGAGAAACCAGGAGTAGGCTCAAACGGCACCCAGCCCATGGTTGGGAAATAGACCTCGACCCAAGAATGGGCATCTTGATTTCGAACGATAACCTCTTGCAATCCATTGTCATCACTGGAGCCTGCTGATCCTGGAGCGAACCCCTTCACCCATCGGGCAGGCACCCCTACAGAACGTAGCATGACAACCATTGCGGTGGAAAAATGATCACAATATCCTGTCTTATCCACGAACAGGAAATGATTAACGAAATCCTCGCTGCGGCTAGGCGCGGTAGGCTTTTCGAGACTATACGGAAAGGTTTGGCTCAAATACTGCTCGATGGCCACCGCTTTGGCATATGGTGTCAACCGATTCTCGGTAACTTGCTCAGCAGTGCTCCGCACCGTTCGCGGCAATGTTGCCGGCAATTGCAAGTATTCACTAGTGATTTCATCGGGATAAGGACCGATATCTGTGTTCAACAGATCCGGGTTTTCCTTAACGGGGCGTACGGCTATTTTGTAGTAGGAGAGCGATTCCTCCAGTTCCAGCAAGGTTATTATGCCACTCGCTTTGGAAGTCAAAAGATGACTGGACGAAATCAACTTCCCTTTGTCACTCAGCAGCATTTCGACACTCTGAAGTTGACCACCGGTGAACAATTGTTTACTGGATGAGCTCCCGCTCCACAAGATCTCCTGCTGCACGACTGGCAGTGCTGATGAGGATGAACTCGAGGCCATAAAGGGCTCTAGCTTCTGAACGGGTTGTGTCCAGCCTTTGCCATCGTAAAAGCTTTTGGATTCGCCGCGCCAGTAGGTCAATTCAGAAGTCTTGGCCGTAAACACTGGCGATGTGTCCACTTGGAGTGGACCACCTAGGGAAGAGTCATTTTGACCATAGCCAGATGTCGCCACGGCAGAACTCGCTTCCATGTCTTCGTTATAGAGCTCAAATAAACGATCATACCAATGCGTCCAACTGACCGGTGCCATCAGAGGCTCAGGATCAGTTTGTTTGGCCGATAACCAGCCAACCCCTGACAAAACCCCAACCACGATCACACTGACGATTAGCCATTGCATATAACTAGCTGAACGTGTCATTGACACGCGATATGTCTGTTCGATTCTCGATAGATTCAGTAAAGCCATCAGAAGAAGCCCATAGCCTAATGTGCGAATAATTCCTTGCACGGTATCTGCCCCTAATACGAGCTGTAGACTAACAAGATAAATGAGCGTTGCCATCACGAACCAAAGACTATGCTGTCGCTGCAGCATAAGCGCTTGGACGACAGAGAGCAGCAAAGCCCAGCCCATTAAGAAGAGGAGCGTTCGCATCTCACCGCTGATCAGATCAAAATGCGCCTGAACGATGTACATGAAATCTTGCACGAATGTCCTCACCAATGAGAGGATCCATTCTCCAGTAAATAATGACTCACGATAAAACATATAGCCAATAAACATCACGATCATGCTGCACTTCGCAAGCCATCCCCAGCCATAAGGCACCCTAAAACAATCCAGCGCTAGGCAAAAAGCAAAAACAACAAGCACCGGTCCAATTTGTATCGCTTCATCAGCCATCCAAGCCAACGGGCGCAGCCATTCCGAAAGAAGGAGAAAGAGCAGCAAGGTGATGAGACTGTCTCGAAAAAGACTGCTTTGCATGGGCGGCAGGCTGTCTGCACGGAAGATGAGTTGAGAGCTGGTGCGAGATTGCGATGCGTCTGAAGGCGAAGTGCCTGAGGGCGAAACCCCTGAGAGCGAAACCCCTGAGTGAGCAGCGCCTGAGCGTGAGCGGCTAAAAGGTGAGGTGCGCGCGTGCAGCCCGCGGCGTGGTTCAAGCGGTTGCATCCGCAACACCCCCTTGCTTCGGCCACTGGCTTTGCGGATGCGGCACTTCCGTGAAGCTGCAGCCTGCGGCCTGCAGCTGAGAAGCCCCCTCTCGCTCTGCGACCGAGAGGGAAGGCCGCGCGTGCACGTAGATCACGTGCACGGCTCGGCGCCTGGTGCCGCTATCTGCGATAGCGCGCACCAGCGCCACATCCAGCGTCGATGTGATGCACAGCATCGACGCATGCAGCGGCAAGTCTGCCGCCTCTTTCCTGACGAGGTCAGGAAAGGGCACGGCGGGCTTGCCGCCAACGCTCGCGAGTACTTCGTACGCGAGCGTTAGGTCAGGGCGAATCGTCGGTGCGATTCGCCTAGCACTGGAGCTGCTGCAGGCGAAGCCGCAGCTCTCACGCCCGCTGGCGGCGGCTTCGAAGAACCCCGCCGCGAGGGCGACGCCCTTCTCCAGCAGCGGCTGAGCCGCCTCTGCTGGGCCCGCCGGAGGCGCGACATCGAGCAGCAGCATCCACTTCGTGGAGGCGGTCTGCTCGGGGTCCTTGGTCATCAGACGGCTCAGACGAGCCGTTGATTTCCAGTGGATGCGGTGATACGGATCACCGCTGACATAATCACGTACGGAGCTGATCAGCGGCGTTTCGGCTTTTGACTTCCGTCCGGAAGAACCCTCATCAGATTGGAAGGTCATCCCGCTTCGTCCCAACGCATCCGGCCTTGGATACACGACATATCGTTGCAGATCTTCTCTATGTACTTTGCGAAGGGCGAAACCAAAAAGATCTCCCGCGGCAGCTTCAAGGTGAGCAAATCGGTAGCACCCTCGCATTAAATGGGTCATTTTATAAGAAAGCAACAGCGACTTCTGAAACCATGGGAAAAGCAGCTTGCTGTACGTCAGCTTCCGCCCACTTCCTTCATGAATCCAGGTTTCCTTCATCAGTAGCCAAGGCATAGGCACCCATGACTGATGCTTAATCTCCACGACAATCGTCACATCTTCACCGGAGAGTAACACATCGCCAGATAGATGTCGTTTTAAACTCAGGCCTTTCAGGGCAAAAACATAAAATACTCCGGCCTGTATCCAGATCAACGATAAACAAATACCGAGATACCACGCGGCAAATCCACCTTGGCGATAAGCCAAAAAAATCACCAACACACAACTTATGAGCAATATCGACGTCTTCCCCCAGCTTCTCATAATGGCCCCCTACTTCGCTGTAACATAACGAAGAACTGGTGTTTGCATGCCATCTAGAATGCTTTGGAGAATGAGTTCTGCCGAACGCCCCATCATGCGAGCATCCGAAGTTAGAATAAGACGGTGCGTCCATACGGATAGTACCAAATCCTTAATATCATCCGGAACAACAAAGCTTCTCCCTTTCACATAAGCCGCCGTTTGCGCAGCACGCATCAAGGCATACGATGCCCGAGGACTTGCGCCCACGTAGAAATCAGCATGATCCCGCGTCGCTAAAGCTAAGCGTACAATGAAATCTTTTAACGTGTTATCCACATGGATCATGGCCGCTTCTTTTTGCAATTGCACAAATTCATCCTGCACAATAACAGGCTTCAAACTTTCGAGCGGGTGGCGATCCTGCAAGCGATCCAGCATGAGAATTTCTTGATCATGCGTTGGGTAACCGAGCGAAAGCTTCATCATGAACCGATCCATCTGCGCCTCTGGCAGAGCATACGTGCCTTCATAATCCATCGGATTTTGCGTCGCGATGACAACGAAGGGCTTAGGCAGCTCATAGCTCGTGCCATCGATCGTCACTCGTTTTTCTTCCATCGCTTCCAGGAATGCAGACTGTGTCTTCGGAGAAGTCCGATTACACTCATCAGCAAGTACGACAGATGTCATTAACGGCCCTGGACGAAACTCAAACTCATTGCTTTTCACATTAAAAACAGAAACGCCGGTCACATCTGAAGGAAGCAAATCTGGCGTACATTGAATTCTCTTAAACTCGCAACCGATCGTTTTGGCTAACGCACGTGCTAGCATGGTTTTGCCTACACCAGGAACGTCCTCTAGCAGAAGATGCCCGCCACTTAACATCGCGATAAAAGCTTTCTCTATCGTCTCTCTTTTGCCAACAATCACTTTCTCTACGTTCATGATCATCCGTTCCACGAGAGGCTGCGGTTGATCGAATATTCGGGTTTTCGACGCCATAGACAAGAAGCCTCCTTAATAAGGGTATGCTTCTAGTTTTTCCAGCTCTCTACTCTTTTAGACATTAACTACCCATGGCAAATAGAGAGTTTTTGAGAATACTATTATTTTCTTTAAAAAAGTAGAGTGGCCGCAGCGCCATAGTCACTTGACGATTGTCCCCTGCCATCACCGCGTTCGTAATTCGTCCGCCTAGTGAATCAATCGTTTTGCGCAGCGGAACGATAATCTGATTGTTTTGCATATCCATATCCGCTAGCGAATAGGTGGCTGTTTGGGTCCCTAAAGTGTACAAACGAATGCTTCTATTGGTCAGATCATAGTCCATATCATAAATGCCGTAATGCGCATTGGCTGTTTTCGTACTTGCTTGCCACTCCACCTTGCCGCCCATCTTCTCGATCAGATAGCGCAGAGGCAGTTCTATTTGATTCGCACGCAGCTTATAGACGGACGGTTCTATGTTAAATGTATTCCCCCCGAGCACATGAACCTGCAGAGGCAAAGCCGCCTGTTGGGCAAGTATACGCGCAGCCTCTTCCTCTTCTTCCTTCTTCGCTTTAGCTTTCGCTTCTGCCTCAGCTTCCAGTTTCTGAGCCAAGCGTTTTTCTTCAGCTATTTTCGCTACATTCGCAGCATTCGGGTGTGCAGTGGCATATTCCTGTGTTTGTTCGACCAGCGCTTGAAAACGCGACAAACTCATACTTCTTGACCATTTCGGCTTCGAGATGACGAATTGTTTGGGTTTCACTTGCTCAGTTAACGCAGCGAACGTATAGCCTAACTTTTTGTAATAGCTAATCACTTGGGGTAATACTTGGACAGAAGATTCATGCCCTGTTCCATCGTGAAACAGAATATTGATCTCGTGATCCAGCGGTGAAGCCTTCACCGTCTGCCAAATTTCGTTCACTGGCACGTTCGCTCTCTTCGAGTCGCCGCTGTCGACATTCCAGTCATGCACGATATAACCCGCTTGCTCCATGAGGTAGAAGTAGTTCGCATCAAAATTCGTAGCCGTCCCGCCAGGCGCACGTGTAAGCTGGGGGCGGATCCCCACGATACTTGAAATCACGTCCTCACTGCGCTGGATTTGGTTCCAGAAGGTTTGAAAATCACTATAAAGCTCTTTATAAACATGATTATAGGTATGATTGCCAATGGCATGACCGTCTTTTACAATTCTTTTGAGTTCGTTAGGATGCGCTTTCGCTTGCTCGCCAAGTACAAAGAACGTCGCTTTGACATCTTCTTTATCTAAAATATCCAGCACCTGATTCGTCAGCTTGCTAGGACCATCATCAAACGTCAGATACACAGTCGGCTGCTCCGGTGTTACATAAGTTCTATCGCTCTTCAGTCGCTTCCCTGCTTGAAGCTGCCCAAATACTTCTTGCACGGCTGGATCCGCTTCAGACTCCGCAGCTTTGGCTGGCATCCAACCAACCAAAAGTGAAACTAGTAAAACAACAACCATCATGAATTGAATCCGCAGCCTTCTGTTGTTAAGAGCCTGTACCTGTAAGCGCATCCGATGATCCCTCCGCATGTTCTATCATTTTGACATCTGATAGATTATATGGGCGAAGGAACGAGAGTATGCCACGAAAAAAACGATCCCTCTCCGAAAGGAGAAGCATCGTTTCTGGGGTTCATTTATTAACAGATTACGCTTCCTGAGGCAAGCTAGGACTCCCCGCTTTGGCCCCCATTTTAAACAGAGATCGACTGCCAATCAAGCCAACAAAGCTTACAATCAGCAGCACACCAAGCAGCAATATCCCGCTTCTCGCCCCTTGGAAGGAAACGATTTGCGTGCAGATTGCAATGAGCATAACGCGCATCCCCATCCCTACTGTGTTGAAGAAGCTGTTCACACGACCGATCAAGTGGTTTGGCACCATTTCCATCAGAATGGTATTCCGCGCTACGCGACTCCCCGCATTTCCCCAGCCATTCAGTGTTTTAAATACTAGAAAGATAGAAACGATTGGGAACGAATAGAAAAACACGATTGATAGACTGAACATGACAAATGCGAGAATCGTTGTGGCATATGCCCCTAAACGCTTCATGATGAGCGGAATTGTTAAACCCGCTGCAATAGCCCCTATCGCAAATATCATATCCGCGGCTCCAAACACACTAGCTCCGCCATGAAGAACGCTTTTAATATACACGGGGAACAAATAGTTCCCCACCATCACACATAAGAACGGCATCAACGCACATAGGAAAAACAAAACCAATAATGGTCTCGTCCTCAAATACGTGTACCCCTCCTTGAAATTCGCCAACATGGAGACAGCCCCCGTTGCTGTGACCGTCTTATTCTTGATATAAGGAATGAGCAGAAAAAGACCGAAGCCTAAGAAATAGGTCATCGCATCCGCTAATAGGATCCATCCAAAATCGATATGGTCGATAAGCAGACTCGCCAAGCCCCCCGCGATCATGGAGGTCGATTGATTTTGTACTTCGAGGATCGCGTTTAATGTCTTATACTGTTCCTTGGAGAAGATCTCTTGCGTAAATGCGAACTGCGTTGGAAAGTGCACATTGTAATACAAAGAGCCACTAAAGTAGATCACAATTAACTGCCACGTTTCAAAATGACCAGCAACGATCCCCCACAACGCAAAAAGCAGCGTTACGGCACCGCCGACGATTTCGCTGCCCAACAGCATTTTTTTCCGGGAAATACGATCGATATACGCACCTATATGAGGCGATAGCAGGAACAGAATGAGGGTAGAAACAAGCGTTGCATACCCATATATCTCACTTCCCCCTGCTCGATTCACCAGTAACCATGGCACCCCGATCATCGTAATTCCAGAGCCAATCGAGGATAACATGTTTGCTAGCATGAGAAACATCATTCTACGGTCTTTGAGCATGAGCCACATGTTGGATAACCTCCTCGATGATAGTATGAATGGCTTTATTTCATTTCCATCACAGCATCTAATACCGATTGTACGTGATTTTTAATTTTCACTTTACTCCATTCCTTCACGATGTATCCTTTTTCGTTAATAAGAAACGTCGACCGAATGATGCCCATATACTCGCGGCCATACAGCTTTTTCAGCGCCCAAACCCCATACTTCTCCGCTACCTTATGATTCGTGTCTGAAAGCAGGAGGAATGGCAGCTCGTACTTGGCAATGAATTTATCATGCGCCTTCAGCTCGTCCGGGCTAATGCCAATCACTTCTACACCTAACTCGGCAAATTTTCCGTTATAGTCTCGAAAGTCGCAGGATTCCTGAGTGCAGGTTGGTGTATTGTCTTGTGGGTAAAAATAAATGACGACTTTGCGCCCTTTGTAATCGGCTAAAGAAACTTTCTCTCCGTTTGAAGCAGGCAGCGAAAAGGCTGGTGCCTTACGCTTCGTTACTGCTGTTTCATTCCCTTTTTTCATTGTAGTCCTCTCCTCTATCTTCTCTTGCTGTCTCTTGCTAGCCAAGTATCAACTTCATCCATTATGCGACATTCCCAGCATGACATCAAACCAAAAAAAGCTGCTACGAATCGCAATGACTCATGAGCAGCTTTCTATATTAAATGGTTATGGATTCACTCGTCTTCACTTGTCCTTACGCTTCCGTTCGGCTTTTCTCGAGGTGCCGCAATTTATCAGGATTCGAGACGATGTAAAATGACTTGATCTGGCCCTCCTCCACTTGGAAGGTCATGACATTATTAGGTTCCTCATACACGTACGCTACAATGCCTGGTTGTTCGTTCACTGACATTAAGGAAAAGTGATAGCCCTCTGGTAGTTTGGTCAAAACCCCAGACAAGAACTTGGCGATCCGCTCTACCCCGATAATAGGGTGGACCGCAGCCTTCACTTTGCCACCGCCATCTGAGAACAGTACCGCATCCGATTTCACAAGGGTTAACAGCTGGCCTATATTGCCGGACATTAGAGCATGCACGAATTGTTCCACGACGGCTGTCGTTTGTTTGAGCGGTGCTTTTACTTCCAGATCCCGCTCTGGCGGGAGGCTAATCGCGTTCTTGGCCCGGCGGAAAATTTGCCGGCAATTGGTGCTGCTTTTGCCTACAATCTCGGCGATTTCATCATACTCGTATTGCAAGACCTCGCGAAGCAGGAAGACCGCCCGCTCTATCCATGACAACTGCTGCAGGAGCAATAAGTACGCGGTGGACAGTGACTCTTTGTGTGTATACGCGAGATCAGGCGAGATCTGACGATCTGCACTCGGCGTCAACAGTGGCTCTGGCAACCAAGGCCCGACATAGACTTCGCGCTTTTTACTGGCCGAGCGCAGGTTGTCGATGCAGCGGTTGGTCACGATTTTGCATAGATAAGCCTTGGGATTGTGCACATGGTCCAGGTTCGTCTCATTGGCGTACAGAAACGCCTCCTGCACGACATCTTCCGCATCCATCACACTGCCCAGCATGCGATACGCAAGTGAGAACATCAATGGCTTATAGGAGAAATAGATCTGCTCCTCCATCTTGCCACACCTCCCGTTTGTACTGTGATAGGTTCATTCTAAGCGAACTAAGACGTTTTTAAAATAGCTTGCGCCGCGCGTCTAGCGCTTGCCGCTGAAGCATCAGCCAGCATCTCCCCATGGCTTACCCAGTCACCAGCGACATAGAGACCACGAAGGCCTTGGACGTCTGGGCCTGTTTGCAGATTCGTTTTTCCTACATGTAAAGTATCGTTTGCGACCGTTATGTTCGGCAGAAACTGCCTAGCTACGACTTCTTGTTCCCAACCTGGATGCAGGGTATTCATGACAGCAGTAAGGGTTGCCTCATCATCTTTCGGATCACTTTCTCCAGAACCATTATATTTGACCATATGCACAACGAGAGTGCCGTCCTCACTAAGCTTGGCATTCAAAGTGTGATGCGAGAAAAAGATCGGTTGATCTAATGCGATTGCCGAATCTCGTCCTGAGATAGGGAGCTTCTTCAAACCTAAGTCAAGGCAGGCGGCTTTCGAGGGGCGCGCTTCTTCCTTCCACTTCTTCAAAATCGTACGATCCGCGTTCGGGACTAGTTTGTAGGTCTCCAGTGGGGACGCCGTGCTGATAACATGCGATACTTCTAACACTTGTTCGTCAGCAAGCTTGATGCCCTGCACTTGACCATTCGCATGCACGATTTCTTTTACATCAGAGCTGCTTACAATGTGGACACCAGCTTCAATCGCTTTCTCATGAAGCTGATCGATGATCGTTTGCCAGCCTCCGTGAATATAGAGAACGCCTTTTAATGCGCGCTGCACCTGCCCAAGCACCGGACCAGCAAGCTGATGATCTGGATCATAGGCATATGTGGCCGTTCGGCACAATGAGTAAAAAATATGCCGAACCATCGGATCAGTAATTTCTTGCTCCGCCCATTCTCTCAGCGATGCATCCTCAACTTTGCTGGCATCCATTTTCGTTAACCGTACGACGAGTCGCAGAAGTCCCAGCTTCCCAGACCACGAAAGCAGCTTCGATGTGAGCATGCTGAGCGGTGTTGCTGGCATTGGCACTACACCATCGTTCCACAACGCCTTGACCTTTGATGCAGGCGCGCCTCCTTCGATGCGAATCCCCAGCTCTTTGAGGATGCGAAAGGCATCCCCTGCCCGGTATAAAGCATGCCCGCCAAGGTTAAAAAGCGCACCATTCTTTTTATTCGTCATCGCTCGGCCGCCCATTCGCCCCGAACGTTCTAGCAGTACAACCCTCCCGCCACCTCTTGCTACTTCGAGTGCAGCTATGAATCCAGCTAAGCCTCCACCAATAACGGCTGTATCGTATTTGGTCATCTTCATCATCATCCTCCGTTTCGCTTTATATCTATATGGCGAAATAGGTTCTTGTTTTGTGACAAAAGTAGTTAGGATTTTGTGCATGGGGTGCTCAACATGGAGTTGAGCTGCGTGAAGAGGGATGGCAGCTCGCGCGTGCGAAGAGCTACTGGGGTTGGGGTTCACAGACGACGGGTACCATTATCCACAGACAAAAAATAATCCACAATAAATTTTCTGTGGATATCTCAGCATGTGGATATGTTAATACGAGTCAAATAAGTTATACACACCAGGGACTTATAACCCTGTGGACTTGTGGGTAACTCTGTGGATAGATGTGGATAACAGACAGAGGACGCTCTCCAGACGAGGCGCCCCCTGTTTACTTTTGTAAATATTCAACTATTTCAACTTACTTCTCTCTAACGTAACACCCTTCTCCATACGCAACGCTTCCCGCCAATAATAACCTGCAATAGCGATGTCGAAGATACCTAAGCCCATCGGATTAAAATACACAGGTTCCTCTACTGCTACACTCGCTAGTTGGTCGCGAAGCACCACATCCGCTAATGTTCGTACGTCCGTTTCCTGTAAGTTATGCTGGATGTGGAGCTGCTCAATATCTGTCTGTTCACGGCATACCTCGCGCCAATCATCCACAATGATCGCTTTCACGCCAGACACGCTTTCCGGTTTATAATCGCGGAGAGAGACATTGAGAAGGAGCGCCCCCGGAGGCGGAGCTTCATCAATATACCGCTCAGCGGATACCGTGCAAGTCATGATCACATTAGCCTCACGGTAGTCCGCTCGCCAATCGTTTACTATCTGCACCTTCTCTTGTATGTCAGCCTGAATCGTCGCAGGATCAACTCCCTTGAGATCATAGATGCTGACTCGCTCAATCCGATCTCCAAACAAAGCCACACACATATCCAAATGTAAGCGTCCGACCGGCCCCCATCCTATCAAAAGGATGCGCAAACGTCCAGTCTGCCGGGCTTTTACGAAATGATTCATCATCACACCGCTAACGGCTGCTGTTCGCAGACCATTCAAAAGTCCGCTGTGGATAAATGCCGTAGGCTCTCCAGTCGATGGATTATTTAAAATCAGTGTATTATGAGCCCTAGGAAGTCCCATTAGGCGATTATTTGGGAAGCTCGCAATCCACTTGATGCCGGACATCGCGATATGACCGCCTACATAGGCCGGCATCGCAATGATACGATTGTGGGGATCGCGAAAGCGTAAGTATGGCTTCAGAGGGTGTACACAGTCCCCACTATCTTGTATAGCAACAACATCCTGAACAATGTTGGTTAGTTTCTTCCAATCGATTCCGATTTCTCGGATATGGTCATCCTGTAAGTACAACATTTGCTAGTCTCCCATGCTAGTTACTCGGTGTATACCCGATCTCTCGTCCAACCCATTCATCGTTATACACAGTATTCAAATATCGTTCACCACGGTCTGGTAAAATGGCTGCGCAAACCGCTCCTGGGGGAATCATTTCACTCATTCGTTGTATCGCCGAAATAACGCCTCCGGAGGAAGCGCCCGCTAACACGGCTTCTTCCCGTACTAAGGCTCGGCAGCCTTCCACGCAATCCCTATCCGAGACATAGATAACCCTGTCTGCCACATCGTCCCGATGTAACCCCGGTGTTATACCAGCACCTAATCCAGGGAATTTTCTTGGACCTTTTTCCCCGCCAAAAATAACACTGCCTTCGGCATCCACCGCCACGATCTGCGTCTTCCATCCGCGATTACGGATATAGTCCATACATCCCCTGATTGTTCCACACGAGCTCACTCCGCAAAATAAATAGTCAAGCTCGCCTAGCTGCTCGCCGATTTCCCGCATCGTCGTCTCACTATGAGCCAAAGCATTATCGGGGCTTCCGTACTGGTTCGTCCAGTATGCATGCGGAATCTGACGCACAAGCTCAGCTACTCGCCGTATGCGGGCTGGCAGAAATTCACCCGTCGCCTCATCCGGCACGGACACAAGGTCGATTTCGCCATGAAAGCTACGAATGATTTGCAAATGCTGCTGCGTCGTCCGAGGATCAACAACACAGATGAAGCGAAGCCCGAGATACCGGCAGAATTGAGCGAGACTAATCGCCAGGTTGCCAGAGCTAGACTCGACGATGACACTCTCGCTCGTCACCTCGCCTCGGCGGATCGCCTCCCGCAGCATAAACAGGGCTGGTCGATCCTTCGCGCTGCCGCCAGGGTTCATCCATTCCATTTTGCCATACACTTCAAAGGGTTGATCTTTAAACAAACGTGATAGCCGAATAAGCGGCGTATGCCCGATCGCTTGGACAATACCTCCTTCAAGCTCCATGGCCATCCCCTCCTTTACGTGTAAAAAATTTTCTTATTTTTCACGGAGGTGCGGTTCTGTGAATCCTCAAAGGTGCCCCCGATAACCTGAATGCCTTCCAAAAGCTTCGCCTGAATCATCATGCCAATCGCTGGAATGCGATTTTCTACATCTGTTCGAATACTGTCCAGAATCGCTGTTGTTGCGAGTGGACTGTACACAAATACAGTTAAAGCGTTGCCGCTAACCTGTACACGAACACTAGCTTCACGCAGGTGGGCATATACGACGTCCTCAATATCATAGATACTAATTTTCTCGCCGTGCTTCAAATCAGGTCCAATGCGTTTGACGATGCTCTGAAAACTCTGTGCACAAACACCATCAACTTCAATCGCTCTCAAATCACGTACAACATCGTAGGTCACGTATCGCAGCGCTGGGAACGAATCTCTAATCGTTGAGGTGAGAACCAACACACGCTCCATCTCATCTGGTAGCGGCTCCAACTCGCCGTCTAGCAGCTCCGTGGTGATACCCTCTGCAAGAATGCCCTCAGCAAATAAGTATCTGCCGTATGCATGTGAGAAGTAAGCAATGGTCCCTATCTCGATGGAGCCATACGTATCCGTGATCTGTGTCTCGGCTATCCCTAATCTTTCGGCTGTCCGCAGCCTCCAACCTGGCGAAGCTATTTCGCCAACTAGAATGACATGCTGGATGCCATAACTTGCAGGATCATCCGACGCTTGCAAAATCCGATCCAAAATTGACGGCATCGTATACAGCACCTCGGGTCTGAAGCTCTGAAGCCGTTCCACATGCTGCTCGATTGGCAGCCGAAAGGATACCGATTCGACCTCCATACCGAGCTCGCGAAACACCTCGACCGCCGTCGCCTCCGCATGCCCAGTACCCATGTCTGCCATCGCAGTACGGTAACAATTGCCTGCAAGAATCGCCCGAAAGACGTCCAATTTCACTCGCAAATAAGCCTCCTCGTCAGCTTGCGAATAGAAAATAGTCTTCCGCCGCTTCGAGCTCGTGCCTGACGTCTGATACCGATTCATATCGACTTGCAGCAGAAACGGGTTAGCCTCCGAATAGTAAAACGATTCCAACATGCCCGCTGTCACTAGCGGCAATTCATCAACCACACCAAATTCCTCTTTATCCGATGGAACAATTTGCTCAAGTTCTGGCAGCAACCAAGGAAATTGCCGCTTCATCCTGTTTGTAACTTCTTTCATGTGCATAGACGTGCGGCTCCTCCTCTCAGCTCCACTAACGGAACATGCACTCAAATCTACCTGCCTACATATTCTATGCGTCCTTCTCACCCATCGTTCGTTATTCCTAAGCGATAACCCCACTTTCCCTGTTCACCTGCCTCCCCTCTACCTCATATCATATTGAAATAATGAAACGCCGTACTCGGTAGAAAGAGGATCTTCCCATGACAAGTTCACTGAAGGCCGTTTCAAGCAAATGGATTAAAACACGCATCATGATTCGGAATGTGAAGCTGCGCCAGCATGTGCCGACTACGCATCCTTTTGATCGCAGCAGGTTGTCATCCATGCTCGCCCAGCACAATATGCTCTACGTTAAACCCGATATCGGCTCACTAGGGATAGGCGTTATGCGCGTTGAGAAACGTGGAGGCACCTATCGCTATCAGAGCGGGGTGAACATCTACCGTTTTCCGACCTTTGAGCGCATGTATCAATCCCTGCAGCGCCGCTGCGGCACCAAACGATATCTCATTCAGAAGGGGATCTACGTTTTGACTCACGAAGGCAGTCCCTACGACTTCCGTGTCATGGTTCAACGCGACCCTTCGGGAAAATGGGTATGTACGGGCACAGCAGCTAGGGTTGCCCATCCACAGAAAGCTGTCACCAATGGCAGTCAAGGTGGTACGATCTACAGTCCTTACGACCTTTTGGAACCCCGGTTCGGCGTTGATGCCACATCTATTCTTATGTTTAAAATGCAGAAAATTGCCTATTGGACTTCTGCTCAATTAAGCCGCACCTATCCCGGCATGAATGAGCTCGGCATCGACATCGCTGTCGATCAAGGGCTCAAGCCATGGATCCTAGAGGTCAACACACGGCCAGATCCTTGTCCCTTCACCAAGTTGGAAGACAAATCCATCATCCGCCGAATCGTCCGGTTGGGCAGAGCTAATGGCCGAAAGTATGATCTAACCTGCTCGAAAGCGAAGAAGGCGCCTAAGCGGAGGTTATCCACCACTTCTGTTAAGCAGCCGTTTCAGAACGTAGACCCTCTTATCGAACCTTTTTCAGAACCTCATACGGAGAGTGAATGAGGTTTTCACCGCACACCGTTCGCTTTCCGCGCGACCTAACACATCGAGTAGGCCCATGCGCTATTGCATGGGCCTCTCACAGTTCCGGACATGCGGGTCATCGCATCCGGCTCCTCCAGATCTATCCCCGCTGGGGATGAAGTTCTTTGTAAA
>NZ_JCAUAR010000035.1:0-38764 GCF_059692055.1 Paenibacillus sp. J31R109 | reverse complement strand
GATCCCTGGCTATCTCAACGCTACGACTTCGACTAAATCCTGAACTTCATATCAACAATCACAGCTTCTACAATAATATTGGGGCCGCCATGTGCGGTCTCTACTTCTGTATCCACAGTAATGGATTCAAATGCATCACGAATGAATGCTTTTTTAACTTTATCGTTACTACTCTTTTTCCACAGTTCTCTTATCATGGTGAGCTGTTCAATAATTTCCTCTTTCGACCACTTCGCTACATGTGCATCAGGTATTTCATTTAGTTCCTTCTGAATAGCTTCCTCACGTTCATTATCCTCTTTGTTATGTTCCTTTAATTCTTCCAAGGAAATAACATCATCAGCATATGCCAAACGCCATTTCTTTTTCCTCTTCTGAACAGTTTCCAACTCTTTCTTCAATCGATCAATTTTCTTTTGCTTATCATTGTTAGATTTAATAGCAGTGTTGTTCATGAATTTCCTGAGTTGCTTAGGATCATAGTCTAACGCTGACAAGAAAGCTTCTTCCACACGTTCAACTTTTAAAACTGGCATGTTACAGTTATTGTAATTTTGCCTTTTAGAGCATCGGTAGTATTTAACTTGACCGTTCGATTTTTTAGCAGATGTACCTACCATTGCAGCATTACATCTACCACACCGTAACACTCCCCCAAATGCATACTCTGAAGTGGCAGTCTTTCCACCAACTTTACGCCTGGATATCTCACTTATCACATAGTCGTGTAACTTTTCATCAATTATTGCTTCATGCGTGTTGTTGGTTATCACAGGTTTCCCAGTTTCTCTACCGCTTAATTTCCTATGATTCCAACGTAGTCGACCACAGTACACAGGGTTCATCAGTACGTACCTTATTGTAGTGTAACTCCATATACGATCCTCAGGTCCATTATGATCACGGTTGATAATCATAGCTATACCACGGAAACCATGTTGATTGCTTACGTACATATCAAACATACGCCGAACAATTTCTGCTTCACGATCATTAATGATCAGTTTACCTTCTACTAGATCGTAACCAAATGGTGCCATAGCTCCCTGACGCTTACCATTTAAGTGGAGCTCCATCATTGTACTGTACACGTTCTCAGCGGTCTGCTCACGCTCTCCTTGTGCCACTGATACCAATAGGTTGGTGATCATTCTGCCGCTCGCTGTGGTGGTGTCTATCTCTTCTGTCATGGACTTGAGACTAATATCGTACCGGTCAAACAAATCGAACAGGAACACCTTATCTTTTACTGTACGTGTAACGCGGTTAAGTCTCCAGAAGATGAGAAGATCAAACTTCTTACGCTCAATATCCCTAATCATACGCTGCATAGCAGGTCGTTTAAGCGTCTTGGAGCTTATTCCCTCATCGATGTAGGTGTCGACAATGTCATGCCCCTTATCAGCTGCCCAACGTGAACACACAGCAATCTGTGATTCAATGGAGTAACCCTCTTTTACTTGTTCCTCGTCAGAAACGCGAATGTACATAGCTGCTCTCATAGTTCCTCCTTATAAAGAAAAGCCCAGTTAAGGGCTTATTCGAGCGTTTCTAAGAATGCTTTTGTTATTTCAGACAGTACTGGTATCTCCGGAATTAATGATTTTAGTTTATCTGCATCCTGTGCCATTTTTGATTTTATTTCTGCTATTTCCGACTCGTACCTTGTAATCGCTGCTTGAATAGATTCCTTTATCCTCTTCTTTTCTGAATCATCCTCTTTGCTTACCCCAATTCTTACAAATTCATCTATATCAAATAGTTGATCCATTCCTTTTTTGATCCTAAGTTCGTAGAAATGTATTTCTCTGAAATGTTCTCTGTAAGAAATAAATATTTCACTTATCTCCCTATCATGGTCGGTTAAACCAAGTAAAAAATCCAGTGATTCCTCGAGTACTGAAGGAAACTTTACTAATGTATCTAAATTTGGTTCTCGTGTGCCGTTTTCTATTTTTGTATAACCTGGCGCTGACATGCCGATTTCTTCAGCTAACTTAGCTTGTGTAAATCCCTTCTTAATTCTAAGCCATTTTAAACGTGCAGAAAAAACTTCCATAATAAACCTCCAATAAGTATTGACAACTAACCCATTCTGGAAATATAATAAACCCATAACGTACGAGAGGAGGAACAGACAAATGTCAAACATTATGCATAAGCTTCAATATCAAAGAAAACGCAAAGGTATGAGCCAAGATGATATGGCTGCTAAACTAGGGATGTCAGTACATGGATACCGTAAGTATGAGCAATGCAAAAGGAAACTTCCGATCGACACGGCTTTAAGAATCGTTACAATTCTTAACTTGAATCAGATTGAAGAAATACTCGAAATTGCTCAATAATCAACCCATTCTGGAACTATTTTATAACTAATTTTGATTGAAAACAAGGAGGAATGAAATGAAACAATTATCTTTTTCAAACTCACCAGACAACCTTTTATTGGACAGCAGAGAAATAGCAGAAATGACAGGTAAAAGGCACGACCACCTACTGAGAGATATTGATGTTTTTGTAGAAGTATTGAGAAAATCTACTGTCCCCAAATTTGGGGTGAGTGAATTTTTCATAGAAGGTTCGTACACTGACAGTACTGGAAGAACTTTGAGAAAGTATGACGCAACTCGTAAAGGTTGCAACATGATAGCAAATAAAATGACAGGGGAAAAAGGGATTTTATTTACCGCTGCATATGTAACTAAGTTTGAAGAGATGGAGCAGTTTGATAAGTACGGGAAAATGCTGCCTCAAACATACAAAACTGCATTACTAGCTTTGGTTGGTGAGGTTGAAAAAAACGAAAAACTAGAATTAGAAAATGAGGAGCTACGAAAAAAGACAAAGTATGTTGATACAATACTTCAATCAAAAGGATTAGTGACAACGACCCAAATAGCTAAAGATTACGGACTAACAGCACCCGAATTAAATAAAATTCTTCATGATTTGGGCGTACAATATTTAGTTAACAAACAATGGGTTTTGTATAAGAAGCATGCAGATAAAGGATATACTCAATCGTACTCATTCAATTTTAAACATAAAGACGGAACACCAGATGTAAAAATGAATACACAGTGGACTCAACAAGGACGTCTTTTTATTCATGAAATATTAACTGCTAAAGGTATAAAAGCTAACATAGAAAAGGAGATTAAAAATTTTAAATGAGTAATATTATAGAGTTCAGGACAAAGGAAAAAAACGAAAAAGTTGTTATTGATACAAAAAAACGTCTATCAGAAGTAAATTCCATGCTTGACTGCATGTGGAATACGCTACATAGCGGAAACGTACTAAATGAAATATATGCAGATCATGAAGGTAAAATATACTATTCTACTGAAACTGATGATCGGATTATGGAAATGTACTCACTTAAGTCCCATTTTTACTTTTTTATCGAGTTCATTAATAAGAATTGTTCAGTTGACACATTTATGAATGAATATGATAAGTACATTGAAGGAACTGGATGGGATAAAATGATCTCATTAAAAGAAAAAGTCACTTCCCCATAGACTTGGCGGTCAAGGAAGCGACTACACATTAAGGGCACAGCCCTGTTCCTATTATACCATACAATGGTGTAATTTAAACGGTCTGTGCCCTCCACAGGAGGAACCATGTACGTAATAGGCCAAGACAACGCAGTCTACGACATCCAGGAAGAGGACATAATCTGCATAGAAGTACAAAGACCGACAGTCATCTACAGAACACTACACGGGACGTTTAGACGTCCCAGAACGGTTAAGGAGCATGTGCAGATATATGGTCCACTGGGATTCATGCAGATCGACAAGAATAAAGTCACAAACCTGAAGATAATAGAGAAATACAGTAACGGCGAGGTCCATTATACGAACGGGTTAACGTATCCTATATCGCGTAGAAGAGTGAATGAGGTGCGTAAATACCTACTAAAAAATAGTCCTAAATGACCGTTCATGTTACGCCAATGGTATCATATTATTCGCAAAATACGACAACATATTATTAAATTTCAGTGTATGATTAATATTAGGTAAAAGCGGTTACATAGACAATCTACTTTCTTATGAATGGCCGTTTCTTGGCAGTTTTTTGGCAGTTGAAATGCGTTGAATGCGAACATAAGTTCTGGTAATATGAAAATATGAAAAGGGACGGGGGATCATATGGCAGAAGATGAAAAACTGTATTGGTCGCTAATGGACGTATGCATAGATGTGGAAGATGGACAAGAAGGACACGCAACTGCTGTAGATAAGATATTATCTTTAATGGAATCATATACATCTATAATAAAACAAAAAGAACAACGACCTTTATGAGTCGTTGTCTTTTTGTTTTAACATTAGATCAATCATATCAATTAGCCTATCTTTGTCATAATCACTCAAACGTTTACCTTTGTAGTTAATAAATTCATTAATATGTATTAATTTAGTTATTTCATTTTCATTTAGTTTTCTATTATAGTTTCTTTCGTTTTCGGACTCTTCTACAGTTTGCGCCCTTATTTCATTTGTTTCGTAATCAATTATATATTGTGTGCTTATGTATCCGGCGATCATCATTAAATCTTCGTATGAGTGTTGATAAGCATCAGCTAATTTTTTCAAAGTATCTGGAGTAGCGTTTATTGGTGTATTAGAACCTGGTCGTTTCCCTTCTTCTAAATAACGTATGTAAGAATGACTTAAACCACTTCGTTCACTCGCTTCCCTAAAAGATAGTTTCTTATCAGTTCTCAATTTTTTTAAGAATTCTCCTATTTTTTCCACATGTACCTTCCCTTCTGTTAAACATGTTATCCATATTGTAAAACATTTAGAAATAAATAAGTGTAAAACAAGTTGACACTATGTAAAACGTGTTGTATATTAAAGATGTAAAACACGTAGCACAGTAAACGGAGGTGATTAACTTGAAGAACACACTAGAGTTTCTTATGTGCAGCAACAATTTGAACAAATCTCAACTAGCAAAGAACATTGGAATTACGAGACAGACTGTAATACGTATTATGAAGGGTAACCCACCGTCCATGGAAGTTGGTTTGAAGATTGCAAAATACTTTAATAAGGATGTATCAGAGATTTTTTTTGCTCAACCTGTAAAACAAGTTGCACATACAAAGAATAACAAAACTGCTTGAAAGTTGGTGGGTCATGAATGAAATACATGGTATGAGCAGAACCAGGTTTTATAAAATATGGGCGAGTATGAAAACAAGATGCAGATTTGAAAAATTTAAGCATCACTATGCAAAAGGAATTAGAGTTTGTGAATCTTGGATGTCGTTTTCAAACTTCAAGGATGACATGTACCAATTGTATTTAGATCATATAACCACATACGGTGAAAAAAACACTACTCTAGACCGGATAGATAATGACAAAGGGTACGAACTTGGAAACTGTAGGTGGGCTACCTACTCAGTTCAAATCAATAATAGGGATAAAATCGAAAGGATAAACGGAAACTGCAACACTTTCATGAAGACAACCATCGCCAGAGATGGAAGAAAAATTCTCTTAGTAATAGATAAAAAAACTAACGAAAAGTTGCGAGAAATCATATGTAGTTGACTTGTAAAGAATTACTTAATAAGGAGGCCACCCATGTTAACTCCCATAAAAATATCATTCACGGACGACAAGACAGCCAAGTTCATAGCTGAAACATTAGCCAGACACTTCACTGAAGAAGTGATGAGCATGCCAAAGCCAGAGAAGGATGAAAGTAAGGTAAAAGCTAGTTAAGCACTAATCCCAATCATACCACACTAATTAAGATAGTTAACAAATATTAGCAAAAGGATGATTGCATGATTGAGCTAGACATCGAACAAATATGCAAACACCTTGGACTAACACTAGATAAATTCTTGGAGGAACTACGGAATGATGATCGACATCAAAGCACTACAGGACAAAATCCTGATCCTACAACATGACTTACAGGTAACACGCCAGGGATACTACAGACTTGCAAGTGAGAACGCACAACTAAAACAGAAACTGGAGGATATGCACAATGAAAACCTTGTTGGAGCTTGCAGAATTGGAGATTAATGAACTTGAGTATGTGCTAGAACACAAGGAAGACATGCCAGAATACATGCACGACTTTGAAAAATACACAGCAAAAGACATATTGTACGTGCTGAAATCACTTGTAAAAGAGAATAAGACGCTCAAAGCTAAGCAGCTGAGAGTGATAAAAAGGAGTGTGGCCGTATGACAAGAGAACAAGCAATTAACTACTTTAAAACTCAATCCTACGCTATTGAACTACTAGTAAAAGAGTTAGAAGGAGATAAGAAAGTAACTGTGGAGTGGATGATTGACCTAGTAGGAGTAAACGACATTCTGAAGGAAGTGGATGCCTTGTGACCCTATATGATGTGAACTTCATTAAGCACTTTTACCGAACTGAACCTGATGAAGAACTTCACAACAAACTAGTATTCACAGAGAGCAAATGGGAAAGAGAAGCTATCGAGTTAGAGCTTAAGCGAAGGAGTGAAGAAAGTGCTGACAGAGATTGATGAAGACTATGTAGAGGAGTTTGAAATTCATGACTATCCATGTTACTGAAGAACAGTTTCGTTGGTTAGCTAAGCAGCGTCCGCACAATAAGCGGCAGAATCGGATATTACTTTTAAATGCAAAAAGGACCTTCCACGGACATGGAAAGCCTCTCGATAAATCAATGATAAGTAATTATAACACAGTAGGTGTTAACTATGGAAATTAAATTCCGTTACGTAATAAAAAATAAAAATACACAGAAATACTTCGCAGATACACCAGAACGTAGCACTACAAAATTGTTTGATGCCAAGAGATTTTACGACGAAGAGTACTACAATTTATGGCTTGCTACAAGCCCTTATGCAGTAGATAGAGATGATTATGAATGGATCCAAACAGAGATGACGATCAAGGAGGTGACACCTCATGAGTGAAAATATGGATTTGTACGAGAAGGTCCGTAGAGTACCTGAAAATGCATTGAAACCTATCGTTGGTGGTCGTTTAAAGGGTATGTCAGATATAAACCCAATGTGGCGTATCAAGATGTTGACAGAGATGTTCGGTATATGTGGAATTGGCTGGAGAATCGAAATTGTTGACCAACGAATTGAGCGTGGATCCGGTGAAGAAATCGTATGTTTCGTAGACATTAACTTGTATATCAAGTCTGATGGTGAATGGTCTTATCCGATACCTGGCATGGGCGGCAGCTCGTTTGTCACACAAGAGCGTAATGGCCCTTATACGAGTGATGAGTGCTTCAAAATGGCCTATACGGATGCCATAAGTGTAGCGTGTAAATCTCTTGGATTTGCAGCTGATGTTTACTTTGAAAAAGATAGAACGAAGTACACAGATCAACAAGATTCCAAGGCCCCTACAAAGCCAGTAGAGACACAAAGAGAGCAAGAACAAAACACACAACAACCAGTTAAAATCGTCTCAGATGGTGGTCAGAACGCACCTAAATTGATTTCAGAAGGTCAGGTAAAGCTAGTTGGTACATTGAAGTCTCGAAAAAAGATTTCAGAAGAAGATTTCAGAAGAATTCTAGCAGAACATAGCAACGGAAATACAGAAACTAAAAAGTTAACTATGACACAGGCAATAGCATTAATTAACTTTTTAACTGCGTACGAAGTAGCGTAATTGTGAGGCCTTCGGGCCTCCGTAATGTGAAGGAACATAATGAATAAGTTGTCCGTGAGGTGAACCGCAAAGTGAAAAAATGGTTTTGCCGACATGATTGGCATACGGTGAAAGCACCAGATTGGAAATATCCATTTTGGGTTGAAATGTGTATTAGGTGCAAAAAGTTGCGTAAGGCAACATATTGAATAGGCGGTGTACATGGCGTGGGTTACGGAATGAAGATGTACCACAAGTACAGACCGGAAATTCTCATCGGAGTTTTGAATTATAAACCGAAGGTCGAGGACATTATTAAAATCGGTGATGAGTTTTACGAGGTGCTTAGTCTGGAGCAAGGCAAGCGCGTATGCTACGCGACCTATGCCAGTAACCAAGATATTTACAGAGTTACGGGAAGTTATCCGTATTAAGAATCATATTGAATAGGGTGAGTTCATGAAAATAGGTTGCAGTAAGTGTGACGGAAAAGGTTATTTCGAGTACAAAACAGGCGTTGTTTCCGAACACATCCCATATACGGAAGAAGTCGCAAAAGAACCATGTGATTGTGTTTTGGATGAAGTATCAAAATGAATAGGGGTGTCCATGAGTGGAAGAAGTAGAATGCCGTCATGGTTTTGTGAACGATGGGCGCGGATGTGCAGAATGTGATCTTGAAGATTATTTAGATGCAATGGACGAAGAATTTATAAACCAGAAGTAATTCAATGAATATTGAAACACATGAGGAGGATTGAGACAGGGCATGTTGGATAAGCAAAAGCTAATGAAAGTCTTACAAGAAATGATGGATCAATCCTTAAACTCTTCACGCGACTATAAGAAAAAGAAAAAGCATTATAGTGCAAGAATGTGCGAAGAAGCAGGGTACGCTTACGGTCACGTTTTAAGGGAAATTGAAACCGGTGTTTATGATGTGAAAGCAACTGACGACGCTCGGACAGTTTGAATATTAAAGGACAGGGAGTGTGTTAAATGGCAAATAAAGAATTGATAACTGGAACAGTACCATTTTTTGAGCAAGAGCTGCAGGAGAATCCTGAACAAAAATTTATTGAGCTTACAAAATTCATCATTGGTTCGGATATGTCATTTGAAGACATTCTTGAAAGTATGGAGAACTTGATCCAAGCGCATAATCGGGTACGGACAGTTTGAATATCGAAGTACATGGGAGGTGTGTTCAAATGAAATATGAGTATGAATGCGGAAGATGCGGAGAATCATTCGAATTTGAACACAAGGGTAATTACTACTGCGATTGGCACGATTGCGAAAATGAGGAGCTGTTGGAATATGTCGGAATCACAAATACGGCCACCATATGACCATCTGGCTAGACCGAATACGCTACTTGCCGCTCGCACTGTCTTACGAGGTGTGGAGTAAGTTTAGGAGGAAAATATGAGTATTTACTTTGACATTGCAAAATTACGGGAAGAGCTAGCAAATAAGGAAAAGAAGATTAAAGAACTGGAATCTAAGCATTTTGATGTAATGGGGTTATGGATTGTAACAACAGAAGGGGATTGCGAAGGACGTTCCGTGAAGCAGTTAGGTGAGCATGTAGGCAACATCTTTGACATTGCCAAACAACTAGCAGGACAAAGCTTCTACCAGCTATCTTTTCGACGCAAGGCGTATGTAACCAAACCAGAAGTGGAATCTCAAAAAGTTCGGTCAGTATACTTCAATGTCAGCGATGACAGCATCAAGACATATGATCAAGAACAGCAATTATTGAAACTTATGCCCAATTTACCTGAAGGACACAAACTCGAAATTGGCAATTACTTCGGATCATTAAAAATGAACTGGTAGAGGAGGCAACGCCATGATAGACAAGCAAAAGTTACTAAAGTGGATTGAGGAAAAGAGATACGTGTACGAGGTCAATGATTTACACGCGGTAGATCCCGAGGAAATTATTAAATTTCAAAGCGCAATTAAAATACTCAGTTTGCTGGAACGCGATATTAAGGCAGGCGACTTCACCACAGACCCCCCACAAACCATAAACGCGATAAGCTACCAAGTGAATGCATTGCATGAGAGAGAGGAAGAAGAGGGAGGCTAGTCCTTCTTCTCCTTCTCATACACCAGCAGATCACCAACAGTGCAGTTGAAATAATCACACAACTTAATAAGGGTGTCATAATCGATGCCCTTGTTCTTCTCATCATACATGGCGGTCAAAGTTCGACGGTCCAATTCTACGATCCTAGCGAGCTCAGAAATATTACGTATTTTTCTATCGGACATTAGCTTAGAAAGATTATTTTTTATCATGACGTCACCAACTTATAAAGTAATTACTTATTTTTATCATAACCAAAATGTCCATAAAGTAAACCATTCACACCATATAGTACATTAATATGTACATTATGATCATTTAATAGTATAATGAAGTCATTAAGTAAATAGGAGGATGAATTCAATGAAAATTAAAAATTTCCCTCTTCGACTGGACGAGATCGAACACAAGGCATTGAAACTATACTGTGTGGATCAAGGAATTTCGATGCAAGAATTCATTGTGAAGGTAATTAGAAAGGCAATTGATAAAAAGGCGGTGTAAACAATGGACGATGAACGAGCTTGGAAAGAACATTTAGAACTAGATGAAAAATTAGATGCAGCTGAACTTAGATTTGCAAGAGCAATCATAAATCGTGAAGAAAACAGAAGGCCAGGTCCAGTACACATTGGTGAAATAGCCAAGTACCACAAGGAAGTTTTAATTTCTAAGTGCGAGATGAAAAGTGCCGAACAAGCTTACTTGAAAAATTGTGAGTACTTAGAAAGCATTAATTTTGTACCTTAAAGGGGGTTTTTAAATGGCTAGACCGAGAAAGGAGGGGCTAGACTACTTCCCTCATGACGTGAACCTATCCACAGATAAAAAGGTCGAAGCTTTAAGGATCTTACATGGTAATGATGGTTACACATTCTTTTGTATAATGCTTGAAAATATTTATCAAGAAGACAATTTCGAATTAGATGTTTCTGACGCAGAAACTATGCAGATATTCGCCAGAAAAGTAGAAGTAACTGTGCAGAAATTCGAAGAAATGCTTAAAACAGCAATAAAACATGGTTGTTTTGATAAAGAAATGTATGAAGAACACCGTATTTTAACATCAAAAGGTATTAAAAAACGTGCATCAGTGGTAACAGAAAAACGTGAAAAGATGCGTAAATCATACGGAAATTCAAGTAAGGATGTTTCTGATGAGGTTTCTGACGCAGAAACTAGGGAAGAAACGCCAAAAAGTAAAGTAAAAGAAAAGGAAAGTAAAAGTAAAGAAAAAGAGTATATGCATTTCGATGAAATGTCACATATAAAAATCACGTCAGATCAGTTTAAGAAACTAATAATAGAAATTGGTAGTGAAGCAACTGTTATGAATTACATTTACAAATTCGCTTCATGGATACTTACACAACCAGATAAAAAACAGAAAACAGCGAGCACTTATTTATCCATTCATAACTGGTATAAGAAAGATTTAGAAAAAACAATTCAGTTTCAAAAATCAAAGATGAACACGCCAAAAGAATATGTACCTACTCCGGAAGATTTACAAAGGATGGAGCGAATGAGGAGAGCTCAAGATGTTTAACACTGAAATCATCGAATCTCAGGTTTTAGGAACATTGTTATTAGATCCATCACTGGTAAAGGAAACGCTTACGGTAGTTAACGTTGAAATGTTCACATCATCTATTCATAAAAATATATTCGTTGCTATCGAAAAGCTTAATGCAAAAAACGTAGAGGTAACCTTAACCAACATCGCCATTCACTTTGAAAACAGTCTTCATAAAATAGGTGGTGTTGGTTATCTAACAGACATGACTGGTTCCGTACCTTCTGTTAAACAGTTTGAATATATCCTTAAAAAGTTTATTGAATTCGCGGCCAGAAGAAAATTCGAACAACTGATTAACCAATTTAAAGAACGCATAGTTGATCCCCTTGAAACCAATTTTGAAGAGCTGCTAAACAGTTTCGAACAGAAGGCACTAGAAATAAGGCCAAGGTCGTTAGAGAGAAAGAGTAGAGTAACAAATGTTGTTGAGTGGTATGAGGAATTCTCGTTAAAACGAGCAGATCCTAAAAGGGCTTATGGCTTGCTCACAGGGTACACAGGATTAGACAATTTAACACTAGGTTTTCAACGCTCAGAGTTATTCGTAGTGGGAGCTCGTACAAGCATGGGTAAATCAGCTTTTGCTAATGAGCTTGCACATAATGCAGTTAAAAAGAAATATAAGGTTGCAATGTTTAGCTTAGAAATGGATAAGAACGCAATTATAAACAGATTCGTTGCAAGTATGTCTAAATCACCTCTACAAGATGTTAAGTCGGGAAATGTATCTAGTAGCAAAGATGATGAAATTAATACAGCGCTATCTATCATATCCGAGGTAAACATTGATGATACGCGCGGAGTAACCGTAGATTTCATTGCTAGTGAAATGCGTAGGATGAAAAGGCAGGAAGGGCTAGATTTGGTAATCATTGATTATCTACAAGAAATTATTGAACCAAATGAGAAAACGGATAATACAGGCAGCGCATTGCACCGTATATGCCAAAAATTGAGGATTGCAGCGAAAGAGTGTGATTGCTTCATCCTTGGATTATCCCAGTTAAAACAGGATATTGATACACGTCAAGAAAAACGCCCATTTATATCAGACCTTTCTGGAAGTGCTGCTATTGCAGCTGTAGCCGATGGAATCATACTTTTATACCGCGATGAGTATTACAATCCTGAAACAAAAGAGCCTGGAGTACTCGAAGTGAATTTAGCTAAACATCGTAATGGTCCTACTGGTTTGGTGAAACTGAAGTATGACAAGGTGTATCAAACGATTACTAACAAATATTTTTAGATAAACGGAATAAACAGAACCCATAAAAAGGAGTTGTAAGAGTGGAAGTTAAACGGACACCATTCGGATTGAAGTGGGATGATCTTGAGATAACGTGTTTGTGTGATGACAACAAAGGACGAGTATTCCTTGAAGTAGCACGTGGAAATAGAAAATATACAGTGTACGTGACAAAGACAGGGAAATTGGTTGTAAACGAGATTAAGTAAGGTTTTACTAGCTCCGCAGGAATGACATATCTTAAATTGGCTGAATATTCGGAATATGGGAGGTGCGGGATGAAGGAAATGTTTCAAGTGGCAGTGGATGAGAATATGTCCCTTGAAGATCGGTACGCAGCTGTGCGGATGATGCGAGAGATGCAGAGGCGTATGGTTGCTGAACCGAATAGGCAAGTAAGTCATAGATCGATGCGTCCTAGGTTTTATACGGTGAAGAAGCGTGAGTGGAGGTTTTATCGACAGTGAAAGCTCTTAGTTTATTTTCAGGTATTGGTGGAATTGACTTGGCATGTGAATGGGCAGGCATCAAGACTGTGGCGTTCTGTGAACGTGATCCGTTTCCACAAAAGGTCCTGAAGAAACATTGGCCTGATGTTCCAATTTACGATGATGTATGCACGTTAACGAAAGAGAGGATTGATACAGATGGAATCGGGACAATTGACATTATTCTCTCCGGAGATCCTTGCCAACCTTACAGTGTTGCCGGGGAGCGAGAAGGCGAAGATGATGACCGTTTCCTCTGGCCAGAAGTTAACCGCTTACTGGAAACCGTCAGACCCCGCTGGGTACTGCGCGAAAATGTTGCTGGAAACGTCACACTGGGACTCGATGGTGTCATTTCTGACTTGGAAAACCTCGGGTACACCTGGCAATCGTTTATTATTCCGGCTGCAGCCGTCGGAGCCTTTCACCGAAGAGACAGGGTATTCGTGGTTGCCCACTCCGAACGCAGAAGACAACAGAGACCGTGGGGACGTATCAATGAAATGCATACAGCGACGAATCAGAATTGGCAAACAAGTGGGTTTGTCGATGCTGTTCAAAGGAACACCTTGCCCTATGTGTGTAGAGAACATAATGGGATTCCCGGAAAACTGGACGAAAATAGATTGAAAGCTCTTGGGAACGCTGTTGTGCCGGCACAAGTTTATCCAATCCTTGCAGCCATAAAACAAATAGATGATTTATTACAGGAGGAAAAATAAATGGATATCGTTTATGTACTAACGCAAGAAGATACAGGTGAAGTGGTAATGGCAACAAAAGATGACACAGAAGCATGGGCATTGTATAGAGATATGCTGAACAAAAATATGCAAATATTCTTGAATAAAAACAAAGTGGCATCAGTCGAGTCACTTAATTCACTGAAAAAAATCTAAGCGTGAGGTGAATAACATGAACGCCATTGAACGGAGGAACAGACGCGTAAGGAGATTTGCAGTGCTGAAGAAGATTGAGGAGGTTGAACAAAAGTATTGCCATGTTTGTCCTAAGCGAACTAGTAAGGATCTACACGCCTGTAAAATATGCCCGATAGCAGATCGGTTACATGAGTTTGGTAAACAGTTGGTTGCTATGAGTGACCGGACAGACGTGGAAGTGATCAAAGAAGAACCAGCGGTGAAATATGATGTTAAACCCAGGGAAGTTTCTTACCACATGGATCATGGCGTGACACGGAAAAAGAGAAATAGTTTAACGGCAGATGAAATACTTGCAGGTATAGCCGAGTATGGGAAGTTGACTGTTTTTGCAAGGGCTATAGGAGTTCCAGAAGCAACAGTCAAGCATAGGTCTTACGCGTTAGGCTTCAAGGGACTCAAACAGAATCAAGCAAAGGAAATGCTGAGGAAAAACAAGGAGAGTGCACAGTGAATTTATCGAAACTGTTTGATATGCAGAAGGAACTAGATGCAAAGATTATCAGTGAAAAAGGATTACAGGAAATGGATATGCTGCCTTACCTGATACTAGCACTACAAGTGGAGCTTGGTGAATGTGCGAATGAGTGGCGTGGGTTTAAGTATTGGAGTAAGGATCAGGAGCCGAGGACGGAACGACGACATTATGCGGACGAACGAAAATTATCTTACACAGTTGTAGGAAATCCACTCCTAGAAGAATATGTAGACTGCCTGCACTTCATCTTATCGATTGGACTTCATAAAGGTTACGACGAAAGCATTCCTGCGTTAAAAAGGAATTTGTATAAATTTAAAATGGATTCAATCATAAAACAGTTTAATCGCTTATTTTATACGATTGGAAGTTTCGATGATGACCACAACGAAGGTGATTATATGCGAATATGTAATAATTTCCTCGGACTGGGCGAACTAATCGGATTTACAGGTGAACAAATCGAACAAGCCTACATGGACAAAAACGCGGTGAACCACCAAAGGCAACTAAACGGGTACTAGGAGGGGGCAACGTGAAGAAGATTAGGATGTGCGTGTACGGTACTCCTTTCGGGAAAGTAATGTCCGAGTATGAAGCGAGGATCATATTTAACAAGTGTCGTACCTGTGTGATGGGCCTAGGAATGATGGTGGTGAGGGAATGATCGAGTTTACTGTATACGGTGATCCAGTAGCACAAGGGAGACCACGAGCTGGTAAGACGAAACATGGCGACGTGGTTATGTACGATCCTGGTAAGTCTAAGAATTATAAAAAGTATGTGAGTGCAGTAGCTAGTCAGTACAAGCCTAGGGAATTAATAGAGTCACCTGTATCACTAACTGTGAAAGTGTATCGACCTATTCCCAAGAGTTTCAGTAAGGTAGATAAATATAAAGCCCTACAAGGCGATTTAAGGCCTAAAAGTAAGCCGGACCTATCAAACTATATTAAAGGGGTAGAAGATGCCTTAGAAGGGATTCTAGTGAGGAATGACAGCCAAGTAGTGGACTATGGTAAGAGTGGAAAGTGGTATTCAGATGATCCTAGGATTGAAATAGTGTTGGAGGTAGTTGTATGAGGAGTGTGGATGTAAGAACTGGATTATTACTAGTAATGCTATCAAGTGTATTAGTTTACGTCGGAATTTATCAGGTGATTACATGGATATGGTAATGAGCACCATTATAAGCCTCTCAGGACGTCATGTAGGTGTCATTCTAGTATCGGACGACCCAAACATCATTCGTAATAGTAAATGCCTTACAGATGCCTTTAAATCGGTCTACAGAGGTGACATGAATGAACCTAGCAAAGTTGGCAAAGATACAGGACTTCGATGAGAGAAAGAAGATTATGTCACTGTTGTACAAATTTGATCGTGAACCGGATAAAGAACGTGTAGTGGATAGGTATATCAGGTATGTAGAGTCGCAAAAATGGGAGGAGAAACCACATGAACAAAGTTGAGGAATTGTTGAAGAGGTATCCGTCGTATAAACATGCTGTGAATGTATATGAGAGGCATCGACCCATGCCAAGCGCAGGAATCGCCAATTACAGTGGAATGTCAGGCGGTTCAGGAGCGTCAGAATTGTTCTTTGCTCTGAATGGTAGAATGGCTGACATGGGTAACACCTCGTTTGATGATTATAATGACTATTTACGATATAAAACAACAGTAATTGAGATTGATAGCGCTTTGGAAACGATAACTGACGAACAGTATTCCATCATAAAATTAAAGTGGATGCAAGGATATACCCTTCAACAAATTGCTGATCGTAAGCATTATCATGTGAAAACAATTAAGTTGCACCACAAAATTGCATTATCTAGGCTGAAAGATGCACTACGTTTTACAAAGTTCCAAGAAATTGAAATGCCAGATAATCATGTTACTTTTTTTTCTCAAACAGTATAGTATAATTTAATTGTGGAAAGAAAGCTAGATGTTACTTTGATAGCTAAACGCGCGGTCGAGTAGCACTTCTCATCTTTCCCGTAACATATTTCTTTCCACACAAAAGAGCATGAGTAGTTTCCTCCTACTCGTGTTTCTTTGTGTTTATTCACGTTTTAAGGAGGAAACTATTTGTCAACTGTGCAAGAACAATTGGCGGCTCTGCGTGCTGGCATTCAAGGATCACAAGGCGCAACAGAACAGCCAGAAGTGGTAACAACGCTTGAAGATGAACTGATGATTTTGATTATGGATCTAGGATTGTTTGATGCGATTGTACCAGCACCACCTAATGGTGAACGTATTTTTGAGTATGAAGATCGCCGTAAGACGTTCAACATTATCATGCATGACTTTATCACTGAGCAGTTAAATGCGCTAAATGTGGCCCATGAAGAAGTGTTGGAAGACCTGAACAGTAGGTTGACTAATACTGAGAATTTGTTAGACAAGGAAATTGGACGATCTGCAGACCTTCAACATGATCTTGATAAGCTTCAGACAGATTATGCGGAATTGAAGGAGACGTATGAGAAGAGCAAGGAAGAGAAGAAGTACGAGGCTCCTAGTGAACCGCTTAAGAACCGTATCGCTAGTCTTAAACAGCTATCGGCAGATGAAATGGTTGCGAGATTCGAAGCGCGTCAAGCAGCTAACAATCCTTCAACTGCTGCACCGGACTTACAGTTTCGCACAGAAAATAGTGCGACTCAGCTTGGAAGCAATTCAATTCTTTCTCCCGTTGAAGTACCGAAAGTAGAGTTTCCCTTTCAGGCAAGCGGATCCGAAGCAGTATCTGTCGACTCCGAACCTGGAGAAGTGGTTTCGCAAGCAATTCGAGACTACGTGGAAAAAAGGCTCGAGAGATTCGAAAAAGAGTTTAAACCGAGTTGGCAATAAGAAGTGAGGTGAGCGATCGTGCCTGGTGAACGGCGGCTTACAAGTATAAAAGCGCTATTGGAGGATATACAAATTTCTTTAGCGCCTATTGGTGGTACGATCACGATTGATGAGATCACGAATACAGTTACTGTACAGTTAGTCGAACCTGTCACGATTGATGGAACGATTGCAATATCAAGTTTGCCCGCTATTGTGGCTAGCATTACAAGCTTGCCGAATGTGACAATAGCGAGTATACCGGCAATCGTTGCGAGCATTACAAGTATTGGTGGTACTGTAACGATTGGTGGGACTATTGCAGTTTCATCAATCGCAGGTACTGTACAAACGAATGAAACATTAAACACGTTAACGCTGACTTCAAGCGTAGTGTCTGTAACATCTGCTGACACATTAGTATTATCAGCTAATGCCAATCGCAAGTTTCTTTTGATCCAGAGAGGTACTACAGTAGGTCGAGTATTTGTTAAGTTTAGTGCAGGTGCTGCAACGGTAACGAATGGGATGTTGTTTCGTGAGAATGCCTATTTCCAGTTTAATGACAATGAGATATATACCGGTGAGATTAGAGCTATCGCTGTTGGTTCAAGTAAGACTCTCTATGTAACGGAGGGTGTGTAGATGTCAGTATTTAATCAGATCCCTACGTATGAACTACAAGTAGATGGTATAAGCCAACAAACTTTAAACGTGAGCAATGTATCCGTCACGATATTAGCAGCTAGAGCAGAACGTAAGTACATTCTTATACAGAATCTAAGTACAGCTGCAGCTCTCGTATATATTCACTTTGACGCAAGCGCAGCTACAGTAACAAATGGTGTTGGTTTACGTGAAGGTGAAATTTATGTGTTTCCAGCAGGATTGGTATACACAGGAGAAATAAGAGCTATCTCAGATACTGCGGCAAATAAGCCAATATATCTTGAGGAGTGGTACTAATGCCTGTTAAGAACTTAACTACGACTAAGGTATATTACGGTAATACAATCCTTAACAATGGCAAGATTTTCGTAGGTTCTGCTGTTACAAATGCTTCTGGTGTTGCAAGGTTCTACTTAACAGATGATGGTACAGCAACAGGGAATAATATATTTAACAATGTTCGTAGCTGGGCTACTGATGTAGTCAACGCACTACCAGTTGATTCACGAGCAACTACAATTGGTTCTAACTATGTTGAGATTACGGTTACACGGTTTCAATTCACTGGAATCGTGTTACTAGGTATACCTGTACTAGGCAGTGTGACGATAACGAATGTAGCAGGATCTACAGTGATGTTTACTGTGATAGGAGATTAGGAAGGAGTGAATGATATGGCGAAAGTAGGGCGACCGCCTAAAATAAAAGAAGTGGATATGCCTGAACTCGTGAAAAAGTTCGAGCAATATATTAACGAAACAGAGATTCCAATCATTCAAGGATTCTGTTGGAGAAATGGAATTAGTAAGAATTACCTGTACGACCGAGAAGAATTTTCGGAACTATTAAAGATTGCCATAGCAAAAAAGGAAGAAGCACTAGAGATTGGTGCTCTTACGGGAACTCTACAATCACCAATGGCTATTTTTTCATTGAAACAATTAGGTTGGAAAGATCGAGCTGAAAAGATTATATTTGTTGATCCTAAAACGCTTAGTGAATCTGAGTTAAAGAGGTTGATGGATGATGGAAGTTAAATGTTTTTGTTGTAATACCATAGTGAGTCTTCCTGACTCATATAAGGAGTATGACTTCACACACGTTCTATGCGATACGTGTGATGCGAAGGTTGATGAGGATGGCTCTTGATGTATATAGCCGTGCTGCACTGCAAAAGGAATTAGCAAGACGTAACAACATTAAACAGACAATGAACATAAGTAGTGCTTATGAATGGATATATAAGAATGGCTTTAAGAACGAGAATGGTGTTCCTATGGAATTCCACGATCGTTCTTTTTTGATTGACCCATTGAAGGATGAATCGAGACTGTTAGCGGTGTTGAAGTGCGCTCAGGTTGGATTCAGTACAATAAGTATCTTCAAGACTATGTATCACTGTATCAAGCTAGGGCATAACGTGATTTACACATTGCCTACAGATAGTGATGCAGAGGAATTTGCAAAGGCTAAGACTAACATGATCCTGGATAACAATGATTCTATACAGGGATTCATGATTGATAACTCACTTCATACAAAGTCGTTTAAGACACTAGATGGAACTAACGTAGGCTTTTGGCTTATGAAGGGCACACACGGTCGTTCAGCGAGCATTATGCAGACAGCTGACATTCTGATTAAGGATGAGTTTGACAGGTCTAATCAGCCCGTCCTGAACGCTTACAAGTCGCGTATTAAGGCAAGTTCATATGGTGCAGAGTGGGAGTTTAGCAATCCTAGCTTTGCAAACTTCGGTGTTGATGTGTCATGGCAATTGTCGGACCAGAAGCATTACTTTTACTGGTGCAATTGTGGACACGCTTCATACATCACATATGAGCCTGAGAGCTTTGATGGTGGTAATACTCACCATGTGTGCAGAGAACGTAAAGAGTATGTGTGTGGTGCTTGTAATGAGGTGTTAGATAGACATGCATGTGATAAGGAATGGGTAGAAAAGTTTAACGATGATAAGTGGGGTATCAGTGGTTATTGGATCTCACAAATGATGGCGCCGTGGATTAGTGCAGCTGAACTCATGCGTGATGAGAAGCTTATGTTACCTGATGTATTCGCTAACTTTGACTTAGGTAGGCCATATCAAAGTAATAGTAATAGTTTAGATCCATCAAACATTATCAAGAATGTGCAGTACGATGAGAATGGCTATGTGATGAAGAATGATGGTAAGTATCGCGTCATTGGCGTAGACGTTGGTGGAACCATTGATAACCCTCATTTCCACGTTGTGAAAGGTACTGAGAATGGAATTGACAAAGTGATTAAACTGCAAGGTGAAGAGGCATTACACAACTATTTCAAGATGAAGAACATTAGCATGTGCGTGTTAGACAATGCACCTTATCCTGAAATAGCAGTGAGGTTAACAAAAGCATTTCCTGGCAAGGTGTGGAGGTGTGTGTTTGACTACTCAGACACGAGGAAGGAATTGTATGCAACTGATTACCAAACTCGAATCATTAACGTCCATAGAACTCGTGCTTTTGATAGGGCAGTTGACGGTTATATTACTGGTGATAGGAAGGTATTCATCGATGGCATGGAACCGACGTTATCAGGTATGTCAGGCGGTCAAGAAAGCCTTTGTAAGCATTGGAAGGCGCAACGTAAAGTAGGTACAAATGGTGAGTCTAAGCAGTTTAACAATGATAATAAGGACTTGAAGTTCGACCGGTTAGGTAGTGCAGTACCAATGTGGATTAATGATAGTGCAGATCACTTCAGCTTAGCTGATATATATAACTTAGTTGCACAGCAAGTAGTGCTAAAGCATATGGAAGGAGTTGTGTAACTTGGCTAAGGATAGTAAGAATAAAGAATCACCTAAAATTGACCGCAAGAGTCAGGAATATCTAGATTTAAAGAACCAATTTTCTGATGATCTCAAAGAGTCCAAGGGATTTATGGACCCTATCCAGCAACGTATGGATAAAGATTACGACATATACAGGAATTACAGGTATGTAGATGACTGTGAGTTCAAGATAAGCGACTTCTACGCCTACGTAGAGACTGTGGTTCCTATTGTCACTAATAACCGTATACGTGCTCATGTAGCGAGTGACTACCCTGACTACACAGTCCATGCTAATGGATTGAATGACATACTAGATAACACGTATGACATTAATAACTGGGACTATATGAGCCAAGAGTTGATGCGTATGGCTCTTATACAACGATCTTCATTCGCTTACACGGGATTTGATAAGAAGTATAAGAATGATACAGGTAAGCTATGTATTGATGTTGTGAATGCTCGTTGGTGTTGGACAGATCCTGCAGCTTGTCACTTAGACAAAGATAGCAGGTTCTTTTTCTATGTAGAGCCTATGAGAAAGTCACAAGTACTTAGACTGCATCCAGATATCAAGAGTGAGCTCAACAATGCTACTCCAAGCATGGGACCATGGACGCAAGGATCTGGTAGTGGTACAGGATCATCTTGGTTTAAAACATGGCTGGCAACTGTCAAGAACTTCTTAATCTTTAATAACAATGCTACACAAGCTAGGCAAACAGAACGTTACACAATCCTTCCTGAGCTTGATGAGCAGGATAAGTATAAGAATGTCATTGCCTATATTCACTACTGGTATAGAGACGATGATGATTGCTGGAGAGTATCACACTGGGCTGATGATATCCTGTGTGATGATATGCCTAATCCCTTTTATCATGGACGTTTGCCTTACGATATCCTTAGCCCTATTAAAGATATATTCAGTGCTTGGGGAATACCGGTCAATGAGCAAATGGAAGAAATGAATGTGCAGCGTAACTTGCTTATGCAGTATTACATTAACAATGCTCAATTACACGGGAATCCGCCACTTTTGTTTAATACGACAATGGGCAATGTGAGAGACCCTGAGAAGCTACGAGAGCAAGCAAATGAAACGGGTGTCATACCTATTAATAATCCTGACATGGTTCCTCTACAAGCTATTGCAGACTACATGAATGTACCTGTAATGCCAGGTAGTGCAACTTCATTATTCGATCACTTAGGCGCTATCATGGATAATATTAGTGGCATTAATGATTCTTTCCGTGGTACAGCTCAGGCATCCAGCGGTAAGGAAGTACAGTTGCAACAGGAAGCTGCATATACACGCATTAAAACTATGATTGACCAGTTTGAGTTGTTTAACAAGAACATCGCGGAGAAGATAATTTCAAATGCTATGCAATTCTACACACAAACTAGGGCCTTTAGAGTTAAAGGTGATTACACCAAGTATGATGACGTGAAGAAGATGCAAGAGTATCAAGGTAATGAAATGCCTTTTGATATAAAACCTATTCCGCAAGGTATGAACGCCGAAACAGGCGAGCCTACCATGAGTAAATCAGAGTTCTTTATGTACGCTAATCCTAATGAGTGGACTAAACTTAAACCTGATATGGAGAGTGGTATTGATGGCGAAGAACAAGAAGAACTCGAAGGCAACGATTATAACGGTGAAGAAACAGATGCTGACACCGCCACCAAATCCCGTAATAAAAGAAAAGAGTCCGATGAAGAAAAAGAAGTAGATAGGGCTTATAAAATTTTGCAAATGACTGTTGAAATCGAAGCAGGATCATCCTTACCGCAGTCTCGTATTGCTAGGCGTGAAGAAGCTTCTGAGCTTTTCCAAGCAGGTGCTATTGATCAGGAAGCTTTGTTGGATGCATATGATTATCCTAACAAAGAGAAGATCATGAAGCGCATGGCAGAGAATGCACAACGTCAACAAGAAGCACAAGCTGCAGCGGCGAAAGCAGAAGCAGATGCTAAGATACAATCGCAGATACAGCTAGAGCAGATCAAAGCACAGACAGAGATACAAAAGGCACAGATGACCAATGAGAGCAAACTCCAACAGCAACAAATGTCCAATCAAGGACAAATTGCTGATCAGAGTATGCAAAACAGTGGAAATGATCTGTCTAGTATCTTGCAAAAGGTGAGAGATGCAGCACCAGAAGCACAAAACATGAGTGATGAACAGATACTTGAGTTAATATCACAAACTTAGCTGGGCATGGGTGAGAATCCTATGCCCTTTTATATACCCAAAATTCGGTACCGAACAACCTTAAATGGATTCGGTAGGAGGTATTTACATGTTTAAAGTTAGACAGGCCATATTCAATACGGAAGGTAGCGGTGGCGGTAAGCCGTGGGAGGGTATTTATTCAGCTCCTTATGTGCCTAGTGAAGCCTACGCTGAGGAAGTGCAACCCGAAGGGGACACTGATACTGAAGTATTTGAAGAAAGCGACGAGATTGCGGAAGAAACTACGGAAGATGTTTCGGATGATGAACTTCAAGACGTTGAAGAATCAGAAGATACAGAGGACGTAGTTGAATCTGAGGATGAACCTATTGTAGATGAAGATCCTGAGATTGAATTAGGAGATGGTAAGAAGCCTGTTAAGCTCTCCGAGCTAAAAAATGGGTTCTTACGACAATCAGACTACACAAAGAAAACGCAAGAGTTAGCAACACAACGTAAAGAGTTTGAAGCGCAGAGAGAAGCTTATAGACCAATCGAGGGATTCAAGAACCATTTAGAGTCCAATCCTTGGTTATGGCAACAGATCAATGAAGCCGTTAAACAGTTCGAGACTACGGGTGCACTACCATTGGATGAGGTGCTAGCAGACGTTCAATACGGTCAGTACATCAATCATTTAATGAACGAGAACCAAAGGTTACAGAAGGAGATGGGAACTCTCAAAGGTGACTACGAGGGAGTTAAACTATCAACTGAAATGACCAAAATTAAGAGTGAGTTAAAGGGTGATTATGGTGATCTAGTAACAGATGATTACTTTCAATCACTTCAAGAACGTGCTAAAAGTGAGAACCTTTCACCTACAACTCTTAAAGAGATAGCTGAAGGTCATCTTGCTAAGCAAAAACTAAAGTCATCTAAACAAGATTTAAAGAAAACTAGCAAGGAAGCCGAAGCACGGGCTATTCAAAAGCTTCAGGAAACACGTAGACAAGCACCGTCTGCACCTAAAACGGTCACATCTACACCGGGTAAAGGAAATCCCTACAACAGCTCGCAAGGTTGGGGAGATTTCTTCAAGAGTCTATCAAATTAACTACTAATTTCAGGAGGTTTTTAATATGGCAACTAGTTTTGATAAGTATTTTGCATCGTGGGTAAATGAAATCCCGAAGAAAATGTACGACAATATCGTGAAACGGTCCCCTACATTTACAATGCTTATGCGTAAGGAGAAAAAGTGGGATCAAGGTGGCGACACGATCCAACCACAAATCAAGTATGTACAAGCCACAAATGCGGGATCGTACAAAGGATATGACACACTCGATATCACGCCTCAGCAAACGCGTACAGACGCTCAATTCAATCGCAAGCAGAATTATGCGTCCATTGTTTTCAACGGTTACGAGATGGCTTCAAGCCGTGGTAAAAACGCTATCTTCTCCATGGCAGAGATTGCAATGCAAGATGCTGAAGATACAATGTTTGATAAGATGGCTACTCAAATATTTTCAAATGGTACGGGTAACGGTGGTAAGGATATCCTAGGTTTAGCTGCTGCTATTGATAATGGTACTGGAACTGCTACTTATGCAGGTATTGACCGTACTGTGAATACATGGTGGCAAGCAAAGCAGCAATCCGCTATCGGTGCGCTGGGTATGGATGATCTGACGAACAACTATATCGCTGCTTCTCGTGGTGGTATGCAGAATTCACCAGATTACATGGTTGCTGGTCTAACTGCATGGCAAGCTGTTAACACACTGTGTCGTAATCGATTCCAAGAACACAGTATGACTTCTAATGCTGGTAAAATGTTCGGTAACCTTGGTTTCCCATACATCAACTTCATGGGTGTTCCAGTAGTGTATGATGAGTACTGCCAAACAGATACTTTGTACATGATTAACTCTGAAACAGTACAGCTTTGGAGTGACCCTGTAATCAACTTTAAACCAACAGAAATGGTTAAACCAGCTAACATGGATGCGAAGATTGGACAGATTCTTTGGTCTGGTGAGCTTGTATGTACAGAGCCACGTGCCAACGTTAAGCTAACTGGTATCACTTCTGCTGACACAACAACACCATAATAAATATAAAGGAGACTGATAAATATGGCAGGTCCAAGTACAAATAGTTCTTTTAAACAAGGTGCATATGCGAATACCACAGGTGTAGATACAGCTATTTCACAATTGACAGTGGAAGTGTTAACAGCTGACCCAGGAGCGCCTGAGTTGCTTGTTACATTCCCGCGATGCTGGATTAACACTACTACTGGTATTATGAAGTTCTGTATCAATGGAACTACTGTTAAGTCCAACACATCAACTTAATACCTCCGAATAACCGCAAGGAATCGGGCTACTCTTACTCATAGGGTAGCCCTTATTTTTATTTAAAGAGGAGACTATTTTATGGATATTTACGAAATCAAACAATATAGCCGTGAAGAGCTAGGTAAATTAGTACATGTACAAGCTGATATTATCGCGGTATGGGATAGCAAAGAGTACGACTTGCGTGAAGGTGCAGATGTGAAACTTGGTGTTTATTTTTCATGGAGAGATGCTTACAAAAAGGTGAATTTCACGGTATCCGAGGCGAACGAAACGCAGACACACAAGGAAAAGAGAGAGATTCAAAACCCTTTGGAAGAGAATGATCGCGGAACTGCCTTTGAAGGATTGAAAAGAAGTAGACAAAGACAATAAGGGTAGGTGAGTTATGTGCCTTTCATTGGCCGTTATACGAAATACCCAATTTACCCGCAATTCGGTGCGGATCCAACTACCCAAAACAATGTACTAGTAGTTACGTTCGAAGAAGATGCATTTTTACCCGGAGCGACAGTTAACTATCAGTTTAAAACAGGTGATTCTGAACTGCGGTTATATGACCAAGTTGTCGAGTTTGTTGAGGGTGAAGTTGATTTCACTATATTTGAGGGTTCCACATGTGTGGATGGTGTCGATGTTGTTCCAGTGGGTAACGCAGATCGCAATAGTACATTTGTATCTACTGTATTTGCAAGCTCTAACCCTACCGCGATTGTAGGTGGGAACACGTTGGACTCATTAGAACACTTTGGTTTGAACTCACCAGTTATTGGCCTTGGAGATTTACCGCCATCTAGTGTCAACTATGTAACATTGAAGTTTAACACCAATTATATATTGCGATTTACTAATGTAAGTGCGGTAACAATCATTGATTTTCGTGTGATTTGGCTATGGTCGGAGTAGGGGGTGGAATATGGGAAGAAGTACGGTAGCGCAGCTTATAGCTAGGGGCCAGAACATGAACAGCTATAACAATAGTGGTATTAGCACAAATGCACAGTGGTGTGATGGGTTTAATGCTGCATTGCAAGACTTAGTGGAAGACATTAATCTTACTGCTAATTTTTCAATTACGTTTATTGCAGGTAAAAGGGAATATGATTTACCAGATGATTTTTTCGAGTTACAAGAACTACAGGACCAGAACTTTTTTTGTATGGTTCCTAAACGTAGGCACTACACATCAGATGGTCCTTATTATAACAATTGGTTTCAGGGATACTTTGTCCTTAACCGCGGTGCAAACTATGTACTTGATTTGTTTGAATATACGTCAGATCAAGTATTCACAGGTATTTATACAAGATATCCAGCTTTCTTGAACACAGTTGATGCTAATACTCAACAACCTGAAGTACCAACAATTGGTGAAAATGCCCTCATATATTTTGCAATATCAAGGGGATTACGAAACAATAATCAACCTGGACAGGCTTCTGAGATGGAACGCATGTATGAGTTTGAACGCAGGAAGATAAGAGATGCGGCTGCACGAGCCTTATTAGGTGGGTGGTAAACTATGGCACGTATGGATCGTAACGGTAGTGACACGGTAACACTTGAAATAGATAGCTTTTTAGGTGTTAACACGGATGTACAATTCTCACAGATCGACATTAAACAATCTCCCGATATGGTCAACTTGATACCTGGTAGGATTGGTTCATTAAGGCACCGTCCAGGTACGAAGTTGATTACGCAGACACCCAGAGTGGGTGGACTATCTAGAATGTTTCCATATCGGTTAGCAGCAACGACTAACATTGTAGCATCAGGTGGTACTACTTTATATAAATACAATACAGGCACATTAGCGTGGGACGCTCAAACGATGACCAATGCACTCAATACTGCTAATATCAATGCGGTTCAATTCCGTAATGATGCTGCTGTAGAGGTATTGGTTATTGCTGATGGATCAAACTTGAAATCATACAACGGAACAGCGGTGGTTAACATTACTCCTGCTGCTAATGATTCAAGCCCATTACCCGCAAATAACTTAGCTACGATTAATACAACTAATCCGGCACAGGGGATTACAACACATAACAATAGATTGGTGATATGGAATACAAGTAAAGATACCATTTATCACAGTAAGCCCGGGTTCTTCGATTATTTCCCAGTTACTAGCTTTCAACGTTGGGTAAAGGACAGTGACACTATTCAGACTTGCATTAGCTTTGGATCCTCATTGCTAGTGTTTATGAAGAAGAATGTTGGCGTTCTATTTGGTGATGGTTACAGCGCTACACCGGTTGCAACAGATTGGTCGCAGGATTTCCTTGATACAACAGATGGTTGTGTGAATCCGCGCAGCGTTCAGATCGTCGTATTCCCCGATAATTCGGAGCAAGTATTCTACCAAACGGATCGGGGAGTAAGCGCAGTGGTAAACGTAGCCACTAAAAGCTTGGATAACGCCACACGATTGGCTACAAGGGACGTAACTGATGGAAAGGTAGATTGGAATAAGTTAGGAATTACACAGTCTGAGTGGTCAAATGCGGTGTCTTATTTCACGGATGGTAAGTATTGGTTGACGTGGATGAGGGGTAGTACATTTCAAGGTATGGTGTATGACGTTCACACGGATCAATGGCATCCGATTAACAATGTACTTGCAACTGATTATTATGCTGATACAACGCAGTATTATTTCATTTCTGCAGACGGTCATCTTCATGCGTTTGATGACAATAAACACTTTGATTATACAAACTTTGCGCAAACGACAGGTCCAGCAGTTTCATGGTATTGGTACAGCAAGCTAATGAATCCTGTGTTAACAGGTTTTGATCACTTCTGGGACATTTTAATTATAGAAGCTCAGCAATTCTTACAAAGTGCGACGATTGATGTAGAGGTTAATACAATGATTGGTCAGTTCATACAACAACAGGCTATAAAAACAGAGATATTTATTGTTGGTGTGTCTATCATTGGTCAAGGTCAACTCGCAAATACGAATTTAACAGACATCATTAACAATGCTAAACGTCTCAGGATATTCCTGAAGGGTCAATATGCTCAGATAAAATTAAGCTCTAGCCGTGGTGAACCTGTAGAGCTTTACGATATAAGGTTTGAAACACGTCCACAAGTTACGTATTCAGGTTAAGGGAGGTTTAACCATGACAGCCGGTCCAGTTAATAGGGTATTACTAGAATCAAACTTTCAGAATGATGGAGAAGTTTACAGTGATGAGAAAACAGAAGCATGTTTTGATGTTGTATCCGATCAAATCGACGATAACTGGAACTATACAGCTGGATTAGTTGCAAATGGACTACTAACACCATATCCTGCTGATTTAGCACGACAAGCATTGATAAATGGTAACTTTGATATTTGGCAAAGAAACATCGTTTTCACAAATCCAAGTACGTTTAGTTATACATCTGACCGTTGGAAGGTCTCTTTCGCAAATACAGGGACACTACCGACAACAATAATTCATTCTAGAGGTGTAGTGACACCCGGAGACATTGCAAATACATCTTTCTTTTACAGAATCAATCCGAATGGAACAGGTTCTGGATTTGGTGTAAATGACTCGTACGGAATACAACAAATAATTAAAAACGGAACAAGATACTTATGTGGTGATGGCAGAAAGTTAACAATTAGTTTTTATGCTAAATCCGATATGCCTAATAAAAAGTTAGGTGTTCATGCAACTCAAACATATGGTACGAATGGAACGCCTTCTGCTAACGAGCAATTAATAGGCAATATAATCACACTCACACCAACGTGGACAAAATACACGGTGACTGTTACGAGCAACACGTTAGTAGGTAAAACGTTTGGATTAGACATAAATGACACGTTAAATATTAGTTTTAATGTGATGTTTGGTTCTACGTTTGCACTTGCGAGGTATGGACAGTCAGTGAGTGAGACATTCGGTGGAAGTGGTAGTATAGACGTTTCACAAATGCAAGTTAATATTGGTGATGTTGCGGTTCCATTTCAACCGAAAAGCATTAATGAAGAATTAGATGATTGTTGCGTTTATTACACCAAAAGTTATACGCAAGGTACATTACCTGGTACCGCAGTTACAAATGGCGCAATAGCTTATCAAACAAGAAATCCCGCCCCTGCTTCTACTTCATCTACAATTTTTTGTTATGTTCCTTTTAAAAGAGTGATGAATGGTACTCCCGTAGTGACTTTATACAGTATATCAGGTGTAGCAAATGCCATAAGGGTGTCTTTAACAACTGACCGAACAGGTGCAACGGCGAATTCTATAGGAGACACAGGTTTCTCATTCATCGCACTTAATAACACATCTCCAACAGTTATTGCAGTTGACAATATAATTGATTTTCAATATGTGGCAGAAGCAGAACTATAAGGGAGGTCATACACTTGATCGAAACTTACAAACATTATATTCGTGTGGATCAAAGTAGCGTAATCATTGATGGATATAGCGAATGGCAAACAGATAAAAGAGTGGATGACGAAATTCAACTATCTGGAGAATTCAGCAGGAATTTTACTATTGACCTTCTCACAGAAAGATTACAGTTTAAATACAAACTACTGGATGGTTCCATCGTCGCAAGAAATCAAATCGAACTTGATGATGAATGGAATATGCGGCCACCAGAACCACCAACTATAGAACAACAACTATCTGACCTGCAAGACGTTGTAAACGTGCTATTAATGGGAGGTATTTAATATGTCAGCAGTATTCCTCAAGTACTTTCTAGGACAGTGGAAACTTTGCAAGATAGATGAATCTTATGTGTCTGCAATGGTCGAATCAGGTAGGTTAACACAAGAAGAAGCGTATGAAATACTAGCAACACCTAGAAATTGTGAATGAGGTGGTGACACATGGGAACAATTAGCCAATCGCAATATGATACACTATCTAATCAAGTGAAACAGGGTGGTTCTGCTGCAGCGGAAGCCCTTAAACAGTTGGAAGGAAATACAATCGCCCCATCATCATCAGGAAGCAGTTACACGTCATCTACACCTACTTATAACAATAATAACAATTATAGTAGCGGAAATAATTATGGAAGTAGTAATAATGGTAGTTCGTATACATCGCCAGCACCTACACAGACAAATCAATCTGGACAAGCTCAATTACCATCATGGTTGGGTAGTATGTACTCCCAAGTTCCGGGTACAAACTATTACTCAACAAATCCGTCTAATCCTAACTCAGCTAAGTATTATGCAGATGGAAGTCCAGTTGCTAGTGTAAGTTTTGATTATACATCATCAGGCGGAAATAAGTTCGATGGATATGCTTCTCCAGAACAATTCCAAAACATCATGAATTATAACACATCAAATAATCAACAGGGACTCCAGCAATATTTATCAAATCAATTGGCTCAAGGCGGACTACAATCGAATGCTTCCATATACAATAACTACCCAAAAAATACGACTACAAATACGGCAACAGCAAATAACTCAACTAACAATGCATCACAAATGAACTCATATGGAAATAGTGGATTAACATCATCTCAACAATCTGCTACGGATTGGATTAACAATTCTGCAAGTGGCCAAGGTGGGATACAAAACTATATCAAGACACAGATTGACCGCTATAACCAGGCTATACAATCAGGTGATAGAAACCTAATTAGTGCTTTACAGGCTGATGCTAATCGTGTAGGGTACTCACTTCCTAACTCTACATATACAAGTTCAGGTGCTGGTGGTACAGGAACTGGATCTAATAATACAGGTACTCCAACAACAGGACTTACTGGCATTGGATTGGGTACAGGAACTGATTCGTTGACTAAGCAAATAGCTGATCAAATTAAGGCTAGAAACGATGCGCAAATTCTTGCTATTAACCAAGGTTTAGCAAGTGCAAATCAAGCTAGTCAGTTAGGTTTACAACAGAATAACAATGCATTGAATGAAGGTATTGGAAAAATTAATCAACAGGAAACTGTAGGAAGACAATCCGCACAGGAGCTACAAAATCGACGTGGAGGATTCTATTCTGGTGGATTGGACTATCAATTAGGATCTCAAGCAGCTGCTTCTACAGAGGCTCGTAGCAACCTTCAAAGGGATGTAGCGGCGCGTAACGCTGACATTACTGGTCGTAACACGCTTAACGCTGAACAAGCAGCTCAAAAGATTGCACAGATTAATCAAGCCGCACCTGCTGAAATTCAACAGTTGGTTTCTGAATCACTGGCTAAGCAAGCAGAAGCTAAAGCTAAACAGGACCAACAAAGACTTGAAAATGCCATTAAAACAGCTGGTGTCACAGGATACTTCCAAGATCCAGCAGTTCAAGATGTACAGGAAAGAATGGCCGCAAACAGTGATGCATGGTTCAAAGCTTCACCTGCTGAACGTCAACGTCTTGCTGCAGAGAATCAGCAACTAGGAGCATCTATTGGAGCTTGGCAGAATGAGGCAGGAGATTGGTTAGCACCACAACCGGCACCTACATTAGCTAGAGAGAAACAAGCGTATGATCAGGCTTATACAGCGGCTAGAGATCAGATTAAAGATGATCAATACTGGGCTAAGTTTGATAATGATAATGAAAAGTGGGGATTAGAGTACGCAGCTGACCAAGCATATAAACAAGGTCAATTAAATATTTCCGCACGTAATGCCGCGGTTAATGAAGCTCAAGAAGCTAGACAAGCTAGTGAAAGTGGAAGAAAGTTAGCGTTAGATGAAGCTAGAGAAGATAGATTATCAAGAGGTGACACAGCTAAGATAGATCCAAAACTATCAGCTAACAACTACGATGAAATCCTAGACGATATGACTGCAAATATCACAAATAAAGCAGATGCAAGGGCGTTAGCTAGTGCCAACTCATCTGAATTATCTGACAGTGACTATAAAAAATTACTTGATTACATTAACGATACCTATTAAGAGGTGGTAAAAATGGTTGTCAGTTCTAAAGATTTAAAAAGTGGCAACGTGCCATCCTCTAAAAAGGGTGTTGTTAAGTCATCTGAATTATTCAAAACATCTGCACCTACCAATACAGGCAAAGGGAAAATAGGTGGAGCTGTAGAGCAGGATGACATCATGGGTACTCTAGGACGTGAAGAGAGACTAGCCAATGAGTATCAAAAGAAAGTCGAAGCTTCTAGAAATATTCCTATCATTGGTAAGGCTTTAAAAGGATTAGATAAAGCTGGTGAATTCATTGAAAAGAATCCAATTACTCACTTTATCACTCAAACGGGCCGTGACATTGTATCTTCAGGACCAGCAGGTGCTATTAGTGGATTAGAAGGAGCTGCTACCAATATACTTGGTAAGTATGCTCCTAGCCTTTTAGTAGGTTCTACAATAGGTAAGAAGGCTGCAGGTGTAGCTGCTAAAGAAGCACTAGTAGGTGCTCCATTAGGTGCAGCACAGACACAAGCAGCTAACCCAGAAGCAAGTGTTAAAGATGTGCTAGTAGGTGCAGCGATTGGTGCAGGTGGTGGTGCAGCTCTTGGTGGTTTAGGTACAGCTGCAGCTAAAGGTGTAACTAAATTTGCAGACTTACAAGCAAATAAACTTACTCAAAATGCAATCAGAAACACAGCGGAGAACACAAGAAGCCGAGTAACTTCACCATTCATAAAAGGTGCACCGGATAACGTAGTGGCTAGAAGTTATACCGAAGAAGTAGGTAAGACATTTGAAAATAAAGGTAAAATAGTGAAAGCTGTAGACCTTAAACAGCCTACATCTGCACCGGATATACCTGTAACAGGTTCAGTCCCAGAATTATCTCCACCAGTCCGAGAAATAGCTGAACCCATTCCTCAGGAAAGAAGAACAATTACAACATTACGTCAATCTGGAAAATTAACACCAGATGCACAAGCTGGTATTGAGGCTTCACCTGTAAGGACATATGAACCAATAACGAATGCAGGAACTGTTGAAAGTGCTAATAGACGTATTTCTAATGATATCGATAAAGCAGAAGCTTATGTACTTGGCGGTACTCAAAAGCAATTAGATGCAGATCGTGTTGCTACTGGATTTAGATTGATTGACGAGTTTCAGAAATCTGGCCAGACAGAAAGAGCAATTACAATAGCTGAACAACTAGCGGAAAAATTAACGAAGGCTGGTCAAACTGTACAGGCAGCTTCTTTGTGGAATAGACTTACTCCAGAGGGCGCTTTACTCGCTGCAACTCGTAGAGCTAAAGATGCTGGCAGGACACTAGAAACGGCAGATGCAGATAAAATAACCGAATTCGCAAATATTGTTCAACGTTCCGGACAGAGTGTAGATCGTTCTTCAAATGTCATGGATATAGCTGCGAAATTGAAGAATAAAGAGACATTGAGTATCGATGAATTAAAAGAACTAACTACTTTCGTAGATGATGCTAAAAGTATGTTAGGCACTCCGAAAGTCTCAAGAGAAGCTAGACAACCTAGACTTCCTAGAGAGACAAAAGTTAGGGATCAATTACTAGCGAACTTGGATTCCAAAGAAATTGCATTAAAAGAGTTTATTCGGAAAAATAGCGGTCGTGTATCATCTACGCCACTTGATCTGTGGGGCGCTTATGCGGCTCTAGGAGCTGTTAAATTGGCAAAAGGTACTATATCATTCTCTAAGTGGTCTCAGTCGATGATAGACGATATTGGTGAAGGTGTGCGACCTCATTTAGCAAATCTTTTTGACCGCGCACAACAAGAAGCAGCGCAATTAGAACGCTTGTTACCGACAAAGACAGGAGCAGAAAGAGTTGCTCAAAAATATATTGATGCAGGTAATCTAAGTCAAAATGATGCTACATTAATTCATGATCTTGCTTCTAGAATTGGTAAAATGAATACCAATGACAAGCAAGTAGCGTCTAGAGAAATTCAAGCAATATTAAATAAGTATGAGAAATCAAGCATAGAGGATAAAATTAATGCGGTTCGTTACATTGCTATGTTAGGTAATACAATGACGCAATTAACGAATATTATTTCTTCGCCAATTGTATTATTAGAAAGAAGCATGTTGAACATGATACAAACTCCTTTTGACATTGCAAGATCAGCAATTACGGGAGGACCTAGACATATTACTTTCAAACAAGGTCCAGGATTATTTGAAAACTTCTTTAAACCAGTAACTGACTACGCGAAAGGTGCGAAGGTAGGTGGAGAAGCAGGTTGGAGAGGTATTGACCCTAATGGAATAACAACACAAAATGATGTAAGAGGATTAGCGTTTAAATCAAAATGGAATCCTGCACGATGGGCCGAAGGGACACTAGGAGCCGTTATGAAGAGCGCTGATTATGGAGCTTATAATGCTGCTGTTCAAACAAGATTGCGTCAAATGGCTTACTTAGACGCTCTAAACACGGGTATTAAAGGCAAAGATCAAATAAGACAGTATATGGATCGTTATTTAAACAATGTTGATGATAATATCGTATCTTTAGCTGATAAATTCGGTAAAGAGGTAACTTTCCAAACGAGAAGTAAGGCAGCTGAAGGTGCACAAAAACTAGTCAGAGGTGCTAACTTATTCTCGACACTAGGGAGATCAGACAAAATAGGTTTAGGTGGTGCGTTACTTCCATTTGTACGAACACCTACTAACCTTCTTATGGCTGGACTAGAGAGGACACCACTAGGATTGGTTAAGGGCTTGTATGAACTTAGCACAATGGCTAAAAACACTAATATAACTCCGCGTGATGTGTCTGAAACGATTGCAAAAAGCATTATAGGTACTGCTGGGTTAACAGGTACTGGTTATGTTTTAGGTAATCTAGGAATTATTACAGGTGATTCATCGAGTAAATCGAAAGATGTTCAAGCGTTAGAACAAGATGTAGGACGTGGTAAGTTTAAGTTCAATACAACCGCATTTGCGCGTATGATGAAAGCTCTAATAACTGGTAATACCAAGGAGATAGAAGAGGTTTCTAAGTACCGCGAAGGCGATAAGCAGTTAAATTACAATAGATTGCAACCATTTGCATTCCCTACGGCTATTGGCGCGACATTTGCTGAGCAGCAGAATCAAGCGGATATAGCACAAAAACGTGGTGATGAAATACCATTGTCCACACAAGTCGGTAAATCTCTAGTTTCAGCCGGACAGTCTTTGTTTGATATTTCTTTACTCAAAGGGTTGAAAGATACTTTTGATACACAACCTGGTGAAGGTGTAGGGGATATTGCAAAGAAAATAGGCCAGAACTACGTGAAATCATTCTCTCCTTCTTTGCTTGGTCAAGAGGCTCGTAGACAGGATGAATCACAAAGATCTACAACGTATGAAGGAGTTATTCCGCCAGTTAAAGAGTATTTGCAATCAAGGATCCCAGGTCAATCACAAAAACTACCGCCTAAAGTAACTAACTTAGGTGAAGTTAAACAGAATGAACAAGGTGTAATTGCAAATTATTTGAATCCTCTACAATCTGCTGATACGCAATACAATAAAGCATCACAAGTTATTTATGACTTGATCCAGAAGACAGGAGATGAAAAATTAGCTCCTTCGCCTTTTGATAAGTCAGTCAGAGGTAAAAAATCAGGTGTTTCAACGACGATCAAACTTACTCCAGAACGACTTGCAAAATCGCAACAAGATGTAGGAAAAGAAATATCTAGAAGGGTATTATCTATACCACGTGGAATTTCTCCAGAAGCTTCTGCTAAACGTGTTGAAACAATATATAGTGAAGCACGTGAAAAAGAGCGTAATAAGCTTAAAAAGGAGTTTGGTTTAAGGTGATATGGGTAATCATTTTAATATTTTCTATAAGTATCTTCATCATGTATCGAAAAAGACAGTATAAAGAAATAATCTATGGACTTGTTGCATTGCTAATTCTTCTGTTAGTTATTTACACGAATAATGAGTACCATTGGATACCATATCCCGATAATGAGTCACCTTAACTGGTGGCTCTTTTTATTTCCCTAAGGAGTGATAAGTATTGATTGTCCCAATGTCATGCGCAGTCGAAGACGATGTATTTAACGCAGTTAAACTAATCTGCGGCGATGAAGTAGCGTGGAATCTATGCTATGAGGATGCGCAAACGTTCGAGCAAGTAAGAGAATTTGTAACAGTTGTATTAGATGGATATAAGAATGTAAGGGAGGAAACAGCTTGAAGTGGACTATGCCAAGCTTTCTAGTAACAATCATTACAGTAATCGCAATAACACTTAACAAACGGTTCCTATGGGACCTAGATCCGCAACAGATCATTGCCAGTGTATCTTTGGCCGTTAACTTCGTAGGTGTAACTATTATCTCAGACATAGCTAAATTGAAGCGTGGTGAGTCGCCTAACTGGAACTCAACTAAGCTATTTACGCTATTATTCGTACTGCTCATCGTTGGATTCAGTGAATATATAGGGATCCAACTTGATGACGCGGACATTTGGTGGATAGCCGGTGCAGCTGCAGCATTCATCACAGGTAAGGGAATTAAGGACATTGTGCAAGTGAAGCAGAATGGAGGCACGACCAATGGGAATGCGCAACCTTCAATTGTCATCGACAATAACAAGTAATGTTGGAAATATTATTTACACGGACGTAACGGATTCACTACCTAAGAATTCTAAAAATACGTGGGCCCAGTTAGCCGGTACACGATCAATTAATGAGCTTACAACGATTGTTCTGCACCATGACGCGTACCCTAAAGCTAATACGGCTAGTTATTCAGACGTACAAATGATGTCAAAGATAGCTAATCAGCACATCAATAACACCACCTACGATGCCACAGGAGAGGGAGGAATTCCGTATCACATATTCATACGTAATGGACGTGTTTATCAATGCAATGACCTCCTGGATCGTACATACGGTGTCGGCAACCACAATGGTTATACAGTCCATATTGTCGTATCTGGTGATTATTTTAATTTTGATACACTTACCGATGGAGATCGTAATGCTCTTTATGCTGCTATTCTTATGGTTATTGATGTACTGCCTAACTTTAAAGAAATTAAAGCACATAAAGAATTAAATCCTACGAGTTGCCCGGGATATGATTATGTAAGAGTAAGAAATGATGTTAAGAACATACAAATGAAGATCCAAAGAGACAGTACAATAGAAGCTCAAGTAGAGCGCTGCTTTGCTGTTAAGAATCAATCTGAGTTTATGTACAACCTAGCACAACAAAACGATGGTGACGGTGCATGGGCCCGTAATTGGCTAGATGCTGTACATTCGATCATGAAAGAAAAGGGACTCTTATAGAGTCCCATATACTTAATTTATTTGAACGTAATTAGTTATAACAACAGGAGTACTAGAACCCCATTTCTTTCCAAGCGTTATCTCCAATGATTTAATATCTGCAGACGACATTTTACCTTTTCGTTCCATCACCCAGTGATCTCTTCCTGTAGTCACACCATGTTTCCATGAAATCATGTATCTTCTTCTAAATGCCATTCTCAACCCTCCTTTACCCATATTTGTTTCAAATCAAATCCTGTAACTTCTTCAATCTCATAAATCTTGTCTAGTGTAGGATAAGTACCATTTACCCAAGCGCTAACAGTGGACGGGCTTACTTTCATTACCTTAGCAAATTCACCTTGATTCATTCCAACATCGGCCAATACTGCTTTTAATCTGCATCTAATGTTCACAAATATTTCACCTCTGTATAAGCATATCATATCTAAATTCGATGGACAAACATAAATATCGTGTATACCGAATATTATTAACCATAACCCAAAAGGGAGATGGTAGCATGAAATGGAACACAGGTAAAAATGATTGGTCAGACCTTGCAGCATGGCTAGTAATCGGTGTTGGATCAGCATTAATATGGGGGTGGCACTTGCTATGTGTATCACTCCTGTAATGCAACGCTTAGCAGAGCTATGGACCATTAACAAGCGACAAGGATTGACCGACAGTGAAATGATGGAGATGCACCATGCACTGGCTGCTAATGCAGCGTACTGTTTCAAGATGGCCCACCTAGAGAACCTATCAATGATTGCGTACAGTATAGGTGATGTGGAGTGGCACCATCAAATTTGTGCGGAAATAGAAAAAAGCCTCTACTAATCAGTAGGGGCTTCTCTTACTTCAATCAATTTAATTGTATCTCCACATTCCATTAAAGGAAATTCACTGTCACAATGTTCTTGAATAAATGAAGATCGGTTACAATCGCAGGAGAAGTTACCTTCAGTCCATATGTAATCACTATGAAATTCTAAGTCATTAGTAAATTCATATACAGTATCATTAAACATAAGTTTTACGTATGTCCCCATCGTTTCACCTCTCCGTCTACTTTGTAATCGTTACCTAATTATAACATAAAAATAGCATCAGTAGGGTAGTATTGAGATATACTAGGTGATCCCT
>NZ_JCAUAR010000034.1:0-38853 GCF_059692055.1 Paenibacillus sp. J31R109 | reverse complement strand
GAGTTACAGAGGCGGCACTGCAGCCTTTTCATGCCGTAACTCGATTATTTCGAGTTACAGAGGCAGCACTGCAGCCTTTTCATGCCGTAACTCGATTATTTCGAGTTACAGAGGCAGCACTGCAGCCTTTTCATGCTGTAACTCGATTATTTCGAGTTACAGAGGCAGCGGTGCAGCCTTTTCATGTTGTAACTCGATTATTTCGAGTTACAGAGGCAGTAGAACTGCTTTTTCATGCTGTAACTCGATCAAAACTACAGTTATTTTTGCGTACGAAGTGTCCGCTGATTCAACTTCCACTCAAACGGGTATTATCTCGTATAGATGGCAACCCCCATACCAGTAAAGGGAGCTGAAAACGATGGAACCGATGAAAAGCGTGGACATTGAACAAAAGCGAATTGAGCAGAAATATGACAAAGGACTTGTCGCATCCACTTTTATTCGATATGCAGCGTATATCATTATCACTTTCGGACTGTTGTTTTTCCTTGTCCGGTACGTTTTCCCGTTGTTTTAGCAGGTACATCGTCACAAACCAAAAAGACGAACACACACCTGAGGTGCTGTTCGTCTTTTTGCATGTCTATGGATTAAGCAGTTGCCAATTCTAATTCTTCTTCCTCGTCACGATCGAACGCAGCGCGGTCGAATTCGCCTTCGGATTCAGCTACAAGCAATGCTGTAACTGTCGTACCTGTTGCGTTTACAGCTGTACGACCCATGTCGATCAAAGCTTCAACGCCTAGAACTAGACCCATACCTTCAAGCGGCAAGCCAAGTGCAGTCAATACAACCGTTGTTGAAATGGATGCAGGACCTGGTACACCAGCCACCCCAATGGAGGAGATAACAGCTACTAAGATCAACAATAAGTACTCAGAAATACCTAGTGGAAGATTATAAACTTTTGCTACGAAAATCGCTACGACCGCCGGCCAAACACCACCACAGCCGTTGAAGTTCATCGTTGCCCCAAGCGGTGCCACGAAGCTAGCAATTCGCGGTGATACGCGAAGACGTTTCGTAATAACTTCCAAGTTCACTGGAAGCGTTGCATAGCTACTACGTGTTGTAAATGCAACTGCGATAGTCGGATATGCCTTTTTAAAGAATTTAATTGGGTTAACTTTCGCCACAAGAAGCACTAGTCCACCGAATACCAATACGAAGTGAATAATTAATGCCACGTAGGAAGTCAAAATAATTTTAGCTAATGGCTCCAACGTTTCCCAACCATACTTAGCAGCCATCGCCGCGATCAACGCGTACACCCCATAAGGTGTCAAACGAATAACATACTTAACAACTTGGTGCATAACAGCAGCAGCTGAAGAAATGAACGACTTCACAGATGCTACAGATTCAGGTTTTTTGGAACCAATAGACACGATTGCTACAGCTACGAAAATTGCGAAGATGAGAACCGGTACAACCTTACCACTCGCCATATCGCTAATTGGGTTGGACGGTACCAAATCCAAGATAACTTGAGAGAATGTAGGGATTTCTTTGGCTTTAAAATCCTTCGGAACCGCTTGTGCGATGCCATTACCTGGATCAATCGCCAATGCGACTAGTAGACCGATTACAGCTGCGATACCGGTTGTAAGTAGGAACCAACCAATCGTTTTGAAACCTAGTTTGCGAAGTTGATTCATGCTGGACAACGACGAAATACTATTAATGACAAGAATAAATACCAATGGCATTACAAGCATTTTGATCAGGTTAACGTAAATCGTTCCGATCGTGCTCACACTTTTAAATTGCAGACCCGCCTGATTGAAAATAACCCCCGCGATGATACCAAGTCCTAAACCGATGAATACTCGGTTACCGAAACTGACTCTCTTTCTGCCTAGATAATAAATAAATCCGATCACTACTAATGAAACGATTAAACTGACCCAGTTTGTTTGAAATGCACTAACTAAGTTGTTTTGCATGGTGGACATCTCCTAATCCCTATAAGATAACTCGGTTTAATTGTGATAAATATATGACAACTCACACAGGCTGTCAATGGTTACAATTTCCAGTTATCATAAAAAACCGAACATTCCTCCTATTTATACGAAGGTCGATTCGGCTTTAGATCTTTTTCATAAAAATTTACATGTAATTGCCCTAACTTATCCTTTCAACCCCGTCGTGCTGATCCCTTCAACCATATACTTCTGAAAGAAGGCGAATACGAGCAATATGGGGATAAGCGACAGAACTGACATCGCGAATAAAGCACCCCAATCGGTCTGCATGGTGGGGTCTGAGAAGTTTTTCAATGCCAGTGCCACCGTGGCAAGCTTAGGGGAATTGAGGTATAGCAGCGGACTGAAGAAATCGTCCCATGTCCAGTAAAATTTAAAGATCGACACCGTAATGATGGGAGATATCAGCAACGGAAGGAGAATACGCATCAAAATTCCGAATACGCCGCACCCATCCATTTTGGCCGACTCATCTAACTCCTTCGGAATTCCGCGCATGAATTGAATCAACAGGAAGATGAAAAAGGCTCCGCCGAAAAAAGAGGGAATAATTAATGGTTTGAACGTATTGATCCATCCGAGTTTCTGAAACAGAATATATTGCGGTATCGTCAGCACCTCATGCGGCAACATCATCGTCGTCATCATGCAAGCGAACCAAATGGCTGCTCCACGAAACCGAATCCGAGCGAACCCATAGGCGGTCAAGAGGGATGAAACGACAGCTCCGATGACCGAGAAGAATGTGATAATAATTGAGTTTTTGAAAAATACAGCAAATGAAATCCCTGCAAAACCTTTAAACCCGTTCGTGTAATTCACAAATTTGAATGGGGATGGAATCAATTGATGAGCATGAATGAAGATCTCGCTTGTATCTTTCAGTGAGCTGGACACCATCCAGAGCATGGGATACATCATGAACAGAGCAAAGATGGAAGTGAAAGCATGCATCAGAATTACGTTCAAGCGTCTTTTTCGCCGTGTCAGCATACTATCTATTCCCCTCTCGTTTCATAGTGAACCCAATTACGGGATGTAGCGAACAACGCAGCGGTGAAACAAGCGATCACAGTTAGCAGCACCCAGGACATGGCTGATCCATAGCCCATTTCGTAATAACGGAATGATTTCTCATACACATATAAGGCGTAAAATAACGTTTTATCAAAGGGTCCTCCGCCCGTTACGAGCATGCCCTCTGTAAATACCTTGAAGCCGTTAATAATCCCCATCACTAGATTAAAAAAAATAACGGGCGTTAATAGCGGGAGGGTAATCCAGCGAAATCGCTGCCATGTTCCTGCTCCATCCACAGTTACCGCCTCGTACAGCTCCTTCGGTACCTGTTTCAGTCCCGCAAGAAAGATGAGCATGGCTGATCCGAACTGCCATACAGCAAGCAAAACAAGCGAAACTATTGCTGTTGAGGGATGCGTGATCCACGAGGTTTGAAACGCATGACCGGTTACCGCTGTTAGCAGCGAATTCACTGCGCCTTGTGCCCCAAACAGTTGACGCCACATCACCGCGACAGCGACACTTCCGCCAATCAGAGTTGGCAAATAAAATGCAGAGCGAAATAAGGCAGGTAGCTTTAAGTTCGTATTTAATAGCAGAGCCACAGCAAGAGCGAACAGCAGGCGCAGCGGAACGGCAATAAGTACAAACAGGAGCGTCGCTGTCACCGACTTCCAATACCGCGGATCCTCTGTGAACATTTCCTTGAAATTACGAAGCCCCACCCATTCCGGCGGCGATAATATATCATATCGGGTAAATGCGAGCGCAAGCGAAACGATCATCGGTGCCACGGAAAACAGGATGAATCCAATCAGCCATGGCGAAATGAACGCGTAACCTGCAGCATTGTTATAATCCCGCAGCTTCCTTCCTCGTGCAGGTTGCACCATATTACTTTCCCCCTTCTACTGTACAAAGCGAAAACGCAGGGAGTGCGTTAAGCTCCCCCCGCGCTTCTCTCCACTGTTACTTCCCTTTTGCCAGAATCGCATTCGCTTCTTTACGGAATCGCTTAGCGCCATCTTCTGGCGTGGTTTTTTCAAACAAAATTTCGTCGCTAATGTTTTTGTACACCTTGTTCACTTCCGCACCAGCCGCAGGCTCCGGAGCATCAATCGCTGAGGCAGTTTTCTCCACATTCGTTAAGTAAGTAACGACGCGCTTCTGTGTTTCCGTGAACGTATCTTGGATACCTTGGATGACCTTAGGATTATACGGCATGCCAAAGTAAGCATTCAGTGACTTGGCAGCTTCAATATTATTCGTGTAGAAATCGATGAAGAGTGCGGCTTCTTTCGGGTGCTTCGACGATTTGGAAATGGAATGGAAGAAGGACGGTTTAATGTACATGCCTTTGCCATCGCCCGGATACGGTGCTAACCCTACATTCTTCTTCAATTGTTTTTCCATGATATCGACGTGATTGCTCCAATATCCAAAACCGCCAAATGCGGTCTGTCCCTTCGTAAACGGACCATCCTCCAAGCTCTTTACCTCAAGCTCTGTGCCGAGCGGTGTTATGAGCCCATCCTTTTGCCAACGAAGCTGCTGTTTAAAGAAATCAACAAAGAGTTGATCATCCTCATAGCCAAGTGCATCTTGCCCCTTGCTGAAAAGCGACTTATTATGCTGGCGAAGCCAGACGCTAAAGTGTGACTGGGTCAGGTGCGTATCTCCGAGAATACCGAGCTTATCTTTGAACGTACGTAAATCCTTCTCGTATTGCTCCCACGTATAATTGTCCGTAGGCGGTTTGACGCCAGCTTTTTCAAGCAGTTCTGGGTTATAAAACATAACCAGTGCATTATTGCCGATGTTGATCCCATATTGCTTGTCGTTGAAACGGCCGCCAGCGTTGTGAATTGGGTTGACGCCTTCTAGATTGATTGTTTTATCTTTCAAATAGTCATCCAGCGGCAACAATAAATTTTTGTTAACGAAATTCGTAATTTTCGAGTAATCCATCCGGATCACATCCGGCAAATTATTCGATGCGGCGAGCACGCTCATTTTGTCCCAATAAGCATCGCCTGCATAATATTCGGCCTCAACTTTAATGTTCGGGTATGCCTTCTGAAACAACTGAACAACGGCATTATTCCGGTCTACCGTCAGCTGCGATCCTGCCCAATAAGTCATTCGCAAGGTTACTGGATCTTTAGAAACCGGGGCCTGCGTAGCCCCAGCCGTTGCGGACGTTGTCGCAGCAGTTGTCGCAGCAGGAGCACTAGAGCTGCCATTCGAGCAGCCTGCTAATGCTACTACAGCAGTTAAAGCGAATGTTAAACCTGTTATTTTTCGTTTCATCGTCGGAATCCCCATCCTTTTAGAAAATTATGTACAGTCATTCAATGCCCGTTGTGCCAGCCCATTCACCACAGAATCGTCCATCGGCGGATTGTGCAGACCTGCCCGTACGTCGCGGTACATGCGCTCCAGTGGCAGCGCACGGGATAAACTCGCTGCACCGACAATACGCATCGCTGCATCAACAATGGAGATCGCATGGTTGGTGGCCACATACTTCGCCAGTCCAAGCTCTGGCTTAAGGGATGCGCGCTGCTCCGGCTCTCGATCCCAACGGTCTGCAGTAGCATACAGAAGAGTACGCGCCGTCATCAGCGACACTTCCATTTCACCGATTTGACGCCTAATATTCGGCAGATCGGCAATCGGTCCAGTCAAGCTATTCGGCCGATGATTCAGCGCGAAACGGATGGCAAAATCCCTGGCAGCATAGGCTATCCCGATGTAACAAGCGGGAATATGCAGCAGCCATCCCCCATCGTCAGGCAATCTACCCTTGCGTGGTGATCCAGAGCGGTTTATTAATTTCTCATCTGGCACGAATACATTCTCCAGCACGACGTCATGACTCCCTGTGGCACGCATGCCAAGGGTATTCCATGTTTCTTCCACATGAACTCCCGGCCCGGTTTGAACGAAAAACTCACCGACTTCCTCTGTCCCCTCGATCGCCGCCGAAACCGTAAAGCACGTGAGAATAGGACTTAGTGTGCTATACGTCTTACGCCCGCTCAGCAGCCATCCCTTATCCGTGGCAACTGCCTTCGTTTCCGGTCTTCCGCCACGGCTTGGACTCCCTGTTGCCCGCTCCGACGCTAAGTGATTAATCAGCGTCCCATTGTGAGCTGTTTCACTACACAACCATTCAAACAATGCCTCTGGCCAAGCATGCGTGTTGCGCAGCTGCAGTAATTGGCCAACATGCCAGCCTACCGCAAGTGCCGTTGATCCATCGCCGCGCGCAAGTCGCTCCTGTGCAAGCACAAGCTCGTAAAGCGTTGCCTCTTCTCCGCCATAAATCCGGGGCAGCGTCAGCCGCAAATAGCCTTCATCATGTAGATCCGCGAAATTGGCAAAGGGAAAACTGCCCTCTGCATCATGCTGAGCTGACCGTTCAGCGAAGCGCGCGGCCAATCGATCCGATCGCTCCGCAATCTCTTCTTCCCGACGATTCCGAATCCATCCGTCCTTCGTCATCTCCTTCCCCCTCTCTTTTACGCAAAAACATATGTGAATACTAGGAATTAAATCGAGTATATACCTGATCTCATCAAACCTACATAGAAAAAACCGATACTTTTTTTGTGAAAATCCGAGAGAAATCAACGCGTACTGTGATTCCTCTCTTTTAAGCTTTTTCGATATTCAAGCGGCGAATAGCCTGTATACTTTTTGAAAACATTGCCGAAATACTGCTGGTCACCACCAAAGCCAGAACGCGCGGCAATTTCATACATTTTGCTTTCTGTCTCCGTCGCAATCAATGCCTTCGATTTCTCAATCCGCTGGCGTGTCAAATACTGTGAGAATTTCTCGCCTGTCTCCTTCCGGAACAACCGCCCCAAATACTCCGCGTTCATGAAAATATGCTGCTGTGACAACCATTGCAGTGACAAGTCCTCGTTCCCTAAGTGAGAGGCAATCAACCTCTTCATGCGCAGCACAATGGCTGATCCCCGATTGCTCTGAGTCTCGCCGAAGCGTTCTATCCATTGTTCCATCTCGGAAGCAACGTAGGTTTCAATTTCACCCAGTGTTGGCAGACTCAGTAGTTTGGCCATCTTGCTCTGCAACTCCTCCACAGGGACTTCCTTGAACAATGTGGTCAACAGTTGCAGACACAAGCTCAGCGACGCGTGACGTTCATAACGGGCCGCAGCAAGTGCCTGAACGAAAGCTGCTAATTCGTAGCGCGCCCCCTCTACATCCCCCATACGCAGTGCGGCTGCGATTAATTCCCCGCTCGCTGCCTCAGGTACAGCGTTCCTTGCACGCTGTGGCTCAACAAGCTCTCGCGTGGCAATGCCGCCTGCGCCAAGATAAAAGGCGAAAGCCGCATAGGTCTGCACGTCTTGGTACAGATGCGCTAGCCCCTCCAGCGCCCCCGCTTCGCTGACCGCCATCGTCAGCTGCAAGCCTGGACAGCGGCTCTGAAGCTCATCGCGCAGCCGTGCCCCAGCCGCTAAGGCCTCAGCGAGCCCCGCATCTGCCACTGCCGCAAGCAGCCGATTCCCAGCTACGGCGCTTAGCAACAGCGACCGCCCAGGCCCGCTCTGCGCAGCGGCTATTTCACGAACGCGCAGCTCCTGACAAGCGGTGATTTTCTCCCACTGCACGAAGATGAGGCGAAGCTTCATGTGCCGGTGCAGCTGCATCGTTAAGCGCAGACGCTCAGCGGCGTCCTCCGCTGCGGGCTCCTCGAGCAATAGCGCGAGAAGAGGCTCGCGCTCTGACATTCTTGTGTCTTCCGACTTGCGAGCGGCCACGAGCAGTTGTTCACGGCGACGTGCTTCGTCCAATTCACGGACGAGTTCACTCAGCGCCCTACCGATCTCTTGCTCGTCGCACGGCTTGAGCAGATAATGTTTCACACCCATGCTCATGGCGCCTACAGCAAGATCGAACTCATCATAACCTGACAGCACAGCGAATCTCGCCTCCGGCTGTTGCTCCTTCGTTCGACGGATGAGCTCTAGACCGTCAAGACGTGGCATTTTAATATCCGTCAAAATAATATCCGGTCTCAACGCCTCGATTTGTTCCCACGCTTGAAGTCCATCTGCCGCTGTCCCAATTAACTCAAGTCCAAGTGCCTCCCAGTCCACCGTTCTCGCAATAGCTTCACGAATAATTCTTTCATCATCAACTAATAAAATGGTGTAGGTACTCATCGTTTCACCCCCTGTTTTTCTTCTCTCTTGGCATATTCGGCAAAATCGGCAACACCACACGAATGACTGCTCCCTGTACATGTCCCCGCTCAATCTCAATCCCGTATGTTTCACCAAACCATACTTGTATTCGCTCGTTAATGTTAGATAGACCTATCCCTGTACGATCAGAGGCAGGATCTGTTACCGAATCACCTTTATCCAGTTGCATCTGAATGCCTGGCCCCTTGTCCTGTACAGTCAACACGAGACGATCCTCTTGAATCTGCACAGCTAAACTAATCTCACAACGTCCTGTTTCTGCGTCAACACCATACTTCAAACAATTTTCCACGATGGGCTGCACAATCATCCAAGGCAGATGAAGGTCGAGCGTGTTTTCCGCTATGTCCGTGCAATAAACCAGCCGCTCTTCAAAACGGATTTGTTGAATCATGATGTAGTTGTGTAAATGGGCTAATTCCTCACGCAGCGTAACAAATTCCTTTTGCCTAATCGCGTTGCGCAGCATATCACCGAGCGCCTTAACCATGCGCGCCATATCCGTATGACCGTAGCCTTTTGCCATCCAATGAATGGAGTCCAGTGTGTTATATAAAAAATGTGGATTTACTTTCGATTTCAGTGCCTCGTATTCCGCTTCCTTGAGTTGAATTTGTTTCACGTAGTTTTCTTTAATGAGTGCATCAAGACGCTCTGTCATTTTATCGAAATTACGGTTTAAAATACTAAATTCATCCCTTTTTACTGGGTTTAAGGGTTCACTTAAGGCAAAATTCCCTTTCTCCACCAAGCTAATACGTTGCGTTAACGCTTCGAGTGGACGTGTCATACTGAGCGAGAACCGCATACCAAGCCACAACAATACAATCGCTAGAAAGACATATAAGCCTAGCAGCCAGTTTTTCATCATTTTAACATGACTGAATACCGCATCATAGGGAATGAAATGAACAAAAGTCCAACCTGTATACGTTAAGGTAAACTGCGCGGATAGATAGTTTTTGCCGTCTATTTCAACTATACTGGAGCCGTTCACGCGGGCGGCAGGTAGAGGCAAATCCCGATTGCTTGTAAACAGCACTTTATCGCCGGATGCTACCATCAGCATGGAATCATAGTTCCCATGTCGCTCACTTGAAGCATACATCACTTTCGACGCTTGGATACCGATCATCAAGGTGCCCAAACGCTCAAGGTTCAGATCCGCAATCTCCCGAATATCTCTCACCGTATAAAACGTTTCCTCCCCTTCTTCTCCTCCTACCCAAACACTTGCCCCACCCTGTTCATTCGCAAGTTGTCGATAGCGTTCTTTATTCCGATCATTGATGCTCGCGGCATTGATGCCTGTACTAAGCAAATTACCGCTTAAATCTAAAATTGTAATGGATGAAACAGAGAAATCCGTCTGATGGTAGGTTAGTAGTTTACGTTTCAGTTTGTTCGCGGCATCAAAGCCTTCATAGGTGGAGGGCGACATTTTCATCTTCTTTAAATCCGCTTGCACGTCTGGATCAGCTAAAATTGAAATGGAGAGTTTATCGATCTCCCTTAATTTTTCTTCCATCCTCTCTGAAAATAAATAAAACTTGTCCGTTGCTTCCCGATAAATAATCTGCTCATACAACTGATGTGACTGTTGAACAAACAGCCATGCCAGCCCACTCGAGGCCAGCACGCCTCCTAAAATAAAGATAAAAAGTTTATGTTTTATTTTCCAATTTTTCATAAAATCCCACTGCTCCTCACCAAGCCAAATTATACCACCTAATCCTATCGGTGTCAGTGGTATTAATTGAGTATGCAGCAAGTAAAAAAAGACAAACGTGCACCTCCTGGTGATCTACATGGTATGCTGATCATGGACGATAGCAACGACATACCACTGTGATCCTGTGTATTCAAACACTAGCCGTAAGCTGGTCCAATCCATCCCTTGATACTGCGGATCGAAACCTGGGAAATGGTATTCCACTGTTATATAGGAAGACGCGGGATATACGCTGAACACATTGTTGATCATATTCCCCTTGCCAATCATCGAGTTGTAGCTTATTTGTGGCGCGGCGGCAAAGTTAGCGTTATACACAAATTTTGCCCAATAATTAGGAAATGTGAGATCGATCGGATCACCTGATCCATCAAAAGTCCCCCAATGCGTAAGACTTGGGTTAGCCCAGAGCGATGAAAGATTGCTGCTTTGTACTTGAATATCCGTTGCGGTGTCAATGTAGGAATAGGGTGAGAACTGGACACCTTTCTTCGGATGCACGAGACCTGCGAGTTTCGATATATTTTTCTCTTTCAGAATGGCTATCACTTCTTGGGCACGGGCTTCGATCACTTTCTTCGCATCTGCCGGGGTAGTAAAGCTTGGCGCGGTTGCTGCTGGAGAAGGTTTCGCAGTTGGCTGTGGCGATGCTGGATCCTTCGTGGGCGCAGGTGACCCTGTCGGCGTTGGCAAAGGGGAGGGCGACGGAGTCAAGCTCGAAGTTGGTTGCGTCGTTGGGCTCGGGCTGCTCGAGCCTCCCTGATTGGCCGGTTTCGCACTACAACCTGCCAATACGCTGGCTAGACTGACCACCACTACGGCGGCGACAATCTTCCTCCTACTTCCCATAGGAACCACTCCTTCTTCAACTATCTTCCTTATTACACCAAACGTATGCGGGATGAGAATGGTTACAGATATTTCCTTTACGAATAAAATAAAGTTGATAAAACATGCGGCACTGAGAATGAAGTAACCACGCCGACTCCGAGACTGCAAAAATTGCTCGCTCAGCTGCGCTTCAGCACCCTGCTGCCCCCGAGACTGCAATTTTCGACGTCTCAGCAGCTCAAATCGGCTGGCAGCTACAGCCAGCACGCTCGAGACTGCAAAAATTGCTCGCTCAGCTGCGCTTCAGCACCCTGCTGCCTCCGAGACTGCAATTTTCGACGTCTCAGCAGCTTAAATCGGCTGGCAGCTACAGCCAGCTATTGTCCGCATAAAACAAAAAGAACCTGAGGAGCAAACCCCTCCTCAGGTTCTTTTGTTCAGCTGCCACAGCAGCGGGTTAAATTCGAATACCCGCGCTAAAGTGATTATAGTCATCCGCCGAGGGATCGAAAGCGGCCTCATCATCACTCGGCAGCGCATCGCGATCCGTTACGACCGCGGATGCCGCGTAGCTCTCGGACCAATCCTCATTCACGGTATGTGCTGGAATGCGGATGGAGCCCTCGAGATCATACGCCATCGCGTAGGTCGCCTGTTCGGACTGCACCTGCGGCCGATCTACAAGTCGCCCACCGTGCGACTGGGCAATTTCTATGGCCGAGGTGATCTCCTGCTCATCGAGATGAATGTGCAGCGTTGCACGCTCCCCTTCCAGCAGCTCCGGCTTATAGCCGAGCTCTTCTAACGTGTCTAACGCGAGCAGCGCATCCCGCGTTTGATTGAATTCAAAAAAGATAGGAACAAAGTCCTTCATCTAACAGCACCCTTTCTTTCTTCCTTCAAATGGAAAGTCTGCCATTAGGTTTGACCAATTGTTCCTATCCTATTCGAAAACCTATTCCGCCGTCGTCTTCAGTGCTTCCTGAACGAATTGAAGCAACTCCGCATGGTAGGCCGGAGGGGCAGCAACCAAATAAATAGCGCTGTCAGCACCCTCATTAGGAACAATAGCCGTACCCCCGAGCAACGCAACAGGATTGCCCTCGAAATCCGTCACGGTCACACCAGCCTCCTGCGCAAGCAACAAGCCAGCATAGAGATCTTCCCCTTCGGAGTTGTATAAGACAACGCCATGCAGATCCCCTCTGGCTAGCATCGCCCACACGATAGAGGGGGCCCATACTCGCATCACTCTTTTGACCGAAAATTCCAGATGATGTCGAAGTGCTAATGCCCGCTGATCGTCCTTCGTTACGGCATGCCCTTGTATCCAGGAAACGGTAGACTTCGTCAGCACTCCGCTAGGCCTCGCCAGCAACCGCCGCTCACCCTGCCATGCCCCTTCATCCTGAACAGCCACATAGGTGATTTCCATAGCCGAATCATGAACGACACCCAGCACAATCCGACCTTGGTAGCTTAATGAAATCGAAACGCCGTATAAGGGAATGCCCAACGCGAAATTGTTCGTCCCATCCAAAGGATCGACGTGCCACACCCAATCACTCGCAGCTCCCCCCTCGCCCGCTTCTTCACTATAGATGCGATGCGTGGGAAACACGTTCAGGATGTCCTCTACGATCAGACGGTCCGCCTGCACATCCACCTCTGTCACTAGATCGCCGCGTTCATCCTTGTGCTCAAGAAGGAATTGACCACCGTAACGTTTCTTCGCCAATTCGCCTGCTTTCACAGCTGCACCTACAGCTACTTCTCTTGCCAATGTCCATTCGTTCCGATTCATTCCGCACATCCCCCTAGCGTGATCACTTCTGTCGTTTCTATTTTACCATATCCTGCCTAGAAAAGTTGGTTGATGGCCTACACTTGCATTGACAAGCCACCTGTTCATAAGTGATAATATAGCAAAATCAGAAGGCGACAAGAGCTGTCGAAAGGGGTATTTGCGAGTATGGTAAAGCATCATCAGCACAAGATTTTGGATTGTACGATTCGAGACGGCGGTTTAGTTAACGATTGGGATTTTAGCGTGGAGTTTGTCCAAGACATGTATCGCGGCTTGAGCGCTGCTGGCGTTGAATATATGGAAATTGGTTACAAAAACTCAGAAAAGCTATTAAAAGGCGGCGCATCTGGCCCATGGAGATTTCTGAATGAGTCCTTCTTGCGTGATGTCATTACGAAAAAAACAGATACAAAACTATCCGCTCTTGTTGATATCGGACGTGTAGATGAGAAAGACATTTTGCCTCGTGAAGACAGCTTACTTGATTTGATCCGCGTGGCTTGTTACATCAAGGACGTAGATAAAGGTCTTGAGCTTGTACAAAAATTCCATGACATGGGTTACGAGACGTCCCTGAACATTATGGCGCTTTCCCACGTGATGGAGAATGAACTGACGGAAGCTTTTGAAGAAATCAATAGAAGCCCTGTTGACGTTGTTTATGTAGTAGATTCTTACGGCAGCATGCAATCCAAAGACATTGATTACCTAGTTTCCAAATTCCAACGCTTGCTTCCTGAGAAGGAACTTGGCTTGCATATGCACAACAACATGCAGCTTGCTTTCGCTAATACGCTGACTGGTGCTTCCAAAGGTGTAACTTTCTTGGATTCATCTGTGTACGGTATGGGCCGCGCTGCTGGTAACTGTACAACGGAATTGTTGCTCAGCCACCTGAAGGGAGCACGCTACGATGTACGTCCTGTTCTAGGGCTTATTGAGAAGCACATGATCGCTATGCGTGAGAAATGGGATTGGGGTTACCTCATTCCTTACATGATCGTTGGTGCACTGGACGAGCACCCTCGTACAGCAATGGCATTGCTTGACTCCGCTGAAAGAAATAATTTCACGGACTTCTACGATCGCTTAACTTCCGTAGAAACGTTTCCATCTGCAAGCAAAAAATAAGTAATCAAACACAACACCCCCTACTCGTCAGATCAGGAGTTCTATCTTCTGACTGCGCGGCTAGGGGGTGTTTTTGCATGAGCCATCACTATTTGATAATTTTGGCGGAAACAACATAGTTCCTTGCAGAGGTTCGATCGATTAAGAAAATGAAATCCTCTCCTTCTCTACGACTGAGACTCCTTCTAGGATATACCTCGATATAATCACTATCAATGAGCATCGTACACTTCTCATCCGTATAGATGAAGCCATCTTCTAAGCGTTTTATCGCTTCCATCATGACTTCTGGCGATTTCAGATCTCCAAGAATCTCCACATAGACTTTGGCGGTAGCATCATGATCTTTGAGTAAAATCGCTACCTTGTGTTTGGCTTTGATGCGCACCTTCTTTTTGGGAGATATACTCATAAGTTCTACTCCTTCATTCGTCTATGGAATTATTTTATGTCGGAACCGAGGCAGGTGGACTAGGCTAATGGACATTTTCACTCATCTATCCCAATTGTCCTCCGGTGTTTAAAGGCAAGGAAGGATATTTTTTCCCTAATTTGAAAATAGTAAGATCATTAGCACGTCAGGGGGGTTCTGCGTGATTCAAGTGCTCTCGACATGGCAAACATTCTGCCTTTTGTTTTTATTTCAGCTAGGTACAACGATTGTATTTGGCTTCGCTGGCGGTGCTAAACAGGACGCTTGGTTAGCTGCCTTAATCAGTGCCATGCTCGGAATTAGCATCGTATGGATGTTTACACGAATTTACGAACGCAATCCAGGTGAAACCTTAGTTTCCCTGCTCCAGATAACTTTTGGCAAGTATTTCGGTCACCTAATAACTACACTTTATGTTTTTGCTTTTATTTACGAGGCTGGTCGCATTCTCAGGGATTTAGGCGAGTTGATGGGCACATTTCTGCTCCCTAGTACGCCAGCTCCGTTCTTAATGCTGCTCCTAGTACTTTTGGTTGCTTATGCTTGCTATGCCGGAATTGAACGGATTGCTCGACTAGCTGAGCTCAGTATTATCATCGTTTTATTGTTCACATGTATCCAAGTCATCTTGTTGATTTTCTCAGACGTCATTGACTTCTCGTGGCTGCTGCCAGTTGCATCGGATTGGAAAAGCATTGGCGTAACCGTATTCCCGCTTGGGTTAACAACGACCTTCGGGGAGATTATTGTTTTCACGGTATTCTGGAAATTAACTGTAACGCCTAGCAAGTTTCGCAAAGCTGCACTGTACTCCTCCCTCTTGGTCGGTGCTGTCTTTGTGTTGCTTGATCTCATTGCCGTTAGCACGCTGGGGCCAGACTTGTTCTACCGCTCCTTCTATCCGCTGCTCACCAGCTTTCAATTGATCCGAATCGCTGATTTTATCGATAATCTGGATCCTTTTGTCGTAACAACATTCATTACAGGCGGTCTGTTCAAAATTATTCTGTACGCTTACGCGGCCTGCTCGATGATTACCACGCAGTGGAAAACGGAGAATCATCGGGTCGTGATTATTCCCATCATGATTCTCATCTGGTTTATTTCCATCTATACCGCCAAGAATTTAGCAAGCCATATTTTTGTTGGCCTGAAGGTTGTTCCTTGGGTGATTGAACTCCCGTTATTCGTCGGAGTCCCCTTGCTAATATTGATCTTTAACAACATCTTCAGAAAGCGCATCGTTGAGACCTAAGGAGGAGATCGGATGCAACAAATGCCGGTTGATGAAGCCATCGATATTATCAAGCTGCAAGATGATATCAATCAGCAGCTAGATCATGATCCTGATTTAGTCTTTATGAACATCCGTTCTACGCTCATTGCCTATATCTCATGTTTGGTTGAAACAGATCGGATTGAACGTGAGATTACCAAACCCTTAACAGAAGCACAACCAACAACAGAAACCCTTTCCTCTCAAATCCTGACGCCTGAAATCAAACATACCAATCTGTTCGAGACCTTGATTGATAGTCTGCTCATAGGCTTTGTGATGGTCGCCGAGCAAGGGGAGAAGCAGGTGCTTCTAGCCAACCTAGCTTGTCTGCCTCACCGCAATATTGAGCAGCCTGAAACAGAAACAGGCGTACGTGGGCCAAGAGAGGGATTTACAGAGCATTTAGAGACGAATGTCGCCTTGCTTCGCCGTCGATTGAAAACGGATAAAATGCGAATTAAGACTTGGCAGATCGGCACACTAAGCCAAACGGAAGTACGGCTCATTTATTTGGAAGATATTGCGGATCCAACTATTATCGATGAAATTACGAATCGGTTGTCCGCGATTCATATTGATGCGGTGCTTGAAAGCAACTATATCGAAGAAATGATTCGGGATAACCCCTTCAGCATTTTTCCAACCATGGAGTACACAGAGAGGCCTGACGTGGTGGCAGGCGCGCTCTTAGAAGGCAAGGTATCGATTTTCACCAATAATACCCCTTTCGTTTTAATAGCTCCCTTTCAATTCTGGTCAGCCTTTCAATCCAGTGAAGACTACTATTTGATGTTCACTAGTGCCACCTTCATCCGGTTTATTCGCTCTCTGTCCATCATTCTGGCGCTTCTATTGCCTTCTCTCTATGTGGCCATTACAACCTTCCATCCGGAAATGCTGCCGACGAACTTATTGCTTGCTGTCGCTGGGGCCCGTGAAGCCTCCCCTTTTCCTGCAATGGTCGAGGCTCTTATCATGGAGATTACGTTCGAAGCGCTTCGCGAAGCGATACTTCGCTTACCACGCGTAATGGGACAAACTGTCAGCATCGTCGGCGCCCTCGTTATCGGACAAGCCGTCGTACAAGCGGGCATCGTATCGACTCCCATGGTGATCGTCGTTTCTGTAACGGGAATTGCCTCGTTCATGATTCCTCGCTATAACATGACTTTTTCCATTCGGATTTTGCGCTTATTGCTGCTGTTACTCGCTGGTACGTTAGGTTTCGTCGGCATACTACTCGGGTTGTTTACGCTAGCCCTCTATTTAACGGGTATTCGCTCTGTAGGTGTACCTTATTTGGCGCCAATCGGACCCCTGCGATTAAAAGCCCTGCGGGATTTCATGATCCGTGCGCCACACTGGCTCATTGATCGCGACCACGTCTCAACTTCGCCTGAAGAAAATAAGAAGAGGCACAAATGATGAGAAGAAAAGGATACCTACTCATGACATACTCCTTAATTCTTCTCCTGTTGACCGGTTGCTGGGATCGCAAGGAAATTAATGATATCGCCATCTTGCAGGTTTCTGCCTTTGATCTCATGCCAGATACAGGCCTGTACCGCGGTTATGTTCAAATTGCCATCCCCAAATCGATAGGTGCAGGTCAATTAACAACAAGTGGCGGCACACAGCAAAAGACATACATGCCAGTTGTCCATTATGGCGAAGATATAGATGACATGACCATGAAGCTTGAGCGAAAGCTTTCAAGGGACGAATTGCCTTCACACCGTCGTATTTTCATGGTTGGAGAGACACTGGCTCGTAAAGACGTAGCTCCTGTGATGGATTTAATTTCTAGAAATCCGAAGAACCGATTGCGTACCTACATTGTCATTGCTCGAGACAGCGATGCTAAAAGTCTCATCGAAACCGAGTATCCCTTGGAGGCAACGAAGGAAGAAGCCTTGCGCGAAATCATTGTTAGAAAAATGCAGGTGCCTTCCATGCTTCGTACATTCTATGCTTCCTCCGCGGCTACAGGGATTGAACCTATTGCAGCGGCCTTCTCGAAGGACAAAGACGGTAAAATTCTGCTGAGCAGCATTGCACTATTTTATAAAACCAAGTTAGTCGGCTATGTGGATGACATGCAAGCTGTGGCTCTTACCAGTTTGTTAGGGAGAAAAGCCTTTGGCGACATGTCCGTCACCCTTCCGGATCAGCAAAGTAAACTGTCCGTTCATATCACTAATTTAATTGCTAAGAAACGCGTGGTAGTCACCGACGAGCACCCTCATTTCATTCTGGACATTACAGCTGATGGTCGTATAACGGACAATCGTGCGAAGATTGATCCGAGCGACCCGGCGGTGATGGAGCAGCTCGATGCGTCCTTCCAAGAGAACATAAACCAAGTCTACCAGCAACTTTTCCACAAGCTGCAAAAAACCTACAAGACAGACAGTGCAGGCCTTGGACAATCTGTTTATCGCAAATATCCAAAGCTATGGAAGAAAATCGAGAAGGATTGGCCTGAACTTTTTCCTAATGTGGATGTTCAGATCAAGGTTACCGCGAATGTCTCTCAAATTGGTGGACAAGGACCTCCTTATTACTTAAGAGAGGAAGAGATTAGTCAATAATGTGGCTCAAACTGACCGCACTTACGATTTCCACCATCCTGCTCACCTTCCAGCAAATGTCCTATTGGTCCAAAAAGGGCGGTCGAAAGCAAGCCTACCTCTTCCTGATCTGGATGATCATCGCTTGGGGAATCGGCTGTGCGTTTATCGGCGGATTCCACCTTCCGGAACCTACGAAACCCCTATTCCCTGGTTGGGAATAGACCGTCTCTCCTCACGCTTCCGCTTCTGCCCACATACATTGATAGCATGCAATGGATGTGAGGCAGGGAGGAATTGCGTTGAAGATCGACGATTGGAGCGGAGCATCTAGCCCGCCTGTTGGACTATGCCCCGTTGATTTGCTTATATTTGCCCCACATCCCGATGATGAAGTACTCGGGACAGCAGGAACTATCATGAATGCTATCGCCTGTGGCAAACGCGTTCATGTTGTCTTCTTCACGAATGGCGATGGTTACCCGGAAGCCGCCACCCTCTTATTCAACAAGCGTCCGGAGGAACTCGGACCTTCTCATTACCTGGAGCTGGCCCGCGTACGCCAGTATGAGACCCTGCAAGCCGCGGCGTTGATCGGGCTTCGGCCCCAGGATCTCACATTCCTCAGTTATCCAGACAGCGGGCTGGATCGTGTTTTCACAACAACGGGAGCTACGCCGCCCTATCAGCAGCGTTTTACCAAGCAGCAAACGACCTATGGTGCACTTGTTCCTGATTTTCACTCGCAGTATTACGGCTGCCCAGCCCCTTATCGTAAAGCTTGCGCCCTTGGGGATACGAAGGCCTTAATCACGTTGCTGCAACCCAAAGAGATCTATACAACGGATGCCGCCGATACTCATCCCGACCATGGGGCCGCGCATGCTTTCGTCATGGAGGCCGCTTCGCAACTGGGCTACACAGGTACCATTTATACCTACTTGATTCATAGCGGTCCGGAATCACAGTGGCCTTGGCCACGCGGCGTCACACCGACGCTTCCATTCGAGGCTCATCTGGCAGAGGGGCAACGTTACCCCATGCATGTCGCTTGGCCACCGCCTATCCGCCGCTCAATGACACAGGGACAATCCTATTGCAAATGGCAGGCGTTGCTTGCTTACCGGTCGCAGATACCCGTCGAGCCCGAATTTCTGCAATCTTTTATCAAATGCGAAGAAATCTTCTGGCTGCCCCATCTGCCACATCTGTACAAATAATACTGCTGCCTGCAGGCAGCTGCTTTGGGAGTGAACATGAACCGCTATGAGCCGCATTTTGTTAATTGAAGATGAAGAACGTATTGCCCGTGTGCTGCAATTAGAGCTTGAGCATGAAGGCTATGAGGTGCTTATCTGTGGGGATGGACGGTCAGGACTTCAAGCTGCCTTGAGTGAAGAAGGATGGGATCTCATCCTTCTTGATGTTATGCTCCCTGAACTTAATGGACTTGAAGTTCTTAGACGGCTTAGGCAGGTAAATGCCACCCTGCCTGTCATACTTCTAACAGCACGGGATGCGATTCCAGATCGCGTCAGCGGGCTCGATCAAGGTGCCAACGATTATGTCACGAAGCCTTTTGCAACGGTAGAGCTGTTAGCTCGTATTCGTAGTCTGCTGCGGCAAAAGAGCTTGCAAGATCAGGCTCCTGAACAGGATCATTTGCTAAAAATCAATGAGCTTACGATGGATTTGAAAAGCCGCGCGGTCTTGCGTGAGGGCACAGCTATTGAACTGACACCCACGGAGTTTGATTTACTGCGCTTCCTCATTCAACATCAGAATGAAGTGATGACACGCGAGCAAATCATCTCTGAAGTCTGGGGCTATGATTTTATCGGGGACACGAATGTGGTCGATGTGTATATCCGTTATTTACGTCAGAAAGTGGACAAGCCCTTCTCCACGAAGCTGATTCAGACGATTCGCGGCATCGGCTATTTGATCAAAACAACAGAAGCTCCGCCAGATGGCAATGCCACCGCCTCAGATGGGCAGGAGCCTGTATGAGCCTAAGACTGAAAATCACACTGTGGGTATCAGTTGGATTAATGATAATCTTATTCTTCAGCTTTACCTTCGTTTATTACATGTTCATCCGTGTGACAACGAAAGGCGAAATTGACCTTTTGAAGGATAAGGCTAGCGCTTTACTGCTGAAAGATCTACCTAATCATCCGGAATATTGGAAAAATAATATGCAAATGGATGAGCTGCTCATCCCGCAAGAAATGCTGCGTTATATTACGCCAGACTCGAAGGTCGCGCATCAGATTTACTCCGATACGAGTCTTGTTAGTTACCCCGCTAGCTATTCGACAATGGCTTCAGAAGACTTAATAACCGATGCGGATGGCATACTCTTATTCGTACGAACCCCCGTGTTCAAAGACGGGAAACAGGTTGCCCTTCTAGAAATTGGCCGTAACCTGCGAAGACTTGGTATGTATTCTGAAATGTTGATCTCGATTCTTGTCTTAACTTCCATCGGAGCGCTTATTCTAGCTCTTATCGGGGGTTATTTTTATACCAATGTCCTATTCAAGCCCCTTCATCAGTTCATCGCGACTATGCAAAATATCGAGAACAGCGGGTCGTTTCGTCATATTACTCTTCCCGACAAACATAGAAATGATGAATTAATGAGACTGGGGACCACCTTCAATCGCATGATTGATAGATTGCAGGAGATGTTTCGTAAACAGGAGCAATTCATTGCCGATGCCTCTCATGAGCTTCGAACACCACTCACGATTATTGAAAGCTATGCCAGCCTCTTGCGGAGGTGGGCTTCTAGCAACGATCAATTACGCGAGGAAGCGCTGGAAGCGATCGTATCTGAGTCAGCCCAATTGAAACTGCTCACGCAAAATCTCCTGTCCCTCACCGACACCTACCGTGAAAATTGTGAGCAGAATACAGACTTCGATCTCATTCCGCTCGTGGAGCAAACAGCAGCGTCCCTCCGCATCACGACATCCCGCGAGATTCGCGTGCAGTCCGAGCTCGATATGAAAGAGCTGCCGATGAGCGGGGATCCCTATCAGATCAGACAGTTGCTTATTATTTTAATAGATAATGCATTGAAATATAGTCAGAAGATCGTTGATATTCGCATCAGTCTGCAGGATAAACGGGTCATTCTTGAAGTCATGGATCAAGGCATTGGCATCGCTGAGGAAGACCTCCCGCACATCTTTGATCGTTTCTATCGATCCGATAAAGCAAGGAATCGCAAACACGGCGGTGCAGGACTTGGACTCTCCATTGCTCAACATATTGTGCTCAAACATCGGGGAACCTTAGAGCTCCAAAGTAGTCTAGGTCTAGGCTCCACGGCCATTGTAACGCTTCCACAATCCTGTCAATAAGAACATTATAAGGGGATTCTCATCATTCTCTCAGAATTGGGCTTTCCCCTTGATATAGCGCGTTGTAAAAGGTTGCATGGTAAATAATAGGGCAATTTTCATCTGGTATACTGAGTCTCAGGTGGACAACCACCTCGCAAGGTTACTCAATTAAGGGTCAACTGATCAAGATTCTATTCTTGCTAGCCATCAATTGAAGCTACCATGTCTTCAATGCAAGATAGCTTGGCGAAAACTCAGCGAAAACTCTAAGGAGGCAAACCCCATGAAAAACCCACAGAAAACTTGGTACAAAAAATTAGTCGTTACGGCATTGTCCGTATCTATAGGATTATCAGTAGTTGCAGCAGGTGCACCTGGTAAAGCGGAAGCAGCTGCGTCATCTGAAGTAACCAATGCTACAGCGCTTACAGCGTCAGCAACATCGACATCCAGAGGAAGTCAGGTTATTTCTATTGGTAAAAGATATCTAGGTACTCCTTACAAATTCGGAGCTACTGCAGGCCAAACACGTAACTTTGACTGCTCTTCTTTCACACAATATGTATTCAAAAAAGTAGGCGTCAACCTGCCGCGTACGTCTCAACAACAAGCACGTGTAGGTAAGTATGTATCTCGCAGCAACTTACGTGTCGGCGATTTGGTGTTCTTCTCCATCCCAGGTAAGCCTGGTGTCATTCACCACGTAGGGATCTATGCTGGTAATAATAAAATCCTTCAAACTTACGGTGCAGGTGGTGTCCGCGTTACCGATATTCATAGCGGAACTTGGTCTTCCCGTTATATGACAGCACGTCGCGTATTATAGTAGAATTGGATACTAGCGTTGCAAATGACATAGAGCCGGATTAGATGGAAAACCTCCATTTAGTTCGGCTCTTTTTGCGTTAATAGTCCAAAGACTACAGGAAATCCATCTAGTTTGTGGCTCCCTCCCCACCAAACCTTAAAGAACCCCCTCAGCCATTGGGCTAGAGGAGGTTCTTCAGGTATTCCGACGCGGTCTCTAGTAACGAATGTACGCCTCATGGTAGCTCTCCTTCAAACCGCGCTTACGAACCTTAATCTCCAGCAAACGCTGCTTGTAGCTTACACTTGCTGTTCTCGGCAAGACAAGCGTAGGCACCTTCACAATACGATTCTTGCCATTCGAGAATCCTGTTACCTTAACTTGATTGGATTTAACGAATACTTGAAGTGCTCTTGGATCTTCTTCCTTCGCAATTTTCACCTTAATAATGACATGCTCATGCGTCTCAAAAATTTCTGTCCCGATAGATCCAGAGGATGAAATGCTGGCATCCATGCCAGGCATCGCTTTTTTCAGCATGTCCTGTACATATCCTTCAGCCCACGTCATATTATCTAGAAAGGTCTGCCCTTTTTCAGCAAACGGCAGCTTCTGTCCAAGAAACTTCTCAACCTGTTCCCACTTCAGCCAAGGATGGCGATTAAATCCGCTCAAGCCCATCACCTCATTTTGCTAACAGTATATGTGCCTGCATCCCATTGTGACACCCTCCCGAAAATTCAGAGCACCTCTAGGCGGATACCTCATATACTGTAGGTGAGATAACGCAAGGGGGATCGGATTATGCCAGCTATCGTTGGGAATGTGAAAATTATTAGTGTCGGTTCCAGCTCTATCGTGCATTTCGGCGATTCCTTCATCATCTCACCAACAAGTTCCTCTAAAACATTCGCTGGGGCAGGTTCATTTAATACCGGTGATTTCCCGCGTGTCTACAATACGTACAGCACGACCGTAACCAATGACTCAGATTTTATTGATGCCAATGCAAGCGGCAATATTCTCTGACAATAGTCAGCCTAGAGCGAGGTGTTCCAAGGATATGAACTGGACCATCCATCAAACAATCATGATCCAACAGTTAAAAGTAAACTCTGTCGCCAACTCCTCCGTCCTCCAGATTGGCACAGCCGGGTCGATTCGTTCCTTGTCTAATCTGTACAATACAGGCGGTTTCGTAGAGCCAGCACCCGAGCTAGGAACAAGTGAAGTTAATCCTGTTGCCCTTGTTCCTTTGCCGCCAGCAACATAATGAATGGCAACCAAGGCTTTATTGAGCAATCCGAAAGGAGGTGCTTTCCCAAATGACCAATACGATCACGTGGCAGCAATGGGCCCAACAACTCTGCGGCTATGTCGACATGCAGAAACAACGCATCGATAAGTTAGAGCAAACCGTTAACAAGCTGCAGGCGGATCTGAAAGCAATGAAAGATGAGAAGCGAATTCACATTGATAAAATAGAATATAATTTTGATCAGCTTAAGGTTGAAAAGCTGGATGGAACGCTCACCATTGGGATTAGTCCTAGTGCGCTAGATCAGATTGAGGATTTCAGCGTGAATGGCAACTCGTTGAACAAAGAGGGAAATGGCGGCGGCATGGGCGCCATGGATATGAATCCTTTTTATCAAGGCGGGCAATATCAAGGGTCAGCACCTCATGCTGTCGGCGGCGCGGGGCAAGAAGCCATGCGCGGAGCAGCCGCTAAGCAAGGAAATGACATTCGAGATGATGTGGCTAACGGCATTGAGCAGTATTTACAATTTGGCGTACAGGGTGATATCAACAACCTTGAACATAAATATCAGCATCCTCTCGATGATGACTACAAAGATTTGATCATCGAAGATATTCGCAAGCAACTGGATACGCGTATTCAACATTATGTGAATCAATACCGCGGCGTTGGGTTCAAGGAACCGTTGGAAGCCGTGACCCATAATATTATGGATAAAACGAAGCAGGATATCCTAACCGCGATTGAGACTTACATAGCCAGTCTGCCCAAATAATTAACGGCTTCCTAGCGTAACTATTTTAAAAAAGAGAGAAGGATAAGCGATGTTTCAATTACATGTAGAAAACAAACAATTATGTGTAGGTGACATACGAATCGTCGGGGTATCCAGTGCCTCGGTTTTTCTAATTGGGGATACGGAGGTCATTTCTTTGTCTTCCATGTTTGATACACCACCCGAATCGGTCATTATCTCTCCTTTCGTCCCGCTCCCTGCAGAAGCGGATTAAGCGATGGCTCGTTTATCTATCGTTGGCAATGTGTATTTGAACACCATAGGATCTGCGAGCACAATGCATGTAGGGGATAATCGGTTTACGGCTCTACACAATAGGGTCTTCGCTGTCCAACGTGAAGTCCCTTATTATTATGGAAATGAAGGCAGTTTTGCAGCTTACCCTTTCTACCAACGTCCTTTTCCTATTCCACAACCTCCGGAACCTTTTACTATGTGTGTGGATAACTTAGGCAGCTATATTACGGTTCGTAACATCCGCATTCTCGGCGTCGCGGCCTCCTCTGTCTTTCAAATCGGCAGCAACCGCGTCACAACCTCCGAAACGCGAATCAAAAACATTCGTCAATTCGTCACCGATAAACCAGGGCCTAAAGAGCAGACAACGTTCGTCTATTCTGGGACGGACGATACCATAGGCGATGCCCCCACGAAACCGACAGGCTCTCCACCGACGACCAGCGAGAAGCCGCCGAGCCTGGTTTTTGTTACGAAACAGTACACGTCGACGCCACCTGCTGCAAAATAACGAAGAGCCCGCCCTTTCCAAGGGGCCGGGCTCTTTCAGCTTCGCCGGCTCACTTCGTGAGCAGCGGCTGGGCGCTGCCCTCGAAGCCGTCGACAAGGCCCCTGCTGCTCATCGCAGCAATGGCCTCTGCCGACCAGCTGCCCGCTGGCACGTCCGTGAACTTCTTCGCCCCGCCGCTAGCCGGCGTGGTCAGCTTTAAGGCGCGGGAGAGCAGCACACTCATCTGCTCCCGCGTCATGCTCTGACCGGGCGCGAAGGCGTCGTTGCTGATGCCCTGCATCAGCCCGTTCTGCTGCGCGATCCCGATATTCTGCGACGCCCAGTGCGTCGCAGGCACGTCCTTGAACGCGGCGCTGGCAGCGCCCGCGTTCTCTAGACCGAGCGCGCGCACGATAATCGTCGCCGCTTCAGCCCTTGTGAGCGCCTCGTCGGGCGCGAACTGGTCTGCGGCGACGCCGAGCATCCAGCCGCGGTTGGCGGCGCTCAGAACGTCAGCCTGCGCCCAATGCTTTTGCATGTCGGTGAAGTAAAAGCCATCCGTCCACAATTGATAATAGCTCCAAGTGTCAGCAGCCTCTTGATTCAAACTCCAGCTGCCGGTTCCCTTCAACTGGTATTTCCCTACCAATTTTAGCTTCGCTTTTAAAGATTGCTCGTTTTCGTACCACACCGTATACGTCCCCTCTGATAACGCTTTGCCGTTCACCGTCGCTTTCGCATCCGCAGCTTGAATCGTGAACGTCGCCACAGGTGATTGGCTTGCCCCGTCATAACGTACGGTCCCTTGGTATTGATCGACCAGATTCTGAACGCTTCTAGCCGCAATCCCGGCCCCATTCGACGCAGGATCTTGGTTCCAATAACGGCCATACAACGGGATGCCTAGTACAATTTTACCCGCAGGGGCTTGAGATAGCGCATACTGAATGGATTTGTCAACAAAGGGTAAGCTAGCAACAGGACCCGGCGTAGGATCGCCAGGATAGCTCTCATCGTAGGTCATCACCATCAGATAATCACTGACAGCTGCCAACGCTTTATAGTCATATAATCCAATCCAATTCGTGGTCTCACCGGTTGGATTCGCAGCGACCGCCACAGAAACCTCCATCGTACTCGGCAGCTGCTCGCGCAGCTTCCTGACAAAATCCGTGTATTTATCCCGGTAGGCCGCACCTACATTTTCAATATCCAATTGAACGCCATCTAGCTTATTGGCTTGAATACTCGCTACCAGTTCTTTCACTAGCGCGTCGCGGCCATCAATGGCCTTTTCACCAATCACCCGATCGAAATCATTACTTAAAAAAGGGACAACCCGCTTCCCCTGTTTGTGCATCTCCGTTATAAAAGACGCTTCTAGATCGGACACCATCAAACGACCATTTTCATTGATATGAAAATAACTCGGAGACACCACATCTAAGGTTTCACCGCTTTTATTAACTTGTGATAGATACGAGCTAGGCGCTCCCGAGAATAAATACGACATATTGAATTTCCCTTGAGCGCCGCAGCCCCAGCAACAACCTCATCCTTATGCATGAATGTTACCTGGCACATCGCACCGACGACAATGAGGGCAACAACAAGCCTTCGCCATCCACGTTTGGATCTCACCCGTCTCAACCCCTATTCTACCGATTTAATTCCTTCTATCATCCTAGAAAGCTACCAAAATCGCTACGAGTAAATACTGGTGAAACGCCAAAAACCGTTACTGCACAAGGTTGGGAACTGTGCATAACGGTATGTTTATCGCGTGTCTATCGGTAGATCATGACCATAAAATTGATAATGGTTCCGTCCCTTGCCCTTTACTTGATATAAAGCGATGTCAACTTCCTTCATCATTTGAGTCGCATCTATTTGATCAGAACGATACATTGTGATTCCCATGCTGACCGTGGAGCGAAAAGACAACCCTTGCACTTCCCACTTCCGATCGACACATGCTAGAATGCGTTGCGCAATGGCATCCACATGGTCCTGGCAATCTACTGCCGGCAATAAGATCGTAAACTCGTCTCCTCCCATTCGGGCAAACATATCGACTTCTCTCAGACAACCTTGGATCCGGCTTACGAATTCCTGCAAAAACGCATCACCGATATCGTGTCCCATCGTATCATTTATGATTTTGAAATCATCAATATCGACATACAGGAGCGCAAAAGTACGATTCGTTCGTTTGGCCTGCTGCAGCAGCTGGTTCAGCTGCTCTTTGAACAATCGCCGGTTCGGCAAGCCCGTCAGTGGGTCATGCAAAGCCATTGCAAGCAGGCGATTCTCCTGATTTTTGTACCGTGTACGATCTTGAAGTGCGAAAGCAATCTCCTTAATTTCCCCCTTCTCGTCACAAAAAGGGATCGCCGTGCACTCCATCCACAGGTGAGCCTCACCTGCTCCTTTCGCACGAAACTCTAACTTACTACTGGTCTTCGTCTGTAGGGTATGAACAAACAATTTATACACATCTAGGCGAAAATCCGAATCAACAGCCTCGATGATTTGCTCTACTTGTTCAGGTACGCATCCAATTATTTCGTTAAATCTGCCTGATGCATAGATCAAATTGCCCTGCGCATCCAATTGACAATACAAATCCCAGGCTTGCTCAATCATTTGACGTGCAAGTGACGCCATCGGTACTTGGGAATGCGTGATAAAATTTGAATCTATTTCATTGTACATCGCTTACTACCGCCCTCTCCTGTGCTTACATAGAGACCTTGGTAGCTTAGCACGATTACATAAAAATCATATAAAATCAAATCAAATCATCCTAAATTTTATATCAATGGAAAGTCGAAAAATAGCACTCCTTGTCACTTAATGACGATAATAAAAACACAGATTTTCTTTTCGCTATTTTTCTCGCTACTTTTTACCTAACGCCCACCATCTTTATACCTAAAATTTATAGAAAAACGAGTAGGAACTCGCTATTTGTCAATAAAAGGATAGAAATTTTGGAGAGAATCGTTCTATAATGTAGGTAATATCTGTAATATTTGAGAGAGGGAACACCCTTCTTACTTAGGCGTTGTTTCATTACTGAGGGGGATTTTCAGACATGGCAGGAGAAACAATTTTAGTCGTTGATGACGAGCAAGAAATTGTCCAGTTAATTCAACTCTATTTAGTGCGTGAAGGCTACAAAGTCATTAGTGCTAATAATGGACAAGATGTGTTCGGCATTGTAAAAGAACATAGGCCTGATCTAATTATTCTGGATATTTTGCTGCCAGGACTTGATGGTATAGAGGTATGTCGACAGCTCCGCAAAACGAGCAATACACCTATCCTATTCATTTCGTGTAAAAGTGAAGACATTGACATTATTCTAGGGCTCAGTATGGGCGGCGACGACTATATGACTAAGCCCTTTAGCCCAAGTCAGCTTGTAGCCCGCGTCAAAGCCCATCTTCGTCGCAACTCCATTCGTGAGCAGCATCAAGATGACCCTCAATTGGTAAAATTCCCAGGACTAGAAATCGATCTAGTGAGCCACATCGTACGAGCGAATGGTCAAACGATCTCCCTTTCTGCCAAAGAATTTGACCTACTCTCCCTCATGGCCAAGACACCGAATCGCGTTTACAAAATCGAGCACTTATTTGAGCTAATCTGGAGTTTAGACAGCATGGGCGATCCACGCACACTCATTGTACATATCAGCAATCTGCGCAAAAAGATTGAAGTTAATCCAGCAGAGCCCCGCTACATCATTACTGTACGAGGCGTTGGCTATAAATTCAATGGATCAGCCGTGTAACGCTAGCGATGTAACCAATCGGTGATAAGTTGCTGAAGCGGAACCGCAGCCGCGGCAATGACAAGTGCAGGCAGCATGTTCGCCACATTTATTTTTCTAATTTGCAAAATATTGATTCCTACACCAATGACCAAAACGCCGCCTACAGCAGTGATTTGAACAATCATGGCATCCAGCGATGCATCACTAAATGCCATTGCAATCACAGTCGCTAGCAGTGCAATCGTTCCTTGCATCACAAATACAGATGCTGCGGAGAAGACAACGCCAATCCCCAAGGTCGAGGCGAAGATGATGGATAAGAACCCGTCGAGCAGCGACTTGGTGTACAGAATATCGTGGTTATGCCGCAGGCCGCCATCCAAAGGACCCAGTATCGCCATCGCGCCAATGCAGTAGACGAGCGTACAGGTAACAAAGCCTTCTGAGATGCTCGTTGTCGCTGATGGATGAGCTGTCGACTGCTTACTCATCTTGGCCTGCAGCCAATCACCTAGTTTGGTGAGATTCGCCTCTATACGCATCAGCTCGCCAAGTATACCGCCAATCACGATGCTCATGATGACGATCACAATTTGATCTGACTTGAGCGCCATTGTAATACCAAGCACAGTTATCGCAAGCCCTAGGCCTTGCAGGACTGTGCTTTTTATACTTTCTGAGATGCGGGGCAGCAGTATGCCTAATAATCCGCCGATGATAATGGCAACTGCATTCACGATCGTCCCCCATAAAGCCATGCCTTTCATTCCTCTCCGTGTACAAGCTATGATGACCTACTCATTCTACATGATTCTCCTCATAATTTCCTCAACCGTTGGAAATGGTAAGGATAAGCAACAGGAAAGGAGGCATGTTGAATGTCAAAAGATAAATCAATGGATCCCATGACAGGCGATACCGTCGAAACCGATGGTATTTATGCTAATGAAGCAGGACAAGAGGTCACGCTTAAAAGAGGTGATGAGTTTCCTGCTGATCTCGTTCTTGGGCGCACTACCTATGAGCTGCAAGGCTTTGCCGATGAGGCGGAGATTGATCACGATCAGTCGGAGCTTAATCCCATGCGCAAGCGTGTAGATGCACGTACTTAAGCTTAGGTTTTGCTGAGTATGCATCTCTTTGAGAAACCGAGCAACCTCTGTGGCTGCTCGGTTTTTTCTCGTTTGTGCTATACTAAGGGGAATATATGGGTAATCAGGCCCTGGGGGATACGGAAAATGACACGCATAATTATAATTACAGGCGGTACACTGGGAGACTGGGCTTTAGACGAAATTCGCGAGGATGACATTCTCGTCGGCTCTGATCGCGGGGCGCTTTATCTCATACAACACGGCTTTCAGCCGCATATCTCGATGGGCGATTTCGACTCCGTCACATCGGAGGAACTTTCTCTTATTCGCGCTTCTAGTCAAGCGTTCATTGACTGCGATCCGATCTATAAGGATCTGACCGATACGGAGATGGCTTTCAATTGGGCGCTGGAGCAAAGGCCGAGTCAAATTCTGCTAGTCGGCGCGTTAGGTACGCGGTTCGATCACTCACTTGCCAATGTGCATTTGCTGCGTAAAGGCATGGCACAGGGGGTTCCGTGTGCGATTATGGATGCTAACAATCTCATTATGGTGATCGATCAGTCTACGCACGTAAGGAGAGGGCCTTACACACATATTTCTTTGCTTCCACTCAGCCTAGAGGTTAAGGGAATCACATTGCACGGCTTTCAGTACCCTCTTCATCAAGCAACGCTTGAAATCGGGATGTCGCTTGGCATTAGTAACATTTTGCTTGAGTCGGAAGGGCTCATCGAGCTTTCATCTGGCCTATTGCTTGTCATTCAAAGCAAGGACTAGGGTGAGCTCTCGGCCTACCAAGCTTACTGCTTAATAGGGCATGTAGTATCAAAATTACATAAAAATTTGGAAATTCGACACGCTCTCCTTTACTATGGAACAGCTAACTCTGGTACAATATAGGATAAGCTAGTCATTTACTGAGATATTGAGGTCGTTTACGCATGCCCCCTGTTCAAGAGAATCTCGTTAGAAATCTTCTTCCTACTAAACTACCTTCTGTTATCACACACTTTGTATCTCGACACGTTCTTACAACACGGGAAGCCGAAATTATCAGTCTTATCGCTTTGCGTGGTTATAGCAACAAAGAAATCGCAGATTATTGCTTTATCAGTGAGAAAACAGTGAAAGTCCACATCGAGAAAATCATGGATAAAGTCGGAACGCGGTCGATGCGTAAGCTTCTATCGGCTATCATCAGCACCGACGCTTTCCCTTCATAATGCACAAAGAAACGCCAGCTGCTAATGCAGCTGGCGTTTCTTTTGGGAACTTTTGCAACTCGAGATAACTTATCGCTTCCATGACATAGAAATGAACCTCGTTTGCAAAATAGCGTTATGAAAACATCTTATTTATTAGTTAAGTAGAGAATACGGGAGAATAACGTTATAGAATAGCGTTATTTCACTCTAAATGGATAAATTCCACTCCATTTGGTCGAAATAGCGTTATTTCGTAATGCTATATTTCACAGAACATGTATATGTAGCAAATAACGTTATGCCACACCTTTATTTGAGATCGCATGTGACCGTACCTTTGTAAGTGTACTTCCCATCGGCCCACGCCTACATCGCCGCAGCGAGCTTCTGCACGAACTGCTCCAAGAAGCGTTGGTCGACTTCGTCAAACCGATTGAGACTCGGGCTGTCGATGTCCAGCACGCCAACGAGCTCTCCCCGCACCACAAGCGGGATCACGATCTCCGATTGGGAAGCAGCGTCGCAGGCAATATGTCCCGGAAATGCGTGGACATCCGGTACAAGAACGGTTTCTCTGCGCTCGGCGGACGTGCCGCATACCCCTTTACCGAAAGGAATACGCACGCATGCTGGTAATCCTTGAAAAGGTCCGAGCACAAGCTCCTTCTGTTCAAGCTGCTCGTCTACCAAGTAAAATCCTACCCAGTTGATATTCTCCAGAAACTGTCCGAGCAAGGCAGACGCATTCGCTAGATTCGCAATTCGGTTCGGTTCATCATGTATCAAAGCGTGGGCTTGCCCGATCAGCAAGGTATATTGTTCTTCTCTCGTTCCACTGTAGCTCGATTTCGCAAACATAGATCATCATCCTCTTCTTTCCTAGTCTCTCTTTCATCATACCAAATGCGCGGCTTCCAGCCAAAATGTAAAAAAAGGACAATCCGCTAATTCAGCCGATTGCCCTGGATAGATCCTCTTATTTTTGCCCGTAATACGCGTTCGCTCCATGCTTTCGCAAGAAATGACGATCCAACAACGTTTGGTCCATAGGTTGAATCGATGGATTCAAGTTGTACGTACGATACGCGATCTTCGCGACCTCTTCCAGTACAACCGCATTATGAACGGCATCATGTGCGTCCTTACCCCAACTGAAAGGCGCGTGACAGTTTACAAGCACACCCGGCACCATCGCTGGATCCAACTCGCGGAACGTCTCGATGATCACATGGCCTGTCTCCAGCTCATAAGCTCCTTGAATCTCGGTCTCCGTCATCAATCGTGTGCATGGCACCTCACCGTAAAAGTAATCGGCGTGCGTTGTCCCCAAAGCCGGAATGGCACGGCCAGCCTGCGCCCAGCTCGTAGCCCAAGGCGAATGCGTGTGTACAATACCGCCAATCGTTGGAAAAGCGCGATACAACGCCAAATGCGTGGGTGTATCCGAAGATGGCTTTAATTGACCTTCCACTAGGTTACCTTGCAAATCAACGATAACAAGATCTTCGGCCTTCAAATCCGCATAAGGTACGCCACTGGGCTTAATCACCACGAGTCCTTGCTCCCGATCAATCCCGCTGACATTGCCCCATGTAAACGTAACTAGCCCATATTTGGGCAGATCCAAATTGGCTTCTAATACTTGCCCTCTCAATTTCTCAAGCATCTGAGCTCAACACCTTCCGATAAAATGTATAAAGATTATCTCCATTATACACTTGTACGTACATCTCAGCTAGATACTTCTAAATTAATGGACAAATAAATCAACTTGTATGTACAGCCAACTACTTTTTTACACCCTTTTAAGAATGAATGATCGAGAAGACAATGGTCTTGCCATCCGACTCCAACCGGGTTTCTACGGAGAAGTTACCAATTTGTGTTGTCGATGTTTCAAGAACACCTTTCGCCGCTGCACGCGCGCATGCATCCGTAAATTGACGATAGAAAATATCCGCATCATACCCGAACAGGAAGTCGGTGAACTTGCGAATGCTTTCCGTATTGCGAGCAAGCACCCCATCCTCCAGTCGAACTGTGACTCCATAAGTTGCAAATTGTGGATCCAACCAGAGCGAAGCCTCATTACTGTTGCGCGCTGCTGCTGTGGCCCCGCTCAATGCTTGCGCCTTAGCCTCTGAATTCTTAAATAGACGCAGTGTCGTCTCTTCCAAATCGTAATTCGTCCCGCGCAGCTTACCCGCGTCTTCCATGACTTCATACGTTTGCAGCATGCGCTGATCTGGAAAAACGAGCTTTTTGTAGCTGCCATCCTTCGTAGGCACGACCTTAATGAAAGCATCGTTATCATTCTTCACACTGATGCGCTTCGATTTCGTCTGCAGACGCGTAATAATTTGCAATGCTTCTGCACGTGTCACATATTGACCTACACCGAAGTAACCATTCGGATACCCTTCCATGATCCCTTTTGTCATCGACTCTCCGATAAACTTCTGCTGTCTGCTCGATGCACTCTGTAAATCGCCGAAATGGGATGCTGCCGCAAGACTATATGTTTCGTCCTCCAAATATTCCGTTTCTTTCAATAAGTAATACAAAATCTCCGCAACATCTTCCCGCTTCAAGGATGCCTTATAATCACTGAACTGCCCTTTGCTAATAAAGTGAAGGTCACTTGCTAGATCTAAATAAGGTTTAGCCCAGTACCCGACCGTATTAGGCTTAAACGTGAAATCCCGGTAATCCTGCTGTAAAATATTTTGATTGCTCGCACTTAATGTTTGTAGAAAGCTTGTCTTCCACTTCCGTTCCCCATTCGGAAACTTATCCGTGAAGGCTAACAGTACAATTTTTACAAATTGATCTGCTGTGACGGTCTCATCCGGTCGAAAAGTGCCATCTGGAAAACCATCCAATAAGCCCTGTTGTACCATTTGAACAATCGTCTGCTCCGCCCAATGCCCCCCAATATCCTTAAATCCTGCTGCTTCACTTCTACTTGGTAAGCTGCCAATTGCTAATAGACTTACTATCGTCGCCATTATCAGCCATTTATTCCACCGTATCATCGCCAATTTCTCCGCTTCTCTCTAAATTTTCGGCACGAACTTCCACCATCCTCTAGGATAAGCCTTCTACTACCCTTTGAGAACATGCTGAAAAGCCCATTCATCCTTGTCGAATAAGCACCCTCGGACTGGGACTATAGCCATATGAAAGGCCAAAAAGACCCTGCCCTCTACTAGGTAGAAAGCAAGATCCATGATCGCAAACGCTATTTATCTATTTCTTACTGTACCCGCGACCAGCTTGGCCGAGTTGTAATACCGCATCCAGTCGACAACATACATCATTTTAGCCAAATAATCCGGTGCACTTCCCTGTAAATGACTGTACTGCTCTTCTTGCAGCAATTGGTGCAGCTCGTACCCCTTGGCATAAAGCGCCTTGGTGAATGCTTCTTCCGTTTGGGGCTTGTACAGATCCGTGCCTCGGGAAAGTTCAATTTCTTCAATAATTGTGCCACGATAGTAAGGGTAAACATTCATCTGCAGGCCCATATCGATATAGGCTAAACCTGTATATTCAAAAGGAAGCCAAATCAAATTCGTTTTCTTATCTGCTAGCTTCACCGTGTACACTAAACCCAAGTTCAGCGCAATTGGCTGGGGATAATTATTAATGTGTCCGGACCGCAAATGCTCTGCTATATGCTCAACGAAATTCATGCTGTTCTTCCTCTCCGAAGGATCTAGTCCTTCCTTCATATTGCGTGCTAGTGCGCTTCGTTGTCAAGCTAGTCCGTATACGCTTTCTTCCCTTTTGTCCTGAGGGTAACGTTCCTAGTTTCTACTCCTAAGTTTTCTCCTTTCTATGGACAAATTCCTGCCAATTACGACCTAATAAGAGCGATGAGGGAATATTTTCTAATACGGCTCAAAGCGGCGGTTACTTACGAATGGTATGAGTAAAAGTATTTTTTTCGAATGATGAACTTTTCAGTAGTCAATGCGTCTATATAGGAGAGGTGAGAGAATTGGAAACGACCGGTGTCCATGTATTTGATTATTTGAAGTACATCGCAGAAACAACAGATCAGAAGGTGATCCTTCGCAATTTGATGGAAACCTATGGGAATGATGTGTGGAATTACGCATTTAGCATTTGTCGCAATAAAGATGCAGCCGACGACATTGCACAGGATGCTTTCTTAAAAGTATATCGCAATCTGACGACTTTCCGTGGTGAAGCTGCCGTTAAAACGTGGTTGCTTACGATAACTCGCAACACCGCTTATGACTATATGCGCAAAGCATTTTGGCGCAAGGTGACCCTTGTTGGTTTCGTCCAATCGGGCGGGACTTCAAGCTCCGCAGAGACGGAAGCGGTCGAGAATTTATATGCAAGTGAGATTTGGCAGAAGGTTATGTCTTTATCCGCCAAATATCGAGAAATCCTAATTCTTCACGCACATTATCAAATGACCACCAAAGAAATGGCCGCTATTCTAGCTATTTCAGAAGGTACAGTTAAATCTAGGCTTCACCACGCCAGACTTAAGGTTCTTAGTCTGAAGGAGCGTGAAGCGCTTGAAAACTCCTGATCCGGATGACTTCCAGAAGCACCTGGAAGAGGGCCCCTTACAACAGAAGGGGTTTACTTCCAAGCTGCAGCGTGACATCGAAGACACGATTCGACATAAGGAGAAAACCAAGTCCAAGGCCAAACCTTTTCTTTGTGTCGCTGGTGTGGGAACTGTCATGGCAGTCGTACTACTCTTTCCTTGGCACACCTTGCATACACAGAGCGAGGCTGCTGCGCTTGAAGGGAAAATGATGCCGGCAGCTGTCACTGTCTCTACACCACCTCCAGCTCCCATCAACACAGCGTTGCTTATTGGACTTCGTACGGAGCACGAGCCTGAGAACAATAACAGCCAAGGTCACGCACTGTCACCGCTTCGTTACAGCACCTATCGAACAATGCTCGTAGCACCGGTTCGCGGACAATTGGAGAAAACGTCTGAAGGAACAGGCATTCTGATGCCTTATAAGCAAAACTTTTGGAAAATCGACTCCCTCAAACAGACAACGAGCAAGGGGGAGTCTTATTATTTATCTGCTCATTTGGCTGATCAGCCTGTTAAGACGGAACGCTTCTTAGCGCCAGAGAATCAAGAATTCAATCGTGTGGAAACATTGTTGTTTGCAGGCAACCAATATGTTTCCATTGCGGAATCGGAATCTGCTTGGAATGGGAATGCCCCTTATTATGCCGATCGTCTCTGGGTGCGTACACTCCCTCAGCTGAAGGAAGCACGCACCATGCAGTTCTACAAAAAGCCAGTGGACAAGAATCATGTGTCCATTATGGACGTGTATGGAACGAGTTTAAGTAACGAACTAGCCTCGTTGTCTGGCGTCGGTGACAATGCGTTAGGTGTGGTTTCTGGGCAGAGCTGGACCGTGAAGCGCGAACCAGGTAAGTGGGTGGGAAAAGTTGCTGAAACACCTAAAGCAAGTTCAACTAGACCCGACTCTTACGTACTTCGCGATTTCCCACGCGACCTGCCGGATAAAGTCGTCAATCACGACGATATCTGCTGTTCGTGGAGCAATCTCAAGACCTCGTGGCCGAAAGCCACGGATGCGCTAACCTCTCCGATGGACGATATGCTCGTCATCTTCGAAGGGGATACGCTCAAGTTCTATTCCTACGGGCAAGCGCCCGGCAGCATTCCTCAGCTCACTCTGGATTTACAGCCTGGCGAACAGCTCGTCATGGCGCAATGGGCCACCGATCACTACGTTCAAGAGTGGATCGACAAGGTCGGACGCTATCTATCTGGTGACGCAGGGAGCGTAGTTGAGGAACACACTAAAGTGAAATAAACGATATAAAACCCGCTGAGTCCCTATGGACAGAGCGGGTTTTATTTGGTCCCTACTAAGCCTTGTACGCATCCATAAAGCCCTGAACAAATCGGGGATCCCACTGGCTCCCCTTCCCCTCAGCGAGAATGGCCATCGCCTTCTCGACAGGCATCCCCTTCCGATACGGCCGATCGGACGTCATCGCATCGAACGCATCAGCTACCGCAATGATGCGGCCAAACACCGGGATATCCTGGCCCTTCAGGCCATCGGGATATCCGGCGCCATCATAGCGCTCATGATGCGAGCGCACACCTGGAAGCATGGGAGCCATCGCTTCAGCTGGCTCAATTTGCTTCAAAATCGACTCCCCTAGATCCGGGTGACGCTTGATTTGCTCGAATTCTTCCTCGGTTAATCGGCCGTCTTTTAAGAGTACCGCATCGCGAACGCCGATTTTGCCGATATCATGCAGCAGCGCTGTTTTGTTCAACCAGTCGAGCTCCTGCTCGCTCAGCTGGACAGATCTCCCAATCAGCAAGGAGTATCTAGCGACGCGCATAGAGTGCCCTGCCGTGTAGGCATCTCGAGCATCGAGCGCTGCCGCAAGCGTAGTGTAGTAGCTTTGCAGGAGCTGATTGTTCATTTTTTCACGGGTATCGAGGCCCTTCACCATATGGTTAAAGCCTGCGAACAGTCGCGAGAATTCATCTGAGTATAAGTCGGAGGCTCTGACCTTGAGATCCCCCGACTGAACCTGCTTCATCACACGATGTAGATCCTCTATTGGCTGTTGAATATCACTGGCCAGCATGCGTGCGCCTAAAGAGGAGAAACCTACGCCCAGCAATAGTATGATGGCCGCCCATTTCCAATAATCAGCGATCAGCTGGGAGGCATCCACACTTGTGCTCAATCGAATTTGCGTTGCTAAGCTAAAAAGAAATAACGGCATCGTGCCGATCAGAAACGCACTTAATTGAAACTTCCGTTGAATTGACACAATCACGCGTCCATCCAACGAGACATCTTCCCCATAAATCCGTTCCCCTAACTCCCGAATATGTATTAGCATGGGACGAATGGCCTGCGCCGTCGTAAAAAAATCAAGCAAAGCATGCATACTAGCTACCAGAACGGCACCTACGCCAGCCAAACCAATATAAAATAAAGGCATTGTTAACCAACCCAACGCAATCCCTGCACTTGCTAAGGTCATAGCTGGAATTGATAGCCCTAGAAAGTGCGGCCCTATGATCCGCATTACCGACAGGGCGGGAAAGCGATGCGTTTGTAAATAGGCTTCACGAATTGTCTCTAGCGATGGCGTCTCTTGGCCTATCAGGACACGAATAGGTCTAATGTGCCTCCGAAACACTAGCAACTCAGCGAGCATCATCACACATAATGAAAAAATCATAATTATAAACAACCGGAACAATTCAACGCCCGAAATCGAGAGTGTCGTGGAAATAATGACTCCGCCCACAACAAGCACTGCAATCCCCGAACCCATCACATAATTTCGCAAAAGATCTCGTAGAAATTTCCTATATATGAGCATACAGCACCCGCCTCTATTCAAAACTAAAACTATCCTCACGCGAACTAGACTCGCATCACCTCCATTGTACCGTAATCTGGCAATTTCCGCTCGCTAACTCTAGCAAATTCACAACAAAAGGAAAAAGCCACACTCACGATAAGGAGTGTGACTTTTTTAATGGGCGCGGTGGCCGGGCACCGGCGCATTCGACCTGCGCGCACAAGACCTTAAGGCCCCTTTGGTCCGCTAAAGTCATTCGCCGGGCATCCGCGCGGGCTTTTAACGCCCTTTTTGCATCTAGAATAAAAAGTGGACGTCTCTTAGTGTAGAAGTAATAATAATCTTAACTATGAACTAAGAGGTGTTTGTCCATGAGCGATTCAAGACAACGATATAATGAAA
>NZ_JCAUAR010000033.1:0-42391 GCF_059692055.1 Paenibacillus sp. J31R109 | reverse complement strand
ACAAGGTCGAATAGCACAATTGGTTACATATCTCCCGCTCAATTTGAGCAGCTATACTACCAGCAGGTGGCTTAACTTAGTGACGTCCACTTTCTTGACAGAAGAGCAAAAAGGGCCTTAAATCCAAGCGAGCCACGCTCGGTGGTGGAAATAGCGCCCCAAAAGGGCGCTAAAGCCTTGCTTCGCCCACCGAATGGGCGAGACCACAGGATTTAAAGCCCGAAAAGGGCCTTAAATCCAAGCGAGCCACGCTCGGTGGTGGAAATAGCGCCCCAAAAGGGCGCTAAAGCCTTGCTTCGCCGACCGAATGGGCGGGACCACAGGATTTAACGCCCAAAAATCGACCAACTCGCCTGCAGGCAAGTATCCTCGTTTTCAACGATCATAAAAAATCACAACCCAGTGGAAGTTATCCCATGTAACAGATCAGGTAATCCATGTACCATCAGAATATAAGGCTTGTAGAAGGAGGAAGAGAAATGAATAGGCAGATGAAGCAGGGGAAGGAAATCTTAGAGGCGCAGATTATGCAGCTACCCGTTGTGGATACACATACCCACCTAGTGGGGGATCGGCTCTGTGCTGGCGACTTCTGGGAGATTGCTCATTATTTCTGGTTATTTCGTGAGCTGCAGGCTGCCGGTTACCCGGCGAATGCGATGGAGCTCCCTGAAGATGAGCGGATTGCGGCCTTTTTGGAAGCTTATCATGGGTCAAGAAATACGATGATGAATATTGCGATGACGAACATGTTCAAACATTTGTATGGCATCGTCATCGATGACGCGTCTTCGGTTAGAGAAGCTGATGCTGCCGTTAAACAAAGTGCTGGGCGGGAAACGTGGGCGCAAGAGGTAGCAGACCGATTGCATGTTAGCCGATTTGTCGTCAATATCCCCGAACATGCAGCATTTCAAGGTATGCGGGATAACGCCATTCTCATCCCGCGAATTGATGGCAAATTGGGCGGATGGACCAAAGAAATTCAGATGTCTCCTAACCCTGCTGAAGCATTCGTTCAAGTGAGTGAGCAGCTGTCGCAGCTATTGGATAGCTATAAGGAAGCGGGTTACGTGGGCATCATGACCACATTGCCGAGCTATGAAGCGAGCGCTAACCGCAAGGTTGAGATTGGGCCAGACAGCACCAAGGACGAAATATTAATGATGCTGCTGCACGAATTAGGAGCCGCTGCTGAGCAAAGGGGACTTCTCATACAGCTTTTCCTCGGAGTGGAACGTTCCTGGTGTGGAACAGCCACGCCGGTCAATGATCCAGCTCGCATCCTTAAGCTGTCTGCCTTGTTTGACACGTATGCGAGATGCACATTTGAGCTTGTAGTGGCTTCAGAGCTTAACAATTTGGATATTGTACAAGCGGCTTGGAACTTTCCGAATGTGCATGTAGGTGGACATTGGTGGTTTAACTTCCGGACGAGTACCTATCGAGATAGTATGCAGTATCGTCTTGAGGCGCTTCCGGCCATCAAAAGCTCACTCATCGTCTCCGATGCCAGGTGCATAGAGTGGAGCTACGGCAAGATATGGCTTGTTAAAAAAATCGTGAGCGATTTTTTATGGGGACAAATCGAGTCTGGCTGGATCGATTACGATACGGCAATCTATGTGGCAGAGAATTGGCTGTACACTAGTGCAGCAAAGCGTTATGGCATTTCCAAATCGTAAAAAAACACAAAGCGCTATAAGTTTCACCATGTCTACTTTGACATAACCCCAGTAAGATGAAGAAGTCAAATTGATGCAGCATGCAAGAAGGGGAGGACAACATGGCCAGTAAAATACAACCATCCGATCATACCATGTATACGTTTTCATCGCAGGGTCAAAAATGGGCATTTATGCGAAAACATTGGCCGATTTATGTGATCTCATTACCAGGGATTATTTATTTCTTACTATTTAAATATATCCCCTTATTCGGTTCGGTCATCGCGTTTCAAAACTACAACATCTTCAAAGGAATAAAAGGTAGTGATTGGGTAGGTTTAGAACATTTTCAACGGATGTTTGCTTACACCGACTTCCTGCAAATATTAAAGAATACGATCATAATCGGCATTTATGATATCTGTTTCGCATTTCCGGTTCCCATCGTATTGGCGCTTCTCATTAATGAAGTACGCATTATGGCTTACAAACGGATTGTACAGACGGTGGTTTATATGCCACATTTCCTATCCTGGGTCATCGTCGGTGGCGTTGTGGTTGGGGTGTTGTCGCCTTCTACGGGGATCGTCAATCACTTGCTTTCCTTGTTTGGTGTAGAGCCCATTTATTTCTTAGGGGAAAGCAGCTATATTCGGACCATTCTCATTAGTTCGGGGATTTGGAAGGATAGCGGTTGGGGGACGATCATCTATTTAGCAGCGATTGCTGGCATTAATCCTGACCTCTACGAAGCGGCACAAATTGATGGAGCCAGTCGCATTCGTCAAGTGTTCTCCATCACGATACCTAGTATTTTACCAACGATCGTTATTTTATTTTTGCTGCAAATTGGTAATTTTCTAGATTTCGGATTCGAACGCGTCTTCGTATTTCTTAACCCGCTCAATAACGAGAATGGGGAGATTATTGATACGTTTGTGTACCGGGCAGGACTTGTTGATCGGCAATACAGCTACACGACGGCTATTGGGTTGTTCAAGTCGGTTGTGGGTCTTATGTTGATTATGATCAGTAATACGTTTAGTAAGAAAATGACCGGAGAAGGATTGTACTGATACGGAAGGAGACCGGAGGTGAATCGCTATGATTATGACAAGAAGCCATAAAATCTTTAATATATTCAACCTAGTATTGTTAGGTGCACTTGGACTTAGCATGGTGCTGCCGCTTATTCACATTATTGCGCAATCTTTAAGTAATAACGCGGCCATAAATGCGGGTGAGGTTTCCCTGTGGCCTGTAGGTTTTACGCTGGGCAGCTATAAATTAATTTTGCAGGATCCGACGATATGGCTGGGGTTTCGGAATAGTGTCATTATAACGGTTTTTGGAACATTCATTAATTTGTTCATGACGACAACACTTGCTTATCCATTATCGAGACCGGAGTATCTGTATCGTAAATCGGTTCTGCTGTTAGTACTGTTTACTTTGATTTTCAGCGCACCATTAATTCCAAACTATCTATTGATTAAGCAATTAGGGATGCTGAATACCCTATGGGCATTAATGCTTCCTATGGCGATTAGCGCGTTTAACTTGTTCGTTATGCGTTCATTCTTCCTGAACTTGCCTTCAGAACTGTTGGATTCAGCACGAATGGACGGCTGCGGCGAGTTCCGTATACTTTGGAATATTGTCTTGCCGCTCTCTAAACCAGCGATGGCTACAATGGGTATTATGTATGCAGTAGGTCACTGGAACCGATATGCGGAGGCCGTTTTCTATATCGATCATCGTCAATGGATTCCATTGCAAGTACGGTTAAGGGAAATTGTATTTACGGATCAAATGGGGCAATCGGACGTATCTTCGGAGCTCCTGCAGCTTCTGTCACCAGAAGGAATTAAGATGGCTGTCATCGTGGTAGCTACGATTCCAATCCTGTGTGTATATCCGTTCCTGCAAAGGCACTTTATCCAAGGTATGATGGTGGGTTCGGTGAAATCTTAATCATATAAAGTTGAAAAGTTGTGAAATCAGCCATCCCGTCAGCATATGTTGGGGTGGTTTTTTATCACCTCATGAATGACAGCTCATATCGTAAATAAATCAACCTCAATCGTAAATTTTTCCATCTATGGAAATAAGAATGTGATTTACACTTAGTAAGGCAAGGGAAGGAAGGAGATGATTCTTACTTTTGTTATGGAAGCGATTGCATAACAAATGAGAACCCCTTGTTTCAAGTAGGTGTAACTGACACAGAGGAGGCTTTAGAATGTTCAGTAAGATGTTGAAGCAACAAGTACTTAAAAAGGCGGTAAGCGTATTGCTTTCAGTAGCACTTGCTCTTACGTTATTCAACATGAATCCAGTAACAACGGTTCATGCAGCGCCGGAAGACAACTTGGGCATTTTGGACATACACGTGAATAAGCCAGTCAATGCAGTCGTTGATCTTCACAATGCAACAATTGACGTATCCTTGCCCTACGGTACGATCTATCAAATGCTGAATGTAACAACTAACGGAGCAAACGCATTGCTTTACAGAAGTGACGAAACGACGGGGATCTCTTTTGCAACCAGTGGATTGAACAAAGGTGATGCAAAATTGGACCAATTCTCACCAAGTGGAAATACAACTTATTATTTGGTCGTAACCGATATTCAGAATAGCAGTAATAGCAGAAAATATACGATCACGGTTACGGTAAATTCAGTAGTCCCCCCTTTAGCTGGTAATATGGGGCCCAATGATACTTACTCGCCACTGAATATTCAAGCAGGTGAAACCGCCTGGGATGTGATCGGCGCTTCCAAAATAGGCAATGGCAGTGGAACGGGCTCTATCGAGGGTCCTGGCGTCCCTTCCTCCTACAGTGGAAAACCATGGGCGGAGTCGGTATATGACCGTTCAGGGGACTATCCCGTGGCTTCGACTGTGAATGAAACATGGTTAGGAGACAATATGTATTTGCAAACGATTGGGCGCAATGATGTGAATACGCTTACCAAATATGGTATTGCAGGCGTGCCCGGTACATCCAAGCTCAACTCGGATATTTTGCGGTTTCATGAATTTAAACCTTTTGTTACGCCAGCAGGTGTAAGTCGGGATGACGGTGATCGTGGAGCCGTGGACAGCGACAGGCAGCGCTTGGAGATTAAGAGCAACACCAGTGCAGCTAACATCACTGCCAATAGTGTAGGCGGCGACATTATGACCCACCACTGGAGACTCATGCTCCCTTCGGAAACATTAAGATTCCAACAAGATGTTGGTGAGAACAAAGCCGGCGATTTTATTAACCCTCATCGGTTTTTTCACATCTTTCAGTTAAAAGAAATAGCAGGCAACGCAGCTGGTCAGCCAGTGACTACGCTGACTTTGGTTTCCAGCGAAGGCAAAGGTCAGCTTGAATTTAGAAACAATCCAGATGGCAGTGCTGCGGATCGCATTAAGCCCTTATTCACAATTCCATTCGATCAGATTGCGGATCGCTGGCTTGATATGGAAGTGACTATTTTAACAGCGGATAAAGGTTATGTATATGGGAAGCTTGTCGATCTGGAGTCAGGTGACGTGTTGTTTGAAGGCGGGATGACAGCGGAAACGTATCGAAGACCTGAAGTGACCAACCCGTCTACGGGCCGATTAGAAAGAGGTGATCTACCAGTTGAAGCGGGTCAACAAAACCGGTCCAAATGGGGGCTATACCGGGGGATGTATAATGGCGAGGCCGATGCAGCCTATGCAGATGAATGGCAATCGGCAACGATGTATCTGTCAGATGTACATTTAGTCAAAAGGGATAAAAACAGCTATATTTTCCCTAATGGCTGGAACCCCCGTGCACAATCGAAAGATGCTGTTGCATGGGCAAGACCAGCAGCAGTGTCAGCTGCCCAGGGCACGGCATTCGGTAGTTTAACTTTACCTTCACAGCTTGATGTAACGCTAAGTACGGGTGCAACTGAGCCTGTGAACGTAACATGGAGCTCAACTGGCTATCATCCAGATCAAACCGGAATTCAAAAGATTAATGGGGAATTCAACAGCCCAGGAATAACGAACACAGCTCATATTCAGCCTTATGTGGAAGTGAATCTTTCCAGTTATAAGAACTGGGCGGTAACGCCGGGGGCTGCAATTAAAGTCGTTTCCAGCAGCGGCAACAGCAAAGGCAGTTTTATTGATGATAATGCGACAACTGCTTGGCAGGCGAACAGTTCGTTAACGAAAACGGACGGTTACCAGTACTGGGCAGCTGTAAAGCTGGAGCATAAAATAGATGTGAGTAAAATTCAAATTGAATGGACGAGTAACAGTAAGTTTTTGAAAAACTATCAGGTTTACTATGCGAATGATGCGGCAGCTTATGATGAGCTAAAAGAGGGCAACGCCCTGTCGGCTACTTCAGATGCAACGCGTAAACCACTTGAGACCGCAAATGGTTCCCTCTGGCAGCCAATCCCTGATGTAGGGAAAACGACAGCATTAGAAAATAACGAAAAGGCTAGTCATACATTGGCTGTACCCGTTGCAGCCCAGTATATATTGCTTGTATCCGATGTCACGCTCGATAATAGTGCTGGCGGAATTAAAGCGAATGTATTCAATGTATATGGCGAACCTTCGGTAACGGAAGTTCCAGTTATTCCTACAAACTCTGTGAACTTGTTAGATCCATCACGCTTTACACCGCAAGCCGGCGTCAATTTCAAAGTAAGCTCGGAAGCTGTTGATCATCCGGGGATAGATGCTTTGCGTTCGGGAGGCAGCGGCTATTGGCAAAATGCAAATTCAACTGTCTATAAGGGTGACTATTCGCCATCCTCACTTGCCTTAACTCTTGACCTAGGCGCGCCTAAAGTCATTGATAAACTGTATCTTGAGATTCCCAACACCATAGCGAATATCCAAAGTAATGCAACCAGATTTGAGGTGTATTACACGAATAATCCTGCATCTTGGGCGAGTGCGCCTACGGCTGTTGATGGTGCGCAACAGTATGATTGGCAAGCTAATGGCTGGACATTAGCGGGGGGCACGGAGACCGAAGGTTTGTGGTCCTATGTGACGTACAATGGTCAACAATGGGGCTATGATACGAAGACGTTCTTATACCCGTTTACTGCTCGTTATGTCATGGTTAACACGGTATTAGTTGGCCCTAACGATCGGCGGGCAAATGAGGCTAATTCCATGATGGGGTTATCTGGTTTGACGATATACGGCAAAGACGTCGTAACGAACGCAACTGCTTTAGTACCGGCAAAAGATACTTACAGTACATGGGATCAAGTTGCACCGATAGCCACCACGATGAACCTTGGAGGGAAAGTGCTGACGAGCATCACCAAAGGGGATCATACACTTCTACTAAACACGGATTACACGTTATCCGGCAACACGATTACTTTTATACCTTCCTATCTGGCTAAATTACCGCTGGGCACGAATGAATGGTGGTTCCATTTCAACAGTGGTGCTTCTTCACTATTTGCAGTGGATGTCATTGCTCGAGGATATGGTGGAAATGACAAGACGATTAAGATGAACGCAATTGAAGGTGTATCTCCCTATAACGTGTTAGGCGGAGCCATGGGTACCGACGAACCTGTAGAAGGTATCACGAAAAGAATAAGAGATGGCTACCATGAATTTTATGGAAATCAACCACAAGCAACGGCTGCCGACGATCATATTAAGAGCGTGTGGGATAGCACCTTACAAAAGAATATATTCAAAATTACAGCCAACGGCAGAGGTCTGAATAACGAATTCCTGGATAAGGTCCGCGATGGTGAGTATGGGCACAAAGGTGTATTCGACAAAACCTTAGGTTATGTTGTTGACGGTGCGGCATTTACGGACAGACAACGTATTGAAATTCGCCCTAGCGAAGATTCCAATCGCGATTTTGTAGCGTACGAAGGTGATGTGGTTTCCTATTCGTGGCTGTGGAACATTCCAGATGGCATCCAATGGAATCAGTCAAACTTCAGGCACATCTTCCAGTTGAAGGCTACGAATCGCCAATTAGCTGATACATTACAGGGCGGGAACAGCGGTGGTGAAAACGGCGCGTATATTCTTGCGATGTCCATTTCCGGTACGACGAACAGGAATCTAGTTGTCAATCATAACCGTTATGACGGCGATAAGAACCTGATGACAATTCCATTAAAAGAAATCGATGGACACTGGATAAAAGTTGAACTGGGCGCTCTCATCTCGGATAGCGGCTGGATCACAATTAAAATTACGGATCAAGTCACGGGCAAGGTATACACCTTTGACAGCCCTGATGTGTATCAAGTATTCGGGAATCAAGGTACAGGCGATGGCGTTAAAGACTTATGGCGTAGACCAGAACGTGCTGGCGGCTTTGAGACGGAGTATCCGGCTGCTTTTGATCAATATTTGCGACCAAAGTGGGGGATTTACCGCAGCTCTGCTAACGGGACCAACTCTGCCTATGACGCTGAGCTCGGGCTATCCGACATTACCATAAGCAAAGTGTCATCTGGGATGTCATCTGTCAACCTTGCGTTGAATAAGAAGGCGTACAATGTTGGGCCGACAGTTGATGCTAACCCGATTCAGATGCAATCTGCTGCGGCTAATGGGTATGGAAATGCGAATAAATTGACCAATGGTGTCTTGCAGGATCCGACCAAATGGACGGTAACGAACGTTACCAATTTGGATCAAATCGGTAATTATTCTTGGCTGGGTACAGACGGAGAGCGCAAAGGCAGCTTTGTCATCGACCTTGGCCAGGCTATGGATTTTAGCCAAATCAGATTGTTTGCTAAATCCACGAGGTTAAAAGGTGCAACGGTGTCTGTATCTATGGATTTTGGAGATCATTCATCGGCGGTTGACTTTAACAACATGGTCTTTCAACAAGTGGAGAAACAGACAGCATTAGGGTATACGTATGAGACTGGCAATAAGGATAGCGGTGTGGACTCCGCAGATAGCTCGTACCCCATTAACCTAGGTAAGACTTACCATGCCAGATATATCAAAGTAACGGTAGAGAACGCTTCTGGTGGAAATGCAGGCACAGATCTTACTGGACCTCCACGTCTGACACAAGTACAAGTGTTCAATGCACCGCTTCCTCCGCAGCATTTGACGCTTGAAGCAAGCGAATTGGGTAATGGGCTGAAGTGGGACGCCAATGTTTTAAGTGAAGGGTACACGGTGTACAATGAGACAACGGTACTTGCTAATCTACCAGCAGGTGTAACGAGCTATATGTTACCGAGTGGGCTGACTGATCTTTCCAAAGTGACCGTAAGGTCAAAAGGGACAGACCCGTATTCACGTAAGTTTATGATTTCAGCCCCAACTTCTCTTCATATGTCAACTGACATTATCGGAATTGCACCGCTTAGTATCACTACTAATGTGGGCGTAGCACCTGTGTTACCGACAGTAGTCACAGCGGTTTACAGTGACAATTCAACAGGACAGCGCGCAGTAAGCTGGGATCCTATTCTCGCTTCCCAATATGCGGCTGTAGGGAGCTTTAGCGTGCAAGGGACCGTTACTGGCGTAACTTATAAGGCTTTAGCTACGATTACAGTTAAAGCTGGGGATATCCCATTACCTGTTATTGTTAGTTACTCACCAGTCACAATCGCAACACCAGCTGGAACAGCTCCTGTACTGCCAACGGTAGTTACAGCGGTTTACAGCGATAATTCGACTAGGCAGCTAGGTGTTGTTTGGAACAACATGGAAGCTACGCAGTACGCTTCGGCAGGCACCTTTAAAGTGCAGGGAACCGTTGAGGGGGCGTCCTTGAAGGCAGAAGCGACGATCACAGTGACAGCGCGTACGACAGATTCGGGGTCAAATTCTGGATCAGGATCAGGTACTGGGTCAAGTGCTGGGTCTAGTTCAGGAACAACGGGCATCATTGATTTGGATAAAGATGCTAAAGTAACCAAAGAAACAAGGGCGGATGGAAAGTCGGTGACCAAAGTCACCCTAGATGCGGATAAGTTGGAGAAAGCCATAGCAATTCCCGTTGTCGTGATCGAAGTGAAGGACAGTGCATCCATTGTAAATGTGGAATTGCCTGCCCAGTCGATCCTGAACGCAATCAACAAACAAGCTGGTGCGGTGATTCAGATTAAAGCGAATGGTGCCGTATATGAGTTACCAGTACAATTGTTTAAAGATATAGCTAAGGATTCTATAATAAACGTTGTCATTTCAAAAGTGACCGGTAAAGCCGGAGACGATGTCAATGCAGCGGTCAATAAACTGAACGCAAAGCAAGTGGTTGCGAATCCCGTTGATTTTACAATTACGATTAATGGGAAAGAATTAAGTGACTTTGGCGGCGTCTATGTGAAGCGCACCATCAGCCTTGGCACATGGACAGGTGACCCTAGCAAGGTAACGGCGGTTTGGATCGATGCGAATAATGGGATCCATTTCGTACCAGCTTTGATTACGACAAAGAATGGATCCTCTGAGGTTACGATTCGCTCACCGCACAACAGCATATACACAGTCATTCAATCCAATCAATCCTTTGCAGATTTAGCTGGGCATTGGGCCAAAGCGGATGTTGAGCTGCTGGCAAATAAATGGATTGTTAACGGAGTAACGGATAAGCTGTTCGCACCAGAGGCGCAAGTCACGCGTGCTGAGTTTGCGGCAATGCTCGTTCGTTCGCTTGGATTAGCTGAGAAGAAGTTGAATGCATTCCTAGATGTACAGCCAGGTGACTGGTTTGCTGGAGCTGTTAGCACGGCGCATCAAGCTGGGTTGATCAACGGCTATGAGGATGGTACCTTTAAACCTAACGCAAACATCACTCGCGAACAAATGGTAGCGATGATGATGCGTGCGATGAAAGTTGGCGGCAAAGAAATCCAAGTAGTCAACTCCCTCATAGATCGCTTCGTGGATCGTTCAACGATCGGTGACTGGTCGAAAACAGCAGTCGCACAGGCACTGACAGCTGGTCTTATTCAAGGTATGACGGACGGAGTCTTCGCACCGACGGAACCTGCAACACGTGCACAAGCGGCTATCATGCTGAAGCGAATGCTGCAATCCTTACAATTTATAAACTGATTACTATCCAGACCGCCATGCTGTTTGGCGGTCTTTCTTCAAGTAATAGGAATTGAAAAATTCAAAGAACAGAATTCCTCTTTAAGGGAGGCGGTTTTGTTTACTTTGCGCCCATCGCACGCTAGCGCACAAAAATTGTGCGCAAGGAAAGGAACCTGGCCAGCCGTCGTACGCTAGCGCACAAAAATTGTGCGCAAGGAAAGGAACCCGGCCAGCCATCGCACGCTAGCGCACAAAAATTGTGCGCAAGGAAAGGAATCTGGCCAGCCGTCGTACGCTAGCGCACAAAAATTGTGCGCAAGGAAAGGAACCCGGCCAGCCGTCGCACGCTAGCGCACAAAAATTGTGCGCAAGGAAAGAAACCCTGCCGGCCATCGAACGCGACTCTTTCTTCAATCGTATAAAATCACATAGCGTCTTAAATTTATACATTCAGTAATCAGAGAGTAATCGTTATGATAATCACAGATCGATGCAATCGCTTTCAGTAGAATGAGGAAAGAAGGGGTTTTCAATGAAAAAAATGATCAGTCTTAGTCTTGCAGTCATGATGACGGCAACTGCATTGACGGCATGTTCTTCAGATGGGAAAGTAGCTGGGGATGCTTCCCCTCAGCCATCAGCAAATGCGAAGCCAGCGCCGGTTAAGTTCTCGCTTCTTTTTCCAACGACAGTGAGTACGGGCTACCACACCAAAGTACCGGACTTAAACAAGGATAAGTGGGTTTTGAAGCTTGAAGAATTAACCAATACGGACTTGGACGTCAGGGTTGTAGAGGATGCCAAATTCGGAGTTATGTTCGCTAGTAACGATATTCCCGATGTTGTCGGCAGTATCGGTGGTCCAGGCAGTAAGTCGATGTCGGGTTCGGTTGAGAACGGTGTATTTATGCCGCTGGACGACTTGTTGAAACAGTATGGTCCTAATTTAATGAAGAATGTCCCGAAAGCAGCTTGGGAGAGTGTGTCTTATAATGGCAAGATTTATGGCATCCCGGAATATTTGAGCAATCCTTCCCGTCGTGCCACTTACATTCGTACAGATTTGCTAGCGAAAACGGGGCTTCAAGCGCCCAAAACGGTTGAGGAGTTTCTGAATGTTCTGCGTGAGTTCAAGAAGTTAGGCGTTGAGAGTCCGTATCAAATGAGGGAAAACTTCAAGTATGCTGACGTCCTTCTGGGAGCTTACGATGTACTGCCTTATAAGGATCAATTTGAACTCGTGGACGGTCAAGTGGTTCCGAAGTTCTTCGATTCCGAGAATGTACAGAAAGCACTGACAGCCTATAAAACGATGTATGAGGAAGGTTTGATTCCGAAGGAATTCGCTACCATTTCGGCTACGGATTACAACAAAAGCCTAGATGCGGGGAAAGCAGGGATCTGGTCGCAGAATGCTTCCGGATTACCGGGATCAAAAACAAAGCTGAGAGCACTCAATCCAGACTTCAAAGCGGATATCATTCCTTCTCCGAAGGGGCCAGAGGGCAAAGGTGGTTACTTCCTTTATTCACCAGTCGTACGGACGTTCTATCTTAATAAAAACGTGAAGCAAGATACGGCTGCCGGCATTATCAAAATGTTCGATTGGATGATGACGTCCAAGGATGCAGAAACATTTTTCACCTTCGGGATTGAAGGCGATACGTATACCAAGGACAGCAGCGGTGCGATTAATTATAAATTCCCAGTAACCAAAGAGGAAATTGATGAAGAAGGGTTCCGCAGCGGAACGCTTTGGGCGGTACATGACTCTACCTACAACAAACCAAGAATGCAGCTAAACGATGATGGAAAAACGACGTTGAAAGCATTCGACGAAGTCCTTTCGAAAGAAGGCTTACCTGGTATCGGATTTTATCCGGATTTGAGCAGCTTTGCTAAATTTCCGGATCTTGCAGCTCCTCAACCAGACGTAGGTCCGAAAATCATCGTCGATCACATGATCAAAATGATTTATGGCAAAGAACCGATCTCCGATTGGCCGAAAGTCATTGAAGAATACAAAGCCAAAGGCGGCACCGAAATTATTAAAGAAGCGACAGATCGTTGGAACAAGAAGCAAGGCGCGATTATGATTGACACGAAATAAAGGTATCTATAGGAGCATCCCTCTCGCGTAGCGTATTGTGCAGAGGGGTGCTTTTTTATATGGAAATCGTAAAAAAACACATGCTGCCGTAAGTTTAGACGTTTTGCTTAGGTGGATAATTACCTATAATGAAGGCAATAAAATTTCATGAAATCTTAAGGGGGTATTTGACATATGAAAGCGATATTGGTTGGTTTGGGTTCAGCCGGGTTCAGTTGGTATAAACGTTTAAGAGATCAGGGCTTAATAGCAGCTGTTGTTGAAGTTGATATATCAATGAAAGAGAAGATGCAGGGTGATCCCTTTCCCTTTTACATGTCATTAGAAGAGGCGTTGCAGAACGAACAGGCTGATTTCCTAGTCAATGTGACTTCGCCAATGATGCATACAATGGTGAACCATGCGGCATTTGACCGTAAGTTGGCTGTTTTGTGCGAGAAACCGATTTCCTTTGACTATGAGGAATCTCTTGAGATCGTAGCTCGAGCAGCTAGGGAAAACATTCCATTTATGATCGCGGAAAATTACCGCAGAATGCCTTATGTTCGGAAAATGAAACAACTTTTGGACGAAGGTGCAATCGGCAGCATTTCGTCTATGGATATTCAGTTCTACAGATACCATCATGTAGCGCGGAGATATACGGTTAGTATTCTGGATGACATCGGCGTGCATCACTTAGATATGATTCGCTATTTCACAGGCAGGGAGGGGAAATCAGTTCAATCGAAGCTGTACAATCCAATCGGCGCCTGGAAAGAGGAGGGTGCACTAATTAATGCTTATGCCTTTTTTGAAATGGAAGGGGGCATTACAGCGGCCTATCAAGCATCTATTTCTGCTAGAGGGACGGAGACACCATGGAGCGGCAATTGGCGAATCGAGGGAACAGAAGGGGCTATGGAAGTGGTTGATAAAGAGATTCGCCTAATTCGAGATGGCAAAGTTGAAGTCGTTGATGATCTAACCGGTGTAGATGAAAAAGATACGTTAGCTGAATTTTTGGCAGCACTCCGTGAAGGACGTGAAGCGGAAACTAGCGGCAGGGATTATTTGAAAACCCAAGCACTTGTTCATTACACGAAGCTGGCCAATGCGTCAGGAAGCACTATGTCGATTGAGGTTCCAACTTTATAGAGGAATGGGGATATAAGCATGAAGACAACGAATTGGCAACAAACAGCACCAGGCGTATGGAAGTTTACAATTGGAGATCCGCAGGACATGACACCTCTCTCTTTGATGGGCAATTTACCGAAAACGGATGAGATGCAGAAGTTGCCGCAAGTGGAGCCTCCTTTTGAAAGAGATAGCATTGAGATTGAAGATCTAGGCGACTATCGTATGGTATCTATCCCCCTGAATCGTACAGAGAAGCTCTATGGGACAGGTCTACAGTTACTACGAATGAATCAACGTGGAAGAAACCGTTACTTGCGGGTAAACAGTGATCCCAAGCAGGATACAGGGGAGACGCATGCTCCGGTACCTTTTTATATAAGCGATCTCGGGTATGGTGTGTTAGTGGATACTTCACGTATTGTTACGATGTACTGCGGATCAACCATGAGACAAGCGGAAACACTGAACGAGGATATTCGTGATCGTAACACCGATAAGGGATGGAAAGCGACGATGGTGGCCTCGCGCGTGGAAATCAAGATTCCTCTAGAGGGGGCAGACGTTTATTTATTTGGCGGACCAACCCTCTCGGATGTGGTGGCTAGATATAATTTGTTTTGCGGGGGAGGCACATTGCCTCCAAAGTGGGGACTTGGCTTCTGGCATCGTGTTCCGACGCTGTATACGGACGGGCAAGTGCTCGAAGAAGCTGAGCAGTTTCGTCAGCATGATATGCCCTGTGATGTGATCGGTCTCGAGCCAGGTTGGCACAGCCAAAGCTACCCGGTTAGTTATGAATGGGAGAAGAATCGATTCCCTGAACCTGAACAGTTTGTGAAAGCACTGGATCAAAAAGGCTTTCGGGTGAACCTATGGGAACATCCTTTTGTAGCACCGGAGAGTACATTGTACGATCAATTGAAGCCACTATCGGGGAGTCATTCCGTGTGGGGAGGACTTGCTCCTGATTATTCCTTGCCTGAAGCTGTGGAACTTTATACCAAGCAGCATGAGGAGCAGCATGTCAATATCGGGGTAGCGGGATATAAGCTGGATGAATGTGACGGCAGTGATTTGACGAACAACTCGTGGATGTTTCCTGGACATGCTCAGTTTCCGTCCGGACTAGACGGCGAACAGATGAGACAAATGTATGGATTAATGTTTCAAAAGATGACGGCAGACCTATTCCGCAGCCAAAATCGGCGAACCTACGGCCTTGTAAGAGCTTCGAATACAGGGGCATCTTCCATGCCTTATGTGTTATATTCGGATCTTTATGATCATAAGCAATTCATTCGTGGGATATGCAGCGCCTCGTTCAGCGGACTGCTGTGGACGCCGGAAGTGCGAAGAGCTAGGAATGCCGAAGATTGGGTCAGACGGATGCAAACGGTTATTTTCTCGCCACTCGCGATGCTTAATGCATGGGGAGATGGAACGAAACCGTGGTCTTTCCCTGAGGTGGAGGACACCGTTCGTCATTATATTAAGCTGCGGATGAGACTGCTGCCTTATTTATATACGGCGTTTGCAGCTTACCGAGAAAAGGGAATACCTCCTTTCCGTGCCATGCCATTCGTGATGACGCCATCCGAAATCATTGCAGCCGAGGTTCTTCAAGCTGAAGCAGCTGAGCAAACCTTAAATACGACAGACGGCGCTTACGGCAAGAAAAAGGTGAGAGAATGGGATGACCAATATATGGTTGGTGATGCCTTGCTCGTAGCTCCTCTAGTCGAGGGAGAGTATGAGAGAGAAGTCTTGCTCCCTTCGGGAGTCTGGTATGGATTAGAAAATGGTGAACGATACACGGGTGGCTGTATCGTTCGGATTCATTGCGATTTGGAACATATTCCAGTATTTGTTAAAAGTGGATCCGTAATTCCGATGATGCCTGCTCTGTCGCATGTCCCACGACTGGGTACACAAGTCCCGCTTGAGATCATTCATTTCGGTGATGAAGCGGGTGAAGGCCATGTGTACGACGATGACGGGGAAACCTTTGACTATGAGGCAGGTGTATGCGGCGTCTGGAAAGCAAGCGTCACCAAACAGACGGATGGCTCTTACAAGGGGCAGCTTACTGGACCGACGGATATGCCGCAAGCTTACAGTACGGTCACGTGGCGCTTGGCACAAACGCACTTGTAATTCCTTCCGTTGAAGAACCTATAAGGGTGAGTTATCATAATTGAATATTGATTGGGAAACATGGGAAGGGGGCCAGGACATGCATGTATTGATTGTAGATGATGAGCCGGTTATACGCAGAGGAATCGTTAAGATGGCGGAAATGTACCAACCTGCTTTCTCACGCATTCAGACAGCCGAGAATGGCGTGGATGCTTTGGAACAAATTCGTGCCTGTGAGCCAGATCTTGTACTGGTAGATGTTCGTATGCCGAAAATGGACGGATTAGAGCTCTGCCGAATCATTCATGAGGAATTCCCGCAAATCAAAACAGTTGTGATATCTGGTTATAGTGATTTTGAATATGCTCAAAAAAGTGTCAATTATGGTGTTCGTCATTATATGTTGAAACCAGTCACGACATCGGATGTACATGACATACTGAATCAGTTAATCAAGGAGCCTTCTCGCGGCTACATGCCGCCTTCCCGTTATATTGAGTGGATTGATCAGATGGAGCAGCAAATATGGGCTTTGCAGATGGAGGAGTTAGGCAGCCTCATCGACCGTTGGCGCGACTATTGTCTCTCTGTGCATCTCTCGTTGGCTGGACTTAAAGAGTTACTGGATGATTGCCATTCCATGTTGGTCAAGCGCTTTCAAGCGCGCAACTACTCACCTTCAATTACGCAAGCGTATATGCAGGCAGATAGTGTGAGGGATGCCTTAGACATGTTTAATAAAGGATTAATTCAAATGGCCAAGGGATTGCAAGCTGTACGAAGCGGAAGCTTTAAAGATCCGATGGAAGAGGCCAAAAGTTATATTGACAGCCGACTATCGGAAGACATTTCGCTCGATCAAGTTGCGGCTATGGTCGGATTGACACCGACTTATTTCAGTTCGCTTTTTAAAAAAGTAACACAAGAGACCTTCGTGCAATACCGGATTAACAAAAGAATGATGAAGGCGAAGGAAATGTTGGCTATTCCGTATGTTCGCATTGTGGATGTGGCCGCTGATGTAGGGTACGACGATTATCCGCATTTTACCAAAACCTTCAAAAAGATCGTGGGCGTATCCCCTTCTGAATATCGTGCAGGCCTAGGTATCAAATGAAAATTAGAGGGCTAACGAAGAAGATTTTCGTTTATTTCTTGATTGTTATCATTCTGTCTCTAAGCAGTGTCGGCATCTTCTCCTACATGACTTCTTCCGGTGAATTAACGGAAATGGTGGAGAATCAGATGAATCAAATCGTCGGAAATGCCGTTCATCATACGGATCTGTATTTGAAAGACTATGAGCGCTCGATTGTATCACTTTTGACGAACAGACAGATTATGGAGTTTATAGATTTGAAGGTTGATCGGGAGGAATACGACTATTATATGTATCGGAAAACGATTCTCGAGACGAGCGTCGAGCCGTTATTTATTCGTAATCCGAAGTTGGCATCCGTCTATGTGATCAGCGATAAACTGAATGCGGTCTATTACTATAACGGTGTGAGTGAGCAATCCTTCAATGCAGAAGATAAACGGAAGCAGCGACAATATTTGCTTGCCAATACAGCGGCAGACGGCAAATTGAGTATTTTGAACCATACGATTATTGAAGGTCAAGAGAATCAAATGTTAACGCTTGTTCGCCGGTTTCGAGGTTTTACCTCGCCTGAATTGAGTGGCATACTCGCAATTGAGATGCGATCAGCGGATCTGTCGGCCCTATGGAAAGGGATAGATTTAGGTAAATACGGTTACCTGTTCATCATTGATAATAAGGGACGATATGTCTATCACCCCGATGGGAAGAAAGTCGGATTGGATGTGCCGAACGAGTTTGTAAAGAAACTAGAAAAGGCAGGGAAATCCTCTTTCATCGATACAAGTGAGGGTGACGAGCGCATGTATGTGAGCCGAAAGTCCGATTATTCGGATTGGCAGCTTGTCGTCTCTATGCCGCTAAGTGAGCTACGTAAACCTTTAACTAACATTCGTTCGACAACACTAATCGTCGGGTTATTTACGTTGATTCTGGCGATTTTATTAGCCTATCGATTCGGAAAGTCGATTGCGAAGCCGATTCAAGTGTTAAAAAATGGGATGAGAGAAACGGAGAAAGGGAATTGGGCAACGATTCCGTTACCCCCTCACAAGGATGAGATTGTTGAGCTGATGGTGCGCTACAATCTGATGGTTAAGCGGCTATCTGAAGCTGTGGATCGAGTGGTTCAGGTTGAAATCAGCAACTCTGAGATTCGAATGGAGCGTCAGCAGGCGGAGTTTCAATCCTTGCAGCTGCAAATCAATCCTCATTTTATGTACAACACACTTGAGACTATTGTTTGCTATGCCACGATTCAAGAATCAGAAGAGATATCTGAAATCGTGAAGGCGTTGGCTTACATGCTGCGATATTCGGTTCAAACCAATCTTGAGGAAATTACCGTTGCGAACGAATTGAAGCACGTTTTGTATTATATTGTTGTTTTGAAGCACAGAATTGGTCGTGAATTCGAGATTGATGTGGCCATAAAGCCGGAGTACTTGCTTCATGTCATGGTTCGATTAACCCTCCAACCGTTAGTGGAGAATGTGTTCCAGCATGCGTTCCCAGACGGGTTGGAAGATTATCACTTCGTTCGTATTGACGGAGGTGTTGTTGATGGCATCTTCTGGATCAGCGTTGAGGATAATGGTTCGGGGATGACGGAGGCGAAGTTAACGCAACTTCAAGAGAAATTGAGTGCTAACCGGCTAGCGGATGCCGAAACAGATGAAGCGGGTAAAAAGGGTGGCATTGGTGTGTTGAACGTCCATCGCCGTATTCAAATGGTTTATGGGGAGAGCTATGGCCTGAGGATTGAAAGTGTACCTGAGCAAGGTACAAAGATGATTATGGTGATGCCAGCATCCCCTAAACAGGGTGCTAAGCCAATTGGTAAATAGGGGGCATATTCTTGAACAATCGTGAGAAACTGTGGTATCTGCAACCCGCACAATTGTGGGTAGAGGCGCTTCCGATCGGGAACGGTCGGTTAGGTGGGATGGTTTTCGGCCATGTACAGGAGGAACGAATTCAGCTCAATGAAGATTCCATCTGGTACGGAGGACCTAAGGATGGACTGAATCCTGATGGGTCTCGTTATTTGGAACAAATTCGGGAGCTGCTTTTTGCTGGGAAGGTGGAAGAGGCCACGCGATTAACGCGTATGGCTCTTTTTTCCACGCCTAAATATTATAATCCCTATCAGCCATTGGGACATCTGAGGATTTATTTTCATGGTCAAAAGGGGGAGGTTGAAGGATATCGGCGCGAGTTGGATATCAAGAATGCCATAGCTCGGACAAGCTATCGGGTAGATGGTGTCACCTATCATCGTACGATGTATGCCAGCTATCCCGATCAAGTGATCGTCATGCGGTTGGAGTGCGATCAGCCTGGGAAGCTTGCCTTCTCAGCGAATTTGAACCGCAGGCCCTACGAAGGAGAATCGGGCAGGTTATCGGCAGACAGCATCTGGATGAGCGGCGATTGCGGGAAGCACGGTGTCGACTATGCCTGTGTGTTGAAGGCAAGGACTGAGGATGGTTCTGTCTCGGTCGTTGGCGATTTCCTGTCTGTGGAAGGGGCTAGCTCCGTGACGTTGCTGCTTGCCGCAGCCAGTACGTTTCGAGAGCCGGATCCATTAGCTGCATGCCAAGAGCATATCGCTTCAGCAGAGGCGTATAGTACGAAAGAACTGGAGAGCCGGCATATTCACGATTATCAAGCGTTGTACAATCGGATCAGTCTGCGTCTGACGGAACAGGATCCGTTAGATGATGTAGCAACCGATCAGAGATTAAAGCTGCTGCAAGAGTCACATGCCCATGTGGACATTGGATTGACGGAGCTTTACTTTCACTACGGCCGGTATTTGCTGATCGCGAGCTCCCGCCCAGGATGCTTGCCAGCCAATCTTCAGGGCATATGGAATGACAGCTTTACACCCCCTTGGGAGTCTAAATACACGATTAACATCAATACGCAAATGAATTATTGGCCAGCGGAGGTATGCGGGTTATCCGAGTGTCATGAGCCTTTATTTGATCATATTGAACGCATGCAAGTAAGTGGTCGACAAACCGCCAGGGAGCTATATGGCTGTTCCGGCTTTGTCGCACATCACAATACGAATATCTGGGGAGAAACACGACCAGAGGGCTTGTTTCCGACTTGTGTGATTTGGCCAATGGGAGCGGCATGGCTGAGCTTACATTTGTGGGAGCAATTTCTGTTTACAGCAGATCAGGCGTTTTTACGGAGGAGAGCCTATCCGATCTTGAAGGAAGCCGCGGCATTTTTCGTTGATTATTTGGTGGAATCTCCGAATGGGCAGCTTGTAACAGGCCCCTCTGTTTCGCCAGAAAACCTCTATGTATTGGCCGATGGAACTAGAGGGGCATTGACGATGGGACCGGCTATGGATTCGCAGATCATCTATGCGTTGTTCACGGCATGTATTCAGAGCTGCGATCATCTGCAGGTGGATGGCGAGCTGCGAGATCAGCTTACAGCGCTGTTAGAACGCCTGCCTAAGCCTCAGATCGGCAGACATGGTCAGATCATGGAATGGCTGGAGGATTATGAGGAGGTGGATCCAGGGCATCGTCACATTTCACAGTTGTTTGCCCTTCATCCTGGGACGCAAATAAGCCCTCATCGCACACCGGAATTAGCCGAGGCTGCAGCAGCAACCCTTCAGCGCAGATTGGATAACGGAGGCGGTCATACGGGCTGGAGCAGCGCGTGGATCGTCAATATGTATGCGCGACTTGAAGATGGTGAACAGGCGTATACCCATTTGAGTCATATGCTGCGCAAGTCAACGTATCCCAACCTGTTTGATGCGCATCCTCCTTTTCAGATTGACGGTAATTTCGGAGCGACAGCGGGTATTGTTGAGATGCTGCTGCAGACGCATGCAGGTGAGCTGAGTTTGCTCCATGCCCTACCTACTGCGTGGCAACAAGGGACTGTGAGCGGCCTGAGAGGACGTGGTGGCTATGTAATTGATCTTACGTGGAGCGATGGTCAATTATCGCAAGCAGTTATTCGTGCAGCCTTATCTGGCTCATGTAGAGTTCGCACACGTGAAGCCGTTCTGGTGTTCTGTGGCGGAAAAGAAGTGCTAGTCAACAGGGAGCAAACGGTTATTGAATTTGGAGTTGAAGCTGGCTGCAAGTATGAAATTTTCAGAAAATAGGGAACATCGACTGGGATTCCTAGTCATTTCCATTTTCAAAAATCGTTAGAGAGAAATACGTGACAATTTAAAATTTCGGGCAAGTTCTCCTTCTTGGGTGCATAGGATTGTAGTACACAATTCACCATCACGAGCTGACCAATATCCATAGAGGCAGCAGTGAAAGGAGGTACCCATGGACATATTCAAAAGAATTTCAGAGCATCGTACGGAGAAGGATTCATTGAGCTGGACCGGTACGTTCGCGGAGTACATAGAATTGCTTCGCAGTAATCCTGGACTCGCGAGAACTGCGCATTCAAGGGTCTACGATATGATTGCTTCCCAGGGGATTAACGATCAGAGTGGCCACAAATCTTACAAGTTTTTCAACCAAGAGATTTTCGGTCTAGATCGTGCCGTTGAGAAGCTAGTGGAAGAATATTTCCACTCCGCTGCCCGTCGATTGGATGTTCGTAAACGTATTTTGTTGCTAATGGGTCCTGTAAGCGGTGGGAAATCCACAATTGTGACCATGCTGAAACGCGGATTAGAGCAATTTGCCAAGACCGATCTAGGGGCCGTCTATGCGATTAAAGGGTGTCCGATGCACGAAGAGCCGCTTCATTTGATTCCGATGGAGCTGCGGTTGGAGATTGAGCGTGAGCTCAATGTGAAAATCGAGGGCAGCCTGTGTCCTTCCTGCCAAATGCGTCTGAAAACGGAGTACAACGGTTGTATTGAAGATGTGCATGTGGAGCGTGTATTTGTCTCCGAAGAAGGTCGTGTGGGGATTGGTACGTTCAGTCCGTCTGATCCTAAATCGCAAGATATCGCAGATTTAACGGGAAGCATTGACTTCTCAACCATTACAGAGTTTGGTTCTGAGTCTGATCCGCGGGCGTATCGATTCGATGGCGAGCTCAATAAGGCGAACAGGGGGATCATGGAGTTCCAGGAAATGCTGAAATGTGATGAGAAATTCCTATGGAATTTGCTCTCACTTACCCAGGAGGGGAATTTCAAAGCGGGACGCTTCGCCTTGATCAGTGCCGATGAGTTAATCATTGCGCATACGAATGAAACGGAGTATAAGTCTTTTATCGCGAATAAGAAAAATGAGGCCTTGCAGTCTCGTATGATTGTCATGCCGATCCCTTATAATCTGCGTGTATCAGATGAAGAAAAGATTTACACCAAGCTTATCGGACAGAGTGATATGTCCCACATCCACATTGCACCGCACGCGCTGCGCGTAGCTGCCATCTTCTCGATCCTTACTCGTTTGAAGGAAACGAAGAAGCAAGGTATGGATCTGATTAAGAAAATGCGCATGTACGACGGTGAAGTGGTTGAAGGCTACAAAGAAGCTGATCTAAAGGAAATGCAAAATGAGTACCAGGAAGAAGGCATGAGCGGCATTGATCCGCGTTATGTTATTAACCGGATCTCTAGTGCCTTGATCCGCCAGGATCTGCAATGTATTAATGCACTAGATGTGCTGCGTGCTTTGAAAGACGGCTTGGATCAACATCCATCCATAACCAAGGATGAGCGGGAGCGCTTCCTCAATTTCATCTCCGTTGCTCGTAAGGAATACGACGATATTGCCAAGAAGGAAGTGCAGAAGGCGTTCGTGTACTCTTTTGAAGAGTCTGCCAGAACGATTTTCGATAACTATTTGGATAATATTGAAGCCTATTGCAACTGGGGTAAAATTAAAGATCCATTAACTGGTGAAGAGATGGATCCAGATGAGCGCCTCATGCGTTCCATTGAAGAGCAGATTGGGATATCGGAAAATGCGAAAAAAGCATTCCGCGAAGAGATACTAATTCGGATCTCCTCTTACTCACGCAAAGGAAGAAAATTTGATTACAGCAGCCACGAACGCCTGCGTGAAGCGATTGAGAAGAAGCTTTTCGCTGATTTGAAGGACATCGTGAAGATTACAACCTCAACGAAAACACCGGATGAGAAGCAGCTGAAGAAAATTAACGATGTTTCGAAACAGTTGATCGATGAGCATGGTTACTGCCCGGTTTGTGCCAATGAATTACTACGATATGTAGGAAGCTTATTGAATAGATAGGCTAACGTGCTTGAAACTAAAGACCTGAGCGGGTGACGACCCCTTAGGTCTTTTTTACTGTGCGAAGGATGCCGATTGTTGCCTAACACGTAATCTATTAATCTCTCATATACTACTTTAGCTTCATAATAGAGGAGGTGTAGAAGATCATGGCAGGGAACTCAATGAAAATAACAGGCGCTTATCTATTAATCTTAGTAAGCTTTGTAGCTATCATCTTAACATGGGAGTTGAAGCTATTGACACCTTTGGGGGGGATTTTCATTGCAGGTGTAAGCTTCATAGGGGCTGTTCTGATGTGGCAGGATGCCGTCGAGTCATTGCAAGGAGTTGGCGCGGAGAATGTCAACCGAGCCAAAGCTGATCGCTGATAAACAAGAGGAAAAGGACCATACCCCCCAAAAGTCGAAGTCTGAATCCGGGAAGTGGAGTGATCTTTTTGGTTTCGGTAAAATGATGGACAAACTCCCACTTCATAAACTCTCAGCTAGAATGGCATATTGCATGTTTTTCGATTTGGTTTTATTGTTTTTTATTCTCATTCTACGTGTGACAGATACCAAAATGAATGAGTTTCCGAATGCTTGGGATTTCAGACTGATCGTGCTTACAACGATTGTTATTTTCTTCGTGGGGTTGTGCGATTTGATGAAATTAAAGAAATAGTTTTAAAAAGAATAGTTCAAATTACTTCCAGCCTCTACTAACTTTTTGGTGGGGGGCTTTTTTAAATGAATTTTGTATGCTTCATATTACAGAATATTCTGTGAATTGGATATTGGATAATTTTGTCGAATATGCACGAATGTTTGTTGGGTCATGTCGATTAAAAGGGGAATATAGGAGTTAATGTATGGAAAGATCAATAATAGTTCTTTAAGCCTAAATTTAATGAAGAATTCGGATTTATTACAAATATAATACAGGTAATTAAGATTAGATAAAGATGAATTTATGGTTCTTTTTTACTAATTTTTTACATAGGCAATTTGTAATATATATGCTACGATCTCCTCATCTCATTACAGACCTGAAGGAATAAATTCATCCTACTTGTTCTGTAATATAAATATTACAATTACAATGGAGGCAACAAGGCATGAAGAAAACACTTCTTGTTTCATCACTATCTGCTGCAATTTTAATGGGGACTATATCTGCTTATGCTGATACAACTAATCCATTTACGGATATTACGGGTTCATACGCCAAGGATGCGATTATTCAACTGCAAAAAGAAGGCATTCTAACTGGTATTGATGCCGAACACTTTGACCCGCAGGGTACTTTGACAAGAGCTCAATTTGTTACCATTTTAGTTAAAGCACTTGGACTACCGATTGACCAACATGCCCTTTCCACATTTACTGATGTAGACGACTGGGCTATTCCTTATATCGAAGCCGCTAAAAAAGCAGGTATTATTGACGGGCTAGGTGGAGGACTATTTGGGCCAAACGCTAACATCACGCGTGAACAAACAGCAGTTGTGATGGTGAAAGCATTAATTTCCCAGGGAGTGATCAAGGACGAGGATGCTAAAACAACATTCACAGATGCTGATAGCATTTCTGACTGGGCTTTGAAATACGTTGCATTAGCACAACAACATGGATTACTCAGTGGTAACCCTGATGGTTCTTTCAATCCTCAGGGCGAAGCTACACGGGAACAAGCCGCGGTCATGGGTGCGAACTTAATTAAAACAGTGGAAGAAATAACGGATGGACAAGTAACAACCCCTACTCCTACTTCCACTCCACCTGTAACTCCTGCTCCAACTACAACTCCTGCCCCTGTTGGTGGTGGAGGCGGTGGTGGTGGTGGATTTACAGCTGACACAACGGCACCAACCGCACCTACTAATGTAATAGCTTCAAACGTAACACAGACGGGTATTACATTGACCTGGACTGCTTCTACTGACAGCGTAGGTGTGACTGGGTATGACGTGTATCAAGGTACAACAAAGCTAGGATCTGTTAACGCTTTGAGCTATGAGGTAACGGGTCTGACAGCTAATACTAGCTACAGTTTCACAGTAAAAGCTAAAGATCTTGCGGGTAACGTATCTGTGGCAAGCACAGCTGTAGCGGTAACTACGGCGGCAGTAACACCACCCGTGATCACAAACCCACAAGACTTCATCCAGGTACAAGACTTCGGATACTGGGCAGATGCTACACCTACTAGTGGAGCCTATAACGTTGGATTTAAATTAGATCTAACAAAGCTTCCATATGAGAACATCAAGAAGATTGAGGTAGCTCTAGTGGATGCAGGTGGAACCGTGCTTGGAAAGCGTACAGCTACTGGAACACAGATCACAAAGCTTGCGGAAGATGATGCGCTGTATGGTAATGATCTTAATGGTGAACTTAGTGCTGCATTTACTAAACGTGATGCAGGGACTAATGATTATTGGACCAGTATTGCTTATGATTTCACAACACCATCCAAAGCGATCATTACGATCACTGACAATAATGACAGTATCTACACAGTAGAGAACAGTAATTTATCTTCTTCTTCAGGTGAGATTGCAAATCCACAAGCATACATTCAAACACAAGACTTTGGCTATTTTATTGACGCAACTCCTGAGAGCGCAGGGTACAATGTAGGATTCAAATTGGACCTGTCCAAACTTGACTATAGCAATGTCCGTAAAATTGAAGTAGCACTTGTTGATGCAAACAACGCAGTTTTAGCTACTCGTACGGCTACTGGCGCTCAAATTGATAAATTAAAGGCTGATGATATTCAGTATGGTGGTCCTGATGGTCAACTGAGCGCAGCGTTCATTAAACGCACAGAAGGTGCTACAAATGCTTGGTGGACAAGCACCGCGTATGATTTTACTACACCAGCAAAAACGGTAATTACTATTACAGATAGCACGAATCGTATTTACAAAGTGGAGAACAGTAACCTGTCTTCATCTTCAGGTGAAGTTGCAAACCCACAGGAGTACATCCAAACACAAGATTTTGGCTATTTTATTGACGCAACTCCTGAAAGCGCAGGGTACAATGTAGGATTCAAATTGGACCTGTCCAAACTTGACTATAGCAATGTCCGTAAAATTGAAGTAGCACTTGTTGATGCAAACAACGCAGTTTTAGCTACTCGTACGGCTACTGGCGCTCAAATTGATAAATTAAAGGCTGATGATATTCAGTATGGTGGTCCTGATGGTCAACTGAGCGCAGCGTTCATTAAACGCACAGAAGGTGCTACAAATGCTTGGTGGACAAGCACCGCGTATGATTTCACTACACCTGCCAAAGCGGTCATTACCATTACAGATAGCACGAATCGTATTTACAAAGTGGAAAACAGTAACCTATCTTCATCTTCAGGTGAAGTTGCAAACCCACAGGAGTACATCCAAACACAAGATTTTAGTTATTGGAATGATCAACATGCTTTTAATGTAGGTTTCAAATTCGATGTGAACAAGCTTCCATATACCAACATCCGCAAGATCGAAGTGTCACTTGTTGATGAAAACAATAATGTTCTAGCTACACGTACTGCTACGGGAGCACAAATCGGTAATTTGAAAGATCAAGATGCTCAATATAGTGGCGGTATTGATGGAGAACTAAGCAGTGCTTTCACCAAGCGTACAATTTCAGGTGAAAACCAATGGTGGAGTAGCACAGTCTATGATTTCACAACACCTGCAAAAGCTGTAATTAAAATTACAGACAGCACGAACCGCATCTACAAGGTTGAAAACAGTAGCGCACCTGTAGTAGCACCACTAGTTACTACAATTAACCATGTTGCTACGGATGCATCAACACCTATATTCGCTCCAAGTGGTGGCTATTTCTTAGCCATGCAATTTCAAGTTAGCAGCAACTTGGACTTAACAAATTCAAATGTACAATTTGCTTCTTACTACGAATACTCAACTGTAGGGTCAGAAGTTTATGCGGTAAAAGATAGCAGCAATAATGTGTTCACAAGAACCAAAGAGTGGGGATTTGTAAGATATACGTTAAATGGTGAGTTACAAGCACAACCCACTACGTTAGTAACTGGCACAGATTATGTGTTTGTAACTTCGGGGAATACGACTGCGAGACTAGCATCTCTTGAACAGCTACCTGTTGGAACTGAATACGATGTCAGAGTAGTCTACGTAATTACCAATACGGATGGCGTTGCAACAACATCTTATTCCCCTTGGGTACATTTCACAAGATAGAAAACGCCCATTTTTGGGCTTTCGTTCACAGAGTAGGCAATCGCACACATACAGTATAGGAAGAAATCAAACTATACACAGAATGTGAGTGATTCCGATATGACGAAGCGTGAAGATCAAGAATTTCGTCCACCAATTGGAGGGCACGGCGGCCCTGGACATGGACCAGGCGGACCTGGTGGACCCGGTCACGGTCCGGGAGGCCCCGGTGGCCCTGGTCACTTCCCGGGAGGCCCAGGAGGACCTGGTCATTTCCCCGGTGGCCCTGGCGGACCCGGTTACTTTCCCGGCGGAATTGGAGGTCCAGGCAAATGGCCTGGTCACGGACCTGGCTGGTATGGGCACGGCGGCGGCTTTAATAATGTACTGCCATGGGTAGTAGCGCCATTGTTATACGGTGCGGCGACACAGCCTTATTACCCACCGTATTACCCATATCCGTATCCATACCCGCCATACTATCAGCAATATCCCCCTTACACACAGTATCCTGTAATAAGGGAAGAAAATTTGTAGTCACATCGTGTTAAAAACAGAGCTGCTAGAACCTTGAGAGATCAAGGTTCTTTTTTCATTTTTAAATGCCAACTTTGAATCACCTACTCTCAAGATGTTACGTGTTAATCTAACAAAATTTTGTATATTGATTCCATCGAATCATACATATTTATTGGATATTTTCGCATTAACTTAGGCCTGTTAACTAATTGGAATCATGTATATTGTTCCAGCAAGAGCTGTCAAGTAAGATGAACGAGTTCATACGTGGACTGTTCCATAGCTTCGGAGGATTGAAGCTGCCCATGGAATGAAGGAAATTCAATTTACTTTAGGAAAGGGGCTAAGAGGTTATATGACTATAAACTTACGAAATTTGAAAGCGCTTTTGTTGGTGGTAGCCATGTTAGTTAACTTAGCGGCGCTGCCAATGACTCCTGCTCATGCAGCCGATGCTTCGGGGGATGAGTATGACTTACTCCGGGCCAGAATGTATGACATGTTGACGGGCGGACCGGACTATGATTCAGCAGACCCGGTCATAGCTGACAAAATTACGAACATTACGACCATTGCTCAGAATAATTGGGACACCATGAATAAAAGTGAGGGAAGGGCCTACCTCTGGAGTGATATGGCTACTACAACGGAATCGGAGCATGTTTCCGGCAGCTATCAGCGGCTGGAAGCCATGACGCTAGCTTACGCGACAAGAGGCTCAGCCTTAGAGCATAACGCAGATATGTTGGCAGATATCATCAGCGCTATGGATTGGATGTATGCCAATCGATATAACAAGAACGTGGTGTATCGAGGCTATGACAACTGGTTTGATTGGCAAATCAGCTCTCCGTTAAGTATTAACAACATCACGACGATGATATATGCCAGTCTAACACCGACGCAGATTAGTAATTGGCATGCGGTAATCGACTATCAAGCACTTACGTGGGGTGCTGGACTGACAGGAGCCAATCGTGTGTGGGCCTGCAACATTAAGATCTCAAGCGGGATTGTCGTTAAGAACAGTGCGAAGATCATTGAGGGAAGAGATCAGCTTAGCTCGGTATTCGATTATGTTACTTCCGGCGAAGGCATGTATAATGACGGTTCATTTCTTCAGCATACGGCACTTATAGCTTATAACGGTGGATATGGGATTAACCTTATCGATAATTTGACTAAGGTCATGTATATTATAGCGGGCTCATCTTGGGACATTACGGATCCAGATGTAAACCATATTTATCAATGGATTTATAATGCCTTTGAGCCTCTCTTTTACAATAATTCCATGTTCGACATGGTCAGAGGAAGAAATATTGCAAGAAAAGCCAGCGATGATAACGGGGCTACTTCCATGGGAGCTCTTGGTGCGGCGGTGGTGAGGATGTCCTATTCCGCGCCTTCGGTCGAGGATCGGGCAGCTTTTAAGTCTATGGTTAAAAAGTGGATGTTGGAGTCTACTTCGCCTACCAAATATGCAGATTTGAGCTCGATCATCATTATTATTCAGACGAAACAAATTGTAAACGATTCCTCTGTTATTCCGAGAGCAGCATATATAGGAAATAAACAATATCCCAATATGGCAAAAGCCGTACACCATAGACCAGGATACGTCTTCGGAATCAGCATGTCCTCCGACAAAGTCGGTAATTTTGAAATCGTGAATGAGGAGAATCTTAAAGGATGGCATACCGGAGACGGGATGACGTATCTATATAATTCAGATTTGGGACAATACAAGGATTCCTTCTGGCCTACGGTAAACAGCTACCGCTTACCAGGAACCACGGTCAATCAGAACACGACGGCTGCACCCAACGCCAAAAATCCCAATAACTGGGTTGGAGGCACGGAGATAGATGGACTGTACGGGGCTACAGGCATGCAATATACGGCCAATGGATACAATCTCAAAGCGAAGAAATCGTGGTTCATGTTCGATGACGAGATCGTAAGTCTTGGCGCTGGCATTACATCCACAGATAACAAGATCGTGGAAACGATTGTTGAGAATCGTAAGCTGAACGAAAGCGGGAACAATGCGCTCACGGTGAACGGCTCAACGAAGCCAACGGAACTAGGCTGGAGCGAGACTATGGACGGAGTGAATAGTATCCATCTGACTGGCAATGTGCCAGGCTCGGACATCGGCTACTATTTCCCTACGGCATCGTCTGTTCATGGGTTGCGAGAGTCGAGAACAGACACATGGTCGAGTGTGAACCAATATTATCAAGGCTCTGATTATGAAACCGAATATACTCGCAACTATATGAATTTGTGGTTCGATCACGGTACGAATCCTGCCAATGGAACGTATGATTACGTTCTACTTCCTGGGAAGTCAAGCGAAGAAGTTGACCAATACGCTCATCTTCCGGATATTGAAGTGCTGGCCAATACACCGAATGTACAAGCTGTCAAAGAAAAGAAGCTAGGCATTACTGCAATAAATTTTTGGAATGATGGCTTGACGACAGTAGATCAGATTACAAGCAATAAGAAGGCTTCCGTCATGATTAAGAAGACGGAAGAGGATATCGAAGTGTCCGTCTCTGATCCAACGAAGGCTAATACGGGCACGATTGATCTTGTGTTGGATACAGATTTTGGCGATATCGTTTATTTGGATCCAGGAGTTTCCTTAAATCACGTTGACGGAAAAGCGAAATTGTCCGTTAATGTCAAGAACGCTTTAGGAAAAAATTTCAAGGTGAAATTCCGTTTGCCGGGGAACAACCAAGCGCTTCATACGCCTACTGGTTTGACGGCAGTAGTAAATTCCGCCAATGGTGTCAAGCTGACGTGGAATGGCGTTGATCGAGCCAATACAGTTCCTTCCGCACCTACAGGGCTAACGGTTGATGGGAATACGGTTAGTAGTTTGAACGTGAACTGGGATGCCGTTCCAGATTCCGCAGATTACAGGCTGTATCGTTCCACTTCGGAGGACGGAGATTATTATTCAATTTCTGATCTTCCGAGTGGGGCCTTAAGCTATACGGACACGAAGTTGAATAGCGGCAGCCAGTATTTTTATAAAGTAGCAGCTATGAACAGCAAGGGCATGTCCGCTTATTCAGCCGTTACTTCCGGATGGACGGTTTCTGCTCCGCCTTCCGGCTTGAAAGTCGTGAATGTTGCGGGAAATAGCATAACACTCACATGGAATGAAGTGCCAGGAGCTACGGAATATCGGCTTTACCGATCTGCCACGTTGACTGGTGAATACGAGTCTTTGACGGGGCCATCCGTCACAGCAGTGACCTACACCGATACAGGGATTGCAGAGGGGACGAATTATTATTATAAAGTCGCTGCATTAAATCCTGGGGGCTTGTCTGATGTTTCGGCCCCGATAGCAACTTTATTTAATATCCCGGCGTATGCCCTTAATGAAAGCTTCGATGATATGACTCGAGGCGAGTTAAACGGGCAACGAGGCTGGAATGTGACCGTCCCAGCGGGAACAGTCGGCGGCGAGATTACGGTCACGGAAGATTCGGCAACAAGTGCGAATGTGGTGATGAAAAAAGAAAGCACAGGCGATCCTCTTGTTAGCCATACATTTAGCGTACCTGCTGGAGCTTATGTAACGGCAGAAGTAACCGTGTCTGCCTCAAATGCGGAATACAAAACCGTTCTTGATGTTCGAGACAGTGTGGCGGGTAAAAGAGCGGTTAATATCATTATGCAGAGCGGAAAAATTTGGGGATACAGCGGCTCAAGCAAGGTGGATTTGGTGAATCCCATGGAATTTAATCGAGCCTATCATTTGAAAGCTGTTATCAATACAGTAACTAAAAAATTTGATATGTATGTAGATGATCAGCTGTTAGGTTCAAATTGGTCTTACAGAGAAAGTCCAGTTAACAATCTGGATGCGGTGATGTTTGCTTTAGCTGGTACGACCAGCGCCATGACACTGGATGATATCAAGATTTCTTATATTCCAACTGCTCCTGCGAACTTAGCGGTCGCTGAGAGAACTGGAACAGGCATAAAGCTGACATGGAATTCCGTTACGGGCGCTACAGGCTACCGCTTGTACCGTTCCCAGAATCCGACTGCTGGCTTCACACAAGTAGCGGAGGTAGCTTCCGGTACCACCTTTACGGACAGTGGTCTAACGCCGAAAACGAACTATTTCTACAAAATCGTAACGTTAAGCAGCGGTGCAGTCTCGGCAGAATCGAGCGTGCTGACAACGGCAACAACGAATGCATCGGGGACGGACATCCCTAAAGCGCCGACAGGCCTTTACGCCAGTGATTTCACAGGCTCGACTATCAAGCTAAACTGGAATCCCGGCAAGGATGCTTCCGCCTATGAGATCTATAGATCTACAGCAAGTGGTGACTTGTTCGAGATGATCGGCAACACAGCTTCACTATCCTATGTGGATTCGGGGCTGAACGGTACGACGAGCTATAACTACAAGGTCATTTCAGTCAACGATGAGGGCGTTTCACCGGATTCGAACATCGTCTCATCCACGTTTGGTGTCGTGCAGACGCTCGTTGACGATAATTTCGATAACGATGCGCTCGGAGCAGATCCGGCGGGCTGGACAATTGTAGAAGACACCGGCAGACCGGTATCGGTTGTCGAAGCGACCTATGCTGCTGCGCCAGGACATGCAGTAAGAGTTACGGGCGGTAACAAGCTCGCGACGAGTGCGGAGAGAAGATTCGGAGATGCACAAGGATATCAAGGAATCGTTACGGTAGAAACGAGTGTGTTACCGAAAGATACTAACTGGAAGAATATACCTGTTGTAATAGATGCTAGTAATAATGCAACCGCTCACGTGTATTTTAGTGGAGGCCAAATTATTGCCTACAATTCCAGCGCCAAGGTAACGGTTTCTCCGGTTGTTAGCGATGGAACCTGGTATAAAACAAAGGTTGTAATGAATACAAACACGAAGAAATACGATTTATTCTTAAATGATGCAGCTACGGCGGCTGCGAGCCAATTAGCGTTTAGATCTACTGTCACATCCACAGTTTACAGCGTGAGAATGGCCGTCGACAATGTGAGCAGCTTCGACTTTGACAATGTCAAAGCGTATTTTAAGCCTTTTGCACCAACGTCATTAGCCGCGAGTCAGAACACCAATTCAAGTATCAAATTAACGTGGGGTACTTCTGCTGGAGCTTCGAGCTACAAGCTGTACCGTTCCACTAGCGCTAACGAAGGCTATCAGATGGTATACACTGGTTCAGCATTGACCTATACCGACACAGGACTCCAAAGTGGGAAAGCTTACTTTTATAAGGTTGCAGCGGTAAAAGGAACAGCCACATCCGATGCATCCAACATGGTGACTACAGCAACGACAGGCACACCGGTTGCTAGAATGGCTATGCCAAGTTTGAAGAGAGAAGTGAGTGTCCTCTCAGCAACAGTTGATCCCGGTCAAGTAGGTTACATCGTGTATCGGGATGGGGTAGAAGTGGGCCGAACCTTTGATACCTTCATTATCGACGCTCCTCTGGAAGCGGGAAGAACGTATCAATTCACCATTGCTGCCTATGATAATTTGGGGCATACCTCACACGTGAGCTTACCTGTGGCGTATACAGTTCCAGCGATAACCGAAGAGAACGATTCTTCTTCGTCTGATTCGGATGTTTCACCACCCGCAACTGGAACACCTTCTACGGATGCTACTCTAAAGCCTCAGCTTGACATCCAGACAGGCGATGCGAAGGTCATTGTGGAAAGTAAGGTCATTGCGGATGGATTCGGACAGCTAACGACGGATACCGCCGGCACCAAAGTACTTCCAATTGAAGTGCCAATCGTAGAAGGCGCCACAAGCTATACGATTGTGCTGCCGGCTCAAGCACTCACAGCAGATAATACAGAAGCTCAGCATCTTGCGATAAATACAGCTATAGGTAACGTAGTTGTATCTTCCAACATGCTCGCACAAAGCGATGCAGTCGGCGCAAAAGAAGTAAGTTTAACAATCGCTATGGTTGATCCATCTAAGCTGTCTGAAGCACTGAAAGCGCAGAACGGTAACCGGCCTGTGATTGAACTTCATATAACCGTAGACGGCAAACAAGTTGTCTACAATAACCCCGATGCTCCAGTTAAAGTATCCTTACCGTATAAGCCGTCGGCAGAGGAGCTCAAGAATCCTGAGCATCTGGTCGTGTGGTATATTGACGGAGCCGGTAAAGCAGTTTCCGTTCCTAATGGGAAATACGATCCGGCAACGGGGATGGTTAGCTTTTCAACGACTCACTTCAGCTTGTATGCTGTAGCGTATGTGTTCAAAACCTTTGACGATATCTTGGCGTATGACTGGGCTAAAGATGCCATCGAGGTGATGGCGTCCAAAGGGATTATTAACGGAACGAGCGAAGTTACGTTCACTCCAGCGGCTAATATCTCCAGAGCAGACTTCTCCTTACTATTGGTAAAAGCGTTAAGTCTGTCAGCCCGTGGAGATTCGAACTTCAAATTAAACTTCAATGATGTAAGTAAGGATGCTTACTACTATGACGCAGTGGCCACGTTGAAGAAGCTAGAAATCGTGCAAGGCAGCGGCGAGAATAAGTTTAATCCGAATGAAACGATTTCCAGACAGGATATGATGGTGATTGCGGCAAGAGCCCTACGAGTGGCGAAAAAGCTTAGTGCAGATGCTATTAGCGCTGACTTGAACGCATTCACAGATCAGTCAACGGTAGCTGCCTATGCGGTTAGTGATTTGGCAGTCATGGTGAAAGAAGGACTGATTCAGGGAAGTGGAGGCTTTTTGAATCCTGCAGGATTTGCGACGAGAGCAGAAGCTGCTGTGATGATGGATAGAATATATCATAAGTAATTAGCGTAAAAGGACCGCCAGATCTGGCGGTCTTTTCGTATTTTCGCATGAGTTGGAGTTACTAAATTGGTTAGGACTGGCTTGTTAGTTACTACAATGGAAAGGTTTAATACACTACAGTATTTTAATGCAGTACAAATTATTACTAATAATCTGACGACACAAATGTTCCTACATATTTTTATTAATAACACTGGTCTAACGCCTGCATCTCCTTTTTCTATAGATTCCGTTCTAATAGAATCCCCACCTGTTCTGCCACCACTTTAGGTGATTCAGGTACTCCATTCGTAACATACGATTCCACTAATCCCACGATAGCGGTTCCGAAAAATTTTAGAATCACATCTTTATTTAACCCTTTATTTATACCTTGGGTTATATCTACGTCATTTTTTAATTGTTCAATTATAAACTCGAGGAGACGGTTACGGAAAGTAGGTGATGCACTGCTTGATAACATGATAGAAAAGAAAAGAAAATATTGTTCAAAGTATTCGAAGATGATCAAATTTGATGCTATGAAACCTAGATCTGATGATGATTCACAGATTTTCCTTAATTCATGTATATGTTCTTCAATAAGTTTATCCAGTAGATCGAACTTATCCAAATAATGATGATAAATTGTTCTTCGACCGACATTTGCTCTATCGGAAATATCTTGGATCGTAATTTCATTAAAATTCTTTTCAGACATCAGGTCAATAAAAGCGGTTTTAATTGCTTCTTGAGACTTGAGAATTCTTCTATCCATCACTCGCATCATAGTTAATACCAACTTTCTTAATATTAATTGCACAATATGAAGCGGCATGTGCAATTGGGCACAGAACGCATTCTTTTGATTATTGTAGATAGCATTATTTGATTCTATATTATACACATATGTGCGATATCGCATCAATGTGCAATAATGTAAGCCGAGTTAAAGGATATCACAATAATGATTAAATTTGTACATTTTAGCAATAAATTGAGGAGGATATCACAACAATGACAAACTCTAAAACCATTCTCGTCACCGGAGCGACCGGGCAGCAAGGCGGTGCAACTGCACGGTATCTGCTCGGCAAAGGATTTCAGGTGCGCGCCTTCGTTCGTAATCCGAATGCACCCGCGGCGCAACAGTTGGCTAATGCCGGAGCCAAATTAATTGTCGGAAATATGGATGAGCGCGAATCGCTTGACGAGGCAATGAGAGATGTTCACGGTGTATATAGCATCCAGCCATCTTTGCTCCCACCCGACTTTGCGGAGAACGAACTCCAACGTGGCATCAATGTCGCCGACGCTGCGCTGGCAGCAGGCGTTCACCATGTAGTATTCGCGTCGGTGGGCAGCGTCGATCGTAACACTGGAATACCGCACTGGGAAATCAAGTGGCAGGTTGAGCAGTACATTCGAAAACTCGGACTCCCGGCCACATTCTTGCGACCGACCATGTTCATGGAGAACTTTGCGGATGCCACATGGGGACCGAAAAGAAATTATTCGGTACTAGCTCAAATTCCTCCTGACAGCGGTACAGCTTATTGCATTGGAAGATATCGGGGCGATGGCCGCGCTTGTATTCCAACATCCGGAGCGATTTATTGGACATGCGATTGAGTTGGCTGGCGATGAGCTAACCCTTGGGCAGATTTTATCCGCGATCAATCATTGGACAGGTGTTAAGCTGGAAGGTCATGCGAAGCCAAGCAACAGGGCGATTGAGAGCAATAACGGTAACGTGCGCTATAGTGACTGGCAAGCGGATATTCCGGCTTTGCAAGCGATGTATCCGTTGCTCATGAATTTCGACACTTGGCTTTCCCGAGGCGGGGCATTGAAAATTAAGGATATGCTTGCATTTACACCATGACATACGTGCATACAGATTGACAGCCCCTAACTTGGATGAACTCCGGAGTAATAAAGAAGATCAATATTTCTAATCGATGGTACAACGATTCTAACGAATTTCGAGCCCATGTTTCTGTGTATTCAGCAAAATGTAGCATATCGGAGGTTAAATGCAATGGACAAACCCTATTTATTTCGTCCCCTATCACTGAGGAACTTGAACTTACCCAATCGTATTGTCATGGCACCAATGACAAGAAACTTTTCTCCTAATGGAGTTCCTGGCACAGACGTTGCCGCTTATTATCGCCGTCGCGTGGAGGGCGGGGTCGGACTGATTATTACCGAAGGGACAGTCATCAATCACCGCGCGTCGGCTGCAGACCATAACATACCGCATTTCTACGGAGAAGACGCACTGAACGGTTGGTCGCAGGTTGTAAAAGAAGTACATGCGGCAGGCGGCAAAATCATGCCTCAACTTTGGCATGCGGGCATGGCACGCAAAATGAGCGACTTTCCGGATTCTGATGCCAATCCGGTGGGGCCTTCCGGACTAAACCTTCAAGGAGAACAAGTGTCGGAAGCTTTGAGCGAGTCGGAAATTGCCTCCATTGTTGATGCTTATGCGCAAGCAGCCGCCGACGCGAAGCGGCTAGGGTTCGACGGGATAGAGCTTCATGGCGCTCACGGTTATCTAATTGATCAGTTCTTTTGGGAGAAGACAAATCACCGTTCGGACGGATACGGAGGCGACTTGACGACACGCAATCGATTCGCTGAGATGGTTATTCAGGCTTGCCGGGAAAAGGTTGGACCGGACTTTCCAATCGTGCTTCGTATTTCGCAGTGGAAGGCGGACAACTACGATGCGAGACTTGTCGATACTCCGGATCAGCTCGCACAATGGCTGACGCCGCTTGCGAAAGCAGGCGTTGATATTTTTCACTGCTCGACTCGCCGATTCTGGGTACCGGAATTCGAGGGATCCGAATTGAATTTGGCGGGATGGGTCAAGAGAGTGACCGGGAAACCAACTATTTCCGTTGGTTCAGTGGGTCTTGAGGTGGACGTTCTTGGCTCCGAGAACGACGGTAACCCCTCAGAACGTCTCGATGCATTGAACGAGCAAATCAAGCGGGAGGAATTCGATTTGATTGCAGTGGGACGCTCATTGTTAGCCGATCCTGCTTGGGTAAATAAAGTTCGTGAGGGACGATTTAATGACATTATACCCGTATCGGCGGAAGTTTTTGCAAAGCTGACTTAACTGGTTTACGGGACAGAGTAGATAACAATACAAGAAAACTAGACAGTTGAACAAATAGGAATAAGGTTTCAGGTTTCCGGATTACTCTCAAATAGAATAGGAGGATATGAGAACAATGACAACTACAAAACCAATGAGTCAAGAGAGACGCGACATGCGTGCATACCGATTGACGGCTCCTACCCTGGATGGACTCCAAATGAACACTGAAGAAGTACCCGAAATTTCGTCTTATGAAGTCCTCGTTAAGCTTCACGCGGCTTCGCTCAACTACAAAGACACATTCTACATTGCGGGTGACAAGGGGATTCAATTGCCCCGGCCAACAATACCGCTGTCGGATGGAGCGGGGGAGGTCGTGGCCGTAGGTTCTCGCGTGGATCGCTTCATACCTGGCGACCGCGTTGCGGGCGCACTCGTTCAGGATTGGCTCTACGGTCCCATTCCTACGCATGCGGTTAATTCCAGCACATCCCTTGGCCATGGACTCGACGGTAATTTGACGGAATATCGCGTGTTCAACCAAGAGGGTTTGGTCCACTTACCGAAAAACTTGTCTTACGAGGAAGGTGCGACGCTTCCTTGCGCGGCCGTTACGGCTTGGAATGCGGTCCGGGGCATTCGCTCCTCGCAGACGGTTTTGATTCTCGGCACCGGAGGGGTTGCTCTCTTCGCACTCCAGTTTGCAAAAGCGCTCGGAGCAAAGACAATCATCACCTCCTCCAGCGACGAAAAGCTCGCTAGAGCTGTTGAAGCCGGTGCCGATCATGTGATTAACTATCGAAGAAACCCGAATTGGCATAAAGCAGTACGCGACTTGACTGAGAATATCGGGGTTGACCATGTGGTGGAAACGGTAGGTTCGAATACATTGGAGCAGTCGATTCTCGCTGCTAGAATCGAGGGTACAGTCCACTTGGTAGGAATCGTTCCGCCTGCAGGAAAATTAGATCCGATGCCTATCATTCTCGGAGCGATCACCGTCCAAGGCGTACGCGTAGGTTCGCGCCAGTTGTTTGAAGAAATGAATACTTTCATCGAACGAAAGGATATTCATCCCATTATAAGCCAGCGCTTTGCCTTTGAGGACGCTAAGTCAGCATTCATTCAGCAACTGAATGGACCTGACTTTGGCAAAATCGTCGTTAACATCCATGGTGAGAACGAGTCTTGAAATCATTCATTCAACGGGAAACGTTACTTAAATAGGGATCGTAGGTTGTGTGCAGTCGACGATCCTCGGCAAAACGCCAGAAGAAATCATTGAACTATCCAGAACCAAATATCATGGCAACATATCCGGTCCGCCGCTTCAAAAGAAATAACACACACTTTTAATTCAGCAAAAATGAGGGTGTCCCATAAGCCATGAAAATGGCAAGGGGCACCCTCTTTTCGTATTTCGCATGAATGGGAGTTTCTAAATTGGTTAGGACTGACTTGTTAGTTACTACAATGGAAAGGTTTAATACACTACAGTAAATGCATTCAAGTACGACGACAGGATAATCCCGCTTTAAAACCTTGTCAAATCAAGCTTTATTATGTTTGTAGGGATTTTCTTGTCGTTTTTTTTATGACAAGATAATCCCTACAAAGCGTGAGACTGACAAGAAAATACCTATAAAACGTGCTAGAGACGAGAAAATCCCTATAATACATGAAAAACGAAGAATTTCGAGATGATGATTGGCTATGATTTGATTTTGTAGGAGCAAAGAGCTTAAGTCATATCAAAAAAAGTCTTGAAGGATACGATATTATTTGAGTATCCGGTGTCCCATTAAAATAAAGTTTTAGACTCAGAAATAAAGTATTGGACCAGAAAATAAAGTTGTAGACTGGCCGCGGGCATTAAGCTATTCCAGCTAATAGCTTGTCAATATTTAATTATTAATAGTAGGTTCATGAGGTGGTATACTAAAAAAAGTGCATGAGAAAGAACCGTCCTATTAAGCACGGAAGTAAATTCCATATATTTCTATTTCTTGTTGCTCACTCTAATCGGGTTGCTTCTTTAGTAGTTAAGATGGCAAAAATCCAGTGGATGAGTTTATTTACACATGCAATTACTGCTACTTTGAATAGCTTTCCTTCAGCACGTTTCTTATCATAATAAGCCCTTAATTTCTTATTTCTATTACTGCGAATACCGCATCGTACAGCTTGATACAAGGCAGTACGGAGCCTCCTGGAGCCGTGCTTAGTGATTTTATTGTGGGTAGCTACAAACTTACCTGAAGAAAAAACACTTGGATCAACACCAGCAAAGGCCACCAGTTTCTTTGCATGATCAAACCGATCGATCTCACCAATTTCAGCTAAAATTGTTGCAGCAATCTTAGTGCCAATTCCGGGTATCGATTGGATTAAATCATATTCAAGTAGCTCTTCAGCCAGGCCATCTACCGATTTATTGAGGGTTGATAGATGATCCTGGTATTGAAGAAGCAATTTGATGAGCAGCTGCATGGAGATTAAATGGCTTGAAAAAGCCGTCTCCCTAAAGGGATTTCGCTTTGCTGCCGCTACTAAGATTTGAGCACGTTCCAAGCACCATGAGACGGATTTGCCGCGTCCAGTATGACTTTGAATTGCAGTAGTAATCTCCGACTCGGACATTTCTAGGACTTCTTTTGATGTTGGGTGTAAAGCCAAAAATCGAAGGGACACCTTTGAATAAAGATCACCAAACACGCCATGATATTCAGGAAAAACTTGATCAAGAATAGCCTGGAACTGTAGTTTTACTTGGACATACATACCTGTTAAAGCTTCATATTGGCGTGTTAGAAAGCGTAAATTCATGAGATGCTGCCCCCGCTTTTTGTAGGGTTCAAACTCTTCTTTATAGAACAGTGTCCCTAATAAATGGGCATCTGCGGCATCCGTCTTTAACCGTCGCAAATTGGTTTTCTTAGCGTTATGTGAGATTAAAGGATTAATGACGATGTTCAAATACTGGTGCTCATCCAGAAACTGAACAACGGGGCTTTGATAATGACCAGTTGCTTCCATAACAATAGTAGGACGAATCCCTGCTACCGATTCAACACTTCTAATATAACTTAGAAAAGACGCTAGACCTTCTAGATCATGATTAAACCTAAAGATCTTCCCATGAGGTACTCCACGGTCTAAAAAAGCTTGTGCATGGCTCTCTCCCTTTGAAACATCCACACCAATGACTGGATTCATGACATCACTCCTGTAATATTTTCACCGGTAACCCCTAACCTTCTTGTCTTCCACACTATCGCATGTGATACGGGATTCATTTCCCAACCAGCCTAACCATGGTTGAACAAGTAGGGGGGATGAACTGAATAGCTCTCGGAATCCAAGTCCCACGGGCAGAAACGTTCGATCCCCGGCTACCGCTATAATAAGACCATACAAAAATGAGGTCTACCAGAAAGATCTGGTGACCTCATAATACGAACGGGCAGGATACTACGAATTTGTATAGAATTAATATACCAAAAAAGGAGAATTTTCCTTTTTAAATAATGTTTATTCGTTAACTTCTTATCTCTCAAAATTTGATGTAATTTAAGAGAAATGAAACGGAGTGTTTAAAATTATGTTCATTTATCATGCAGTCCCAAAGCAAATGATTGGAACTAAACTAGAGACTCTGAACGAAATAAAGAAAACAAATCCTGAACTTTACGAACTGTATATTGACAAATACAAACCTAATAGGTTATCACTCCTTGAAAGAAAGATTCCTATACTAGATTGTTTATGGAATGACGTGATTCATTTTCTTCCAATACATCCAAAATTGGTTTACAACGGTTTAATTGAGGCAGGCGCAAAACCTGGTGTTCATCGTTTATTTTATAAGATTCCACTTTCAACAATTAGCAGTGAGGCATCTATTGCTCTTTATAAATACAGTAAAGATAAATTCAAAGGAATAAATGATGATGTGGATATTTCCGAAATAGAACTGTTAGAAGTCCAAGGATATAGAGAACTTGAACAGTTACCACAAGAAACAATTGACTATTATAAAATTCAAATAAACTCAGGGAATAAGTTTTTTGGCTTATTTCACTTTGTTCCTCATGTTTTTATCAAAGGAAAAGTTGATATCGAGCATGCAGAAATCATCGATTGGAACGAGCAACAAATATAAATCTTCGAGATCTTGATAATGAAACTTAAGTAATTACGCTAACGGGACAGTACGACAAGTTCTGCTATAAGCACCAACAGTGTGAAAAGCAGGAGATTACATCAGTAATCTTAACTTTACAACCGAGGATGGGAACGACGGAACCATGT
>NZ_JCAUAR010000032.1:0-42639 GCF_059692055.1 Paenibacillus sp. J31R109 | reverse complement strand
AAATTCATTTCGGCAAATGCCTTATTGCAACCGTTTCGGGTAACAGCCCTTCTTGCAACGTCCCTTGCTTTCCAAGTCCCTTACAGCCTAGCTTTTTTTTTTTTTTTTTTTCTGAACTTAGGTGCTTCCTCTAAGCCTGTGAGATTGATGCCACCATTGTTAGGCATAGCGTATTTCATAGGGAAAAGTTTTACTTTACGCCACTCACCCCATCGTTTGATGGTACATACGTTTCCGCATGCTCTAACTTTAGACCTGTACATTCGGAAGTTCGCCAGTTCGCTTCTGTGCGAGCATTCTCACCATATTCAGTTTTCAGCCGCGCGACATATCCGTTGGCATACCTTTTTTCTTTTTTTTTTTTTCAAAATGGCTCTAGCCTTCGTTCTGTCGAATCTACCTGTACTTCACACCTCATGTTCTGTTAAACGTGACGCGCGCAGGAGTATTGGCGGGATGGTTTCGGGATACATGGTTCCGTCGTTCCCATCCTCGGTTGTAAAGTTAAGATTACTGATGTAATCTCCTGCTTTTCACACTGTTGGTGCTTATAGCAGAACTTGTCGTACTGTCCCGTTAGTTCAATAATGAAAGGCGCTCATAACATCTGGCTCACTAGCGTCGCAGTTAGACGATCACACGGTAGTGAAGATGAATAACACCGCCTTGGAAGCGGCGCTCACCGAGCAGCTCGAGCCTCATTCTGAGGTTGTCCGGCAATGCTCGCTTCCCTCCACCCAAGACTATCGGATTAAGAAGAAGATGAAACTCGTCAATTAGTCCCGCGCTCATCGCCTGCCCGGCAAGCTCGGGGCCGCCAATCATAATGTCGGCTGCAGAAGACTCCTTAAGACTTTGGATCACATCAGCATCGAATTCGCGCTCTATCCTGGTGCTGGCGCTTGACACCGACTGAAGCGTCCGGGAATATACAATCTTCTCAGCCGCTCGCCAGGTCTGCGCGAATTCCTGCTTTATCTCCGGTTGATCGCTTCCCGTGCCAGCAGTCTCCCAGTACACCATGTTCTCGTAGAGTCGACGCCCGTATAGATAGGTGCCGATCGACCGTAGGAAGCCAGTCCAGAACGCATACGTCTCGTCATTGGATATCCCCCAATCGAAATTGCCATGCTCGTCCTCAATGTACCAGTCCAAAGATATGTTATTAACGTAGATCAGTTTAGCCATTTCAATAAATCCCTCCAATTTTCAGTTTCATACGAGACCCAGGCGTACCCTTCTGAATTTGAACAAAGAAACATTCACTTTTATTTTATATTAACACATTTTGGAAGTATTCTGCCCGTTAGTGTAATGAAGTCAGTCGAATCATTCGTTAGATTTACTTCATAATGATTGTATGTTCTAATCCCGGTGCTTAAGCAATAGTCATTAGTAAAATGAGTTCGCTACTTCAATCCAAGAACCTATACCACATCTCGTTTTACGGGACATAAGAGTGAATGGAGTCCTACAAAGTAAACCATAAAAATGTTTTGTTCTGCTACTGTGGAGAACATATCATTTTCATGTCCTCCTTCGGAAATCTGTGCAACTTCTTGTCTTTCGAAAAGGACAAGTAGTTGTATCCATAAAAATAAAAAACCGCGTAAACCGCGGCTTCTTATACATATATGTTCTTGTCCTCCTACACTTAACGCATTCTTAATGCCTCTTCGATTAAACAATATATGTTCTATTCGTCCACAATAAAAAAATAAGTTTATAAGCGCATCAGCGCTTTTCTCTAAAAAATGACAAAAATTCTATTTACCGCGCTTAGCCTCTTTTAAACTAAAAAAACACACCGCACACTTACTAGGATGTGTTTTAGAATTTAGAAACCCTTGTTGGGGGTTATGATGTGCGGCGGCTATTCTCTGATATAACAATTGCGGTAAGAAATGAAATTTGGAATATTATTATTATACCAAGGATAACAGACTCATCAGGTTCAGGGTCCATTATTGCACTTAATAGCATGCCGAGAATAAATGAGGATATGATATTGATAATAAAGTAAAAAATAATCATGTGAACTTTTACTTTCTTGCTTTTTGAGTTATTCAATTACAATCCCTCCCCTACACAAGTAAAAATAATGATACGTGAAAGTTCAATTAATTAAAAGAACTTCCTCGTATCATTTATCATTCAATATTACCAGTTAAGTACGATTACATAATCTTTCGTTTCTACGTCCCATTCAAGCTGAATAGCGAATCCTACCGCTCCACTAGAATCAACCCCGAACTCCACCCCACCAATACCAAGTGTAGTATGACCATACCTAAACAAAACATTTGATGTGCCACCGCTTGAGGCAGTGTAGACATACTGATCTACATAACCTTTGTGGTAATAGTTCCCTGCTTGTAAATCGAATTCAGCCCCAACGCCAGCCCCAAACTAAAGTCAGCTGGTACATAGGCTTCGTCATATAAAGTCCAGGTGCTTGAAGTGGTCGGTCGCGTATAAAATTTGCTTGAATGTTGATTCACTGTGCCACTTCCATTTGTTGGAAGATAAAATTGATTAGTCACAGGATAGCCGATACTTAGGCCATCAGTGAATTTATTATATGGATTTATATTCCAAATGAATTGAGTCCAAAGATAGATTTTCTTTTGACCTGGTATATCACTTGTTACCGTAAAACCTACTCCACCCATTGTAAGGTCACTATCAGATATAGATTGGGTACCAACTACTCCTTTATTATTGGTATCAAATTTATAAGTTTTTAGTCCATTTCCACCGATTTTTTTAGCATCTTCCTTTATTAATCGTTTTAAAATATCCACAGGCATGAAGTTTATTTCTTCTTCTGTTAGTCCAACTACATCAACAAGAACGCTGTGTTCAAGAACGGATAATTTTTCATTATCGATTTTATTGTCTGATGCCATAGCTGTTGGAGTTACAAGTAGCAATAAAGAAATAAAAATGAATATAAATTTCTTCAAATCATTACCTCCATATTTAGGAAATTGTAGCAGCGCTGCATCACAAGAAATACTATATGTATAAATACCATAATATGGAATATTTATTAAGAATCAAAATGTAATCGTTATGCGACAATCTTCGGCAATGTCCCTGGGCTCAGAATGACAATAACTTGATACGATAACTAAAAAAGCCCGCGGTTTATGCGGACTTCATTCGGACAATGTTCTTGTCAAGCGACTTTTTTGAAGTAATGCTAATGACCTGTGGTAATCAACTTTAACCTTTGATTCAGAGCAATTTAAGATTTTGGCAGTTTCTTTTATCAACAACTCGTTAAGTCTCCATACAATCAAACAAGATAAATTTTATATCTTTCAGTTTTCTAACACTCCTTAATATTTAGAATCTGAAACCACCTTCTTCAGGCGAAAACTTCCAACATTAAATCCGAACAACCATTAAGTGCCTTGTGATCCTATAATGGGAACCTCAACAATTGTTGTTTCCTCATACCTTGTGCCAATTACCTTAAATTACTTATATAACAGACAATTAATTACGGAATTCTGCCCGTTCGGAGTGAAGGGCTACCACGTCGGCAGCCCTTCAGATGTTTAGCTATCGTTCACCTATTCCCCAATCATTGGTTTGTACCGATTTTAGACTAAACATTTTAGCCTTTGACGGAACCAAGCGTTATTCCTTTAACAAAGTATTTTTGGAAAAACGGATAAATCATCAATAGTGGAAGCATGGAAATGAAAATTTTCGCCGCATTCAACGTCTGGTTGGATAAGGTTGTCATTCTCTTGGCGGATTCCGCGTCCATTTTGGAAGGGTCAATAACGAGCGCTACTTGCCGAATATAAGACTGCAGAGGGTAATTCTCATTCTTCGTCATTAATACGAGAGCTTGAAAAAATTCATTCCAATGTCCAACAATGGTAAACACCAGAATCGTCGCCAGCACAGGCGTTGATAAAGGTAAAAATATGCCGAACAGAATGCGCCATGGCCCCGCGCCATCCATCAGAGCGGATTCTTCCATTTCCTTCGGCAAGTTCCGGAAGTAATTCATGACCAGTATGACATTAAAAACAGGTAAGCCGCCTCCAAGCACAAGACCCCAAATACTATTAATCATACCGAGGCTTTTCATCGTCATATACCACGGAATCAACCCGCCGCTAAATAGCATGCAAAAAATTAGAAGCCACATGATGACATTTCGCGGTTTAAAATCTTTCGATGTTTTGGACAGCGGATAGGCCATTAATAAAACGACGAAGAATGTAATGACGGTTGCATAGAGTACACGCTGAACGGAAATAAAGAACGATCTAAAAAATTGCTCGTCATTTATAATGGTTAAGTACGAGCCAAATGTAAAACCTTGAGGCCAAAGAAACACGTGCCCTGCAGCTACAGCCGCTTTATCGCTCAGGGAGACCACTAATGTGTACCAAACGGGTAAAATACAAAGGAGCGTAATCAATACAAGAAGCAGTACATTAACACCATTTCCTATCCTAGAAAGAAATGAGCGTTCTTCAATCATCATCATCACATCTTTCTATTAGAAAATTCGATAATTCGCAAAGCGGTATGCCAATCCGTACGAGATGGATATCAAGACTAGACCGACAACGGATTTAAGAAGTCCAACTGCTGTAGCCAATCCATATTGCATATCAAGTAAGCCTGCCCGATAGACCCACGTATCAATAATGTCACCTGTCGAATATACGGTCGGATTATAGAGATTGAATATTTGATCGAACCCGGCATTTAGAATGTTTCCCAAGCTTAATGTGCCAAGCAGAATAACAACCGGTAATATACTCGGAAGCGTAATGCTGATCAGCCGTTTAAACTGGGAAGCCCCATCTATGGCTGCGGCTTCGTACATTTCAGGGTTAATGGACGTCAGTGCCGCGAAAAAAATAATGGCGGCAAAACCAAATTCCTTCCAAATATCACTTGCGACTACGAGACCAGGGAAAATATTAGCATTTGCAAAGAACAGAATGGGGTCTACACCAAAACCAGACAACATCTGATTGATTGGACCCGTCAGAGAGAAAATATCCAGCATGATGCCAGCAATGATGACCCACGATAAAAAGTGAGGCAAATACACAATCGTTTGAACCGAACGGCTGAATAACCTGTTTTTCACTTCATTTAACATAAGAGCAAATACTAAGGGAACGATCAAGTTACCAATCATTTTCATTACAGCAATAAAAATCGTATTCTGAAATATCTGTTTACTATCATCAAGTTCGAACATATAACGGAAATTTTCCAATCCGATCCAAGATGATTTCCATAAGCCAATGCCTGGGTTAAAATCTTTAAATGCAATCAGTATTCCATACATTGGGAGTAGATTACAAAAGAAAAGCCATAACAATCCAGGCAGAAGCATGAGGTAGTAATGCTTGTACACTCCTCGTTTTAGCATGTCAATCTCCCCTTCATAAATCGAACAAGACGAGTGAGCAAGGCACCCGTCTTGTTCATCTATTTTTATTTCAACTCATTTACTTCCTTCGTGATCTGGTCGCCGCCTTGTTCATTCCATTTTTTCACGAATGAATCAAACTCATCGATTGGAGCGCTTCCCATAATGATTTTCAGGAAAGTCTCGTCTTCGATCTTCTTCAAGTTTGCCCATCTAGATTGCATCGTTTTCGTTTGGGCAGTTGCAAGGCTTTTCACCCAATTGATTTTGGGAAGAGCATCAACGAATGCAGATCCACCGTTCAAATGCGCATACAGGTGTGTGAAGAACTCATCATTTTGGTTCCAATTTGCAATGTCATAGTTGTCAAAAGGCTCTTTCTTAACAGCTTTGACACGAGAAGCAAGTTCAAAAGCAAACCCGTAGTTCAGTTTATCAACTTCCTCTAGCTTCATCTCGCCCTTCAGAACCTTCTGGCTGGAATTGACCGCATATTGCAATTGATCACCATGACCCATGATGAGGAACAAAGGAATTTCTTGGGAAGTCATTTCTTTACCGACAGCTGTTTTATAACTAGGATCTTTTTCATTTACATGGATATTAAGCATTTTCATAACAGCTTCAGGATGTTTATATCCCTTTTTCACAACGATAAACGAACTGCCTGTTGCTTGATTGGAGTTAAATTTCCCCGATGCGTCCAATGGTGCCGCATATGGCCGCCAGTTAGCTTTCGGATCGTTCTTGATTGAATCCGTCAAATTGTATGGAGACCACCATGGTCCGAAGAAAATTCCTGTTTTCCCGCTTGAGATGACCTCTTGTGTGCTTTTGCGGAGACCCATTTCCTTATCCAGGATTCCTTTCGCATACCAATCGCGCATTGTGGCTAACGATTGTTTAGTCTCAGGCAGGGTGGAACCGTATACCGCATTACCGTCTTTATTTTTGACCCAGATACCTGGGTAAGCGTTATTAGCAAAGAACAACGGCGAGAAATTTAAATAATGGTCTCCGGAAGTAAGGAAGTTCGAATACAGAGCCCCTCCCTGTTGTGTACCAACGATGCCAAGCGTGTTGTCTCCACCCATTTTGTTGTCTATAAATGCTTTCGCAATGTTCTCAAGATCTTTCAGTGTTTTAGGCGGCTGCAGCCCTAGCTTGTCGAGCCAGTCCTTCCGGATCCAGGTCATCGGCGCCGAAGGCAGCGTAGTTTCTGGAAGTGCATACAACTTGCCGTCAAAGGTCACGCCATCCAGTAGTCCCGGGTTTGAATCGTAGATTTTTTTCAATCTTTCGGTTCCATACTTCTTATACACTTCCGATAAATCGGCCAATTGTCCTGCCTTCACCATTTGCCTTAATTGGGATTCATTAACCAACATGGCATCCGGCAGATCATTGCTGGCGATAGCCAAGCTTACTTTTTGACTGTAATCTGTATTTGATGCTTCCCACGCATGTGTGACAGCAATGTTATACGTATCTTTCATCCATCGTGTGTAAATGTTGCTTTCTGCCGTATCGCTGCCCCCATACTTATAATTCGGGTCAATTCCTCTACCTATTGCAACTTGCACAGGCTCTGGGAATTTGGCCATGAGATCCACTTTTACCTCGGCATCTTTGCTTGTTGGACTGCTGCTTGGATTCGTACTTTCGTTTTTATCGGCACAAGCACTTAAACTTGTGGTTACAAGCAGCCCAGCTACTATTGTCATTAAAATCTTTTTCATTGCTCTTCCCCCTCTAACGATTCGTCTTTACAATCTCATTTTATCATTGAACACATCATCTCAAGTTAGATGACCATTTCTAATCAGGTTGACAAATACACAAAAATAGAAAAAACGCCCGAAAAATTTCTACCTCTTTTTCGGACGAATGTCTACCCTATTATTATTTTTTTTGTCTATAATCGCTTGGCAGCACGCCAACCTGATCTCGGAATAAACGGCTGAAATATTTTTCATCATTGTAACCGACCTGTTCCGCAATCCATTGTATCGTTTTTGTTGTATTTTTCAAATATTCCTTTGCTCTCTCCATGCGTATATACCGAATATAATCGGTGTAGTTTTGTCCTGCGATCTGTTTGAAACACTGGCTAAAATAGCTGTTGCTCATATTGACCATCTTCGCCATTTCTCCAGCGCTGACAGGCTGATCCATCATTTGTTGTGCCAAATTCATCGCCTTCGCAATGCTGTTCTGAATCTCAATAGAATATTGAGGCTTTGAATTTGCTTGTCGTATCGTTTCCCTTGAAGCTCTTAACCATGCTTCAAATTGAACCCAACTGGAGAAGAAATCTTCCACTACTATGGGGTTAGAAAGAATTTGATAATAAAGTCGGTTCCATTCATCCGTTAAGCTAAAGAAAATTCTAGTCAATCGAATAGGTTGAAGCTTCATTAATCTTAGCTCTTGCATCCTATGTTCAAAAAAGTGATCGTCCAATATCCATTCTGAGGATAACCATCTTTGCTTCACCGTATTCATTTCATAACCCATTTCATCATTTCCCCTACTCAGTAGGATTCCGCTGTTAACGAACTGAATGGGCAGGGAAGGATCATAATCATAAAACAAATCGTTCTTTCGATAGACCCGAAGAAGCCGTAGAAGCGATTTTCGGTCCATATCTTTCAGATCCTTAAAGCAAATAAGCGCATAATTCGGATTGGGCTCGACTGGATTCGACATCATGTCCGTCCAATACCATACGCCAACATCGGCCTCAACCGCTTCTTTAGGCAGGGAAATAACCGACTTCAAATCATCGCTTTGTTGATGTAATGCGTATAATACAAACAACTCATCCACGCGGCCAATTTCATACAGTTGGCTAGGGGGGACATTTAACGAATCCTTCTTAACCATGAGTGAAGCAATTCTACGCAATACATCTTCAAACTGCTCTTTCTCCAACTGGGTTTTCGCAATATAATCAATGGCTCCCAGTCGAAGTGCCTCCTGCACATATTCAAAATCCTGATGCAGCGTCAAAACCACAGTCTGAATATGCGGATGTCTTTGCCGTACTTCTCTCATTAATTCGATTCCAGACATAACAGGCATAGACAAGTCTGTAAGCAATAAATCAACCCTGTTGGATTCCATAAATTGCAGGGCATTCTCCCCATTATTGGCCTCACCTGCAACAACCATTCCGAAATCCTGCCAGGGCATGAAGGAGACCAGCCCTTTACGAACGATCTTCTCATCGTCTACAATCAGCACGCGAATCATCGTTTTAATTACCTCCTGAAACAGGAACGCGCAGAGAAACGACCGTCCCTTTTCCAATCTCGCTTTTAATGTCGAATCTTGACTTTTCCCCGTAGTTTGCTTCTAGGATACGCTTCACATACTTCATGCCGATTCCCATGCCTACTTTCTGACTTTCCATCGTATCATCTTGCAGCAGCTGATCGATCCTATCTTGCGACATCCCAGCGCCATTATCTTGGATAGTAATCTCAAGCTCATCGTTTAATTGGATGGCTACATGAATGTATCCATCATCGCTAACACCATGATAAAGGGCATTCTCTACCAAAGGCTGCAGAATAAATCGGGGGATTGATAACGCCATCGCATCGTCATCTACATCAATGTCGACATCGAATTGGAAATCATATCGGATTTTTTGCAGCTGCAGATACTCCTTTAAAGCTTGAATCTCACCGCCGATGGTCGTTGCTTCACCCATTTTACCCAGATTATAATTCAATAGCTTATTTAAGGAGAGCACTAGTTTATCTATTTCTTCCTGCCCATTCATCATAGCCAGCCAATGGACGGTATCCAACGTATTCATAAGGAAATGCGGATTAATTTGATAGAGCAGCTTCTCAACCTCTAAATCCGCTCTCCGCTTTTCTTTCTGTTCAATTTCCCCATATAATTCCCATATTTTCTTTTTCATGTTACGAATTTGATAGAGCAAATAATCAAATTCCGGTATAAACGTTAAATCTGTGCGTTCCTCGGAATTAGACTGAATAAAGGACTTAATTTCCGTATTGAACTTGTCCAGAGGTTTATATAACATTTTCCACAATAACCAGGCCATCAGTACCGCTGCTAAAACGAAAATCAAGAAGATACTGGTCATTTGGAATATCCATTGATTCTTCTCCTGATTCAATACATTTTTGGGAAGAATCGAAACGATGCTCCAACCTTGATTACTTGTTTCTTTATACCAAACGTATTGACCATAAGTACCTGATTCGTCCTCTGGGCTAAAATCGGGAAATAAACTATTTTCATGGAAATTTTGGTTATCTTGACTAAAAGCAATTCTTCCGTCATTATCCAGAATAACTAGCCGCCGCGATTTATTTTGCTGGCTTTCAGAAGCAAATAAACTTTTGGTGGCGTTAAAGCCTGTCTCAATATATAAATAAACATTTTGTTCAGGTAAATTTACTTTCCTCATTGTGCTAAATACCAACTGATTAATGGACCTGTTGTAGCTTTTGTGAGGACCATAGTAAGTAATTTCCGGATATTTAGACATAACTGGAAGCTGTTCCGGATTAAATTGATCCCTGACTACAAAATTCTCGAAATCGTACGAACCCTGATCCGGGTAGTAATACATCGTTAAACCTACATTCGGATTGGAGAAAGTAATCACGTTCAGTTCACTCTTAATCTCATTACGAAGTCTTATCAGCTCATAGGGGTCGGTCTCATGCTGCAGCTGTTCAGACAACCTATTAGTCCCACCGCCAAAAGCGATCTGTTGGGAAACATGATTTAAGTTATTCAATGTGTTTTCCATTGCCAACAATTCCTGCTTTAAGCTGCTCTGGATGGAGCTTTCTACTTTATTGGTAATAATCGAATTAATCGTGTAGAGAGATACAACTCCAAGACATATAAAAGGAATTAGAATACTGAGGAGAAAAATGGAAATAATTCTTTTCTTAAAAGTGACCTGTTTGAAGCGAGCTGCTACTGAGTTTAGATTCATGAGTCTCCTCCGTTCAAAAAAGATATTACCATGGATCACCATTTTTAACTAGAACCCACTAAACGATATAATAGGTGGTGTTATGACTAATGACTTCCTCCATACATACAAGAAAATAAATAGGCGTTCACGGGATGATGATGGGTGATTGTGTTCGATGACAAATAGTTTTGAAGCGCAAGAAGCCAGCAAACTCAAGGGCTCAAGGGTTTGCTGGCTTTTCTTATAAAATTGATTTGCAATTTAAGTTTTGAAGTGGTGTCTTTCAGCGACCTAATTCTTCAAGATCCGACGGAAATTGAGTATCTTGAATGCCTTTAAACAAATGACCATCACTTTCAACAAATTTCTTTTAATTTCTGTCTATGAACTAGTTAAAAATAGAACTTCCATAAAATTGGAAGTTCTATTTTTATTTCTTTGCTTATTATATTAACCTATCCTTTAGTAATACATCTAACTATTTATAGGTGATTTTTAATACTGGATATTTCAAAAAAATGAAATGGTCAGAACTATCGTTGATAAGGTACATGCGGACATTAAAGTTATTATTTTTCCTTTGTTTTTCTCTTCTGAAGATTTTACAAGTTCTCGGGATACCGCAATCCATGTAACAATAGATACGATGGCTGCTATTAAAAGCAACATATTATCTCCCCCTGTTTAAAAATTTCACATACGTTATTTCATTAAAATAAGAAGCAAGAATTATATCGTGAAATTAGATAACCTAAGTGTAGCATATCTTCTGTAATTTGTATTAGATTTCCTTTAATAATCAAGTCTTTCATAGTGATTTCGTTTCTCTAGTGCTGGAAAGCTATCCGCAAGCTTTTAATGTTATTTGTACTGTTTTTTTGATGTTCCACTCCAAAAGTAAACCCGTTCTAGTTGAACTGTTTGCCCGTTTTTTTTTAAATCAAAAAGAACTGCCACTATCAGCTTACTTAACAAACGTTATTCGTTAGCGAAATAACACTTGTTACGTCGTTAGTTTGATTAAATCTCGGACATTTTTCAATCTTCAAACATAACTTCTTAATCCGTAAATTTTATGCGGGTCAACTTCTCGCTAATTTGCCAAAGTCGTTCCGCAAATTCCGGATCAATCGCCCAAGGAAATACACCTGTTAACTTTTGACTCAATCCTTGTGGAGCTTCTGCCGTAATGACTTCGGCAATATCAACATCTAAGCAGAAAACGCCTCCTTTGCCCTCAAGTTGAGGACTGGTTGCGCACCACACGCTAGTAGCAGCACCCTGCGCAGTTGTCTTTAGTTCTCCAGTTGCTGCAGCCCTTTCCTCTTCTGACATAAAACGCACTAAATCGGTCATAATTCTTCCTGGATGTACAGAAAACGCTCGGATACCGTGCGCTTGACCGCGCTTGTCCAGTGCAACGGCAAAAAGCGCGTTAGCAGATTTGGACTGGCCATAGGCCTTCCATTTATCGTATTCCCTGTGTTCAAAATTTGGATCCTCAAAATCAACGCCACCGAAGCGGATACCTGTTGACGAAACAGAAACTACCCGCGCGTTTTTTGCCTTTTTCAAGGCCGGCCATAGTAGTAACGTTAACTGAAAGTGACCCAAATGATTGGTTGCAAATTGGGATTCGCAACCGCGTGCGTCACGTTCTAAGGGAGGAGCCATGATACCGGCATTATTAATAAGGATATCCAGCGACCGTCCAGAGTCCAGAAACTTCTGCGCAAATGCCTCGATTGAAGCTGGATCGATCAGATCCAACTCTTCTAGCTCAACTCTTGGGATGCCTGCAACCGATGTCAGAGCTTTATCTGGTGTACGTGCGGGTACAATGACTGTTGCACCAGCCTCAGCCAGGGCACGGGTTGTTTCAAGTCCAACGCCTGAGTACCCGCCAGTTACGATGACGATTTTCCCATTCAAATCATAGCCTTCAAGTACTTTCCGTGCTGTTGTTTGGGAACCAAAGCCCGAATGGATTGGTTCTTGAGGTGTAATTTGATAGTTGGTATCTTCTTTCATGTTCATTCTCCTCCTAGTCTGGATTTCTTCATTAGGTCCTTAAAATGATCAAGCTTATAATTCATTAATTCCAACGTTGCCTTTATTTCCACCATTTGCGATTCAATTTCGAGTTTATGCTTATAAAGTACGTCATAGCATTTCTCATAATTTTGAACAGTTGCCAAGGACATGTAATGTTTAATTTCGCTTAACGGCATGCTGGTTCGTTTGAGATGTGAAATAAAAACTAGACGTTCGAGATGAATTGTGCCATATTCCCTCTGTCCGTTTTCCTTTCGCTTCGTCGGCGGTAGTAGGCCAATCTTTACATAATACCGTATCGTGTCGTAACTGAGTCCTGACTTTTCCGAAATCTCTGCGATTGAAAATGTAAGCTCCAACTTCTGCCTCCTCTCTAATCCCCCTTAAGCTGTTCTTTTTCAACCGTATCGGTATCTTAAGATATGGAGTTTACTCCATGTCAACATATTTTTCGGATGAGAGCGTTTTTCTCGACGATGATAAAACGGTTATGCGTCAGGAGATCACAATGAAATATGAAATATCAAATATCATTACAATAGAAGGAAAGCTCATTATTACTGGATAGTTTATCCGACTGAAGTTGAGTTATTCTGCCCTTCGTATTCGTCATCTCATTTTAAAAAAAGCGTCCACCCAAGTGAGTGAACGCTAAGAAGAACTAACCAAATTTTTATTCACTACTTCTAAACCTTATTTGTTACTTTAGAACTTTATTTGTTACTTCAAAACTTATTTGTTACCTGATATCTATCCTTATTTGGCAATAAGATAAGCCTATCTACTCTCTTGTTGGCTGACAAATTGGTTTTGAGATGAAGTAATCCAGCAAACACACGGATTTGCTGGATTTTCCGTAAAATTATTATGACAAATAAAGTTTTGAAATGGATTTTGGAGCAAATTGTCTGAATTACAAATTAGTTTTAAAATACGAATAACAAATTAAACTTAATCCGTAACCCCCGCTTCAATCGATTTCCCATCATTTGTCTAAATAAAAATAGTCGGATCCTTTTAGCAACAATTTCTCGCGGCAACGTTTGTCAAGCATACAAATCAGTGTCAATATTCAGAAACTTGTATGATGAAACTACAACATTTAATTCAGATATAACCTGCCTTTAGAAGTCACTTAAAGACAATTATTAGTATCGTCAAAAAAAATCCCATTCCGAATGCCTGAAATCTCCCGAGCAATCCACTGCCCGGGTGTAATTCCTTCTACTTCCTTAAATACGCGTGTGAAATGATGCACCGTTTTGAACCCTACCGTTTGCGCAATATGCTTAATACTGCAGTCTGAATATGCCATCCATTCCTTGGCCCGCTGAATCCGGACTTCCTTCAGAAAAGCTGCGATTGTAAGACCTTTGTAATCTTTGAAAAGCTGGCACATATAACTTGGGCTATATCCAAGCTTCTTGGACATTTCCGTAATCGTCCAATCCTGATCCGAATGCTCCAAGATCCATTGCTCTGCTTTTTCCGCTGCTGTGGCATTGGCATTGGAAACTCGAGGTGCCAAGGAACGAGCCTCCAAAACGTTTGATTGTGCTTCATTTTCCAAGTGCTCAGCAGCCCGTGTCAATACATAGAGTAGCTCAGCCAGATGAAGAGCTGCCAACTCTCGAAAATAACTTTGTCTTTGCAGCCCCTCGCTGCGTACAAGTTCAAGAAGCCGCGCTACCTCTTTATTGCGAATGCGCATCTGCGCAGGTATTTGCCCTGTAGCGCTTTCAAGTTCTTCCGATACAATCTGAAATTTGATGTCCAAGGTTTTCACATGATCAATGGCTGTCAATCCATGCAATTGATTCGGTTTTATAAAGAAAATAGTGTCAGGCTCCAGCTCGAATATGACGTCTTCACATTGAAATACTCCGCTGCCGCTAGCAATCCAAAAAATTTGATGAAAGGCATGCTGATGCAGATTCCTATTTTCGCCTTTTTCGTAATCATAACGCGCCGTCCACAATAGATGAATCCCAAAGTTACTCATGCCTTCCCCCTCCTTATGTCTCTGTAATCGGTATTATATCGTAATCTGAGGTAAAAATGTCATAATCTCAGACAAAGAAGAACACTGCCGTATTTTATATACTTTAGGAAGGAAAGTTGACTTCGTATTTACGAAAAGGAGAACAAGCCATATGCGGATTAGCGAGAAATTCCCACGATACACCGAGTACAATCCAAGCGTGCCTGTCTGGTGCGTAACACCTGGAGACGGAGGCGGATTGCATCGTTTCTTTGACACCTCTCCGGTCAGTCCATCTGGCCAGTATCTAGCCGTACTCCGTATGCCCGATAATGACCGTGTCAATATGCCCGGCGAAGCCGCCGATGTTGTTCTTGTTGATTTGCATACCGCTGAAGAGAAGGTTATTGCACAGACTTTCGGTTGGGAGTATCAATTAGGGGCCAATATTAATTGGGGCGCAGATGATCATTCCCTCTATTTTAACAACGTAGACATATCGAACTGGGAACCCTATATTGTTTGTATTGACCCACTTACTGGTGTGACAAGAAAATTGGAGGGCTCTATTTACCGCATATCTCCAGACGGAAATCAAATCATTTGTGCCAATACAGTTACCATGCGACGGACTCAGAACGGATACGGGGTCGTCATTCCTGACGAACGAGTCGCGCGAAATTTCGGATTCCGTGCTGACGACGGTTTGTTTATGACCGATACAAAGACAGGTAAGCGAACGCTAGTCATCTCAATCCGGGAGATTTTTGAACGTGCTGTTCCCCACATAGACAAAGAAAAATACGAGCATGGCGAATGTTATGGGTTCCATTGTAAGTTTAATCCTCAGGGGAACCGGCTGATCTTTACAATGCGCTGGTACCATTCCCAGGAAACTCAGCCCTGGAATCAGATCAAGCAGCATCTTGACTTTTGGGTGCTGACAATGAAGCCGGATGGAACCGATGTATGTGTTGCGGTAGGCCCTGAGCAATGGGAAAAAGGCGGCCATCATATTAACTGGTTTCCAGATGGCGAGCACCTCTCCATGAACTTGGCCATTTATGGAGACAAACAGATGAAGCTTGTCCGTGTCCGATACGATGGAACAAATTTGTGTACGATCATCGATGAAATACCTGGTTCCGGTCATCCGACCGTTCATCCGAACGGCCGTCACATACTAACAGATACGTATGCCGGAGAGTCAACTTCATTTGGAGACGGCACCATACCGCTGCGCTGGATTGATCTTCAGACACACTCCGAGCAGACGCTAGTAAGGATAAATGTCGCTCATCCCGCTTCGAACCTCAACGGCTCACTTCGCGTAGATGCTCATCCCGCTTGGGCTCCTGATCATCGCCATATTGTGTTTAATGGATATGTTAACGGAGCACGGCGAGTATTTATTGCTGATTTAGGCGATGTGATGTAACTAAAGTACTCGCTAACACTAGTCTGCACAAAGGAAATAGCTTGCCGATTCATCGGCAAGCTATTTTGACATATTATTATGCTTCATGTTGTAAGTCGTAATCTTTATTTTTCTAATATAGGACCAAGCATTCTACTTAGATTTCCCCCCATAAGTTCATGCCCATAATCCGAGGGATGAATGAGATCACAAGTGAGTCCCGCGAAGTCGGTCAAAATTTCATTGCCTTCCAGCAGATAAAGTTTGGGGTACTTGCTACTAGCGACAATCTCACGAAGAATGGCGTTGAATGCTGCCTGATTCTGGCCAACTGTAGTTCCTTTGGTGTCATATGTAGACGCGTTTAGGAATACAGTTATGACCACAACAGGCTTATTCGGATGCTTCGAACACATGGCTTGAATCAAATATTCCGCACGTTCCCGAAATTGCTCTGGCGAATAAGAGTTCCTCATATTCACACCAATCTCCAGCGTAGCAATATCCCAGTCGGTTCGCGAAGCTAAGTAGTCGGCTACCTGCTGCTCGCACATGCAGGCACCACTTAGCCCCATGTTCAAAACATCAATGCCTAATCGTTGTGCAGCCTTATGCACATAAGCATTGTAATTATGCACGGCGGAACTTCCGTGAGTTATCGAAGAACCATAAGCGATCCAGCGAACAGCGGGCACCTCATCTGACAACGGCGGACGAACGGAATCGTTGAATACCTCAATTCCGTGAAACCTCACTGCATAGCGTCCCGTGATGACGCGCCATACTTGTGGTGCAAAGCGCTTCTTTGTGATGGCATCAAGATTTACTTTGCTAGTGTCTAGCCGCTGTACGAGATGCAAGGTGTGCTGTACACCGCTTCTCAGCGTATGAAGAGAATGGTAAAAGTCACCCTGGTAGACTATAACCTCTCCATCACCTTCAACAGCTGTTAAAGATATACGAACATTCTGGGAATCCGTAACAAACCTCATTTCGCATCCGCTGGCCTGTTGTGAAACGAAGCCTCCACGTTCGCTCATCGCTTCACGAACTGCCTTCGGATAACGTTGTAGTGTCAAGCCATGTATAAGCTTGTTTTCCTCCGCCTCTGCAACATTATGAAGTTCAATAGATTCAAACTGCATCGTGATCCTCCTCCTATTCAGCTACATCGTCATCGAACTCCAGCTTTACCACAAGCACCTCATCCGTGATCTCATTAACTGGCAGATTGCGAATCCTTAGGTAAGGCCTCTCCCGCCAATACCAAGGCAGTTGCTCTACGGCTGTCTCCAACTCCCGTCCATCATTTAGCAAGACAGCACGCTTGGGTAGCATATTCAGTGGCTTCAAGATGATGGTTGAGCTTTGCAAATCACGATAGGCGTGAGCATAGATGGTGTTACCTCTGCGAGTCAGCAGCACCTCTTCACGGAGAACACGATTAGCTACTTCATTCCCGTCGATGAACTCGTCTTTCCCGCCTAAGTAAGAAGCAGGAGTTACATCAACTAACGCTTCCTTCACCTTCTTATACCAACGACCAATACGTCTCAGTGTATCCACATTATCCTGCACGATCTCACCATTCGCGGTAGGACCCACATTCAGCAAATAATTGCCGCCCATAGCCATGATTTTATCCATACTCTGCATAAGGAACTTGGAGGAATAGTAATCTTCATCCTTGCGGTACCCCCAGCTTTCTCGTCCTAAAGATTGACAAGCTTCTGTCGGCGTCCGGAAATATCCGCCATCAGGCACATGCCTCTCGGGTGTGCTGTAATCACCTTTATCTGGTCCACGGTTATTGATAAGAATGTCCGGCTGTAACGACCGTACAAATTCATTGAGCGCTGGATTGTGGTATTCAGCTACATTGACATCCCAGAAGAACTGATAGATCGGACCATATTGTGTGAGAAGTTCCTGCAACTGTTTCTTCACATACTCGTAATATCGTTCAATATCCGGTTCATCTCCAGGACGGGGCCCGAACATTTCATGATGTCGACCAAGGTTAGGATAATTAGGATGATGCCAATCTGGACAGGAGTAATAAAGACTTAGTGGGAAGTTCCGCTTCTGGCATGCCTCCGCTAGCATCGCTAACACATCTTTGCCGTAGGGTGTATTCGACACCTTGTATTCCGAATGTGCAGTGTCCCACATACAGAAGCCGTCATGATGCTTCGTTGTAAAGCATAAATACTGCATGCCAGCCTCTTCGGCTAGATCAATCCACGCGTTCGGTTCGAAATCCTGCGGATTGAATTCATGAATGAATTGTTCATATTTGCGTCTGCTAATATTGCCCCTCCATGGAAGTTGTTCGTGCCATGCAGGGATAGCATACAAGCCCCAATGGACAAACATGCCTAATCTTAGTTCGAAAAAACGGTCTCGCGCATCATGAAATCTTGGCAACATGTTTATCCCCCTATTAGTTGTTATAACTGCTGACTTCCCTTCTATCGTACCTTTTCTATTTACAGCAATCTTCCGATTTGTTAACCTATTTGTAGTGAATTCTAACTTCATTATCAAGAAATGAGTGCTGAACTTGTCAGATCTGCCAACCTACCATTCACTTCGTAATGTGTTAACCAACATCCAGGTGGACGTCACCATCGCCAATCTGCAAACTGTCGGCCCTGACTGGCAGCGCCGCAATTTTGTTCACAGTTTTAACCGCTTATATTATATTCGGAGTGGCGAAGGACGTATTGAAGTTGATGGCGCTGTCTATCATCCTAAGCCAGGTCAACTTGTACTAATGCCTTGTCATACTTTACAGTCCTATTCCACGGTTAACGACAATACCTTTAATAAATATTGGTGCCACTTTACAGCTCGTGTTGGAAATCGTGATCTATTCGAGATGTATCGGTTCCCGGTTTGTATAGACGTCCCCTCATCATCTGAGGTCGAAGTTTGGTTCGAGCGAATAGTACGTGGTATAAGCAGTTCGGGACTAGGTACGATTCTCGATATAAAAGCCTCTTTACTGCATCTTTTGGGGATGGTTGTCGATCAAAGCTTTGAGGAGACAGCCTCCCCTTCAGCCTCCACCCAGAAAATGGGACGTGTTCTTGAATATATTGAAGGGCACCTGCAAGATAGGATTAGTGTCGAACAGCTTGCCGACCTGGTTCATTACCACCCCAATTACTTTATTCGCAGCTTTCATTCCGTACTTGGCTGCTCACCCATTCAATATATTAATCGCTTGCGAATGGAAAAGGCACGTGCCATGCTGGCGTCTGACCAAACCATCGGCAGCATTGCCCAAGCCGTCGGCATTGAACATCATAATTTTTCAACAATGTTCAAAAACGCTACCGGCTTTTCGCCTAGGGAGTTTCGCCGAATGCTCGCGCATGACCACACCAAGAAGTAAAGAAAAAAAAGGGATAACGTAGACCGTTATCCCTTTTTTTATGCTTTAAGCTAACTGATGCATATTCCAGCTATCGCATGTTGCCAACATATTTATGTTTAAATTCAGAGGGGGAAATCCCTATATGTTTTTTAAACAGCTTGCAAAAATAACGGTAGTCCGAAACGCCAACCTCTGCTGCAACCTCATATACCTTCATGCCAGTTTGCCGCAGCAACTGCTGGGCTTTCTGCATCCTGGTGCGGTGCAGGTAGTCATTAAAGTATTCGCCTGTAATCTGTTTGAACAATTGTCCCAAATAAATGGTGTTGAGGCCAACCCGTTCAGATAAATCAGGCAGCCTAATCTCCTTCATATAATTTTCATGGATGTACTGGCAAACCTGCTGGACCTCCCAACGTGTCACATTCATTTCGGGATGAAGCTTTGGGTTCGTCAACAAATCAAACACACGGTTCCACCAACGGATAAAGTCGTCCCAGCACTCGATAAACAGTAGCATTTGGTGAAATTGAATGAGGCTCGCATCCTGTTCCAGCCACGGGCATTTCAGCATGATATCCCCAGATAGTCGAATAAGCTGGGCAGGTGAATACGGCGATGCCCCCAGTGGAAGCGTAGTTAGCTGTTGGACAACCTCTTGTAACATAACCGCACCACCACCATAAAAAGCCTTTGTCGCCTTCGACAGTAACTCCACCTGCTCCATCACACTGATTTCTTGGAAATTCACATGAAGTAGCTGGGAATGCATGGAGGTATATTCTTGCCTTTCATAAAAGTAACGGCTTAGCTTCTCTAGCCCCTCCGAAATTTGTGCATGCATCTCGGCAGTCTCACCTACCAAGCTGCCGCTATTCCATATATATAGCTTAACGTGGCCTTCCCTGGCCAACAGTACCTGTGCTGTTTGGTAGAGGGCAGCTTCAAAGTTGTTCGAGCTTGCATCAGCATCGCTGGTTATAACACAAAGCAGCTTCGTCTTTCCGACTGGAAATGCAGTCATTTGCTGGTCAGCTGTAGCTAGAGCCTCGATCCCCGCAGCCAGCTCTTGCTGTTTATGGGTAGTCTCGCCAAGAGGGCAAGTTGATTGATTCCAAAGCTCCTCGAATGCATCTATACCTACCCATAGCACAGCCACATGGCGCTTTAGCTCCGTGGATAGCTCTTTACTGATCTCACTCCAAATACCTTTTCTCTGATGCGCATTGCTCTCCAACCAATGATCAACTAGCGATTCACGTCTCTTCCATGAATGATATACGGACTTTTCCGAATCATCCTCCCTATCCATGGTCACCGTCTTGCCTGCCTTGTCCTTCAATATGAACTTTAAATCTTCAACAGCTGCCTGACAGGCCGCAATAATTTGTTCTTTCGATAAGGCGATTTTCAGCAGATAGTTTTTGGCTCCCAGAAGCAGTGCCTGGCGTGCGTAGTGAAACTCGGAATGAGCCGTCAAAAAAATAATCGATATCTCCGGCCAACGTTTTCGTACTAGCTCCGCAAGCTCCAATCCATCCATGATAGGCATGGTGATATCGACCAATAACAGATGCGGAAGCTCCTTTTCCATCATCGTTAACGCTTCTTGTCCATGCCCGGCTGCACCGATGCATGCAAAGCCATGTTCCTCCCAAGGAATATGCTGGGTGAAACGTTCACGAACTGGTAGTTCGTCGTCCACAATGAGTACTTTAATTGGCATCCCGTCTCTGCCCCATTTCTATTTGCCTGCTGTTCCGCTCTGCGGATCTGAAGGGCAGACGCACCATCACTCGCGTCCCTTCACCCAAGCTGCTTTCAATATCCAAGCCAAACTGCTTGCCAAAATGCAGCTGAATCCTTTCATGGATGTTGCGTATGCCTAAATTATTTAAACCCTTTCGTTCCTTGTCCGGACGATCCAGCAGTGAGGAATCCTTTAAGAATTCATTGGAAGCTTCCTTAACAATCAATCTTCGAATCATTTCGTCCTCAATGCCAGGGCCCGTATCCGACACCTCAAAGCAAATGATTCCAGGCTGCTCCTGGTAAGCCATTATAATAATATGATTGCGTTCATCCGGCTTGTTCAAGCCATAGAATATCGAATTTTCAATTAAAGTAAGCAGCGTAAGCTTCGGAATATACGCCTGCTCGAACGGCTCTGGAATAATGATGTCCATATCAAAAATATCTCCGAACCGCAGCTTCATCAGGTCCACGTATTTCCATACACATTCCACTTCAAATTTCAGAAGTACTACCTCATCGATCTTATCAATAGAGAAACGCAAAATGCTGACCAATGATTGAATAACAGAACCGATTTCCTTGACTCTTTCAGTTTCAACCAAGCAATATATCGTATTCAGCGCATTATATAAAAAGTGAGGATTAATCTGTGATTGCAGCACTTTTAACTCATGGTACCTTTTTTGATCCTCCATGAGCTGTAGATCTTTAAATAAGGTACCGATCCGATCCATCAACTTATTGTAGCCGCCGACTACATAACTGAATTCATCCATCCGTTTCATATCGATGCGGTGCTCCAAATTCCCTAAAGCTCCATAGTTCATTTGCCTGGAAATTTCTTTGATCGGGGCGCGGAAGTACCGGCCAAGCCAATAGGAAATAGCCAAGGAAAGCAAAATCCAGAGCGACAGCATCAACACATATTGCTTCTTGACTACCTGTAGAATCTCATAAACCTCCATCTCATTAATGGCGGCAAATACAACCCAATCCCACCGGTTACGGTTGCTTTTTAATATCTTATACCGCCCGTCAGGCAGGTCCACATGGTCGAATTCCAAATCATTGTTTCTGACCTTATCCTTGATCATATGAACCATCGGATGGTCTCCGTTTGTTTTCTCCTCAAAGGTCATCGGCGTATTGGTGGAGATCAGTTCTCCAGTTCGTGACAGCAGGTACAAATCCATTTTTTTCTTGAGCGTGGGCACGGTTAAAGAGCTGGCCAGATTGTCTACGTTCAGGTCAATGGCGATCACTCCCTTAACTTTCGCAGACTCAATTGTTTTTGCGGCAGTAATCGTTTTTTTGGAAAAGGACGATATATAAGGCTGGCTCCACCAGAAGCCCCATAACCTCGCTTGATTATATACCTCTGCCATTTGCTCCTTGTTCACGAAATATTTCATTGACTGTGGGGCACTAATATTGTATTGGCCGTCAACAATTAAATAAATGCTCTTGATCGTATCCGGGTGCAGCTTAACCATATTTTCCATCAGTACCTGGTAATCAGTTAACTTGAGCGAATCGAAAATTTCTTTATCTGTCAAAAATAATAAATTTTCCTGGATCGCCGTCATATGTATTTGCAGATACCCCTCTACCTGCCCCATCAATAGCTGTAACGACTCTTCCTGATTTTGCTTAATAATAGCCGAATTATTATAAAATGCGATGCCACCTACCAATAAAAGCCCCAGCAAAAACGAAAAGAAGGTTATCAAAAAGAGCTTCGTTCCGATGCTCGTAAATAAAAAATGAAGCCGATTTGCTCTTGTGGGCATCCTTGTACCTCCTGTAGCGTGCCATCCGTATCCTACTATGTAAACCCTTACATTGTATCATAAAAATCGGGCATGACCTATGCATTTCTAATTGGTTTGTGGTATCTTCCTATTCGAAAAAGGAGAGGCATGAATAGCCCTCTCCCCATATTGTTATGGAAATTTATTCTAAAACGCCTGCCTCACGCATTTGCTTCTCGTAGTTAGCAAAAATTTCTTTGCCACGATATTTGTTCATCAGCTCATCGCTCAATTGCGGCCATTTCTCGATCGGGATTTCGCCAAACACAATTTTGGTGTGAAACACATTCTGCTGCTTACGGAAATCCGCAATATTGATGCCGTCTGGTGGCGTCACTTGAATACCATTGGAATACGGAGCCCTTTTATAAGTGGCCAGCTGCTTATAAAGTTCTCGGTCACGATCGGTCAAATTGGGATTAACAATGTCAAGCCCAATTTGTCTGGCTTCGCTCTCTGTAGGGGAAAATGCTCCGTAAATTTTCAAGAAATCGCCTTGTTCTTTCGCTATTTTATCAAGCTCCACCATATTAGGTAAAATTTTGTTGCCATCGCGCTTGTAATGCACATCCTGCTTGCCATAATGCGTTAGCAGATAGCCTTCTTCACTGCACAAATAATCAACTAGCTGAAGAATACGCAGTACCTTCTCTGGATCCTTGTCAGCAACCGCCTTGGGAATCGCCCATCCTGTATTGCCAGTCGCTTCTACCCATGTCGCTTGGTCGGGGTATGGATTAAAAGCCACGATATCAAATTTGGGGTTAATTTTTCTACCTTTGTTTAAGAAGCTGTTCGGATTGCCCTCTAGAAAATTGTTAATGCCCCGCGAGTTTACAATCCCTACCTTGCCTTGAGCAAATTTCTCAAACACAGCTTCGCCTTTGTTCAGGAACCAATCAGGATCCACGATTTTCTCATCGATAACAGCCTTAATCTCGGCTAATACTTTTCCAGTTTCAGGTGCAACCAGATTATCCTTCACATGCTTGCCATCGTTCGTAAACGTACCCATCATTCCGTATTTGGCCCACATCGGCCATTCCTGCCCGACCTGTTCACCATTACCAGTAGCCGTGAATCCATAAGTATCCTGCTTGCCGTTTCCATCTGGATCTTTAAACGTAAAGGCCCGCATGACATTCAGCAGCTCATCATTGTTGCTGGGTACCTTCAATCCAAGCTTGTCTAGCCAATCCTTACGGATATACCAGGTTGAATATTCGGTCTTCGCATACGGCCTCATGGCCCAAAAGCCCATTGGGTTGTTCTTGTCCCGCTCCGCCTTCAGTAAGGGGGCATCCGCCCATTTCAAATAATTCGGCAAATATTTATCATTTAAATAACTTGATAAGTGAGTCAAAGACCCATTGTTGGCATAAGTCTGTATTTCCCGGCCTCCGATGGTGAATAGATCCGGTACGTCACCAGAAGCGAAACGCACATTCAGTTTGTTCGTATAGTCGGGGCCAGCAGGCATAAATGTTATTTTCAAATCAATGTTCAGCTTCTCATCGATCGCTTTTTTGACAAAATCCTGATCGGCAGGGGGAAGGGTTACCGAGCCGGCATTCTGCTGAAACACCTCAATCGTATATTTTTTCGAGGCTTTTGCTGTCGGTCCGGTCCCTGTAGCTGCGGGTTCTGTTGTTCCTTCCTTCGTCGAGCAGCCTGCAATCACAACTAGCGGCATCAGTAATGAAATCATACCTGTTTTCCACTTTCGATTCATCTAAAAACCCCCATCAATATATTTTGTCACCCTTTAATCGCACCCAGCATCATACCTTTGGTAAAATGCTTTTGAATAAAGGGGTAGATCACCAGCATAGGCAATGTCGAGACGACCACCAAAGCCATTCTTAGTGTCTCCGGTGGCAATTCCACCCGCGCCTCCGGATTTAAGGCAAGCAATTCCTGACTGACCTGCGGCTGCTGCAGCATATTGCGCAGCACCACCTGAAGCGGATAATTCTTCGGATCACTCATGTACATGATGCCATTAAAAAATTCATTCCAGTGTGTTACTCCATAGAACAACATCAAGGTCGCCATGATCGGCTTGCACAGTGGCAGCACGATGTGATAGAGCGCTTGCATATCGTTACAGCCATCAATTTTGGCTGCATCCTGAATTTCTTCCGATAAACTTTCGAAGAAAGATTTCATAATCAACAGGTTGAAGGTAGAAACAACCGATGGAATGATTAAGGCCCATATGCTGTTGAGCAAGCCCGTCTGCTTGACTACCAGATAAGTAGGAATCATGCCACCGGTGAATATTAGGGTAAATACAATCATCATTAGCACGATATTTCTTCCTGGCAGCCACTTCTTTGACAAGGGATACGCAAGCAGTGTGGTCACCAGCAAATTGCAGGCCGTACCGACTATGGTGATGATAGCCGTTATTTGTAAAGCTCGCGGAACCAGTGCACTTTGAAATATGGCCTTGTAAGCAACCAGCGTAAACGTTGTAGGCATTAGCACGAAACCACCATTTTTTAACACTTCAATAATCGGGGTCACGGACATAATGATGACATAATAAAAGGGAAACAGCGTTACCAGACCAGCTAAAGTAAGGACAGTATACAGCAGGATGTCCAGAGCACGATCCGTTTTTGTTTTAATGACAACTAATGACATACGTACTCCTCCTACCAGATTCCCGAATCGCTATATTTTTTGGCTAGCTTATTAGCCCCAAGTACAAGCACCAAACCAACGAAGGATTTGAAAAAACCGACTGCAGAGGCAAAGCTGAATTCCATACTTTCCAGTCCCCGGCGGAATACCCAGGTGTCGATAATATCTCCTGTCTCATAGACTCGAGTGTTTAAGAAAATATAGATTTGGCCGAAGCCGGCATCGAGGATATGCCCGATTTTCAACAGCAGCAGCAAGACAATCACATTGCGAATGCCCGGCAGCGTAATATGCCAGATTTGTTTCCAGCGCCCAGCTCCATCTACAATCGCTGCTTCATACAATTGCGGGTCGATGCCCGTCAAGGCAGCCAGATAGATGATAGCCCCAAAGCCAGTATCCTTCCATATTTCCGTTAAAACCAGCAAGGGGCGGAACCAGCTGTTGGAGGTCAAGAAATTGATGGACTCCCCACCAGAACCGCGAATCCATTGATTGACCAAACCAGAATCTGTAGCTAGGAACGCCATCACCAAGCCGTATATAATTACCCAGGATAAGAAATGCGGTGCATAAGTGATGGTCTGAATCGTTCTTTTGAACCAAGGGGAGCGAATCTCGTTCAAGGCAAGTGCCATAGCAATATCCGGCAGCATGCCAAACACAATTTTATAAAGACTGATCACCATGGTATTGCGAAGCAGAACATAGAAATCCGGGCTGTTAAAAATCGTTTCAAAATGCTTAAAGCCTACCCAAGGGCTGCCCATAATGCCCTTCATAATGTTGTAATCCTGGAAGGCAATCAATAATCCCATCATCGGGATGTACTTGTAGATAATGTAAAACGCAACACCAGGAACCATCATCAGGTATAGCCATTTGTTCTGTATAAAGCTTCGAGAGTAGGTTCTTTTTATTTTGGTGACACTCGATATTTTCATCGTACTTGTGCGTTCACTAAGCATTTCGTCCCTCCTGTTTGTCATCTTCTATCTCAATTATAAGATGGGACTACAGGAGGAACTAGCCATGCATTCTTCAAAAATGTGTAATAATCTTAGATCAAGGCAACGTTGAAACAGTCATGGTCGTGCTAGCAGCGGACACGTTCCCGGCAAAATCTCTGGCGACTACCTTGAAGGTATAGCTGGTGTTCGGTGTCAGTCCAGAGAACGTAGAACTGTAAACCAATGGTGTTGAGGTCGTGCTCACCTTAACTCCGTTACGGTATATGTCGTATTCTTTGACTCCGGTATCATCGATGGATGACGTCCAATGAATGTGTACACTCGTAGAGGTTTGGGAATCCGACACCAGATTGGTTGGAACGGTTGGTGCTGTTGAATCTGCAGCCGTAGTAAACGTCAAGGTATTGCTATTGGGTGAGATGAAGCCTGCGGCATCATTTGCCAATACAGTCAGACTGTAAGTTGTATTAGCAGTCAACCCGGTCAAAGCCAAGGAATTTACTGTCGTAGAGGCTATGAGTTCGGTTCCATTGTTAGAGACAAGATAACGTTTTACGGCTACATTGTCTGTAGAGCTGGTCCAATTCAGCTGGGCCGAGTTGCTTGTAATTGAGGTGGCAGCCAAGCTGGCAGGTGCCGTTGGTGCGACGCCATCATTAACGACAGCCAGTGGCGTATCCGCTATTCCGCTAGGTACAGTCACACTGCTTTTGGTCAGCATCAGCTTATCAATCTGAGTGCCGTCCAATTTATTAATGATTTTCAACGAGTGCCAACCATCCGGTAATGTAATTGGTGAGGCTGACTTTGTCCATCCCCATGCTGCGGTCGTTAGTGTATGTTCAATTCTCGTATCTCCATCAACCTGGACATAAACCTTATTGCTGCTAGCGTCGACACCTTTGCCCAACAGCCATAAATAAAAAGTGCCCCCATTGCTGACATTGAGGCTATATTCCATCCGAACGTTTGTATTCTCATCCCCGTTTCCGTTATTGATCTTCATGTAGCTCCCGCTGGAAGTAGCGGAATCGCTGACTAATGAAATGTTACCTGTCTTAAAGCTATTCCATTCTGACTCTAAATAGCGATCGGCGCTTCCATTCAGAGCGATGGTACGCCCGGATGAAGTTACCCATACTACGTTGCTCTCTGCAGACAAATTGCCTGCCGCATCCTTGGCTTTAATCGAATAGTAGTGTGTATCGGGATCAACATTTCTTAATTGCATAGAACTAGCGGAGGAGCCACTTGAAGAGACGAACACCCCGTTATCGTACATTTCATAGCTGCTCACCCCTACATTGTCAGTCGAGGATGACCATGTAAAGCTGATATAGGCAGGCTCTCTCATAAAGGCTTTAAAATTGGTAGGCGCACTTGGAGCAACCGTGTCCACAATGGACGATGCGGCAGTGACAACCGTCGCTACATTGGATGCAGGGGAACGGTTGCCTGCAGCATCCTTAGCTTTCACAGTAATTTGGTAGGTTTTGTTGGCTACAAGACCAGTCATCGTGTATGTGGGGCTTGTTGATGTTGCCTTGAGTACAGAACTCACGTAGATATCATAGCCGGTTACACTCGTATTATCTGTTGAAGCAGTCCATGATAAGACTGCACTAGTGTCAGTCACACTGGACGCAGTAACATTTACTGGAGCCGTAGGTGCCTGAAGATCCGTCCCATTAGCCCATAATGCCCCCGTATTTGCTGCGGTTCTTGGCCCATATATAACCGAGCTCCCCGAAATTTCATCTGCTCCTGTATCCGGGTTACCGCTGCGTGTTTGCCCGTCCATGTCCGTGCTCAGTCCGGTAACTGTATTCCCATAGTTGCTTATAACACTATAGGATTGCGGCCGGCGCACTTCACCCGTGCCAGTAAGGCTCGGATTAGCAGCGTTAATGCCTGTTCTTCCAACACCTTGGAGAGCGCTCCCGCTTAAGAAAAAAAGATTTTTTGCATACGTCGGAATAGCAAGATTATTTAACTTAGAACCATATTCATTAAAAGCTTTGCCTCTATCCGTTTGAATCAGATTGTTCTGGATGGTAATCCCCGTTGGCGTGATCGGATACATGCTATTGTTAATATTGATTCCAGTTCCTGCATTAACGACCGTATTGTTACTCACTGTCACCTGGTCGGCTGCATAATGCCCGTTCGCTATATTATCGCCGCCATCCAGATTGATTGCGTTATTGGTAATATCTTTAAAGTAATTATTGAATATGGAATGCGAGCTTCCATAAACACGTATGCCTTCTTTGGTGCGGATAAAAAAGTTGCCATTCACTGTATTGCTGTTGCCAAACCGAAGGGTGACCCCAGATGGCGAATCGCGAAATGTGTTGTAGCGGACGGTATTCCCGCTCGATTTGACACTGATGATCTCGCCTCCATCAGCAGTCACGTTTTCCATCAGGTTATGCTCAACGATCGTTCCAGTTATATCATTATTGGTGGCTTGCCCGATTTGGATAGGCTCCATACCATTGGTTTGGCCAGGAAACAAATCCCCGACATAACGAATATTCCTGAAGTAATTCGTGCTGATTATATTATCGTGATTCGTTTGCGTGGACGTTCCAATTTGGATACCGACACCACTTGAGCGGTTGCCATCGAATGTATTTGACTCAATCACATTGTCGTGGGAGCTGTTTAACAATTTAATAATATGGGTGGCTGGAGCGGTTGTATCACCACTGTTAAGAAAATAATTGTTTTTCACCTTCATATTTTTCGCTCCAATCAGCGAAATAACATTCCGATTGCTATTGCCTGCCACATACTGTACATCAAATTTAAAATCTCTAAATTCCATCCAGGCACCTGACAATCTAATGGCAGTTGTGCCGGTAAATACACTTTGTCCCGGCGTAGCTGCCCGAATAATGATAGGTTGGGTGGAAGTTCCTTGGTTATTGCTTAGTATGATCATGGCGTTGCTTCCATCATTATCATAGATTCCGTTAGCCAGAACGATCTCTTCGCCAGCCGAGGCATTCGTCACTGCCGTCTGTAATGCGCTAATTGACGAAACAGTGGTTACGACAGCTTCAGCTCTACCCTGTCCGGCCAAACATGCAATAAATAGGAATAATAAACCTAAAAACCCAGCTTTCTTCAAAATAATCAATCCTCCTTAGATGGGTGGAGATTTTTCTAACAAACATACACGTCAAATGTGTTATGCAAAGAATTAAAAATTATTTAAGCGCTTTCAATAAATAAATTATAGATCATAACTGCCCTCCTTTTCTTGTTTACTTGAATTGTAGTTGACAAGGATAGATGATACTAGCTCGATAATCTTCAAAATTGTGTAAAATTCTTTACTTTTAGATGCGAGTTGTCTGATATCAAAAAAATAGAACCCAGCCGACGGCCAGGTTCTATTTGTTGAGTTATCCTATTAATGCTTACCAGTATACTTTCGTCTTGCCAAGTAACCTGGCTACAGCTTCCACAAAGTAATAATCTCCGTAAATGAGTGAGCAATCTATGTTCTTGCCTGCGGGATGATGCCCACAGCCATGAATAAGCAACCCCTCATGTGTTTCATCATGATTTGTCGAATACATCTCAAAGAGATTCTGGACAACCTGATTGGCATACGTTTCGTAAGCAGCTCGTTCCGAGCCATCCACAAACTTAGCGAGTTCCAATAAGCTTGCAGCAGCAATGGCAGCTGCAGAGCTATCACGCTTAGCCGTCTCTGGGTCAGGAACAGAGAAGTCCCATATCGGAATCAGATCAGCTTCAACAGAGTCGAGAAATACTTTCGCGCAATTACGAGCAACATTAAGATACTCTTCATTGCCTGTGTAGCGATAAGCGTGCGTATAGCCACCGATTGCCCACGTTTGTCCACGAGACCAGACGGATTCATCCGCATATCCTTGGTGCGTTTGACCGAACCTTGGCTCACCTGTAACAGGATCAATTACAAATGTATGGTACGCAGTAAAATCTGATCTAATAATCGTATTCATGCACGTATTCGCATGCGCCTCTGCAATTTGACGATATGTTTGGTTTCCTGTTATCTCTGAAGCCCAGAATAGGAGCGGTAAATTATACATGCAATCAATAATAATACGGCCTCTGTTTTCTTCGCTAAAGGGATCACCTTGTTTCCACACATTCCATGCTTGGATGAATTGACCTTTTTCATTAAATCGTTCAGCCAAACGATCTGCTGCATCCAATGCCACCTTGAGCGCTTCAGGATTTCCTGTAATTTTGTAATCTGCCACGAAAGACAGCGAATAAAGAAAACCAATATCGTGATCCAATGTTTCTGGTGTGTCATATAAGCGTTTCAAGAGACGCGGATACGAGTCGCGAGCCGTGCGAATAAAACTTTCATCCCCAGTCAATTCATAAGACAACCAATTCAACCCTGTCCAAAAGCCACCTGTCCAAAACCCATTTTCAGAAAACTCATATACCCCATCTTTCGTATGCGCAGGTAGAAGATCTCCGTATTTCGCAGCGTTACGTCTCGTTTTGTCAGTAATAAATGAAACGATAGTTGATAAATTGTTCATGTTGTACTCCCTTTAATCATGTTTATTTACGGGTTAATCTGCGGTATTGATCAATCGTTACTTTTCCTTGAAGAGCTTCTCCTTCAGAGAAACGCTTTAATTCATCGACAATAAAATCGCAAAGCTCCCGCTTAAGAATTCCGTGGAATCCGCCAATATGCGGCAGACAGACGACGTTTGGCAGTTTCAGGAGTTCATGGTCAATGGGAAGCGGCTCATAATCGTATACATCCAGCATTACTTTTATACGATCGGTACGTAACTCTTCAAGCAGCGCTTGCTCCTGTACGATAGGTCCTCGTGCCGTATTCACAAATAATGCTCCATCACGTAATCTTTTCAGCTGTTCGCTCCCAATCATTCCACGCGTCTGGTCCGTCAGTGTATTGTGAACCGATACAATATCGCTCTGTTCGAAAAGGTCGTTCAGTTCACAAAGCTGGACGCCTTGAGCGTTCGCTTCCTCTTGCGAGCAATAACTGGAACACAACAAGATTTTTACATGAAATGGTTTCAGCATCCGTATCACTTGCTTGGATATTTCTCCATATCCCACCAAGCCAATGACTCTTCTGGTTACGCCGAGAACTGTATCACGGTTGTTGTTGCTCCATTTACCTTGTTTTAGGCCAGCACTAAGTGAGGAGAAATTCCAGGCACCCGCGAAAATCATAGAGAACGCACATTCGGCAGTCGAGTGCGCCAGCACTTTATTTGCGGTAACAACGGCAATATTCGTTTCAAACACATCTTCATTCACAATAGCCGCTACACTTCCAGCACCGTGACCGATAAACTTCAATTTAGTCGCTCGAGCCAGCACCTCTGGGGTAAACACTGGGGATCCCCATGATGTGATGCATGCATCATACTCACTGATTCTTTCAACCAAATCCTCACTTGTGAATTTCTCATTTAACGCAATAAAATCAACATCGCTAAAGCTCTTTAGCTTGTGAAGTGTCGCTTCCTGCCAAAGTAGCTCTCGAAGTTCAGGATTCTTCATCGAAACTAATGTTTTCACTAGATTGTCCTCATTTCGTTAATGGTTTGAGTCAAATGATTCATATAGCTTACATAAGCGGGGAAAATCAGTTCCGGTTCCATACCAGGTACCTGCAGCTCCTTGCGCCATTTCGTTTCCCATTCTAAGGAGTAGTAACCCTGGTAACCTGCTTGTTTCAGCAAGCTGACAATCTCGGTAATAGGAATGATACCTTCACCAAGCTTCGTATACTTCCAATTTATTTCCATTTCATCTTCAAAGGGCAAACCGTCTTTCATATGAACATGAGCGCATTGTGCTCCCAAAAGTGCAATGGTATCAGCTGGAGACTCACCTTCTTCAAGCGGATGAATAATATCATAGATTACCGCACAATTCGTCCGATCAACATCATCCAGCAGCTTACGAAGCACTTTACCCGTCGCAAATTCATTATGCGTTTCGAGCCATACCTGCACTTGCAAGGATGCGGCATAATCACAGGCTTGCCTCACACGAGCGACAACATTTTCATATGGGATAACAGGTACTTCCTTGTCTCTGCGACCGTTGAAGTATCCTAAGAAAACTCGAATACCTTGTGCTTTCAAGTCATGTGCCAGTTGTGCAACCTTTTCAAAATGTTCCGACATAGCCTGATCACAATCCGTTCCATTGAAGCAAACATTCGAACCAACATCCGTGACCTTTATGTCAGCTTCTTCAAATAAATGAAGTGCCTCTAAGCGCTCATTTGAGGTCATCTCGGTGGATACCATCCACGCTTTACCCTCCCGTAATTCCATCGCTGAAAATCCGCATTCCTTTGCAAACGCAATCATTTTTGCCAAGCTCCAACCTTCACAAGGCAGAGTACTATAGGCTAGGTTTCTCAAGCTTCATTCCTCCTGTACGTGTCCTTCAACTTTGATTACTTCCATTGTAGCCCCACAATAGCGAAGAAACTTTCCCTTTTCCACGGATTTATTGCACATTTCCACGACCCCATGTAACATGACAAGTAGGATGAAATATGAATGTGTGGTGCATATAATGTCAGACTTCCCCGTCTATGCGTACAAAGAAATGCTGGATGAAGAGTTTCCGTTCAAAGTTGAAGTACGAACACCTGCTTATATGAATAAAACCAAGCATGCTCATGAACATTTGCAGCTTTGCTATATGATGTCGGGCAGCTGTTTACACGTCACGAATGGCCGGTCCTACGTTTTAACTAAAGGCGATATATTTTCCATACCTCCTTATCAGGAACATCGTCTGGAACTACGCGAATCGATGGATTTTGTCTTATTTCAGATTGATTTTATGCCCCATGCTATTAATGAAGGTCTGCGAGATCTCACCCGTATGCAAACCTTCGTAGATTTCGCCTATATCAGACCGCTAATCTCACAGGAAGATCTTATTCCAAAAATGGCTCTTCCCCCGAACATTCAATCATCGATTGAGAATGTTCTCCAAGTAATGAGGAACGAGTGGGATGAAATGGAAGACGGATACCAACTGGCCATCAAAGCTGAACTTTTAAAGCTACTTGTGATTACTGGAAGACAATATGCTCGTTATTCAGAAACTCAGGGTCAACAAGAACAGAGAGAGGTTTTGTTTCATCGTGAGGCTTTTCATAAGGCAATTGCCTATATGGAATCGCAATATCATGAGGACCTTAATCTTGAAGATGTTGCAAATATCGCCTATATGTCTCCCTCATATTTCAGCAGCATGTTGCGGCTTGTAAAGGGGAAGTCCTATATTGAGCTCTTATCTGCTATCCGTATGCAAGTAGCTATGGAACTCTTAAGAGACTCTAATCTGAATGTAACCGAGATTGCTTCACGAGTGGGCTACAATCATATCAGCCATTTCAATCGCATGTTCAAAAAGCTTACGGGTGTAACACCACGTGATTTCCGAAAGCATCCTTCTTAAACAAAAATAAAAGCTGTTCAAAATAAATATTTACAAAATTACCTCAAAAAATAAAAGAGACACAATAAAACTGATTCATATTCATCAGATTAATTGTCTCTCTTTGTTCAACATATAATTATGAAACGAAACTTTTTCTGTTTCATGCTGAAGCCACCGATGATGGACCGTTTACGGAAAGCGGCACCCAGCGCGGAGGGAGGGAATTCGGGGATGTATCGGAGAATAGAGGCATTTCTTTTATAAATCCAAAGAAGCCAGGTTATCAGGGTATCCACTCATAATATCTCTCCTCAACCAACCATTAGCTCAATTTTCCCCTTATCTATTTTACGCTTCCACAACTTGAAAGGTTGTATCCTGCCCATTCGTTCAAAAAAGAGGACGCTCCTTCGCCTACGCTGGGTTACGTCCTCTACATGTTATCAATTTAAGATCATACTCCTCAACCGCTTCTACTTCTTAACTTTTAGCATACGAACGATCGCCGAAGCGGCTTCCCCGCGGTTGGACAGTACTTGCGGCGCAAATTTATTGCCTGTAATACCACTCACGATAATGATGCCGTTCTTCTCGGCCGTGGAAACGGAGGCTTTTGCCCACTCCGGGATAATGGCATCGTCAGCGTAGCCGGTTATCTGTGCATTATCAGTGGGGAGACCTGAGGCGCGAACGACCATCGAGATCATTTCGGCATGGGTAATATTCGCGTTCGGTTGGAATGTACCGTCCGCATAACCGCTGATGATTCCGAGTTTCACTGCTAGTTCCACCGATGGAACCGCCCAAGCTTCAATATCAATATTATCCTTGAAGGAAATTCGTGTACCTTCTCCCATTGGCTTTAGCCCTCTCATTAGCATACTCGTGAACTCCGCACGTGTCACACTCGCATCCGGCCGGAAAGTACCGTCCGGATAACCACTCACGGCTCCTAGCTTCACTGCGATCATGATATCCGAACTCGCCCAATGTTTATCAATGTCATTAAATTGGATCGTAGGTGTAGCCGTGGTCGGTTTCTGAATATCCGCTACAGTTACGATGCAAACAGCAGTAAATTCCCCACTTTCTGCCTTCACTGTAATTTTTGCCGAACCGGGTGATATGCCCGTCACTTTACCAGCATTATCGACAGTAGCGACTCCCTCATTTTCGCTGCTCCACGTCATCTTCTTATTGGCTGCATTCGAAGGTATAATAGCCGCGATTAGCGCTTCACTCTCCCCCTGCTTCAGATGGATTGCTTTTTTATTTAACGTGATGCTACTGACGGCCACTTTATCAATATCCAAAATATACATACGCCATTTTTTCGTAAAATCAAGCTCAATTTTCACTTTATTATTGTCAGGTTCAGTAATTCTAGGGAAATTGGTTATGGCGTCGATTGTATCCAGAGGCTTTTTTTGCGCAATCGTTTTTGCTAGCACACTGACAACTCCCGGTCTATTGCTGTCCAGTATATTGAATTGATCAATGACCGGTAGCACTGAGTAAACGTAGATTGTACTTGTATACTTACTTGTATCTTTGTCGACAAATCTGAGAGGCCCCCTATGATCCATCGTATCTTTTACGTAAAATATTTTTGAACCATCAGGCCCATCCCTTGTAATCTGGTAATATGATTCCATATTCGTATTATCGGTCCAATCCAGTAAGATTGTACCATCCGTATTCGCCATTGAAGTTAAATCCGTGATTGAACCAGGCTGCAAAATTTGATATGGGCCGATCTTCACCTCAGAATAGCTGTCGGAACCGATAACCGGCGAGAAGGAAGCACCAACGCGGAAAATGGCCGAAGTCAACTGTGGATCGATTGGAAAAGTAATTTCATATAAATTATAATTACTGCTTTTTAGGAAATGCCATGTAAAACCGTTATCGGTGGAATAGTCTGTTTGAACGTCCATGTCTGTCGAAATAGCTCTATCGGTAGTGAAGGAAACATAATGCGGTTGGCCTGCGATTAAATAGGAGCTCGAGTTATTGATAGTAAGCTGGTAAATATTCGCTGTTGCAAACGTATGCGGAATCGGTCCTATCGTGCACATAGACAACATATAGACTAAGGCCAGTGCAAGAGACTTTTTTACTGAACCCATTGTTTCTCCTCCCTCAACCGATTTCACATAGCCGTAATATCAATGCTGATCTGCGCTTGCTTGCAGTTGGCTTCGTCATTCGGATCCTTAATGATGTTGATTATTAATTGTCCGGACAACTGCGTTTGGGCTTTCAGAGCTTCGCTTTTATAGGTGTATTTATGCATCTTTGTAGTAGCGTCTTCTTCGTCTTTGATGAATTTGGCATCTTTGGGCAGGAATTGCTTGATAAAGGTGAGCGCATCTTCTACGCTCACCTTTTCTTTGCGATCCACGTATGCATTGTAAATCGTATAAGCGATTCCAAAATTCTCAAGAACCCGAAGCTTGCCATCCATATAACCGATGGTCGATTCGTTCTCTTTTTTGACAACGGTGCCAAACTTGGAATCGAAATAGCTCAATTTCGCGCCAAGTACCGCGTCGTCTAATCTACCGGCCTCACTTGAATGAGATGAACTAATGTTTGCGGTTTTTGGCACTTGGCTCGCCACAGCTTCCGATACAGATTGGATATCATTGCCTCCACAGCCTGTGATCAGGGTTCCTAAAGTCATTATGATTAGTCCTAAAGCAACTGTTTGCCGTTTCACAATTGCACCTCTTTTTATAGGGAATATTTGAAAGATCAATGAATTAACAGTGCAATAATAAGTAGGCTTAGCCCGATCAGTCCAGCAATCAACCGTACAATATGCCACTTCCACCAGTCATCACGCAATCTCATCCAATCTGCGGGAGGATTATCAAGTAACCAAGACATTATCTTTGCATTAATGGGTTGATTCAGGAAACGTGTAATGATGCCGGCAATGATTAGAAAAATCGCCGAAGCAATCATCATCAACATCCTATAACGATCATCTCGGGAAAGAACAGCTGAAATGACAGTGAGTACAATACCCACTGCTGCCAATAACGGCAATTTAACATTTAAAGATCGAATTAACTTCTGATGATGTTCCAGATAAGCGGGATATGGCATTTGCTTAGGATTTATACCAAACCAAACCCCGAACATAGTCCCGACCACAAGTGCCACTAGTAATAAATTAACGGTATAGATAACTGTTTTTATCATTTTTCCTCCTGCATAATAAATAGACTCTCGGCATTTGCCAAGGCAGATGGGATAGAAGATATCCTAGTTACATCATAAAGAAAGAAGCGCTTCAAAAGCGCTTCTTGGTTAACTTTCGCGATTATGATTTTAACTTCAAATAACAATCTATTTCCTTCAAAATGGTTTCGGTGATGCTTTTGTGTTGTGTGACTTCGGCAGCAAACTGCGGCATTGGACGCACCACAGCGGCGACATCGCATAAACCGTTCATTTCGCTGCAACGTACACGATATTCTTCTTTACCTGACTTTCGGTAAAGCTCTTCATTTAAAGATAGCGCATTGATCCGATATTCTGAGGATTCGGAATTCAACTTCCACATCGCATAGTAAATGGCTGCCTGTTCCTGCTGATCGACATACTGCTTCAGCAATTTATGAAGTTGCTCCAAGGCCTCAATCGGGTTTGTTCGTCTTAACCCCGCATTTAAATGCAATAAAAGCTTGAGTTGCATATCTCGACGATTAAGCTTATTAGCGATCTTCAGTGCTTCTTCCGCAATTTCCACTGCATAATCGTATTGATTCTGGTGATAACTCTTCACACTCATGAGATAGAGCGCATTACATTCAAAAAAAGGAGAGCGCAGCTGTCGGCTCAGTCGAAGCGAGCGATCAATGAACGGATTCGCTTCCTCAACTCGAAACTGCAACAATAAGTTATGGGCTTCCCATCCGAGCAAGTTGGCAGTAAAGCGCCAATCCTTGACAGCTATTGCTTCTTCGAGACAAAAGGCAATGCACCCAGCCGCTATCGTGTGTGATCCCAGAAATCCATAATATTTGCCGAGCATCCCCATTGCAATAGTCAGACCCATCCGGTCACCGATCACTTGGCTGATTTCAATCTTATCAACGATACAGTCGAAAGCCAGATCCATTTGATCGGTGTCGAGATAGACAAGCGCCAATCCGCCCAAGGCTTTCGCAACAGCGTTCTTATCACGATTTTCCGTTGCTAGCTTGAGCTGCATCTTGTATGCATGAATCGCTTGGTCGAATTCACATTGATGATAGAACAGCCCCCCCATAACGCCGTAGAAACGGCAATCCTCCCTCGTTCGATCTCCTGAAGGAGGCAATTCCATTCTTACTGTCAAATAGTGAAGTGCCTTGTCGTTATTTCCCCTGTAGTAATGCAACATACCAAGCGTTCCATAGGCAAAGCCAAGACCGGAATGGTCGTCAATCAGCTCAAAATGGCGTCGAGCCCGTTCCAAATGAAAGCTTGCTTCCTCATATTTTCCCTGCAATCGCAGGCAATTGCCCAGCGCAACGTCGCAGAAAGATCGTTCCTGCAGCTCAGTTGAATTCCCTTCTTGTTCAAGCCATTGTCTGTAAGTCTTCTCCGCTTCGTTCCAATTTCCCGTAATGATCAAAGCATCGCCGAGTTTCATTAGTATTGGCAGTATCTGTTCGGGAGGCAGCAAGAAAATGAGCTTCCGATAACACTTTATCCTGGTTTCATTGGCATATATTTTCTCGGCAGCAGATGCAGCCATTTCGTAATAGAGAATAGCCTCTTTTTTCATAACCGCAAGTTCGTAATGAAAAGCGATTTCCGCAGCAACGGCTTCAAGCCGCTCTTGATGAAAAGCAATCAATCCAATTGCGATTTTTCGATGGTATTGGCGGCGCAAGCTCTCATTTTTCAGTGTATACGCAGATTCCCTTAGGATATCATGAGTAAAGTCGTACTTCTCGTCCTCTGTCTCTTGCATGACTTTCGATTGTACTAAGTGCTCCATTTTTTCAAGCATCTCTTCCTCACACGAGCCTGTCAACATCGCCATAAGCGATAATGATACAGGTCTGCCGACAGCAGCGAAGATGGATACAAGATGTCGATTATCCGGCGAAAGCTTCTTTAATCGATTTAAAATGATGGATTTCACCAAAGGCGAAAATCGGAATTCCATTTTGTCGCTACCCGTTTGCCATTCTTTCAACGTTTCTACTATATACAATGGATTCCCGCCGATTTCCGCGTATAAACTGGACGAATGGCAGTCCGCCAACTCATCGCCAACAGTAGCGGCCATTAGCCGTTTCGTTTCGTCCTCACCGAACGGTGCTAGCTCGATTTCCGTCAACTTCCGTTCGTTTCGAAGCACGGAGACAAAATGCCCGACGGCATCGCCTGGAGACTCCTCTGTTCTCATTGTCGCGACAACTAACAGCTTTGACTTGGAATCTTTGCGTAGTAGATAAGAGAGGAATTGCAGTGTCTCTTCATCGCTCCATTGAATATCATCAAGGAGGAGGAATAGCGGTTGCTGACCCAGAAGCATCCGCTCTATCGCTTCATACCATTGGTTCAATTGCCAGTTGTCCTGAATGGGATCCGGCTTCGGCAATTCCGGGTATCTTTCAAATAACTCTGGCAGTAAACGAGTCAATTCCGACAGCCAGACTGGACCGACCTGCGGTAAAGGAACACTCCTGAGCCATGATGTGATCGGTGTGTAGGACAACGATCTTACTGACGGGTAGCATCCGGCAAAGGCCGTTTGATACCCTTGTCTCTCTACCCATGCTTTAAATTCCAAGGTCAATCTAGTTTTGCCGATTCCCGCCTCACCCTTCAATAGCAGGAGGGAATTTCCCCCAATTGTTGCCTGCTTCCAGTTGCTAACCATGTTTTCCCATTCGCCGATTCTGCCGACCAGCGGAGTTTTGCTTTGTTCAGAGATCAATTGTTCGTTGCCAATTTTCGTGAGCCTTTCTACAAGCTGTAAGGTTTCCTCCGCTGGACCTATCCCTAGCTCGTCTTGCAGTATGTTGTGCAATTGCTGATAAATTAGAACTACGCCTGCCATGTCATTATTCAAAGCATGAAGCCGCATCAGCGTACGGTAAGTTTCCTCCCTTAATTGATTCAGTACAAGCATCTTATTCGCGAAAAGTAGGGCCGACGTGTACTCCCGTTGATTTTCCATAATAGAAATGAGCTTGTCGAGTACAGACGAATACGTTTGCGCCAACTGCTCCCGCTTCGCACCAAGCCATTCCTCTTGAAGCCCGGGTAGAAGATCTCCTCTGTACAATTCTTCCGCCTTGCGAAGCTCGTAAAGGGTACTTCCTTCTGCCCCCTGTTCAAACTCACGCACATCCAAATAAACGGGTAATTCAAGATTCCACTGTATGTATGCTGGAGTAATTTTGAGATAACGATCAGTTTGTGGAAGACATTCCCGCAGATCGTGAAGGAGTTTCCGTAAATTGGATAGGGCTTGTTTCTCTGTGGAGTCCGGCCAGAAATCAAAGGCAATTTGTTTCCTGGTTTGCGGCATGTCAAAAGCTAGAACCACGTATGCCAGCAGCCGGGCCTTTGCACCGGATGTAGTCGTCGTAAAATCTTCATTGTCAAAGGTGATTTTAAAACCGCCTAATAGTTGAATGCTGCAGCCTGCCAAACCGTCCCCCTCCTTCGCAAAACTTCACTATACAATTTATTCTATTTTTGTACACAAATCCCTCGTGTCAAAAATCGACTTATTTCGAGCCATCACCATTACAGAGTAGCAACGCATAGCCTCATCTACGGATCACAAAATGGCCGCCGAATTATTGACGATCACATGGTCAAACAAGTCATTTAGATGAACTGGCCCTCAACTATCTATCTGCATTAGCGCAATGACCAACACTTTTATTTATTAGTTGCCTCTAGGTTGAATGTGAAGCTCTGAGGCTTTTTTCAATAAAGAACGCTTTACTCCTTCTCACCAACCGGAGTTCTCTATGAAAGCATTTCATTATCTACTGCCCTCTTCATTGCTTTATATAGAAATTATTACTAAGTAATTAAACTTTTGTAAAGCTGTAATTTGATTATTCTGCCCGTTAGGTGAGCGAAAGGCTGCCGATGTAGCCGGCAGCCTCCTGTTGCTGTGTATTGAATAAACGTTCTTCGTTAGCTTAGTCGATTTTCTGATTCTTTTTAAATAAATACCGAATCCCTTTTCCCGCCATTAATTCGTCAGAATATCGAGGAATAACATGTAATGTGAATGAAAAACATGCTGTCCTCCCACATGACCACAATTCCATTCAACATTGTAGCCATCTGGCTTGTAATTATGATCCAAATACAGCTTAACTTCTTGTAGTAACTGAAATGTTTCATTCCATTCATCTTGTGTTAAGTCAAAAACAGTTTCCCTATGTTCTTTCGGGACAATAATACCAGCCCCTTTAATCTCTTGTTCTTTAAGTAAAGTATAAATGCATCTTTCATTGCTCATTATTGAAAATATTGCAATATGGACAATTAAGCAAACTCCACACCTCACAGATTAAAGGCTGATCTTGATCCTTTATTCTTTATTCTTTATTCTTTATTCTTTATTCTTTACCTCAATATAAGCTATCGATTGTGACGGGGTGCTTCTTCTTCATTTAACTATTTTTATCCTGTAGTTCAATAGTCTTGTTCAACTAACTCCATGAAGAGTGAGATAATCTTCTATTTTATTTTTCATTAGCCCATCAATTGCAATCTTCCCATCGATTTCACGATTATGTAGAAATGTGAGAATATCTTCTATAGTTACGATAGCACTGGTTTGAATACCGTAATCATCGCTTAACTCTTCAATTGTAGTTTTATTTCTCTGTCCTCTTTCTAGACGATCGACAGAAACAATTAAGTTCGTTATCTTAGCTTCCGAAATACTACCAAGTAAATTCAAACTTTCCCTTACAGCAGTACCAGCCGTAATTACATCTTCGATAATTGATATGCGATCATTACTTTGAGGAATATAACCGATGATTTGTCCTCCCTCACCATGATCTTTCTTCTCCTTTCGGTTAAAGGTGACCGATATGTCTCTATTGTATTTATTATATAGAGCAGTCGATGCAGCCACTGCTAGTGGAATTCCCTTATAAGCTGGACCGAACAAAACGTTTACTGATTTATCCACTTGAGTCTGTATACAATCAGCATAGTATTCGCCTAGAATAGCAAGCTGTTTGGCAGTTCGAAAGTTCCCTGTATTTATCATGTAAGGTGTCATTCTACCGCTTTTAGCTACAAATTCACCAAACATAAGAACATTTGATTTGAATAGAAATTCAATAAAATCCCCTTTGAAACTCATTAAAATGCAGCCCCCTAAATTTAAATAGTCCTCTTTATGTTAACACATATTGGAAGTAATCTGCCCGATAGTTGAGAAGGCTGCCGAACAAAAATCATCGGCAGCCTTCTCTTAAAATGTTCGATTGAATTATAGTTACCCGTTAGCGCAATAGTCTTATGTTTTAATTAGAGTCGCAGCATAATTCGATTTATGAATGATGGTTTTTTGTTTGAGAGTTTAATGTGCGATCTTATCTTGGATTAGCTCCTTTACAAACGCTGTTGCAGATGCACGATTGTCTGTAGCAAGTAAATTTAGATATATTGCAAAGAATATTAATAGTCGGTCAGATAGTTCGGGTCCTGCTTCAGATGTTTGGCAACCATAGCCCGGAGTTGCTTCGCGCTCAT
>NZ_JCAUAR010000031.1:0-56716 GCF_059692055.1 Paenibacillus sp. J31R109 | reverse complement strand
ATAATAGAAAGATGACTTGCTCATTTGAAGCTAGCGAGATTTTGCAATCTCATTTATAGTCGATTACTCGACTGTGCTTACTCACTCGTTGTTCAGTTTTCAAAGATCAATTTTTTCCTTTTTAATCCTTCGCCCCTCAAAGGCGACTTGATTAATATACCACATCGGCCTACTCAATTGCAAGAACTTTTTTTAAATTTCTTTCGTTCTTTTGTTCGGCCGCCGAAGCGACAAGGAGTAATATAACAAATCCCATATAGGATTGCAAGCTTTATTTTCAAATTCGTTTAATAAATAAAAAAAGCCTCACTCTGCGCGAGTAAGGTTTCAATTCCCTTATTAAATATGGCCGATTACATCTTGTATAAATAGATTTCTTTCGACAGTTAGATTAATAATCGTACCATTCACATTAACCCATGGTCTTGTTGGATGGGAGCGATCCGAGAACACGATCTCACCTACACGATTGTCACTCAGCTTCACTAGTGTTCCATTACTGATTTGCGTGGATTTGTTCATGAAGATTTGGACAAAAGTAGGATCTACTTTTCCGAAGGACTCTGTTAGTAGCTGTTCTAGTGCAACGTAAGGCGATAAAGCAGCCTTGTAATAGCGATCATTTGTCATCGAGTTAAATATATCGGCAATGGCTACGATTTTGGCATAGATATGTATCTTATCGGACTTCAAACCTAACGGATAGCCTGAGCCGTCCTCCCTTTCATGATGTTGAAGGGCTGTTAGTTTAACACCTTCGTTGATTCCAGATATATTCTTGAGGATCTGGTAACCAATCAACGTATGTTGCTTAATCTCATCCATTTCAGCTGCTGTTAATTTATTCTTTTTCTCCAGCAGTGTACTATCCACCTTACTGTTACCAATATCGTGCAGTAAACCTGCCAAAGCGATTTGAACCAAATCCTTTTGTGGGAGGCCTACCCATTTAGCCAGTGAGTACGATGTTAAACTGACTAGTATACTTTTATGATAGATATACTCATGAAGATTCCGGTTTTTGGGAGCAAAGGTGAGCACCTTATAGGCATCAATATGACGAATAAGCGATTCGAGACCTGTACGAATTTCTAAAATGGGAAGCTGTTGTCCACCATTAGCTAGAAGGAAAACTCTTTTGAGCAGTTTCACCATATTATGATATTCCACATAAAACGGATGGACTGTCTCCACTTCTTTCACCTTAGTATCTTCCGCAACTTGCTCCACTTCATTGCTGTTCTTTGCCTCAATATAAACAGAAGGAATGAGGAATGCCTTTAGAATTTCGAGTTCTCTTTCCTGAATGACTTTTCCTTTGAGAAAAAGTGTATTACCCATTTTGGTTATTACGTTATCGCCTAATCTTTCACCATATTTTAGTTGCGAAACGGCTACTGTCGGCACTGTCATTCACTCACCTTACTATTTCGTATACTCCATATTGTAAAGTAAAAGGGATGGGTTTGTAAGCCCCCATCCCTACTTTTTATCATATAATAATTTATAAGCTTCTGGTTATTAGGAAGAACAATTTCTTACTCTTCCGTCTCAGTTGCCTCAGATGTTTCTTCCCAGTCGCCGTCTTCATCAGACTCGTTCTGTTCTTCATTCTTCTGAACACGAGCCAATGTTCCAACTTCATCATCTTCACGTATGTTAATCAGACGAACACCTTGTGTATTGCGTCCCATAACAGAAATGCCGTCCATACTTGTACGAATGACAGTACCCGATGCAGAAATAATCATCAGATCCTCGTCCTCTTGCACGACTTTAAGACCAACGATCGGGCCATTTTTCTCGGTGACATTCAACGTTTTGATACCTTTACCACCACGTGTTTGAATCCGATACTCAGAGACAGGTGTCCGTTTACCGAAGCCTTTGGAGGTTACGATGAGTACACTGTTATCTTCGTGGACAACGTCCATATCGATGACAGCATCTTCATCATCCAAATGTATGCCTTTTACTCCCGTAGCCGATCTACCCATTGAACGAACATCGCTCTCAGGGAAGTGAATGGACATCCCTAGCTTGGTCCCCATAATAATACCTTGGTTACCGTCGGTTAGCTTAACCCCAATGAGATCATCATCTTCTCGTAAATTAATGGCGATTAAACCACCTTTACGAATGTTGGAGTAATCATCAATTGGCGTTTTCTTCACAACCCCTTGTTTCGTTGCAAAGAAGAGATACTGTTCTGTTTCAAAGCTTTCCACAGGAATTACCGCATTAACGGTTTCCCCTTGTTCGATTTGAATCAGGTTAATGATCGGTGTCCCACGAGCTGTACGGCTCAAATCTGGAATCTCGTAGGCTTTCAAACGATAGACTTTACCCTTGTTAGTAAAGAACATCAGATAATGATGCGTATTCGTCACGAACAAATGTTCGACAAAGTCATTATCTTTCGTATCCATACCGACTACACCGCGGCCTCCACGCTTCTGGTTACGGTACGTCGTAACTGGTAGGCGCTTAATGTAACCCGTGTGTGTGATGGTAATAACGACATCTTCACGTGGAATTAAGTCTTCGTCTTCAATGCTTTCTTCACCAACTGTAATCTCGGAACGTCGCTCATCGCCAAATTTTTCTTTAATTTCATTCAGCTCTTCGCTAATAATAGCTAGAATAAGCTTCTCATCAGCTAGAATCGCTTTAAGTTCAGCAATTCGCTTCATAAGTTCAGCATACTCAGCTTCAATCTTCTCACGTTCCAAACCAGTTAAACGTTGTAAACGCATATCGAGAATGGCTTGTGCTTGATCTAGACTCAGACTGAATGTTGACATGAGTCCTTCTCTCGCCTCATCCGTTGTACGAGAAGAACGAATTAATGCAATGACTTGATCAAGGTGATCAAGTGCAATACGTAAACCTTCTAAGATATGTGCTCTAGCTTCCGCTTTACGCAGATCATATTCGGTTCTACGGCGAATGACCTCTTGTTGATGCTTGAGGTAGTAATGAATCATCTCACGAAGATTCAAAACTCTTGGTTCCCCGTTAACAAGAGCAAGCATAATAATACCGAAATTCGATTGCATCGCTGTTTGTTTGAATAAGTTATTCAACACAACATTCGGGTTCACATCGCGTCTAAGTTCGATCACCACGCGCATACCATTACGATCGGATTCATCTCGCAGATCGGTAATACCATCAATCTTTTTCTCACGTACAAGCTCAGCGATTTTCTCTACTAATCTTGCTTTATTTACTTGATATGGCAGCTCATTGACAATGATTCTAGCTTTATTATTGTTCTCTTCAATGACGGTTCTTGCACGCATCGTAACGGAACCTCTCCCAGTGGAGTAGGCTTGTCTGATTCCTTCACGGCCAAGAATAAAGCCAGCCGTCGGGAAATCTGGACCTTTAATGGCTTGCATTAAGTCCATTGGGGTGACATCCGGATTTTCGATCATCATCTGGATACCCTCGATAACCTCTCTTAGGTTATGTGGGGGAATATTCGTCGCCATACCAACGGCAATCCCTGAACTTCCGTTAACGAGCAAGTTTGGAAAACGAGAAGGGAGAACAACAGGCTCTTGTTCTTCCCCATCGTAGTTTGGCGCATAGTCGATTGTTTCTTTGTTAATATCACGAAGGAGCTCCATCGCGATCTTGGACAAACGTGCTTCCGTATAACGCATAGCTGCTGCCATGTCACCGTCGATCGATCCGAAGTTCCCATGTCCATCAACAAGCATATAACGAAGCGAGAAGTCCTGTGCCATCCGAACCATCGTTTCGTATACGGCCGTATCACCATGTGGATGATACTTACCGATAACTTCACCGACGATTCTCGCTGATTTCTTATATGGCTTATCCGGGGACATACCCAGCTCAGACATCGCAAACAAGATACGACGATGAACCGGCTTTAGACCGTCTCTAACATCTGGCAGTGCGCGACTGACAATGATACTCATCGCATAGTCTAAGAAGGATGTACGCATTTCGGTCGAAATGTCAATTTCTTTGACTTGCGAATGTAATTCTTCGCTCATGAATGTTCCTCCTGAAAGCTTACATCGTTTGCAACGTCTAGAACCGACGTTAGATATCTAAATTTTTCACGTATTTTGCATGTTCCTCAATGAAATCACGTCTAGGTTCAACATTATCGCCCATCAATGAATCAAAGAGAGTGTCCGCTTCGATTGCATCCTCGATTGTCACCTGCAAGAATGTCCGGCTTTCCGGATCCATGGTTGTTTCCCATAATTGTTCCGGATTCATCTCGCCAAGTCCTTTGTAACGTTGGACATTCACTTTGACGCCTTCACCAAACTCTTGCATAATAGCTTCGCGTTGTTTCTCGTTATAGGCATAACGAACAGTTTTATTTCGTTCCAACTTAAAGAGTGGCGGCTGTGCGATATACACATAGCCAGACTCAATGAGCTTTTTCATGTATCGATAGAAGAAAGTAAGCAACAAAGTACGAATGTGCGCACCATCTACGTCGGCATCTGTCATGATAATGATTTTGTGATAACGGGCTTTGGCAATGTCGAAATCATCGCTGATCCCTGTACCGAAAGCTGTAATCATGGCACGAATCTCCGTATTGGATAAAATTCGATCCAAACGAGCTTTCTCAACATTCAAAATTTTACCGCGCAGAGGCAGAATAGCTTGGAAGTGACGATCACGTCCTTGCTTCGCTGAACCACCTGCAGAGTCACCTTCTACAATGTAAATTTCACTGATTGAAGCGTCTTTGGAAGAACAATCTGCTAGTTTACCTGGCAGGGCACTGACTTCAAGAGCACTTTTGCGGCGAGTTAACTCTCTGGCTTTACGCGCAGCTTCTCTCGCTCTAGCAGCTTGGATCCCTTTTTCAAGGATTTTGCGAGCTACAGCTGGATTTTCTTCAAGGAATTCTTGCAGCTTCTCTGCAAAAAGAGATTCGACAATACCACGAACTTCGCTGTTGCCAAGCTTTGTCTTGGTTTGACCTTCGAACTGTGGCTCAGGAATTTTTACAGAAATAATCGCAGCAAGACCCTCACGCACGTCATCCCCAGAAAGATTGGAGTCGCTTTCTTTGATGGAGTTATTCTTACGGGCATAGTCATTCAGAATACGCGTTAACGCGCTCTTAAATCCGGACTCATGCGTTCCACCTTCATGCGTATTGATATTATTGGCAAAAGAGTAAATGTTCTCGGTATAGCTATCGTTATACTGAAGAGCAATCTCAATCGAAATGTTATCCTTTGCACCTTCTACATAGATCGGGACTTCATTGACGACTTCACGGTTGCGATTCAAATGTTGCACAAAGGACACAATACCGCCCTCGTACATATGTGTTGCTACCGTATCCGTACGCTCATCAATCAAGTTAATCTCGATGCCTTTATTCAAGAAAGCAAGCTCTCGAATTCTGGATTGCAGTGTATCAAAATCGTATTCAACCGTTTCTTTGAAAATCTCCGGATCTGGCTGGAACGTAACCGTGGTGCCCGTTTCTTCGGTTTCACCGACGACTTTCACATCATATTGCGGCGTGCCGCGGCGGTATTCTTGTTGATGAATTTGGCCTTTATTCTTTACTTGCACAGTTAAGTGCTCAGACAGGGCATTAACAACGGAAATACCTACCCCGTGTAGACCGCCTGATACTTTGTAACCGGAATCTTCACCACCGAATTTACCACCTGCGTGGAGCACGGTAAGTACGACTTCAAGTGTTGGTCTTTTCAGCTTGGCATTTTCCCCAACTGGAATTCCGCGTCCATTATCAACAACAGTAACACTGTTATTTTTATGGACGATTACATCAATTTTTGTACAAAATCCGGCCAAAGCCTCGTCAATACTATTATCTACAACTTCCCAAACGAGATGATGAAGTCCTCGGGCACTGGTTGAACCAATATACATACCCGGTCTTTTGCGAACGGCTTCTAAACCTTCCAGAACCTGAATCTGACTGTCATCGTACGCATTTTGATTCACAGACATGCTACTCTTCACCTGCTTTTTTATATTAAAAGAAGTTAATTCGTCAATAACTGGTTGGCTCTTTTCTTGAGCGTTGTTGATGAGATGGGGGAATAGTACACTTTGCTTTTGGTCACGACGAGTGACTTGCAATCTTCCTCGCCAATTTGCTCGGTTCGTTTATCTTTTAATGCTTGTTGGATGAATTGCTTCGAGATCTTGGATGATTTCTCAATCGAAATATCAAATATAGCAATTAATTCAGACGCTCTAATGATTTTCTCTCCACCCAAATGAATAAACATGCTCCTCAGCTCCTGCCGCTTACATTTCCTTTCAAAACATGAAACACGGAAGCATGATCCAGTTGGTCCAAATGAACACTCTCTAGACCCGTTGTCGTAATAAATGTTTGGACTTTCTGCTGAAACGTGCGAATTAACTGTGTCTGTCTATATTCATCCAACTCCGATAGGACATCATCAAGCAAAAGCAGCGGGTATTCGCCCACTTCCTCATGAATGAGCTCAATTTCTGCTAGCTTGAGTGATAGCGCGGTTGTACGCTGCTGACCTTGGGAGCCGTACGTTTGGACTTCTTTGTCGTTTATGTAAAAGAGAAGATCGTCACGATGAGGGCCAACTAACGTAACGCCTCTTCGGAATTCCTGATCTTTCACCAAAGATAACTTTATCATAAATTGGTTTAATAAAACAGATTCATCTTCAAATGGCTCCATGTCAAAAGAAGGGGAGTAACGAATAACTAACGATTCACTATCGTTCGTTATCCCTCTGTGGATGTTCTCCGCCCATTTTTGAAGCTTCTTTATGAAGTTTTGACGCTTTTTCATAATTTTAACACCATACTGTGCTAATTGTTCGTTCCAGATGTCCAACATGGCGTCCGGTGAGCTTTTCCCCGGGTAATTTTGCTTTAAATAGTTGTTCCGCTGCACCAAAATTTTCTGATACTGGGATAGGTCATGAATATATGAGGGTTGTACCTGGCCAATCTCCATATCCAAAAAGCGACGCCTGATGCCAGGTGTTCCTTTGACGATCTCTAAATCTTCTGGCGCAAACATGACGACGTTCAGTGCACCTATAAAATTACTGAGCTTTTTTTGCTCAAGGCCATTAATCTTCGCCTTTTTCCCCTTAGATGAGATGGAGAGATCCAACTTGCAGTTCCCGTACAATTTCTGAATCTCTGCATGCAGCAATGTTTGCTCGCCATTCCAGCCAATTAATTCTTTATCTTGATGTGTGCGGTGTGACTTGGTCATGCCCATCACATAAATGGATTCCAGCAAATTGGTTTTGCCTTGCGCATTAGGACCAAGGAATATATTCACGTTATTCGATGTTGATAATTCAACATGATCGTAATTTCTATAATGACTGAGTATGAGTTTGTTCAGAAACATGGCCGATCATCCTCCTGGTTCATTCAATCAGGAGCTTATGACCTCGAATTGTCCAAAACCTTCTACCTTAACGATATCCTGCGGCACAAGTTTCCGACCTCTTCGATTTTCAGCTTGCCCGTTTACTTCAATTTTGGTTTCCACAACGAAAAATTTAGCTTGTCCACCTGTGGATATACAGTCCGATAATTTCAAAAACTGCCCAAGTGTAATGTATGCAGTGTTGATAACTATTTGTTTCATGGGAGCGCTCCTTAATTCGTTGTTCGATATGGCAGAATTAATTGCAAGATGTTCGTGGAATCCTGCGGTTTCATGATGATCGGCTGCATAGCTCCTGTAAATCCAATTTGAATAAACTCGGAGTCGAGCACTTTAAGTGCATCCAACATATATTTGGAGTTAAACGAAATCTTAAGTAAGTCACCAACGATATGCTGAAGGGCAATTTGCTCCGTCACTTTCCCTAGCTCAGAGGAGCTGGAAGAGATTTCGATTGTTTTGTCTTCAAGCATCATCATTTTAACAATATTCGTTTTATCTTCTTTGGATAGAAGGTAAGCACGATCGATTGCTTCCGCCAATTCCTTCGTTGGTACAACCATTTCCGTTTGAAAAGATTGAGGAATGAGCTTAGATGTATCCGGGTAAGTCCCATCTAAAATACGCGAATAAAATAAAATCGATTGAATTTTGAATAAAACCTGGTTGTCCGAAATAACTATATCTATAAGCGTATTTTGATCAGGCAAAATTTTGCTTAATTCATTCAGCGTTCGTCCTGAAATAACGATATTAGGCAGATTTTGCGCGTGCTCATTATCAACAGTTACTTCTCTACTTGCCAAACGATGACGATCGCAGGCAATAAATTTTAATTTATCTCCGGTAATGTTCCAAAGAACCCCAGTAAGAATAGGTGTCGATTCATTGGTGGATACCGCATAAGACGTTTGTTTAATCATAGTTTTGAGTAAATCACTTGGTAGACGAAGCATTTTACTTTCTTCAATTTCAGGAAGCAGTGGATATTCATCTGGATCTAGCCCCATGATCTGAATTTCAGAAGATCCTGAACGAATGATCGTTTGGAAATTTGCTTTGACTTCAATTTCAATTAATTGAGCTGGCAGCTTACGAATGATTTCAACGAAAAATTTAGCGGGAAGTACAACACTCCCAGCTTGAATAAGTTCAATAATTTTAATTGTGCTGTTTTCACTGGCTGTAAAGCTTTGAATAGAGATGTCGGTATCACTAGCTGTTAGTGTTACACCGCTTAAGGTTGCATCTATTTTGATTCCTGTAAGAATGGGTATCGTAGTTCGAGAGGATATGGCTTTGGAAACGTGACCAATGGATTCGATTAAATGGTCTTTTAGGATAGTTAATTTCATGACTTCACTCCTGCAGTTCTTTTTTTACGGTGCGTTAGCATAATCATTATATAATAACATTCTTTATTAGTAATAGCAGTAGGGGCTCTGGATATGTGGATATGTGGATGAACCTGAGATAGAGCAAGCCTATCCACATGTGAATAGATTGTGCATAGGCTTATGAAAAAAGTGATGTTATTAAGAGGGGTTTTTTATACGTTCCGTTAGGTTATGGACAATCTTATATAATTCTTGATCGACTTTTAGCTGCTGCACGATTTTCTCATGCGCATGTATGACCGTTGTATGATCGCGACCCCCAAAATTATCTCCGATTTTCGGCAATGAGAAGTCTGTGAGCTCCCGTGCAAGGTACATCGCTACCTGTCTTGGGAACGCTACGGCTTTTGTTCGTTTACGCGCTTTGAAATCCTCGAGCTTTAAACCATAGAATTCTCCAACTCGCTGTTGAATATCCTGTATCGTAATGACCCTTGGCCGGTTCGATGGGATGATATCTTTCAACGCTTCGGCTGTTAAATGTACGCTGATATCTTGATTAATAAGTGATGAATACGCAACTACACGTATTAAAGCACCCTCCAGCTCTCGAATATTCGTATCAATTTGGTTAGCGATATAGATCATAGCTTCATTTGGAATCTCTAAATTTTCGGCTTTTGCTTTTTTGCGCAAGATAGCGATACGTGTTTCTAAATCTGGTGGCTGAATATCCGTAATAAGTCCCCATTCAAATCGTGAACGCAACCGATCCTCTAAGGTCGGAATCTCTTTGGGCGGACGGTCACTTGAAATAATAATCTGTTTTCCTTCTTCATGAAGCGCATTAAATGTGTGGAAAAACTCTTCTTGCGTTCCTTCTTTTCCAGCAAGGAATTGAATATCATCGATGAGCAGGACATCAATCGTACGGTACTTATTGCGAAATCCTTCCCCGCGGTTATCACGAACGGCGTTAATGAATTCATTCGTAAATTTTTCGGAGGATATATATAGAACCCGAGAACCAGGGTTATGTTCAAGTACATAGTGTCCGATAGCATGCATGAGATGAGTCTTACCTAATCCAACTCCCCCGTATAAAAAGAGCGGATTATACGCTTTTGCCGGTGCTTCAGCTACTGCAAGGGAAGCTGCGTGAGCAAAACGATTACCAGATCCGATAACGAAGGTATCAAAAGTGTACCTGGCATTCATCATACTTGTGAAATTTTCTTCTCCAGCTACAATAGCTGGACCTTTAGGAGGGATGACAACTGGTTGAATGGATGTCATCGATTGTGTCTTTTGCTCTTCGGTTTCAATGACGAACTTTACGGATACATGCTTACCCGTATAATCGTAGATCGTACCTTCGATTAGCTTCGTGTATCTGCTTTCAAGCCATTCTTGCGCAAAATTATTCGGCGCGCAAATGATGACTGTGGAATCGTTGAATACGGTTGCCTTAGTAGACTTGAGCCAGGTGTCAAAACTGGGTTTGCTGAGCTTTGTTTGTATAATCGTTAAAATTTGTTGCCAAAGGTCCGTAGAATGGCCTTCCACAGTACTTCACTCCTTTTGAATCAAACATGTGGCATAGGCCAGGTGAAACATGGTTATGATTTATGGATAAAACGTGAAACGAATAACTCACGTTGGAATCGTATAGTTTAGTTAGTTAGTATATAGTGTGCCCAAATTTCTACTAAAAGAATCTTATGTCTGGTGGGGTCAAAAAAGGATGACTTTTGTCGGTTTTATCCACATTGTTAAGGATCCGCAGAAATGACTTATTCTTATAGAGGATAGTTTGTGCACATTGTTATCCACAGGATGTTGATAACTCGGAGGTTTAGTGGTGTATATCCACAGCAGAAACATTACTATCTTAACAAAAGATACCTTGTTAATCAACGGATTGTTTCGTATTATCCACAATAACAACAAGTTGTGGGTAGAAATTGTTCACAACACAAGATATTGTTGATATTCTGTTGATTTTCGACAAAGTTTGTTCTTTCTCGTCAAAAGTTTATTCACAGCTTATTCTTTTGATCATCGTCCCGACATTCTGTCATCACCCTGTCACCCAAAAACTGCACACTTGGGTAGGTTGACTTTCTTCTGTGAAAATGATTTAATGAGTAGTAGAAATTTTGTAGGATGGATATCCTCAGCCAGGTAGGGAGGTGCTATAGATGGGTCCAACATTTAACCCGAATACGAGAAAGCGTAAGAAGAACCATGGTTTCCGTAAAAGAATGAGCACGAAGAACGGTCGTAAAGTTCTACAAGCTCGTCGTCTTAAAGGAAGAAAAGTTCTTAGCGCGTAAGAAGAGGCTCCGAAAGGGGCTTTTTTTTTTGCATTTTGTTGTTTGGTTTACATCGAGCTGGTTTTGTTAAAACTAGATAAGATATGTAGTGTTCTTTCAATATAATGATTGTGATCTGTCTGGAGTGTACATGGCTGTGGAGAAACAGTATCGGTTAGCGAAAAGAGAAGATTTTAGCAAGGTGTATCGCTATGGTAAATCTATGGCCAATCAGCAATTCGTGCTCTATTATTTGCCGCAGCCCAAAGCAGAAGAATTTCGTTTTGGTGTGTCTGTTTCCAAGAAAATTGGCAATGCAGTTGTACGTAATCGCTTAAGACGAATGATGAAAGAAATTATTCGGTTAAAAAAAGAAAATATGACGCCTCAATATGACTACATCCTGCTGGCCAGAAAACCGGTTGTTGATATGGCCTACGCGGACATGGAGAAGAGCATCTGGCATGTCATTCGTAAAGCTTCTTTATATAAAAAAAATGACACCACAAAAAAGTGAAGCAATATTTCCTTGCGGACTGAAGATGTGTTATAGTTTATCTTGGAAAAGACATTTAGGAGGATCTCATTTTGACTCGTCGAATTTATATGCTAGTAGCACTGTCTTCGGTGATTTTACTTTTGTCCGGATGTAGCCCGTCAAATGCAGCATCTGCGCCAATCGACCTGAACACGGCTAATTTCTTTACTAAGTACTTTACGTACCCGCTTTCACAAACGCTTGACTGGTTCGCCGATCATCTTTGGGGTCAATATGGATTATCCATCTTGGTTGTTACCTTGATTATTCGATTGATTATTTTGCCGCTTACGCTTAAGCAATACAAAAGCTCTAAACGGATGCAGGATCTGCAGCCTGAAATGAAGAAGCTTAAAGAGAAATATAAAGATGATGCGAAAAAGCAACAAGAAGAGACGATGAAGCTATTTCAACAAAATGGTGTTAATCCGTTAGCTGGTTGTTTTCCTATCATCGTACAAATGCCAATTCTAATTGCGCTATACCAAGCGATCATGCGTAATCAAGAGATCCATGAGCACACGTTCCTGTGGTTGAATCTTGGTAAACCGGATCACTTGTACATTCTACCGTTGATTGCTGCGGCTACGACGTTCATTCAACAAATGTTTATGTCTTCTCAAATGAATCAACAAATGAAAAGCTTAATGTACATTTTCCCGGTCATGATTTTCGTTATGTCCATGAATTTTGCATCAGCGCTTCCGCTATACTGGATTTACGGTAACATTTTCACAATTGTTCAGTCTTATTTCATCTATGGTGCTCCTGGTTCACAAAAAAAGCCTGGATCTCAAAATAATAAGGGTGGCCTGTCGAAATGAAGAAAATCGTGGTGACTGGAAAGACAATTGAACTAGCCGTTAAATCTGGTCTAGATCAATGGCAAGTTTCGGAGGATCGTGTACATATTCATATTTTGGAACAGCCCTCACGAGGGTTGTTCGGGTTTATTGGATCCAGAGTTGCGAAGGTAGAGCTCGAATTGATACCCGATCCACTTGAGGAAGCGATAGCTTTCTTACAAGATATGTTCGAAGCGATGCAAATTTCCATCACCATAGATACGCATAAAGATCGTGAAGGCTATATCTTAAACATGAGTGGTTCGGAATTAGGTATTTTGATCGGGAAAAGAGGACAAACACTCGACGCCCTCCAATATTTAGTCAATATTGTTGGGAATCGGTATGCGAATTCTCATTTCCGCATTATTTTAGATGCGGAGAATTTCCGTGACCGCCGGAAGAAAACGCTGGAAGAGCTAGCGCTAAGATTGGCGAACCGCGTCATTAAGTCCAAAAAAGAAGTGATTCTGGAGCCTATGAATTCGCAGGAACGCAAAATTATTCATGCTGAATTGCAGGGGCATCCTGTTATCAAAACGTACAGTAAAGGCGAAGAACCGAATCGTCGGGTTGTCATCGCTGTTAAATAATTCAGATCGCAATGACTTGGTTCATATGTCATTGCTTTTTCTTTAAGATGAGGTAAATTCGAGGTGCAAATACTATGTTAAATGATACGATTGCTGCTATTTCTACACCGCTCGGTGAGGGTGGGATAGCGGTTATTCGTGTGAGCGGCGAGGATTCTGTCACATACGTTGAACGTATTTTCCGCTCAAAAACGAAATTATCTGTTGCTGACACGCATACGGTACATTATGGATTCATTATAGAACCTGCTTCTGCCGAAAAGGTAGAGGAGGTTCTAGTTACGTTAATGAAAGCTCCGCGTTCTTTTACGATGGAGGATGTTGTTGAAATTAGCTGCCATGGCGGGATTGTATCGGTTAAGAAGGTGCTTGATTTACTCTTATTACAGGGTGTTCGATTAGCAGAACCAGGTGAATTTACGAAGCGTGCTTTCTTGAATGGCCGTATAGACTTAACGCAAGCAGAAGCGGTTATTGACCTGATTCGTGCCAAATCGGATCGCGCATTCAAGGTTGCGTTGAAGCAAGTTGAGGGTAATTTGTCTAAGCAAATTAAACATTTACGTTATATTCTTGTTGAGTTGATGGCGCATGTTGAGGTTAATATTGATTATCCGGAACATGATGTGGAGGAAATGACGAACACGTTCATCAAGACGAAGTGCGAGACGGTCATGTATGATATTGATCGTTTATTGGTGACCGCGGAACAAGGTAAAATACTGCGTGAAGGCATTGAGACTGCGATTGTCGGCAAACCTAATGTTGGGAAGTCTTCTTTGTTAAATGAGTTAGCACAAGAAAATCGAGCTATCGTTACTGATATTCCGGGAACTACGCGGGATGTCATTGAAGAGTTTGTTAATATTGGTGGTATTCCGTTGAAGCTGCTAGATACAGCAGGAATTCGAGAAACATCAGATATTGTCGAGCAAATTGGCGTGGAGCGTTCGAAGACAGCGTTAGCTGAGGCGGATCTTATTTTACTGGTATTGAATAGTAATGATGAGCTTCAACTTGATGAGATAGCACTAATGAAGCAATTAGCTGATAAACAAACGATCGTTATTCTGAATAAGATTGACTTGGATCGCAAGCTAGATGTGGAACAAGTTCTTAGTTATTTCCCTAAAGAACGTATCGTAGAGCTATCTCTGATTGAGAATAAAGGTATTGAGGATTTGGAAAAAGCAATCGCTGCGATATTCTTCGAAGGTAAGTTAGAGTCGAGTGATTTAACGTATGTGAGCAATGTTCGTCATATTTCATTGTTGAAGCAGGCTAAGCGTTCTCTGCAGGATGCTTTGGATGCGAATGAACAATATGTTCCGATTGATATGATTCAAATTGACATCCGAGCTGCATGGGAGCAGCTTGGCGAAATTATAGGAGATTCGGTAGGCGAGTCCCTGATAGATCAAATTTTTACACAATTCTGCTTAGGAAAATGAAAATCGACAGCATTTGCGTTTTCATAAAAGAGGGAGGGACGTTTCTATGGGATATCATGCAGGAGATTATGATGTTATTGTTATCGGTGCCGGTCATGCTGGTTGTGAAGCCGCGTTAGCTTCAGCTCGTATGGGGTGCAACACTTTGCTTTTAACGATCAATTTAGACATGGTCGCTTTTATGCCTTGTAACCCATCTATCGGTGGACCAGCGAAGGGACACGTTGTTCGTGAGATCGACGCTCTTGGTGGCGAGATGGGTCGCAACATAGATAAAACATATATTCAACTTCGTATGTTGAATACAGGCAAGGGGCCGGCGGTTCATGCACTTCGTGCTCAAGCTGACAAATTTTCGTATCAGCACAAAATGAAAGAAACAATTGAAGCCACACCTAACCTAACTTTACGTCAAGGAATGGCGGAGGAACTCATTGTTGAAAACGGCATTTGTAAAGGTCTGATCACGAAGACCGGCGCTGAATATTACGCGAAATCTGTCGTTTTGACCACGGGGACATATTTACGCGGTAAAGTGATTATGGGCGAACTGATGTACGAGAGTGGCCCTAATAATCAGCAGCCATCTGTTAAATTATCCGAGTCCTTGCGCAAGCTTGGTTTCGATCTAGTTCGTTTCAAAACCGGTACGCCTCCGCGCGTTCATGGTGATACGATTGATTTTAGTAAAACAGAAATTCAGCCAGGTGATGAGCAGCCGAAGTTTTTCTCTTTCGAAACGAAGTATGGCTCTAATCATAATCAACAACTGCCTTGCTGGTTAACGTATACGTCAGCCACGACGCATCAAATTATTAATGATAATTTGCATCGCGCTCCGATGTTCTCTGGTGCTATTGAAGGGACGGGGCCGAGGTATTGTCCTTCTATTGAAGATAAAATTGTTCGTTTTGCGGATAAAGCTAAACATCAGATCTTCCTAGAACCAGAAGGTCACAGTACGTCTGAATACTACGTGCAAGGTTTGTCGACAAGTATGCCAGAAGACGTACAGCTGGGTATTCTACGTTCCATACCTGGTCTAGAAAAAGTAGAAATGATGCGTACTGGTTACGCGATTGAATATGACGCGGTTGTGCCTACGCAACTTAAACCTTCATTAGAGACTAAGTTGGTTAGTGGCCTGTTCACGGCTGGGCAAATCAACGGAACATCTGGCTATGAAGAGGCAGCCGGTCAAGGTGTAATGGCTGGTATTAATGCAGCGCGTAAAGTACAAAACAAAGAAGCGATTGTTTTGGATCGTTCGGAAGGATATATCGGGGTGCTGATCGATGATCTGGTTACGAAAGGAACAAGCGAACCGTATCGTTTGCTTACTTCACGTGCTGAGTACCGTTTGCTACTTCGCCATGACAATGCAGACCTACGCTTGACGCCAATAGGTCATGAGATTGGGTTAATCTCGGAAGAGCGCTATGCGAAGTTTTTGAATAAGAAAACGTTAGTCGAGCAAGAAATCGAACGGTTATCTGAGGTGAAGGTAAAACCAGAACCTCACGTTCAAGAATTGCTTCGAAGCTTAGAGAGTGTTGAATTAACGAATTCGGTTCCTGCGATTTCATTATTGCGTCGTCCGGAGATTGAATATAAGCATATTGAACAAATGACGATGTCTCCTTTTGACTTAGATGAAGATATGAAAGAGCAAGTAGGCATTCAAGTGAAATATGCAGGTTATATTGAAAAACAAAGCAATCAAGTTGATCGTCTACGTAAAATGGAAAAGAAAAAGATTCCGGATGATATTGAGTACAGCGAAATTCATGGAATTGCTACGGAAGCTAAGCAGAAACTCGCGAAAATCCGCCCAATTTCAATCGGTCAAGCATCGCGGATTAGTGGCGTTACGCCATCGGATATTTCGATCTTGCTCGTATATCTCGAACATTACAATAGAGTCATAGCGGCTAGAGGTTAAGATATGGATGCTATACAGCAACAATTCACAGATTTATTAGCAAAAGAAAATATTACACTTTCTACACAACAGCTAGTTCAGTTCGAACAGTATTACAAGACACTTGTAGAGTGGAACGAAAAAATGAATTTGACTGGCATTACGGAGAGAGATCAAGTATATCTCAAACATTTCTATGATTCTCTTTCCGTGGCTTTTAACTATGATATGGCGCAGGTTAAGTCTCTTGCTGATATCGGTTCAGGTGCTGGATTTCCAAGTATACCGCTTAAGATTGCCTTTCCTCATCTTCAAGTTACGATCGTTGATTCCTTGAATAAGCGGATTTTATTTCTTAAAGAAATCGTGGCTCAATTAGGTCTAACGAATATGGATTGCGTACACGGTAGGGCAGAGGATATTGCAAGATTGCCTCGTTATCGAGATCACTTCGATCTCGTAACTGCTAGAGCAGTTGCAAAGATGCAGGTGCTGAATGAGTTCTGTTTACCGTTTGTTAAGAATGGCGGCACTTTTATTGCAATGAAAGGATCTGAAATAGAGGAGGAGATTAACGATTCTTCCTTTAGTTTAGTAGAATTACGAGGCAAAGTTTTCACGATTCATCGAATGATTTTACCTGTTGAAGAATCTGTGAGACACTTTGTTGAAATTCGGAAGACGGCTGCGACTCCTGCTAAATACCCGCGTAAGGCAGGACTTCCGCTAAAAGAACCACTTACCAAATAATGAAATGTTTCACGTGAAACATTTCATAGCAATCTTGCTAAATAGAAGGATTATTGCCTTCAATGGAGAATACTTATATAAGGTGAAAGCCCGTCTCATACTGGCTTCGCCTTAGATTTTATTTGTGCTGTTGTAGTAGGATATTCGCAATTGATAGATTAAATTTACTAGAATCAGACAGCATGAATGACATCGTCTCGGAACGGCGAATAGATCGTTTCACCTTGTACAGGACGGACAGAACCCTTTGATTATTAGCGGACGATGTAGCCGTTTATTGCAACTGTACTGATCGCTTAAACTACGGGAAGAGTTGGTGGTAAGTTTTCCTATGAAAGAACAAATATCGAAGCTATTTGGCCTTGCAGATCGTTCAACGACAGATGAGGTCAAAAACATACCCGTAAATAGTATTATTCCTAGTCCCTATCAGCCGAGAACATTATTCGATGATGATCGTATTGACGAACTGTGCCAAACTATTCGTACACATGGAATTATTCAACCCATTGTTGTTCGAGTCAAAAATAGTACTTTTGAATTGATTGCTGGCGAACGACGTTTGCGAGCTGTGAAAAAGTTAGGGCTCGATACTATTCCAGCTATTGTTCGAGATTTTAATGATTCACAAGCTGCATCGATTGCGCTTATTGAGAATCTGCAGCGTGAAGGACTTACTGCGATAGAAGAGGCTGCTGCTTATCATCAATTGATCGAAATGCATGATCTTACGCAGGAGAGTCTCGCACAAAGGCTTGGCAAAAGTCAATCAACGATTGCGAATAAGATTCGCCTTTTACAATTGAGTGAACCGGTTAAGATGGCTTTGATGGAACGTAAAATTACGGAACGCCATGCACGAGCTTTATTAGCTTTGGATGAAGAAGAGCAACAGGTTAAGTTATTAGAAGAAATTATCACCAAAGAATTAAATGTGAAACAAACAGAAATCAAAATTAGCTTTCTAAAGGAAGCGGCGAAGATTAAGAAGTCGCGTCGTGTATCCTTTACAAAAGATGTTCGTCTTGCCCTCAATACGATTCGACAATCCGTTGAAATGGTTTCTAGTTCGGGCTTACATATTAATACATCAGAACAAGATCATGAAGATCATTACGAAATTATAATTAAGATTCCTAAGCGATAATTTAGGCATTCCTGCTACCTAAAACGGCGCAAGCCGTTTTTTTTGCATCTAATGGCACGAATCTATTAAATATTCATAAGGTAACTGAGAGTTAGATATGGTAAGATAGTACTACTGCTTGTTAAATAGCATTATGGAACATAAGCGATAGAGGTGAAATGGTTTTGTCTAAAATTATTGCAATAACGAATCAGAAGGGTGGCGTCGGTAAGACGACGACTTCTGTGAATCTAGGCGCTTCATTAGCTTCGCTTGGTAAACGCGTTCTTTTGGTCGATATTGACCCTCAAGGGAACACAACAAGTGGTATTGGTATTAATAAAGCTGATGTTACAAATTGCATCTATGATGTCTTGATCAATGATGTGCATCCGAAAGATGCGACGTTTGATACGAATGTACCGAATCTTAAAATTGTTCCAGCTACAATTCAATTGGCTGGTGCAGAGATTGAATTAGTACCAACCATTTCAAGAGAAGTACGATTAAAGAAGTCACTTCAACTTGTCAAACACTTATATGATTATATTTTGATAGATTGCCCTCCATCACTTGGCCTTTTAACGATCAACTCTTTAACTGCCGCGGATTCCGTAATCATCCCTATTCAATGTGAATACTACGCATTAGAAGGTTTAAGTCAACTTCTGAACACCGTGCGTTTGGTGCAAAAACATTTAAATACAGGTCTTCAAATTGAAGGCGTACTATTGACGATGTTTGATGCAAGAACAAACTTAGGTATCCAAGTTATTGAAGAAGTTAAAAAGTATTTTCAAACAAAGGTATATCAGACGATTATCCCTCGCAATGTACGCTTGAGTGAAGCGCCGAGTCATGGGCAATCCATTATTACGTACGATCCTAGATCAAAAGGCGCGGAAGTTTATTTAGAACTTGCTAAGGAAGTGATCTCAGTATGACCAAAGGCCTCTCTAAAGGTTTAGGTAAAGGATTAGACGCATTAATTACGTCCTTGCATATTGATGAGAGCGATAAAGTCATTCAAATTCCATTGGCTCAGCTAAGAGCTAACCCGTATCAACCAAGGAAACATTTCAATGAAGATAGCATCAAAGAGCTTTCAGAATCGATCAAAGAGCATGGCGTTATTCAGCCAATCATTGTTCGGAAAGTTCTTAAAGGTTACGAAATCATTGCAGGTGAGCGTCGTTTCCGTGCATCACAAGTTGCAGGAACGCCAACGATTCCAGCCGTTGAACGCATTCTATCAGATCAGCAGGTCATGGAGATTGCTTTGATTGAGAACGTTCAACGCGAGGATCTCAATGCATTGGAGATTGCTTTTGCTTACCAAGGTATCATTGATCAGTTCTCGTTAACGCAAGAAGAACTTTCAGCGAAGGTTGGGAAAAGTAGATCACACATTGCAAACTTCCTTCGTTTGCTTTCTCTACCGGAAGCGATTAAACAATATGTTTCACGTGGAACATTATCAATGGGACATGCGAGAGCTATTGTCGGTGTGAAGGACGATAAGATTAAGAAAGAACTTGCCGAGTCAACGATCTCTAAACAATGGAGTGTTAGGGAGCTTGAAGAAGCGATTAAAATGCTAGAAGAACAACCTGGTCCTGAAAAGGAAAAAGCAAAACAAAAAGAAAAAAATAGAGATCCGTATATTAATCAAGCAGAAGAGCAATTGCGAGACATTTATCGGACATCCGTTAAAATTAAAACTCAGCAGGATAAAGGGAAGATCGAGCTGCTCTATTACTCAAAAGATGATCTCAACCGTCTGCTAGAATTATTGCAAGGTAAAATCTCTTAAAAATTGCTAGCGTACCTATGGAGGCTGTCAGTTCATTAACAGTGAACCGACTGTCTCCTATGTTTTTCTTTCGAGAAGAAGGAACAAACTAAGGTATGCTATATTTTTGACCACACATATATAGAAACGGTAATTAAAGAGCTCAAATGTGTACTTTCTATTGGCGATAGAACCTACTTTCCAATATAGACGTCTCCTTTTTATGGGCAAGTGTTGATGATGCAGGTAGAAATTTCTCAAAGGAGTTGGGAACATGAAGGGCGTTATGTATTTCGATCAAGCAGCATCCTCGTGGCCAAAGCCGCCTGCAGTGATGGATTCGATGATACAATGCATGCAAGAGTATGCAGCCAATCCAGGTAGGGGCAGCCACCAAATGGCGGTGAAGGCAAGTCGTACGCTATTTGAGACTAGAAAGAATCTAGCAAAGTTGTTCGGTGTTAGAAACCCCAATGACATTTCTTTTGCATTAAATACTACTCATGCTTTAAACCAGGCAATTAAAGGTTTCGTCAAGTCTGGCGATCATGTCATTTGCTCTAATGTTGAGCACAATTCGGTGAGAAGACCTCTTGAATATTTGAAGGCAGCTGCTGGGGTTGAGCTTACCTATTTGCAACATGATGAACAAGGAAATATGAATTTAAATGAGCTGAAAGAAGCTCTTCGACCAAATACAACATTGGTTGTGGTGAATCATAGTTCTAACCTGCTTGGCACAATTATGCCGATTGCCGAAATCGGCGAGATATGCAAAAGCCATGGTGCGAAGCTGCTTGTAGACGCGGCTCAGAGTGCCGGTGTACTGCCCATTCATGTCGCAGATATGAATATAGACATGCTTGCCTTCCCAGGCCACAAGGGGCTCCTGGGGCCTCAGGGGACGGGTGGGTTATATATCCATCCGGACATGGATTTGGAACCGTTACTACACGGTGGAACGGGCAGTCAATCTGAAGCGATCCATCAACCTACGGTGCGTCCTGATCGCTATGAAGCAGGGACACAGAACACACCTGGCATCGCAGGTTTAAATGAAGGTGTAAAATTCGTGCTTAGCGAAACCGTGGACAAGATTCATGCGAGAGAGTGGGCCCACACGCAGCAATTAATGGAGGGGCTACTGGGAATTGAAGGAGTGACGATTCTAGGGCCGAAGCTTGGACAAAATAAAACAGGAATCGTTTCCTTTAACATTCAAGATGTGGATTCATCGGAAGTGGCTTTCATTCTCGATCAGTCATTCCAAATAGCCGTACGAGCAGGTTACCATTGTACACCACTTGCCCATGAAGTTGCGGGGACCCTAGCAAATGGTGCAGTGCGCGCGAGTATCGGTTATTTTACAACGGATGAAGAAGTAGCTGCACTTATTGAAGCTGTCAAAGAGATTCAAACGCAATATGCGAAGTAGAAAGAGGGATTGGGCATGGGGGAACTGTTTGGCTTAAATGCAGAATACGTAATGTTAGTTTGTTTCGCATGTATTCTGGTGTTATTTATTACGATTATTATTATTTCAGTTCGTTTGTCATCTTTGCGGAAACGTTATACGCGGATGATTAATGGTTCTAGTGCTGAGAATATGGAGCAGGTATTACTCGATATGCAGACCGCGTTGAATGAGCAAAAGGCCGAATCCCAAGAGGCTTCGACCCAAATTTCTAATATTCATCAATCCATGAAGAAGATGACATCAAGCATAAAAATTCGTCGCTACAATGCTTTCAATGAAGGTGGTAGTGATCTCAGCTTTTCGTTGGCCATGCTGAATGAAGAACAAGATGGTGTGATTGTTACAGGAATACATAGTCGAGAGCAAATGTATGTATATGCAAAGCCAATCACCAAGGGGCAATCCAGTTACACATTAAGTCCAGAAGAGAAAGAAACCCTTACTCAAACTTTAAAGCAGTCGTAGCACTTGGGGCAAAAGATTGGGTACGTCTGATTGCAGCGTAAAGGGCATCGCCGATGACCGTCGCCATATTCATAACAAGGCTAAGCCGTGTATTTTGCAAGACGAAGTATTCCATGAATCCACCTACGTTCACGATCCCCGTGACATGAATGTCACCAACGGGAGGTAGATCTTTATTGACGCCGGCACCTGGCTTAAGCGGTCCATAAGCTACCTGAATACAGCCCACACTAGCAACTTGCCCTAAACATGCATCAACCGCTACGATGAATGGATTTTGGAATTGCTTGTGAATGGTTTCAACCGTTTCGGCTAAATTCATCGCATGAACAGGCTCATCTAATGTGCCGAATAAATGAAGATTGCGGAGAGTCGTTGTACGATTTAGATGAGAACCAACCAATGGACCGAGAGCGTCCCCTGTAGAACGATCTGTCCCTACACAGATAACAACAATAGGTTGATAGGTTGGTAGTTTACTAAAAATGGCTTGCAAATGCTTTGCGAGAAGATATGGTGTATTGGAATCGGTATGCTGAATTTTCAATGGTTCTTGCACTGGGGTTTTATCGCCGTCGAATCCAAAATGGAATTTCATGATATCCCTCCAAAGTAGGTAGTAATCTTTTTTTACTAGTATATGGAGAGAGAGGCACATTTATACGTAGAGGGGAGAGCTTTCTCTGGAATATTCGATTATGTTGCTAGCTTTCGATTCTACCCAACAAGCATTAAGAGCAGAGATGCTGCTAGAGTATGCGGATATCGAGATCGATATCAGGCCCACACCGAAAGAGATTACAGCGGGATGTGCGCTATCTATTGAATTTCCAGGAGCCGATCTTGTGCAAGTTCAAGAAATCATAGAGAGCGAGAACGTTGAGATTAGGGGAATCTATTTTAAAAAAGAAGATGGATATGGTACCATAGTAGAAAAATAAGGAGGCTTACTAGTGTCTTTTGAAACACAATTTTTTGAAAATATGATGCATTGGATTCGGGAGCACATTAGTAAACCTGAAATCATTGCCTCGATATTCTGGATTACGATTAAAATTGTACTAATCTATGTTATTGCTAGAATTATCATCAAAATTGCTGACAAAACAATCGCTCATATGGTCATTGCGAGAGAGAAGTCACCTCTCAAAATTGATAGACGTAGATCCAATACCATTTCAATTCTTGTACATAATCTTATCGCGTATACAGTAAATCTAGTTGCTATCATGTTAATTCTCGGTCAGGTAGGTTTGAACTTAGGTCCCTTACTTGCAGGTGCAGGTGTTCTCGGATTGGCAATAGGTTTCGGAGCACAGAGTTTGGTGAAGGATGTTATTACAGGATTCTTTATTATTTTCGAGGATCAGTTCGGAGTTGGCGATGTTATTCAAATTGATCAATTCAAAGGGACCGTTGAGGAAATTGGCATTCGTGTGACGCGTATCAAAAGCTGGACCGGTGAGGTTCACATTATCCCTAACGGAAATATTAAGCAGGTTACGAACTTCTCCACTTATAATTCAATTGCAATCGTTGATGTATCCATTGCGTATGACGCTGATATTGATCGTGCGATGGTCTTATTAAATGAAGTTGTCGCTGAAGTGCATGAGCGCACAGAAAGTATCGTTAAAGCGCCACAAGTACTCGGTGTGCAAATGATCGGGAACACGGACTTGAAGATCCGAGTGATTGCGGAATGCAAACCGAACAAACAAGGGGAAGTCAGCCGAATTTTAAATGCAGAGATTAAGAAGTATTTAGATACCCATGGCATTAAACAAGAAAAGGTGGAGGGGAACTAAGATGGAGAAGAAAGAATACCAACTTGGCGATGTTGTGCAGATGAAAAAGCCCCATCCATGCGGTACAAATGAAATGGAAATTATTCGAATGGGCATGGATATTCGGATTAAATGTGTAGGCTGCAAGCACAGTGTCCTAGTGCCAAGAACGAAGTTCGAAAGCAAGCTCAAAAAAATATTGCGCAGCAATGCCGCGACAGAAGAAGAGCCGAGCTAAACTTTTCACAAAAAATAGTAAAACACTTGCGAGAGACAGACTTTTTTGATACAATAAGTCCTGTTCTCATTTTCTTGGAAAGGTACCCAAGTGGTCCAAGGGGGCTGACTCGAAATCAGTTAGGCGTCGCGAGGCGTGCGTGGGTTCGACTCCCACTCTTTCCGTACTAGAACACACAAGATAAAACCGTTTATATCCTTCAAGGGTATAGGCGGTTTTTTTTTCCTGTTTAGATATCGTGATAGTGGTTTATATGAAAGATAAGGGATAAAACCTAAGAACACGTAGCAAAATAAAAGTTAGGTTATGGAAAATAGCTTATAGGAGGACGATATACATGAAAAGATGGATGATAGCACTTGCGGTGGTTGCTGTAATGGCCTCAGGCTGCGCTAAGAAGGAAGATGCGACAACAGCTAGTCCAACACCGGGTGTGACGGTTCAGCCTTCAGCTGGGGCTTCAGCGACGCCTAGCGGGACGCCGAGTGGTGGGGCTGGAACAGCGTCTCCTACACCGAAAGCTACGACAGGCGGTGGAGCGGCAGAGTCACCTTCTCCGATAACCAAAGAACAAGTAGAGAAGATCACGATGACGAGCACATACGATGATATGGTGAAACAAACGGGATCGAAAGGTAAGTTAGTGAAAGAAGAGAATGGCAAACGCACGTATGAATTTGTTATTACGAATCAACCAGGATATTACGCTCAAATTGTCTACTTTGCCGATGGGAAGATTTCGGAGAAGCGCGTTCTTCAGAAGTAATGAAATGATAGAATAACGAACACCCCTCATTTATATTAAAGTGAGGGGTGTTTGTTATTTGTATGAAGTTACATCCGCTTGCCGCCTTTTTTATGCCATTTGCGATTATGATTGCTTGTTGCTGGGAAGGTATCGCCTTTTCTCAAAGTAACTGTCTTGGGATTGTTAATCCCCATATGGAAGGCATTCTCGCCAACTTCCATATATTCACCATCGTTAGGAACATGATCGCCTTCATTAAAATGTGTCCATTCACCCACGATTGAATCACCTCTTTATCAGAATAACAATCATAGTTAGATTGCCCCAAGAGGGCGGAAGCATGTAGCGTATTACTTACCAGCTTCCACCTGTGCGAATCGTGGGATAAAAACTTGTAATTTGCCGCGTGATTTGCTATAGTATTCAGGTGCGAGTTTTGAATAAGAATCCTCGCTCCTTGCTCCATCGCTTGCCTAGCAAGTTTGAATAGGAGCCGCTTAGTCCAAAAGGAGGTGAAATACATGCGCAAATATGAAATGATGTACATCATTCGTACTGACGTTGAGCAAGAAGTTGTTCAATCTACGGTAGAAAAATTTCAAGGCATCATCACGAACGGTGGGGGAGAAATCTCCAAACATGACCTGATGGGTAAACGCCGTCTTGCGTATGAGATCAAGAAGTTCCGTGACGGGCACTACGTGCTTGTACACTTCAACGCAGAACCTGCTGTTGTAACTGAACTTGATCGCGTACTTAAGATTTCGGACGAAGTTATTCGTCACTTAATCGTAAACGACGTAGCTTAATCAATGCCAGTATTTTCGTCAGGAGGGTTATTCCATGTTGAACCGTGTCATTCTTATCGGTCGATTGACCAGAGATCCAGAACTTCGTTATACACCAGCTGGGGTAGCAGTTACCCAATTCACACTAGCTGTAGATCGTCCTTTCACGAGCGGTGGCTCGAAAGAACGTGAAGCGGACTTTATCAATATCGTCACGTGGAGGCAGCTTGCCGAAACATGCGCGAATTACTTGCGTAAAGGTCGTTTAACAGCAGTTGAAGGACGCATTCAAGTGCGTAACTACGACAACAATGAAGGAAAACGTGTTTACGTGACCGAAATTATTGCCGACAATGTTCGTTTCCTTGAATCTAGCGGCGGGAATCGCGAAGAGGGCGGATCCTCTAATGCAAACGCAGGCGGCGGCTATAGCGGCGGCGGAAGCAGCAATCGTGGCGGTGGATCGCGCGAGCAGCAGGATCCTTTCATAGATGACGGAAAACCGATCGATATTTCCGATGATGATTTGCCATTTTAAACGTAGAAAGGACTGAAGAGACACAATGGCTTTCCAAAAAAGAGACAACAATGGTGATGATCGTGCTGATCGCAAATTTGCTCCTCGTGGCAAAGGCGGTAAAGGCAAACGCCGTAAAGTTTGTTACTTCACAGTAAACAAAATCAAGCATATTGATTATAAAGATATCGAGACTCTTAAAAAGTTCATCAGTGAGCGCGGGAAGATTCTTCCTAGACGTGTAACTGGTACTTCCGCTAAGTACCAACGTGCTTTGACGATTGCGATCAAACGCTCCCGTACAATCGCGTTGCTTCCTTACACAACGGAATAGGTTTTATCATCAAAGGCAGCTGGTCAGACGGCTGTCTTTTTTGTTTGTCCAGAAAGAGAATGAATACTCGGGCAGAGGCTTTCTTTTCTAGTGCCTATTTGTGGTATAATTGATCAATATCGTTTCTGCTGAGATGAGGAGTGATGACGGTTGCTGAATAGGGAAAAAGAAGTTGACCTAGCCAGACGGGCCAAAGTCATTGAGTGGCTCAAAACAGAAGTCGTAGATCATGTAGCTCACCTGCTCAAAGGCATGTGGGAAGGCAGTCATGCAAAGATGATGGACGGATTGGCCAGTCTGATTTCGAGTGGCTATATTTTAGGCCGAAGACTGGGGATTTCTTATCACAGTTTGGACGAAGCTATTATTGAGAAAATGAAGAAGCACCGCCAAGAGGGCCATCAACTTGAGGACTGGTACGGCGACATTTCATCGCTCGAAGAACATTTACGTAAGAGGTGAGCCCGGTTGGGGAATCGAAGTTGGCAAAGTGTCATCTGGAGCGTAGTTATGATTATTTCATTGCTATCGTTGATGACGCCATTTATTATTTTCACGTGTAGTTTTCTATTGGTTCCGGTTCTAATGTTATATGTCAAAACAAGTACAAAGCGCTTCGTCGTAAGTTATGTACTTAGCCTGCTCGTTATTTACATACTTACACAGTGGATAGGCCTCTATTTAATAACAATTGCGTTGTTCATATTGCCACCTGTGTTAGTGATGGGGAATCTGTACAAACGTAAAGCGGCAGCAAGATCTGTGTTAACCGCAGGTATCGTTACCATTTTGGCTGAGTCATTAATAAGCTTGCTACTAGGCTTTGCATTAGGTCTTAATCCGGTTGCGAAATTCAAACAATTTATGATAGATAGTATTGCAACCATGCCGCAAAGCATTCAAGACATTTTACCGAAGGATCAAGACTGGTACGTTGGGTTCATTGTGCAAGTCATTCCGTTGTATTTGATCTTTGTGGCGTTGTTCATAACTTTTGTGACGCATGGCGTAACGCGATGGTTTTTGAACAAATCCGGTGAAGGTATCCCAGGCTTGCGACCAATGAGAGAGTGGAAGCTGCAGAGATCGCTAGTCTGGATTTATTTAGTGGCATTTGTCTTAGATCTATTTTCAAAACCTGATTCGAGCTCACTTATTTCGACGTTGCTGATGAATGCCATGCCGCTGTTGATGCTTGCATTCGCTGTTCAAGCGATAGGCTTTCTGTTCTATGTGGCACATGCGAATAAATGGAAACCCATCCTGCCGATTGTGGCGATCATCGTATTGGTGTTCATGCCGCCACTATTTATTGTGTATAGCTTATTAGGGGTATTTGATGTTGCGTTTCCAATCCGTGAACGGTTCAAGAAAAATTTATAGGATTAGGAGCTAGTTCGAATGCCGAAGTTCCTTTTGAAGCGGTGGCACGGTCAGCATATTGTGTGGATGTTCGTTCTGCTCATCGCCTTGACGGCCATTATTTATATGTTCAAATGGTGGCTGGGCCTAACGGCTTTCTTACTCTGCGGGGCAATGGCGTATTTTACACTGCAAGCGGAGACAGCTTTTCGTCGAGAATTGAATACGTACGTCGGAACGATAACCCATCGCGTGAAGAAAGCCGGCAATGAAGTGATGAGCGGGCTGCCCATCGGCATTATTTTATATAATGAAGAGAAACGTATCGAGTGGCACAACCCTTTTGTAGCGAAAATGCTAGGACAGGATTCCGTGATTGGTGAATCACTCTTTGATTATTTCCCAGATCTCAAAAACAAGAAAGACAAAAGTGATAAAATCGAGCTGACGGTTGGTCAATTTATTTATCAAGTGTGGACCAAACCGGAAGAGCGACTCCTGTATCTACGTGAAATTACGGAGCATGCTGTACTAGCGAAGAAGTACGAAGATAGTAAGACGGCGATTGGTATCGTGATGATGGATAATTTGGAAGAGGCTACTCAGGGACTGGATGATCAGGCACGCAGTATTATGTTGGCCAAGGTGACCGGTGAGATTACGGAATGGGCTCAGAAGAATCAACTTTATCTACGTCGGACGTCCTCAGATCGCTTCTTGATATTGATGGATCAGAAAGCGTTGCGTCAATTAGAGCAAACCCGCTTTGAATTATTGGATGATGTTCGCGATCTGACGATTGAGAATAAGCTTCCTCTAACGCTTAGTATTGGGATCGCCTCTGGCTCGGAATCCTTAACAGAGCTAGGTCAGATGGCACAAATGGGACTGGATATGTCACTCGGCCGCGGCGGCGATCAAGTGACAGTGAAGGTCGGGCAGCGTCTGTCCTTTTACGGCGGAAGAACGAATGCGGTCGAGAAACGTACGCGGGTAAGAGCGCGAGTGATTTCTCATGCACTGCGTGATCTAATGAAGGACAGCGACAAGGTCATTATCATGGGGCATCGTTTTGCGGACATGGATTCGATCGGCGCGGCGATAGGTGTGCTCAAGGCGGTTCAGGTTGTCGGCAAGGAAGGCTACATCGTGCTGGAGGGTGTGAATCCTGCAATTCAGAAGGTGATGGAGACGATTTCGGCTGATGAGCGGTTGCACCGTTGGTTCATTACACCTGAGCAGGGGATGCAAATTACAACACAGCGTTCACTTGCAGTTGTCGTCGATACGCATAAAGCTTCTATGGTCGCCGAGCCCAAGCTCCTGCAGCTGACACACAGGGTCGTAGTGGTCGATCACCACCGTAGGAGTGAGGAGTTCATCCATGATGCTACGCTTGTCTATATGGAGCCTTACGCGTCCTCTACGTGTGAGTTAGTGACCGAGCTCTTGCAATATATCAACGAGAAGCTGTCCATGGAAGTTTTGGAAGCTACGATGCTCCTAGCGGGTATTGTTGTCGATACGAAGAGCTTCAGTCTTCGGACAGGTGCGAGAACCTTCGAGGCAGCGTCTTACTTACGACGTAATGGAGCAGATTCTGCACTCATTCAGAAGCTGTTGAAGGAAGATTTGGATTCTTATATTGAGCGTTCCGAGATTATTAAACACACAGAAACAATCTATGATCATATCGCATTGGCAGTTGCTGAGCCGTCACGCAAATATTCTCAGTTGATGATTGCGCAAGTTGCTGATACATTGTTAAATATGACGAATATTATGGCTTCCTTTGTAATTGCCGAACGACCGGACGGATTAATTGGGATTAGCGCGAGATCGCTAGGTCAAATGAACGTTCAAGTGGTCATGGAGCGTCTTGGCGGTGGTGGGCATCTAACCAATGCAGCCACACAGACGGACTGTACATTAGAGGAAGCAACGAATCGATTAAAACAAGTACTAGCCGATATAGAGGAAGAGGAGGGACTTTTCGAATGAAAGTTATTCTACTGAAAGACGTAAAAGGCCAAGGTAAAAAGGGCGAAGTAAAAGAAGTATCCGAGGGATACGCGCAAAATTTCCTAATCGCACAAGGACTTGCTGCTCCAGCTACACAGGGCACGGTAAAAGTGTTGGATAATCAAAAGAAAGCCGAACAACGCCGTAAGGATCAAGAGAAGGCGGATGCGCAGGCACTGGGCGAGAAGCTTAGTGAAATGACGGTACAAATTAAGGCGAAATCTGGCGAGGGTGGACGTCTGTTCGGAGCTATTCCAAGTAAGCAAATCGCAGAAGTGTTGGAAAAACAATATAAAATCGTTATTGATAAGCGTAAAATCGTGCTGGAAGAGCCAATTCGTACACTAGGTGTAACGAAGGTTCCCGTTAAGCTGCATGCAGAAGTAACATCTAGTTTGAACGTTCAAGTTACGGAAGAGAAGTAAGCTTTTGGAGCACAGGGCATGAAGATTCGCATAGAAAGAAGAGAACGAGAGTCCCAGTCTGGGGCTCTTCTCTCTTGTAGACATAAAACTAGTAATCTATTAAATAGTGAAAATGAAAGGCGGGCACAGTAGCATGAGCAATGGAGATAATATGTTTGTGGATCGTGTTCCGCCTCAAAATATAGAAGCAGAGCAGGCCGTCCTAGGGGCGATCCTGATTCATGGTGATGCGTTAATTACCGCGATGGAGCGGATCACGAGCGATGATTTCTATCGCGGCTCTCATCAGCGCATCTTCGAGGCGATCGTTGAGCTCGCCGAAGCGCAAGAGCCGATCGATCTCATTACGCTAACGGCGCTCCTACAAAACAAGCAACAGTTGGAAGAGATCGGCGGTGTCACGTACTTATCCGATTTAGCGAACGCGGTACCAACCGCTGCCAACATTGACTATTACGCGGCAATTGTCGAGGAGAAATCGATGCTTCGCCGTTTGATCCGTACCGCGACACAGATCGTGTCCGATGGCTACGCCAATGAGGACAATGTCGGGATGATGCTCAGCGACGCGGAGAAGAAGATCCTGGAGATCTCGCAGCGCCGCAGCTCCACGGGTTTCGTGGTAATCCGAGACGTGTTGATGGAAGTATTCGAGAAGGTTGAAAGTCTCTACTCGAACAAAGGCGGATCAACGGGAATCCCATCGGGATTCATTGATCTGGATAAGATGACGTCTGGCTTCCAGCGCTCAGACTTGATCATTCTTGCGGCGCGTCCTTCCGTAGGAAAGACCGCCTTCGCGCTGAACGTAGCGCAGAATGTCGGCGTCCGAGCCAAAGAGACCGTCGCGATCTTCTCGCTCGAGATGGGCGCCGCACAGCTCGTACAACGTATGGTCTGCGCTGAGGCGAACGTCGATGCGAATCGCATGCGTACGGGTAATCTAGAAGGAGACGACTGGGAGAAGCTGACGATGGCGATCGGTGCTTTGTCCGAGGCGAATGTATTTATCGACGATACGCCGACGATTACGGTTGCGGATATCCGCGCGAAGTGTCGGCGACTGCAGCAGGAGAAGGGCCTCGGCATGATTCTCATCGACTACTTGCAGCTCATTGCTGGCCGTGGCGGAAAAGGCGGCGACAACCGTCAGCAGGAGGTCTCTGAGATCTCTCGTACGCTGAAGCAAATTGCCCGTGAGCTGAATGTACCGGTTATCGCGCTCTCGCAGCTGAGCCGGGGCGTTGAGCAGCGGCAGGACAAGCGTCCGATGATGTCTGACCTTCGGGAATCCGGTTCCATTGAGCAAGATGCCGACATCGTAGCGTTCCTATACCGGGATGATTACTACGATAAGGAATCGGAGAAGAAGAACATTATCGAGATTATTATTGCTAAACAGCGGAATGGTCCCGTAGGAACCGTTGAGCTGGCTTTCCTTAAACAATTCAATAAGTTCGTGAATATGGATCGTAGTCATCAAGAAGCAGCAGCCGGGCAGTATTGACGGCTGCTTTTTTTCGAGTCGGGAGGGGGCGAGGCTGTGCTGAGCCAGCAATATTTGCCGTCTCGGAAGGGAAGTGATGTCGCCGCGATGCTGAGCCTGCATTTTTCGACGTCTCAGGTGGCAATACACTCAAATAGCTTGACTTAAATGAACGAGCCAGCAATATTTGCCGTCTCGGAAGGAAAGTGATGTCGCCGCGATGCTGAGCCTGCATTTTTCGACGTCTCAGGTGGCAATACGCTCAAATAGCTTGACTTAAATGAACGAGCCAGCAATATTTGACGTCTCGGAAGGAAAGTGATGTCGCCGTGTTGCTGAGCCTGCATTTTTCGACGTCTCAGGTGAAGAATCCAGTAAGATTGGACCGAATATGTATGACTTTTTCCATGCAACAGACATAAAAATAGCCCCGAAGAGGAATCTTAGGGGTAACAAAATCCATGCGAAAATGGCAAAGCCAGAGGTTTCCTTTCTTTCAGCGACAGCAATGAAAAAGTATGCGTAATTTCCGAACAATTATACATACACCCCTATAATCGTTCGTTTTTCATTGACTTTGGCATGGGGGACTGCTAAACTAAAGACGGTGAAAAAACCTTGATCGATAAGCCGGCTTCAAGCAGGTAACTCGAAATAAGGTCGTTTTTTCATGCCGAAGGGTAGGTTTCCTTCCTGCAGATCACTGCCGAAAGAGACCAGATATTCCTTTGCGGTGAGTAAGTGAGAGTTAGCTCTCTTGCTGTTGCCGCGCGTAGCAGTGAATAGAGGTAGTTGCATCACCAGAATCGCCAGAGGGAAAGTGCAATGGACGCTGAACGCTTTAGCGCTTTAATGAAGTCCAACTTTCATCTGTGGTCTTACAGCCATAACAGGCTCATTATGGGTGACTTGTCACCGTACGGAGGTAAGTGCATATGTCAACGGTTGTTGTTGTCGGTACGCAATGGGGAGATGAAGGGAAAGGTAAAATCACGGATTTCTTAGCGGAATCTGCTGAGGTTGTTGCGCGTTATCAAGGTGGTAACAATGCAGGCCACACGATCATTATTAGCGGGAAAAAGTACAAGCTAACGATGATTCCTTCCGGTATTTTTTACAAAGATAAAGCTTGTGTGATCGGGAATGGGATGGTTATTAATCCGGCTGCACTCATTGAAGAAATTAATTACATTCATGATAATGGTTTTACAACAACGAATTTGAACATCAGTGATCGCGCGCATGTCATTATGCCGTATCACTTGGTACTTGACGGTCTGGAAGAAGATCGTAAAGGCGATAGCAAAATTGGTACGACTCGCAAAGGGATCGGTCCTGCTTACATGGATAAAGCTGCTCGTAACGGTATTCGTATCGCGGATCTGATGGATGCGGAAGAGTTCGAATTGAAGCTTCGTCGTATTGTTGCTGAGAAAAATGTTTTGATCGAGCAAGTCTACGGTTCAACAGGTCTTGATGTAGAGCCAATTCTTAAAGAGTACCTCGCATACGCTGAAATCATTCGTCCATACGTGAAGGATACTTCGGTTATCCTGAATGAATATATTGACCAAGGCCGCAGAGTGTTGTTCGAAGGCGCGCAAGGCGTTATGTTGGATATCGACCAAGGCACATACCCGTATGTTACTTCTTCCAACCCAACAGCTGGTGGTGTGTGTATCGGTTCTGGTGTAGGTCCAACGAAGATTCACAACATCATCGGTGTGGCAAAAGCTTATACAACACGTGTCGGCGACGGTCCTTTCCCAACGGAATTGGATAATGAAATTGGCGCTTGGATTCGTGAAAAAGGCTTCGAGTACGGTACAGTAACAGGTCGTCCACGTCGTGTAGGCTGGTTCGACAGCGTAGTCGTACGTCACGCAAGACGTGTTAGCGGCATCACAGGCTTGTCCTTGAACTCCATCGACGTTCTGACAGGTCTAGAAACCGTCAAAATCTGCACAGGCTACATGTACCGCGGTGAGTTGATTGAGCACTACCCAGCTAGCTTGAAAGCTATCTCCGAGTGTGAAGCGGTGTATGAAGAGCTTCCAGGTTGGACAGAAGATGTTTCTGAGGCACGTACGCTCAGCGATCTTCCTGAGAACGCAAGACACTATGTTGAGCGTGTTTCCCAGCTGACAGGTATCCCAATCGCGATCTTCTCCGTAGGTCGTAACCGTGAGCAAACAAATCTAGTTCGTCCTATCTACGCTTAAATCATAGATAACCTAAACAATCCTCTAGACTGCTTTCGCAGCTTAGGGGATTTTTCTTTTGCCTATAGGGATATAATGGCAGGGTTTTCGTCCATACTGGGAAGAGAAGCTTATCTCTGTGTGAGCAATGTTAGGAGTGATATAAAGCATATGAAACTATTAACTTGGTTAAGTAAAATCGTCATAAGTACCGTCCTTATTACATCTATTACGATGTTTACAACGTGGTATGTGGTAAACATGTACGTGGAGGATATATTTCGACAGTATCAGCTACCCGCGATGGGTAAAAAGATTCAATTTGGTGAATTTGCGTCAAGATTGGCGGAAGAGCTGAATATAGTTAAGGGGAAAGACGGGGGGAAGAAGGCAGCATTAGGGGAAACACCTACAACAAAGCCAACGCCAACTCCTAATCCTAACCCGTCAGGGGCGTTTCCAAGCCCAAGTTCAAGTCCAAATCCGAATGATCAACAACCTGTAGGCGGTATTAGTTCGTCAAGCGGTGTAGACGCATCTACATCTACAACAAATCAGGACGATGCGATAGCCGTGATGGGAAGCGCTCGAACGGAGGAGAGCGAGAAGAAGGAGCTTGTCATGTCTACAGAGGATTTTGCGAAGAAGAAGGAAGCCCTCTCCAGTGATGATAAAATGAAAATATTTTCTCTTGTTGTTGCTAAGCTTCCACAGACAGAGGTGCAGACTCTCTCCGGGATCCTGGAAAATGGGATTACAACGCAAGAGCTTGATGAAGTAAATGCGACGCTTAAAAAATATTTGAACGACAAAGAGCTGGCGCAGTTAACTGATATTTTAAACAAATATTAGGTTTAGGTTAGGGGAGTTGCTGACCCATGGATCTCATCCGTAGCTTCCCTGCTAAGTTTCATGCCTTTTCGTCAATTGTTGTGAAATAAAGGCAAATGAAATTGGGAATTCGAACAAAAAACCAGACTTTTAGCGACTTCTTTTGGTGGTGGACACGAATCTATCACATGGTTATCGAGTATTTTGTTGAAATAGGCACAGAAAGTGTGTTAAATTTAACAAAAGAAAGATAGTCATAATGGATATTATGTCTAATCAAGGTTTATTTATGTATCCACAGAGTAACGATGTTACAGCACGGATGCAAAACCGTTCAAAGGGAGAAGATCATGACAGGTTTCAGGGGAATGCGTTTTGTCATGGATCTCATGAAGAGATTCACGCCTAAGCGAGAAAGCTTGACCGGAAATGAATCATTATCAGACAAGCAGCTAGAGACAGTTCAACCAGACGAAGTAACGACATCCAAGACACTAACGGTGATCAAACGATACAAATGGGCACTTTCATTAGGCGTAGGTGCTATAGCACTTACTGGAGCGATTACGTTCGCCGGACATCAATATGTAGAAGCGGGCATGGACAATGTGTATCATGTGATGCTTAACAACCAAGAAATAGGTATCGTAAGCGACAATACAATAATTGATGAATATAAAACGAACAAACCGTTAGATGTACAGAAGAATTTCCCAAGTGTTCATGTGGTGCTTAAAACAGATGGAATCACCTACACGTCTGAAAGGGCTTACAATAAGAAAACAGACGATTCTGCTGTTATTTCCACCTTGGATCAATTGCTCGTACCGCAACCAGTGGGTGTAGCCATGAAAGTGGATGGCAAGACGGTCGCGATTGTGAAAGATAAGGCTACTGCCGATCAAATTCTCAATCAAGTAAGTGAACCATTCACACCCAAAGGGAAAAACAACGAAAAAGTAGCTGCCTTATCTACCGGTCTAGGTGAGGATATATCTACTGCACCATCCGAGCTTGAAAAAGTGGAGTTCGTGCAAAAGGTCGATACAGCGGAAGTTCCCATCGATCCAACGGAGCTAGCAAAGCCTGAAGATGTCGTGAAGACATTGCAGACTGGCAATATTGCACCAGCTAAGTATACCGTTGTTGAAGGGGATTGTGTTTCTTGTATTGCGAAGAAATTAGGGATTACCAAGCAATTTATTTATGATAATAATCCAGGGATTCAAGATGATAAGCTTAAGCTGGGCAGTCAGTTAGACGTAACGGTACTGAAGCCAACTCTTTCTGTGAAAACGACGGAGAAAATCGTAAAGAATCAAGAGATTCAGTACGATACCGAGTATGTGAAGGACGATTCGATGCGCTTAGGTGTCATCCAACCGATTTCCGCAGGTAAGAATGGACTGAAGAAAGTAACGATTCAAGTGACGAAAGTCGATGGTTTGTTGACTGAAGAGCAGGTTGTGAATGAGGACATTATTGATGAGCCTGTCACGGCCAAGGTGAAAAAAGGAACGAAAGTCATTAAGGGTGAAGGTACTGGGAAGTTCGCATGGCCTGTTATTTCACCAAGCATCTCAAGTACATTCGGTTATCGTTGGGGCAAGCTACATAAAGGCGTCGACATCACAGGTAACAGAAATATTATGGCAGCAGATAATGGGAAAGTCGTTGAAACGGGCTATAAGTCAGATTACGGCAATTATATTATTATTAACCATCTGAATGGTTATGAAACACTTTATGGACATTTAAGCCAAATTACTACGAAGTCAGGCAGCATCGTCGAAAAGGGCGAAAAAATTGGAATTATGGGAAGCACAGGCGACTCTACTGGCGTGCATTTGCATTTTGAAGTTCACAGCAGTGGTAACTTAGAAAATCCTTTGAAATATTTAAATCGCTAAATAAAAATAGAGGCAAGGTCGAACCGGACAACTCGGGGGCCTTGTCTCTTTTTAGTTAAATGTATGTTAAAATGAAGAAGAGTATGTAGGAAATTACTGGCTGGAACAAGGATCTAACTCTGACAGCTGTGCGCGCAATGAGGTGTGGCAGTGTCAGTTACTTTATAGTAGGCGGTGGTCACATGTTTGGAAAAATTCTCGTGGTGGATGACGAACAACCAATTGCAGATATTTTGAAATTCAACCTGGAGAAAGAGGGCTATCAGGTCATCTGTGCGTACGATGGTGGAAGCGCTGTAGAGCTGGCGTTCTCCGAACAGCCGGATCTCATTCTCCTTGACCTTATGCTGCCTGTAAAAGATGGCATGGATGTATGCCGTGAGGTGCGCTCTAAGCTCAATACACCGATTATTATGCTGACAGCGAAGGATACGGAGCTGGACAAGGTGTTGGGCTTAGAGATGGGCGCAGACGACTATGTGACGAAGCCATTCGGCACGAGAGAGCTGCTAGCCCGTGTAAAGGCGCATCTGCGCAGACAGACGAAGGTGCAATCGACTACGAACGAGCCGGAAGCACAGCGGAACGGGATGCGCATTCATGCGTTGTTCATCGATAACGATATGTACATGGTCTACAAAGATGGAACTCCGCTGGATCTGACGCATCGGGAGTTCGAGCTTATTCAATATTTAGCCAAAAATTCAGGTAAAGTAATGACCCGTGAGCACCTGCTGCAAGCAGTGTGGGGCTTTGAATATTTCGGCGACGTACGGACTGTCGATGTGACAATTCGCCGTCTGCGCGAGAAGCTGGAGACAGATCCTAGCCGTCCGGAATACATTATGACGCGTAGGGGCCTCGGTTATTTGATGCGCAGTCCGAAAGCCGGAGGCTTCTAAAGATGAAGGGCATCCGCTTCTTTCAATCGATTCAAGCGAAGCTAATTATTATTTATGTTTTACTGATTCTGATCGCGATGCAGCTAATTGGCGTGTATTTCTATAAGACGGTAGAGACATATTTCAAAAATGACTTCTTAGCTTCCCGCAATAGTCAGGTTACGCTGCTTGCTGGCTTCGTTGAATCGTATTTGACGGGGGATCAGGAGAGCAAGAATGCGACAGAAGGTAAGAAGACGTATGCGGATTTAAATGAGTTCGTTAGCAATCTATTCTCTATTAATAATGCAGAAATCCAAATCATTGATGCGAATGGGAATGTGATTAGCACGTCGGTCGCGAGCCATTTGAAGCAAAAAAATACACAGCCAGAAGTCATTCGGGCGCTGCAAGGGATTAAGGATAATCAGCGGATTTTCACAGATGAGGATGGGTACCGGAAGGTGATTATCGCCAAGCCGGTCGGCAGCGGGGTACGTGTCTTAGGGGCCGTGTACATTATCGCCTCCATGGAAGATGTATACAAGACGATTCGCTCGATTAACCGAATCCTCATTTCCGGTACTTTGATTGCGTTGGGGCTGACAGCGATTCTGGGTGTCATTTTAACGAGTACCATTACGAATCCTATTAAAGAGATTACGAAGCAAGCAACGGCTGTAGCCGAGGGTAATTTCGATCAACAAGTCGTCATTCAAGGGACGGATGAGATCGGTCAGCTGGGACAAACCTTTAATTTCATGATGAATCGGCTGAAGGAAGCACTCTCGCTGAATGAAGAGGAGAAGGAGAAGCTCGCCTCGATTCTCACGAATATGAACGATGGCGTCATTGCTACAGACGATAGAGGACAAGTGATCGTGTTGAATCGTCGCGCGAAGCAGATCCTGCAAGTAGAAGAGGAAACAACGCTAGGTCGGGATATTGCTGAGGTTATCAGCATTCCAATCGATACGATTCGCGCTTTAGTTACTGGGCAAGTGAATACGACGCTGCTGGATATTCAGCTACCAGACGACGAGGATGAGCAATTGTCGGTTCGGATTACGTTCACGCCGATTCATAAACGTGGCGAAGGCCAGCACGGGATCATTGCGGTGCTGCAGGACGTAACGGATCAAGAGAAGCTGGAGCAAGCCAGACGGGAGTTCGTAGCGAACGTCTCTCACGAGCTGCGAACACCGCTGACGACGATCAAGAGCTATCTCGAAGCGCTCGATGACGGAGCGATCGAGGAGCCGCAGCTCGCGTCACGGTTCATCAGCGTGACACGCAGTGAAACGGAGCGGATGATCCGCTTGGTGACGGATTTGCTGCATTTGTCACGACTGGATTCGAAGCAGTCGATGATGAGTAAGTCCTCAACACTTGTCAGCGAGATGCTGGAGGAGGTTGCGGACCGGTTTTCTTTTCAGCTGCAGCAACGAAAAATTCAAATAATGTTACACGTGGAACATGGCGTAACACGCCTATTGCTTGATCGCGATAAAATTGATCAGGTCCTCGATAATTTGGTATCCAATGCGATTAAATATACAGGCGATGAAGGAACCATTCGGTTGGAAGCACGCAAAGTAGACAAAGACATGCTAGAAATATCGGTACAAGATAATGGCATGGGGATCCCGAAGAAGGATCTGTCGCGTATCTTCGACCGATTCTATCGGGTAGATAAAGCACGCTCTCGCAACATGGGAGGCACAGGACTAGGTCTGTCCATTGCCCGGGAAATAGTGAAAGCGCATGGTGGAACAATTGCTTTGGAGTCCGAGCTTGGTCAAGGAACACGCGTCCTATTTACATTGCCAATTCGGCAAGAAGAGGAGGGGGAAGTATGATAGAGAGCTTGAAAACGATCTTTCTTGTGCTGTTGATCGGGACAAGCTTGTATCAGAGCTTTATCCTTGCTTCCTACAGCCCTCCGAAGATTGAACCGATTCAGCAAAGTAATTATGTTCAGACTGAGACTTTGGGCAAGCAATCAGAGCTGTCGGATATGCTATTTCCAGATCAGCTTATTATTCACTTAGGTAATCAGCAGCATTCTGTGCTATACCCGAACAACTATTACTACACCAGATTGCTAGATAATATTAAGCAACGGAGCTTCAAAGGCTTTCGCAAAACGTCAATGTACCTAGTTAATGTAAACTGGGAAGATGTTCGAACGAAGCAGCTTGGCGTAGAGATTCGGTTCCGGGAAGGAATTCCCTTCACGATCCTGCAACAGCTATTCCGTATTGAAGGCGAAATTCCAGTTGAGAATGATAAAATTACGAAAATTTGGATTTACTCCAAGGGAACGAATGATGAGGTTCGTGCGTTCTTTTTCACGGATTCGCCGGGTGTTGGCTATGAGGTCATTGGGGCGGATTTCACGAGCAAGGACGTTGAAAATTTCGTTGCTTATGGCGAGCCAACGAACCTATACAAGACAACCAATAGCGGTGATTACTATTTGCCGTTGAAACCGCTGCACTTACCTAGCTTTTCGTTCACATATACGCAGCTTACAGCGGAGCAGCTGAAGCAGAGCTTATTCGTGGACCCTGGGATTACTCGTTATTTGAAAGAGCGAGACGGGTCGGAGATATACACTGATAGCAAGCGAGGATTCCAGCTTAATCGAGATCAACGATGGATTACGTATTTCGATCCGGTAGCACCTGCGGCTAGTAAAACAGAGGTGTTGGAAGATTTGATGGCAGGAATCAAATTCATCAATCAGCACATTGGTTGGGATGGCAGATACATGGTCGCCCGTACGCCAGAGAAACAGTTGGACAACCAGACCTTCAGGTTCCGCCAGTACTATGAATCACTTCCCATTATAACCGCGCAGCCGGATGGCTTTGGTACGATGAGAATGGACGTGCAGAAGGGTGTCATTTCCGGATTCGAGCGATCCATGGTGATTCCTGACCTGAAGTCGGGGCAGCGGCGAGAGAATGAGTTGATGTCAGGCGAGGCTGTAGAGCAACGATTACAATACTACCAGCGTCGATCCAGTATCGTTTCTATTTTTCCAGCCTATCGTCCCGTCATTTCGGATAAGACATTAACCTTAACGAGTGCATGGGCACTGGAGCTGCGGGATGGCACGTATGATTTTATTGAATAGACAGAATCACAGGGGTGGGTTGGTGAGAGTATGAATTGGAGTAGGGCCAAGACAATTTTGATTGCTTCATTTTTACTGTTGAATATGATTCTCGGCTTCCAGCTGTGGTCCACCAATCGCTCCAACCAGGGGACTTCTTTAGACCCATCCAGTACGGTAGAGGATTTGAATCGTGCGCTCCGCAACAAAAATATTCGTCTGACAGACGAGCTGCCGACAGATTCGCCTAAGCTAAAGGTCATAACCGTGAAATATGATGACAGCATCAAGCTGGGTGAGGTGAAAAAGCTCAAATCTCCCATTTACATGAGCACGTTGCTCGGAAAAGGGGCAAGTAAAGAAGCGCAGTCACTTTCGGAGATTCCGAACTTCGCCATGTATCAACTAGATTCTGTTATGAGTCAAAATGGGATCTATGTATTCTCCCAATTGTATGGCAAGGTTCCACTCTTTGATGTGACAGTCGAACTCAAAGAGAATAATGGAGAAATTACCAGTTACCGTCAAGCTTTTGTTGAAGTAGAATCAGAAGTAGAACAGACGGAGCAGAAGTTAATTTCGGCCCAATTAGCGGTCCGCAGTTTAGTGGACAATTACTTAAGCGATGGCTCGATTATTACAGAGGTTCGCTTAGGGTATCATGGACAACCTTATAATTCGCAAACACAACCGATGTTCCCACAGTGGCGGATTACGATTGATAATGGATATGTGTATTATGTGCAAGCATTCAATGGAGCAGTAGAGTCACTGCAAAAGGGCTCTGAGCCCGTACCATTTGAATCAGAAGGTGGAGTAGCTTCTCCATCTCCAGGCGATAAGAGTACGCCTAAGAAGTAGTAAGGATTAACGAATTGGCACACAGGTAGGCATAGAGGAGTAGGGAAGATGGGAATTCGATTTACGGTATTATCAAGTGGTTCTACGGGGAATGCAACGGTTGTCGATAACGGTGAGGTTAAGCTGTTGATCGACGTAGGCTTCAGTGCGAAGAAGATGGAGCTGCTCATGAAGGAGCGGGAGCTCGCGGCGAGCAGTATAGATGGCATTTTGGTCACACACGAGCATTCTGATCATATTAAAGGGTTGGGTGCGTTCGCTCGTAAGTATGATGTGCCGATTTATGCGAATGAGAAGACGTGGGTAGAGCTAGATCGCCAAATTGGCGTCATTGCTGAAGGGAACAAGCGCGTGATGGACACGGGCGGCGTAGAGGAGTTTGGAACGCTCAAAGTGGAATCCTTCGGGATTTCACATGATGCGGCGGAGCCGGTTGGTTACGTCTTTTATGAAGGGGAACAAAAGTTAAGTGTAGTGACGGACCTCGGCTATATGAGCGAAAAGGTGAAGGAAAAGATCTCAGATTCCGATGCCTTGGTCCTGGAAACCAATCATGATGTCGACATGCTGCGCGTGGGTCATTATCCATGGAGCATTAAACGACGCATTCTTGGAGACAAGGGACATTTATCCAACGAAGCCGCAGGGGAAGCACTCTGTGATATCATGACGAATAAGACGAAATCTGTCTATATGGCGCACCTTAGCCGTGATCATAACTTAATGGATTTGGCCAGGCTAACCGTGAATAATATAGTACAAGAGCGGGCGCCAGAGGCGAAACAGCTGCGGCTGATGGATACGTATTTTGACCGTTCTACGAAATGGGATGTATTGGATTCGGAGTAAGCGCTGCGTCAAGCTCCTGGGATTTGAGCTGAAGCTCTTGTGCGGTAATGAGACCTTTATCAATCAATACTTGAATGAGAGATGAGAGAACGAGGGACTGGTGATAGTGGCTTTCCTTGAGGTCAGCTAGCTTACCGATCATGTTAATTTCTTCAAAATGAGAAGGAATACGGTTCATCTTGGCATTCTCCTTTAAATAAGGTCTATTAAAAATTTGCTATCACTCTAGTAATTCTGTAAGAGATTTGGTTTACTATTATTGTAGGCAAGAAGCGAGCGAAACATTCCTATTTTTTGCAAAAAAACAATCACAGGATGTCTTGAACGCGTCCACCGATTGAAATAAAGCAACGCGAGTGTTAAGTTGGCCCCGTCAGCGAGGAGGGATCCGAAATGAGTTTGTTTGATGATGATTTTTATTCGACCAAAAGATCCAGAAGGCGCGAGCCGGTTTGGCGTCCCAAAGGGACAGGGAATTTATCCAGTTTCACGAGTTTTGCTGGTCGAAGACGGTATGTTGCCCTCATCGCAGGGTTCATCGGGGCACTAGGCATGCTGATAGTTGTAGGGATCGTTCAAGCTATTGGTGGAAGTAGTTCGTCAGAGAACGCGCTTGCGATTCCTGTGGTAGCCAAAGCGGATGTCCATCCAATGAATAGCAATGACTCGGTTGTTGCGGCAACGGACAAAATAAAACCAGCCGTGGTCAGCGTCATCTCCTCGAAAAAAGATGAAGCGGGGCAAGAGTCGGGCATCGGCATTGGATCAGGCGTTATGTTTGCACGGAACGGGGATAAAGTTCGCATTGTGACGAATAGTCATGTCGTGGAGAACGGGAACCAGTTCGAAATCGTGAACTTCGAAGGTGAGCATCGCAAAGCTACGTTGGTTGGCCGTGATCGCATTACGGATCTTGCTGTGTTAGAGGCAGATGGCAAAGACATTAAAATTCTTGCTGAGTTCGGAGACTCTGACACGCTGCGTGCGGGTGAGATGGCGATTGCCGTGGGCAATCCGCTAGGACTGGGCTTTTCACCAACGGTGACGCAAGGCATCGTTTCATCGCCGAAACGGACGATACCTGTCTCACTTTCCCGTGAGGGCACGGATTATGACTGGGAAATGGACGTCATCCAAACGGATGCCGCGATTAATCAAGGCAACAGCGGGGGACCGCTGGTCAATATCGAGGGCAAGGTTATCGGCATCAATTCCATGAAGATATCGGATACGGGCGTGGAAGGCTTAGGTTTTGCGATTCCGATTAATAGTGTCAAACCGATTATTGATAGTCTTATCAAGGATCACAAGGTGAAACGGCCATTGATTGGGGTGTCGACACAGGAGTTGCAAGCTTTTAAGGGCACGGATGTATTAAAGCTGCCTGCAGATGTCAAAACTGGAGTTATCGTCTTTGACGTGTCAGGGCCTGCGAAGGAAGCGGGACTGAAAGCGCAAGACGTGATCGTACAGTTAGATGATCGCAAGATTGAGAGCACGATTGGGTTGAGAAAATACCTGTATAATGAAAAGAAAATCGGCGACAAGATCAACGTGGTGTACTATCGCGGCGGGAAGAAGTTATCGACGGTGCTGACGCTGGTTGAGGCGACGGATAAGTAGTATAGGATAAAAGATTAAAGAAATCTACAGAACCGCTATCGGATGAGAGGTACTAAACATGCATGTCGTTTGTAAAGATCATGTGGAAATAGCCATAGATGAATTTGTTGATGAGTACGAGGAAGCTCCAGACGTTGTGGATTTGCAGAAAACCCACTTTGCCCACTGGGCACCGCCTGAGCACTGCGAGCATTGCCAGTCATTATCACGTTTTCTAATCGTATGAGGGAGGCCTTTAGGCCTCTTTTTTCTTTGTATAAACAGGAATATGTTTGGGATTTGAGCTTTCTCATCGAATTGATATCTTGAAATTAAATGGGGAGAGAAAATGTTATTGGGTTTCTTGCAGAAGCTCGATAAAATGCTGGGCTGCTTTGGATACATGGCGTTCCTTCAACCATATTATTCCGGTTGCTAATTTGAGCTGACTGTCTGCGATTTCATTAGCTTGGAACGCATATTCGCGATGCCATTTCACAATGGACTCTGGCACAATCGTTGTTGCATCCCCAGAGGATACCCATTCCAATAGCGTGACCATGTCGGAACATTCCCCGATGACGTTAGGCTGCAAACCGCGTTCCGTGAATTGATCGATGATACTATGATACAACCCAAGACCCTCTGTACTAGGCAAAATGAGCGGATAACGTTGAATATCAGCGAAAGAGAATGCCTGTGATTCCGAAGCGAAAGACTTCGCTGTAACGAAATAAAAAGGTTCAGATTGCAGTTGGATGACTTCAAAATCACTTAGTTCCATGGGAAGCCGGATGATAGCAAGCTCGATGGCATGTTCCCGAATAAGCCGGAGCAACTGCGCGGATTCATTCTGTTGTATTTTATACGTAACCTCTGGATAGCGAGTTTTGAAAATACGCAGCAGTTGCGGCAGCTGGGCCGAGGACAGGGTGTTAACGCCTATTTGTAACTTGCCGCGCGTTCCCTTGCCGATCTCTTTGACATCATTCTCCGCTTCCTCCATAAGCTTCGTTACATGTAGGGCGTGCTTATATAAGGCCTGTCCGGCTTCGGTCAGTTCGATGACCTTACCTGTCCGTAGAATAAGGTCGACGCCGAGCTCTTGCTCCATTAGCTTCAATTGTTGTCCTAAAGGGGGCTGCGTCATGTGCAATCGTTGGGCGGCAGCCGTAATTTGCTTCTCTTCAGCGATTGCGATGAAATAGCGAAGTTGACGGATATCCATCGTAGTGACGTTCCTTTCCAAACGATTAAAGTATGAAAACCAAAGAATATAGATATTATTCGTATGCTTATCGATATGATACCATAGAAGCCGACAGAAAAGGGGGAGCCTTTTTATGCTTCGAAAGTATCATTCCAATCCGTATTTACATGTTCTACAATGGTTTATTTTTATGATCGCTAGTTCCGTGGCACTTCCTATCGTAATTGGTGGTCTGTTTCATTTGTCTCAGGATGAGATTGCCTCGTTGATGCAGCGTACATTTTTCGTAGTGGGACTCAGTTCCATGCTGCAAGCAGTACTTGGGCATCGGTTTCCAATCGTGGATGGTCCAGCGGGTTCATGGGTAAGCGTATTTGTCATGATGGCCGGTATTTCCGCAAACCAAGGTCACACTGCCAAAGAAGTGCTGCAGGTTCTAGAAGGCGGGCTGCTGATGGCCGGTGTGCTGTTGTTTTTACTGGGCATTACAGGTCTTTTTTATAAACTCCTCAACTTATTTACACCGCTTGTTACGAATTTATTCTTGTTCATCTTGTCTTTGCAGCTAAGTGGTGTATTTCTGAAAGGCATGTTCGGCTTGAAAGCAGGGCAAGGTGCCATAGATTATGGAACGATTCTGATCTCATTCGTGGTATTCAGTGGCGTAGTGTTCCTGAATGTAAAAGGGAAAGGATGGACGCGTAACTATGCCGTACTACTGGGGATTACCGGAGGTTGGGTGCTTCAAGCATTAGCCGTCGGAGGAGACTCTAGTTCAGGTTCGGCCTCTGGTGCATGGATCAAACTTCCCGATATATGGGCATGGGGATCACCCCAGTTGAATCCAGGCATGGCTTTGACGGCTGCGCTATTTACGCTGATCCTTGTTTCAAATCTTGTTGCCGCTATTACAGCGGGCCAGCAGGCCGTCCCGCGGAAGGAACTCCCTGGCAAGGATGTCTACAACCGGGGGAGCCTAATTGCAGGCGTATCTCATGGGCTTTCGGCTTTATTTTCCGCTGTCGGTGTCGTTTCGCTTCCGGTTACGGCGAGTTTTATCAAAATGACGGGGCAAACGAGAAGAATGCCGTTCATCATCGCCTGCTTGGCGCTCTCGGCAATTGCTCTTGTTCCTTCGATCGTTCATTTCCTTGCTCAGTTGCCTACATCCGTAGCTAGTGCAGTCTCGTTAGCGACTTTCGTGCAGATGACCAGTAACTCATTCTCCTCCTTATCGCGCGTCGTTCAGACACAGCGCCAGCTGACGATTCTGGGAATGGGAATTCTCGTCGGTGCCGGCTTCACCATTATTGCGGCTTCACCTATGCCTGAACTTCCTGTAGTGATGCAGTATGCGTTTGGCAACGGGCTGTTAATTGCCACTGTCGTGGTCATGGTCCTTGAACGGTTCTGGAAAACGGACCCGAAATTAATCGTTTCGAATTAAATGTGAATGAGCAGGGAGCCTGGGCCTGGAGTTGGTATAACTCTGGGCTTTTTTGGCGTTAACAGGTGCTATTGGTGCGTATATACTTCGAATGGTATGATGGGAGGAAATGAATAAATGAAAAAAGAATGAACGATTATCTGAGAAAGAATGAATCGATAAAAGATTGAGATAAAAGAAGGGGAACGAAACGTTATGCAGATACAGATACTGACCGTTGGTAAATTAAAAGAGCGCTATCTCGTGGATGGGATCGCGGAGTACGTGAAGCGTCTTGGCCCGTATGCCAAGATCAGCATTGTGGAGGTGCCGGATGAGAAGGCACCGGAGAACATGAGCCCTGCTGAGGAACAGCAGGTTCGGGATCGTGAGGGCGCGCGGCTGCTGGCTGCGCTGCGCCAAGATGTGTACGTCGTGGCGCTGGCCATCGACGGCGAGATGTGGTCGAGCGAGCAGCTGGCGAGCTCGCTCGATAAGTTGGCCACCTATGGGCGGAGCCAGGTGGCTTTTGTTATAGGCGGCTCGCTGGGGCTGTCCAGCGAGCTGCTGCGCCGTGCGGATATGCGGCTGAGCTTCGGCCGCATGACGCTGCCGCACCAGCTGATGCGGCTGGTGCTGGTGGAGCAGATTTATCGCGCGATGCGGATAAATCGGGGGGAGCCTTATCATAAGTAGTGGTAAGGCAGCCGATAGCAATATGTGCCAGTTTAATACCGGCTAGGTTATATTACAACGGAACAGCGTAGGCAACAACGGGTTGATCAATACCCTTGAGGTTATAAGTATGGGGTTCCAAATATGGATAATTGGCTTTGATGCAGTGATAGGCATCGTCTGATATTAAGATTTCCCCGTTTTGGGCTGCGCCTTGAATTCGGGAAGCTTTATTGACAACAGACCCAATAATCGTGAAATCTTTATAAGCTGTGCCAAATTCGCCTATAGAGGCCGTCCCTGTATGAATGCCAATTCCGATCTTCACCGGGGCGTCCACGCCTGATATAGCTGAAAATTCGGACTGCATATCTCTACATTTCCTTTGGATCTCTATGGCGGCCATGACAGCCTGATGGACGTGATCGTGCCGCTCCAAGGGGAAATTGAATATAGAAAGCACCGCATCACCGATCATTTTATTAATAATGCCATCTCTCTTCCAAATCGCCGGCGCGCATTCATCATAAAATTTCTCTAACAACCGTGCAATGTCAGCTGGATCGGCATGTTCCGATAGACGGGTATATCCCCTCAAGTCGGCAAACATGACGGTGGCCTGGATTTCGATCTGTTTGTTTTTCTTAACCCTTGTAAACATAGATTCACAAATCGTGCATAGATTTGGATGCATTCGGCTAGGTTTTATTCCCATTAGCCGAAAAGGAATAGATATCGGGCTGCGGATAAAGATCGGCACCTTCATTTGTTGCCAGCATCCTTGGCAGTACACGCTCTTGAAATCACCCATATCTGCAACCTCTTCCAAAGAAGCGTTCAAGCTTCTTAACATGTTTACTTAAATATACAATATTTTCTACTTATGCGCGATGGGTATGAAGCATCTTGATGGGCGCTTGACACCGAACTTTCACCTGTCTGTCATGCAGGTTATCCTACACCATCACTTTCTAATAAAGTGTAAAAATTATCACGGTCTTCATTATCAAATTTGCCAAGCGCTCTCACCCTAACAAATTCATGTCCGCCAAACATGTCGATTTCCTCGCCGGAACTATTGTAGAGCGAGATCATATGGCCATCCCGATTCAGCTCCATATACCCGTAACAAGTAGCCTCAGGTGCTTTGCCAGAAAGGAGCAAAAATTTAATTTTTTCCACGCTGTTCATGCAGATCTCCCTTCCTTATTCCTCATCGGTCTGAAGAATATTTTACGTGACACCGGATGAATTGGAAAAAGCGATAACACCCCGCATACCTGCAATATCATTCTTATTTAGAAAGCATAAGGGGGATCTCCCGCAATGTCGCACATTCGCACATTATCTCTTGACGAGACGCGATTTGGGGATTATGATAACGTGCCGGTTCATTCAACAATAGAAACAAGCTTACTAAACATCAAAACTTGCCGTAAATACGGAGATAAGCGGGTGGTCATCATGCCAGTCCAAAAGTACGGAAGTGACAGAGAACGTATTCTAATCGAATTAATGAATATGATGGTCCCAGTAAAAGAAGGAACTGTTGAATTACGCGATTATGTTAATACGGATCAATGGTTAAGTTCTGATTACAAGCTATCGAATCCCGGAGGTCATAAAAAGGCCATTACAAGAACGGAGATGATTGAACGTTTCTATGTAATGAAGTATCCGGTAACACAGCAGTTGTATCATTTTGTAATGAACGAAGAAGAAATAGAATTAATTTCGAATAATCTACCAATTACCGGCGTTTCGTGGCTGGATTCGATTGTCTTTTGTAATGAATTGTCTAGAATGTTTGGGAAGACTGAATGCTACACCATGGCAAATGAAAGTGTGAACACGATATATAACAAGTCAGCGAATGGCTTTCGATTACTATCAGATGCTGAATGGCAATATGCGTGCAAAGCGGGTACCACGGGATATCGGTATGCAGGAATTGAACAAATTGCATGGTATCAAGATAACGCCAATGGATCAGCTCAACAAGTGGGACAATTGCTTCCTAATCCATGGGGGCTTTTCGATATGATTGGGAACGTCTGGGAATGGTGTTGGGACCTATATGATACGCAACGATATGGGAACTATAGAGTCTTCCGCGGTGGCAGTTGGGCTGAGATCGAGAACAATTGTGGTTCTACGAGTAGAAGGAAAAGCATGCCCGATTTTAAAATAGATGATCTTGGTTTTAGAATAGCTCTTTCAACGAGATCATTCGGCCTTATTTGAAAAAGTAACATGGAAATTTGACCCCATTGAAGTTGGTTATAAACAGTGTTACTCTTACAACGGTATACTCAAAAACTATATTTTGCGAAACACCTACTAATAGTCACTATTTTAGTTATAAAGAAAGGTAATACGATGATAAAAGTTGATAATTTATCCTTCTCATTTCCGCAAAAAGAATTATATACAAACGTTTCATTTACGCTTGAAGAGGGGCAACATTGCGCTTTTATAGGTACAAGTGGCAGTGGGAAAAGTACATTAATCGATATACTGATGGATCCAGAAAGATATTTGTTCGAGGGCAAGTTAGAAATAGACCCGACTTGTAATATTAGGCATGTTAGTCAATTTCCACAATTCGACAAAACGAAAGAAATAACAGTTTTTGAATATTTAGGGGAAGAATTTATTAAGATACAAGATGAAATAACAGCTATCTGTACGGAGATGGAAACATCATCGGATATGGATGCGTTATTAGAAAAGTATCAATTGGCTTTAGACACATTTGATACCATCGGCGGGGCTGATTTTGAAAGTAATATTAATAAGAAACTAAATCTAGCAAACCTCATGAAGCTCAAAGATCTTAGTGTATCCGACCTGAGTGGCGGGGAATTCAAACTGATTCAAGTGATGAAGGAAATGCTTAGTAGTCCTGACGTATTGATAATGGACGAACCCGATGTATTTTTAGACTTTGAAAATTTAAATGCACTTAAGAATCTGATTAATTCTCACAAAGGCATACTGCTAGTTGTTACGCACAACCGATATCTATTGAATCACTGTTTCAACAAAATTCTACACCTTGAAAATAGGGAAATCCAAGAGTTTGATGGGCGATATATCGAATACAACTTCTCGTTACTTCAAACAAAAATAGAGCTGCAAGAAATCGCAGTCGCTGAACAAGTGGAAATTGAGAGATACGATAACATTATTGATAATCTTAGAGCTATTGCAACGTATAATTCAGAAGCTTCTAGAGGTAGAGCGTTAAAAGCTAGAGTTAGGTTTCAAGAAAGATTGGAAGCGCGTAGAATTAAAGCGCCTTTTGTTGATATTAAGCAACCCCAAATTAGCTTTGGTATTGAAAATGAGCTGGAAGACACGATCGTTGTAAGTGTCAATAATTACAGTGTTACGTTTGATGAGTTGCTTTTAGACAAGGTTAACTTTGAAATAAAATCTACAGATAAAGTAGCCATTATTGGTCCAAACGGTACCGGGAAAACGACTTTACTCCGAGATATTTTTGCTAATAATCATGCTTCAATTGAAATAAATGCTGATGTTAAAGTCGCTTATTTATCTCAGAATCAAGGTGAAGTGCTAAAGGATTCTAATACAATCCTAGAAGAATTCATCGATGCTGGGTTTAAAACGTATGATGAGGTTAGATCGTATCTTTTAAACTATGGCTTTGAAGGGGAAATCGTTGATCAAAAGATCGCATCTTTATCTGGTGGAGAAAAAAATATACTTCAATTGGCTAAAGTTTCAGCTAGTAAGGCAAACCTGCTGCTACTTGATGAACCGACAAGCCATTTGGACACCTATACACAAATTGCACTGGAGAAAGCCATTACGGACTATAAAGGTGCGATTCTCATGATTTCTCATGATTTCTATTCTGTCGTTAATGGGATGGATTATGTGTTAATCATTGATGAGAAGACGATTAGAAAGATGAGCATGCGCAAATTTAGACAGATGATTTATGCGAGCCATTTTGATAGAGACTATCTAGAAAAAGAACAAAATAAAAAAGCAGTTGAAATTAAAATTGAACTGGCATTAAAAGATACTAATTTTGAACAGGCAAAAGTATTGGTGGAAGAGTTAGAAGAGCTGATTAAATTGCTGTAGTTATGACGGAAGGGGCGTCCAATAGGGCGCCCTTTTGCGTTTAATTTCCGTATAGGCATCACTCATAGCATGCCTACTCCCTGAGGGATTAAGGATAATGCAGCAATAATAATCGAATCGTTACGAACATATTGAAATAGTGGTAAAGCGGAGTGTGGAGATAACAGCTGTTAAATAATTCTGTACACAGAGTTAATAATCTCTTGTTTGATCATCTCCATGCAATATTATAATGTTTGTAATATTGGAATGGCTGTGCCTACCTTGAATTCTTCTTAGAAGAAGAATTTGAAGAGATTTATGATGACCTATAACGAAGAGGTGTATGTTTTTGTTACGCTGGTTCAAACGAAAAAGTCTCCTGTTCAGCAGCTCGCTGATTCTGTCTCTCGTTTTTTTACTTATCATCGGGATCATGGCTTTTCTCCTCTACAACACGCAGAAGAACGCTGCGTATGACGAGTTTATCGACCTCGGAAGCAAGCTCAGCGCCCAAGCACAAGCGAATCTTAACCATGTTAGACTGCTCACAGAAGCTGTCAATACGAAGGGGCCCACGCCGGATAACGATGTGCAAACCTTACAGCTCATGCTCGATAGCATGACGGATAAGGATATCATGACCAATGCTTATTTAGTATCAACCGTCTCCATAGCTAAAACTGACGGCACTTACCTGCTCGACGTGCTGGCCAGTAAGGAGCTCGCCGCCGCGGGCGTAGCCATCGGCAGCGAAGTTCTCCCTCCAGACGTGTTGCTGGATGCGTTCAAACAAGCGGTTAAAGGACAAGCTTCCCTTTCGGCTACGTACAAAGATGCATTTGGCACTTGGATTACTTACCTGTCGCCGATCGTCGACGCGCAAGGCCAAACAATCGCCGTGATCGGGCTGGACTACGATTATGGGAAAGTGCAGAATCGAATAAATCTCATTCTGGCCAAAGCCATTGGTGTCGGCTTGCTCGTCACTCTGCTTGCTATCGCGCTTGTTCTGGTGCTCGTCCGCCTTGTCGTCCGGCCGCTCCGCTTGCTCGCGCAAACGGCAGCAATTGCCGCTCAAGGCAACCTAACTGTCAAGGTGCCCGCATTCGGAGAGAATGAAATCGGTCAGGCGGCAAGCTCATTCAACGAAATGATCGGCAGCCTGCGCACCTTGACGGTCCATATTAAACAAACCGCCGGCGAAGTCGCCTCTTCTTCCGGCAATCTGAAAGAAACCGCTGGTCAAACGGCTATGGCCACAAACGAAATCACGCTGGCTATCCAACAGGTGGCGGAAGGCGCTTCCACGCAGTTGGTAAGCATGGACGAATGCCTGCGGGCAATGACTGAGATGGCCGTCGGCATTCAACGCATCGCGGAATCATCGTCGTCGGTCTCGGACTTGGCTATGGAGACGACGGAGCAAGCCGTAAATGGCGAGCAGGTTATCAACCGCACCGTGGTTCAGATGCAGACGATCGAGGATCAAGTCGTTCAAGCGGCGGCAACAATGGAGGAGCTCAATGCGTCCAACAGTAAAATCGGCGACATTCTTAATCACATTGCCGATGTCGCTAACCAGACGAATCTGCTTGCCTTGAACGCTTCCATTGAAGCGGCCAGAGCCGGCGAGCATGGTAAAGGCTTCGCTGTCGTCGCTCAAGAAATTCGCAAGCTGGCCGAGCGCTCCAAAGAGTCCTCGGAGGAAATCGCCGCTATTCTGCATGCCATTAGCTCCCAGGCCGGCGAAGTCAGCGAGGCCTTGTCCACATCCGCCAGACAGGCGCGCATCGGCACGGAGCTTGCCGGAACATCCGGTAAATCGTTCCGCGCGATTCTGGGATCGGTGAAGCAAGTCTCGGAGCAGGTGCAGGAAGTATCCGCCGCTTCCGAGCAAATGTCCGCTTGCAGCGAGCAGATTGCCGCTTCACTTGAGGAATCAGGACGCAACGCCGAAGCAGCTTCCAGCCATTCACAGCAAGTGGCTGCGGCGTCGGAGGAGCAGCTTGCCTCCGTCGAAGAAGTCGCCAGAGCCGCTCGCCAGCTCCGTTCACTCGCTGGCGAGCTAGATGATGGCGTGAGCCGGTTTCAGGTGTAGTACAATATGTACACCTATGTTCATTGCTTGGAGCTTGAGTAAAACAGGAAAAGAACCGAGCGATGGCTTCGGTTCCTTTCCTGTGTACTTATGGAATTTCAGGGCGCCTGGATTTGTTGAATAATGGCGAATTTGAAATTTTTTTGTCTATAAATGGAAAACAATGGTACAAAAGATCTAGTTCCGTGGTATTATGAAAAGGCAGGATATCCTAAATTTTGAAGGGTTGTGTTGTCATGTCCACGGATGCATTGAGAGTGAAGATTATTCAGAAAGCTTGGGAAGACGCCGATTTCAAGGCACGCTTGTTGGCAGATCCCCGTAGTGCGCTAAAGCAGGACTTCGGCATTGAAGTTCCTGAAGATATTGAGCTAAGTGTACTGGCAGAAACACCAGCTCATTATGCGCTGGTCATTCCCCCGCAACCAGAGGAAATGGATCAATTAAAGTCTACTGGGGCAGAAGTGAAGTTTTCTTGGAACTAGGGTTGGAAACGAGAGGGAATCGGACGATGGCTTCGGTTCCTTTTCCTTTTTCACTGTAGAATGCTAAGGTGCCCTCCATGACTTCGATGATACGAAAGGTAACCATTAGGCCAAGGCCGGTTCCTTTGGATTTCGTTGAGAAGTAAGGCTCTCCAAGTTTCGCGATCTGCTCCGGCTCCATGCCTTCACCGTTGTCTACAATTCGGATGACTGCGGTTCCTCCCTCGGCCCAAGCGTTGATGGTAATGTGGCCATTTTCTTGAATGGCCTCGATACTATTCTTGATGATGTTGATCAATGCTTGTTTGAACTTGGATGAGTTGCCCAGAATGATTTGAGGTTCGGGCACGTGGACCTCCAGCTCACCATTGTTCAGCAAGATCAGCGGCGTCATCATGGTTTCGATCTGTGCGAGTTCATGCTGCAAATTCAGCTCTACCAGGGTATCCAGCTCAGGTTTAGCAAAGGTCAGGAAGTCCGTTATGATGCTTGACGCTCGATCCAGCTCCTGAATGGCTAAGCTAAAGTAGGACTTGTCGTGATCCACTGATTTTCCAGAGAGTAGCTGTAAAAAGCCTCTTGTGACCTGAAGCGGGTTGCGCACCTCATGAGCAATGGATGCGGCCAGTTCGCTGATGATCTCCATTTTCTCCGTCCGTTGCAATTGGTGATTGTAGAGCTCTAGCTCCTTGGAGTAGGATAGGAGCCGGGCATAGTCAGATGCAATGCGGCGGTTCAGGATGATCACCAGAGAAGCGATCAGAATGATGATGCCAAGCTTCCAAAAACTGAATATACGAAGTGTATCTATCGCATACATCAGCGAGAGATCTGCCACACTGCAAAGGGTAAAGCTCAGAATACCCAGGGAGAGGATCCGGGAAAGCGGATTCCGCATGGCGTTCCGAAAGGCGAGGACGCTGACGAGAATTAATTGTCCGATAATGAGCGGTGCACCCAGCCAGAAGGTCAGAAACCCGTAAAGAGAATACAAGGGAGTTCCGATGATTTTATACAATACCATTATGCAGAAGCTAATCAAATAATAAACGACGAGCCAGCGGAACACCCGCTTAAACCATGGGTACCGACCTTCAAATATATGGATGACGAAGTACAGCAGGGCAGGAAACAAAATATAAATAGATGTATCAAATAGAAATACGAAAACGTGTCCAAGTTCAGGAAAATAGTAGTAAGGCATAGCCGAGTAGGTCATGATTAGGATGCCGCTGCACATGACGAATAGGGTCAGCGCTAAGGCGGTGCTGCGTTGGGACCGGTTTAGGTACCAGGAGCAGAGAAGCATCAAGAATGAGAGGAAAACGAAGCCTCCCCCCAGCAACAAGTTAGGCAGTTCCTTGCGGACAGCTTGCCGGGAGTTTTCGGGAAGCTCACCAAGCTGGACAGCACTGCTGATGCCTGCCCGTTCCTTTGCCGTAAGCCGTAGATAGAGATCGCTAGTTATCTCAGTATGATCAAGCGGCAGTTGGAGAAGGGTGCGCTCGAAGTCAAAGTTGTGATTGACCTGATAGACGGGCCTGCCTTTCTCATAAACCATTACGTTCATGGCGTATAGGCGTTCAATATACAACCCGGGTTTGGAAAGGTTGGACGTCGGGGGAACCGTCAGGTGAATCCATGCGCCGACATTCCCTTCGGGAATGGCATCGAACGGGTGCTCAGCCGTGGCAGACAGCCACTCTCCGCCTGTGTCAGGTAGGGCCTCTTCTGGAGCTCCCACAGGAATCCATTGCACTTCCCAGGTGGTTATTGGAGTATTAGTGGAATTCTCCGATGAGCTTAAATTGGGATACAAGAGCAATGCCAAGAAGGCAGCTCCGCCTAATGTGAGTAGTAACAAGATTAATTGAAAACGCTTCATTTGCGCACCTCTTGGGGGAATAACCCAAAATTTTCATGTATACCTATAGATTCGACAAAATTATGCATACATCCTTTCGTTGCCGACAAATTTTTACAAATCCCTTTATGCGCCAAAAGACCCACTTCATAACCGTATTCGAACGGATAGAAGAGGGTCTGCATTTAGATTACGGCATTACATGTTATCGGCCAGCCAGAATGGCATCTGCCAAGATATCGATCTGATTTTCGACGGCAATAGGATCATCATTATACAAGTAATTATAGTTAACAACGTGGACGTTTCCATTTTTGACTGCTTTTAAATTTTTCCAGAGAGGGCTGCTCTCCAGTTCTTTAAGAACAGTCGAAGTACCATCAGGGTCATAGGTCGTCAAGATAATGTGATCGCCTGCAAATTCAGGCAGCACTTCGTAAGAGATCTCACGATACCACTCTTTAGCATTGCGGAATTCTTTATCTACTTTGGGATTAGGCGTCACTTGCAGGCCTTCATACAAAGCGTAGCCTCCCATATTGACAAACCCATATACGCGCAGTTTATTTTTCCAAATATTAAAGATAGTGAATGTTTCATCTTTGCTAACTTTACTGGAAACCTTTTTCCGAGCTGCTTCTACTTTCGTATCAAATTGCGTAATCCATTGTTCCGCTTCTGCTTTGCGCCCTAGAATGTCCCCAAAGATACGTACAGAATCCTTGGGGTTTGCAATAGGTAAGCATTTGAAGTGATCTCCAGCTTTTCCCCTGCTCCGCACGGAGCGTGCCTGTTTCCAAGCACTCCGCGGTCCATCTAACTGAATTTACTAAATCA
>NZ_JCAUAR010000030.1:0-59441 GCF_059692055.1 Paenibacillus sp. J31R109 | reverse complement strand
CTTGCATGTATTAGGCACGCCGCCAGCGTTCGTCCTGAGCCAGGATCAAACTCTCCATAATAGAAAGATGACTTGCTCATTTGAAGCTAGCGAGATTTTGCAATCTCATTTTATAGTCGATTACTCGACTGTGCTTACTCACTCGTTGTTCAGTTTTCAAAGATCAATTTCTTTCGTTGTTGTTCGTCATCCGTTTAGCGGCGACTTTTTAAATATATCACAGTACCACTGATGATTGCAAGTCTTTTTTTCTTAAGATTTTCGAGAACATCTTAGTTGATAAGACTCGCTCGCTTCGTTTCGAAGTGACGAGTTATAAAATAACATAGATAGAGAGGGTAAGTCAAGCACTTACCCCCTATTTTTTTTGAGCTTGGTAATTACGGTTTCTGGCATACTTCGATATTTCCTTCGGCGTAGCTAAACGGGCATACATCCGAAAGATAACCTTATATCTAGATTCTATAGCTCCCTTTATCTCTTGATCAATTCTCTTGTCATTGAGATCGAATAGCATTTCGTCTAGTTCTTTACGTAATACATAATCTAATTCTCTGCATTCTCTCTCATTGAACAAAAATCCGAGCATACATCCATCCAAACCCCTCTCGACTGTAGAGATTCATGGCACTAACAGTTTGTTAGACAGATCAGGAAGGGCTTTCCTGCCCTTCTTCATTTCCGCCTTATTGTTATGCTCAGATTTTGCCAGTTTTATGACAATGAGATTGAAAATATTTTACAAATGCACCAACCAGTAGGTAAGCGTACTTTCAATAATGGCTGCAATAAACAACAAGACGACAATTCCAATGCTAAGCGGTTTGGTTAGTTGGAGGATTCTCTTCATTTCAAGGCGAGCACTTCGTTTCTCCGCAGGCACAAGCAGTTGCAACCCCATTTTCCAAACTAACATTCCTAACTTCAATCCATATGCACAGGCAAGTAGTATAACAGGAATTTCAATGATACCGTGTGGCAGTATCCCCTTCACAACTATGGCTAATGTACTTTCATTCGTCTGCAAAGACAGTACATAACCTAGAATCATCCCATTTGCAATCAGCATAAAGAGAGGAAGTATACCTAGGAATAATCCACAAAAAACAATAAGTACGGATTTAATTGCGTTGTTTAAGAAGATAAAAATAAACAGCCAAACCTGCGGATTCTCTTTGCCGCTTATTGATTTTATCATAGGTTGGAGTCCTTCTAACTGCTTTTCCAAGAAGTGTGAAAACTGCTCAGAGTTTGCCCACCCCATATAGAAACTAAAACCAAACACAAGCACTACTACAATAAAATAATGCTTCATTTCTTTGAAATGTCTAAGCAAAACCTGAAAATTCATTCTCTAATTCCTCCAATTTCGGAAGCATAAGTACCCTGTGTACGAGCATACATTATTTACTAAAGGTAATACAAGCTCTCTAATAATTGCTTAACATAAAGGAGGTACAAGCTATTCATGAACTACTTTTTTGTAATCAACGCACGTAAATTCAAACAATACTTGTTCATCGCTCTTGCCATTATCTTCTCCGCGGCTATTATCTATTCCGAACAGAGTAATGTATCTGTCTTCATGAACTCTGAGCCTTCAGCCATTTACAGTGTACAAACCGAGAAGAAAGTTATCGCCCTTACTTTTGATATCTCCTGGGGGGACACACGCGCTGAACCCATCTTGAAAATCCTAAAAGACAACGGTGTTAAAGATGCAACTTTCTTCTTATCTTCCCCTTGGAGCAAGAGCCATCCCGACATTGTTTCCCACATCAAGAGCTATGGATTTGAAATTGGCAGCCACGGGAATAAATTCGACAACTACAGCTCACTCAGTGACGAAGAAATCCGAAACGAGATCTCAACAGCACATGGCATTTTAACTGAATTAGTCGGAAAAGAACCGAATCTCATTCGTTTACCTAATGGTGATTTTGACAAACGTGTACTACGAATCGCTGATGATCTTGGCTACTCCGTTATTCAATGGGATACCGACTCACAGGATTGGCTCAATAAAGGTGTCGACACCATTGTGAACCGAGTTGTCAGCAAAGCGCACCCTGGAGATATCGTCCTCCTACATGCTAGTGACTCCTCTCAACAAACACATGAGGCTTTACCAATAATCATCCAGCAGCTTCGAGCAAAAGGCTATCAATTCGTGAGCGTTAGCGAACTTATTAAACAGACTCAAGTCGATACAACCCCCGTTGAGGATCAAGCCATGAAACAAATCCATTGAAATATGACAAATAGATAAGAAAAAAGAGCTAATTTAATTAGCTCTTTTTGTTATCCAATATCTTATGTAGCGTCAGAATTTGCCATGCATTACAAACGAATAAAGGTGCCAACATAAATAGACTTGATGCTGCGTTATCCAGTTTTAAAGCGGGTACAGCCTCAAGAATAGTTACTGCAGTCATGAAAAATAAAGTAGGTATGAATGCATTCTTATTTGTCATTTTGACCTTCCAATAGCTAACTGCTAAAGAAATCGCAAGTACGCATACAGGCAAAATGAAGTATCCAAGTAATGATTCCGAGCTGTTAAAATTCGTCTTTCTCAAGTACACAAGGTCGAATAGTACTACGATGACAACGGTAAGCTGTATAAGATCCCAAACTGTTTTGGAACGTATAATACCTACAGCAATGAACCTAACAATTAAATAAGCGAAGAAGCCCATTTGACTTAACACGCTTATGGTAGCCCCACCAAGAATCATATTGACCAGGTTAAATCCAACGGCTGATAATCCCATGACAGAAAATTCTTTGTCTGAAAATTGAAGAATAAGTCCAATCACAGTGGATACAACCACACCTAATACTAGTGTTGTCCAAAACAAGTGAAACCATTTACGTAACGTCACGTTTAATTACCTCCACAAATCAACTCTAATTGTTAATTGTACCAACCTTTACGATAAAAAGCCAATAATGTCCCCTTATATTCTGACCCTAACCACACATACTAACACCATTAAAGTTAAGGGAAGGGAGCATGTAGTTATGTTAAAGACAAGACTTAGAAAACTTCAGGTCCTACCGGTCATATCAATGGCTTTTCTCCTGGCTTCATGTGGCACCGATAATTCTTCACAAGGACAATCCCAAGCTAATACGTACAAAGAACAGAAGACAATGATCTTAGATATCCTTAAATCTGACGACGGTAAAAAAGCCATCAGTGCTGCTAATCGAAGTATAATGAATGGCGATGTTGGGACGAATAGCATTGGGGGTCAATCCCAAATCAAACTACTCTCTGCGAATGAATCCCTCCAGCTGCAAATGGCTGTTAAGGATGTACTGACAGCAAAGGAAAATAATATGTTTTTGACTGACATGATGAAGGATCCTAAGTTCGCAGGTGACTTCGCTATGGCCATTCAAAAGGAAACGAAACAAATGTTCAAGGAATTACTGAAGGATCCTACTTACCAGAAATCATTAATTGATGTCATGAAAAATCCGGACTATGAAAAGATGGTTCTTGATGTCATGAAGACAGCACCGTACCGTCAGCAAATGATGACCGTCATGGAAGAATCCATTCAGAGCCCACTCTTCCGGGCACAATTGGTGGAATTACTCAAGTCTGCAATTGCTCAACAAAGCAAACCCGATCAAATGCCTTCAGCGAAAAGCACAGAGAAGAGTGAAGATAAATCGAAAGAAGAAGGTGACAAGAAGGAAGACGGAGGAGATGAAAAGAAGAAGGATGACTCCTCTGGGGATTCCGAGAAGCAAGGTGAGGAGAAGAAAGATGGCGGGTCCGATTCAGGTTCGTAAATTAAAAGGAAGAGGTTGCAGATTTCCTCTGCTTCCTCTTCCTCTTTACTATTTTTCTAGCTTTGTAATGATTCTATCTGCGACTTCCAAATAGATTTGTCCAGCTTTGGATTCTGCTTTATACACAGATGGCGAGTAATCAATTTCGGATATGTGGTTATCTGGAGCTCCTAATGGAATTTGCGCTAACAGCTCACTGTGTAAATCTTCTGCAAGCTTAGCTCCTCCACCTTTACCAAAAATGTAATCAATACTGCCATCCTTACTTTCGTAATAGGACATGTTTTCAACAATACCTAGAATTTCATGGTTTGTTTGAATAGCCATAGCGCCTGCTCTAGCAGCTACAAATGCAGCTGTGGCATGCGGTGTCGTAATAATGACTTCTTTACTTTGTGGGATTAGCTGATGTACATCTAACGCAACATCCCCAGTACCTGGAGGAAGGTCTAGTAGGATGTACTCCACATCCCCCCAATTAACTTCATTGAAGAAATTGCGCAGCATTTTACCGAGCATGGGTCCACGCCATACAACAGGTGCATTATCTTGAACAAAGAACCCCATTGATATTACTTTTACCCCGAATTTCTCTACAGGAATAATCACATTCTCAACAAGTTGCGGCTGCTCTTCAATCCCCATCATATCCGGAATACTAAAGCCATAGATGTCAGCGTCGATAATTCCTACCTTTTTCCCTTTTCGAGCTAAGGCAACTGCTAGATTCACCGTGACGGTTGATTTGCCGACGCCACCTTTACCACTCGCAACTGCGATAAACTCAACCGTAGAGGATTGTCCAAGAATCGGTTGCTGGATTGGAGGTTGAACAGGCTTCGGCGGTGTTGCTTGACCCGACTGTTGTTCAGAACCTTCCAAACGACTCCGCTCATGGTCAGTCATTAGTCTAAACCTGATATGGACTTGTGGTACTCCTATATGAGCTAACGATTGTTGAATGAATGCTTTGGCATGCTCCTTAAACCCTTCGTCCTCTGTAACGACGATTAGACTTAAAGATACCGCATCTTCCTTCACCATTACATCACGAATCAAATTTAATTCTACTACACTCTTTTTGAACTGAGGTTCTATTAGCGTATTCAACGCTTCTAGGATTTGATCTTTATGTACCATAGCCACATCACACCTTTATTGGGACATTGTCTTCGCGGCTTTAATTATAACACATTATGAAGCAGAACCCACTTTTTCCCCCGCAAAATATCTCAAGATCCCTTGATACACGGATGCAGCCAGCATCTTTTGATAATTGTTATCTGCTAGTAGTTTGGCCTCTTCGGGGTTAGAAAGGAAACCGACCTCTACAAGTGCACTTGGGACTTTCAATGTTTTCAACAAATACACCGTCTTATCAGCTAACTTGGCAACACGATCGGTATTCTCTAGATTACGTCTAAGTTCCGCTTGAATTAATGCCGCTAAGTTCGGATTGTCTGGATTATTTAAATAATAGAACGTTTGTGCGCCTCTCCATTTTTCAGAAGGTATACTGTTTAAATGAATGCTCAAAAACATATCAACATTATTGTTTTGGATCAAGTCTGCACGATTATGCAGATCTTGCGTCTTACGTTTGCTATAGCCTTTCGTGCCTGACTCAGCGAGGTCAGTATCCGTTTCTCTCGTCAAAACAACGATAGCACCGGCTTGTTGCAAATAATCACGTAGGCGCAGCGTAATGGCCAAGTTGATATCCTTTTCAATGATACCATCCTTGCTCTCCGCCCCGCCATCTGGCCCCCCATGACCAGCGTCTAGCGCAATTGTCTTGCCCGATAAAGGGAGTGTCCAATCCGACCATGTTTTCGTTGCAGGGAGCTCGTACGCATAAATAAAGACAACCAATGCAACCAACATGGCAGAAAGCAATAGCTTCATACTACTTTGAATGGTCAGCCAGACAACTAACCTTTTCTTCCTTTTGCGCATATAAAATACCACCTCTGTTTCCCTATAGACTCTGTAACATCTATATGGGACAGGGTGGACAAATATACCAGATAGAATCTGGTTATTCAGAATCTGGTTGACCAATGGAAGGCATTAACGCGCATTAAAAAATGTAAATTTCATGAACACAACAGCCAAAAATGCTAATTACTTACTTATGAAGACCACATTCTGTTTTTTCACTACTTGCCCAACGTCCAGCACGTGGATCTTCACCATCAGCAACCTGGCGTGTGCAATGTGTGCACCCAATACTCGGATAGTTGCGATCATGAAGTGGGTTATAGATCACATCATTATCACGGATATATTGCCATACATCTTCCGATGTCCAGTTAGCTAGAGGATTAAATTTGATTAGACCAAATTTCACATCGTACTCCACTTTCTTAGCGTTAGCACGCGTAGGTGCTTGATCGCGGCGAATTCCCGTAATCCAAGCATCATAGTTTCTAAGAATATCTGTTAAGGGATCAACTTTACGGATATTGCAGCATTTGTTAGCATCACTCTTCCATAGTTCGTCACCATGTTCCGCCGCTTGCTCTTCAAGCGTAAGTTTCGGCAAAACTTGAACAAACTTCGTACCATAGTGCTTTTCAAGACGCTCTTTTGTCTCGTATGTTTCGTCGAAGTGAACGTTTGTATCTAAATAAAAAATATCAACGTTAGGGTTAATTTTTTGCAGCATATCGACAAGCACAACGTCTTCTGCGCCAAAACTACATGCTAATGTCAAACTTCCGAATGTATCTACTGCAAGTTTCAACAGCGCCTCAGGCGACTGATCTTCGAATTCTTCCGCTGCTTTCGTTACAAATGCTTCTTTTTCAAATAGATTCATTGTACGATTCCTCCAATAGTCGATAATCCCGACTGCTATTGTATGATTTATCTCTAATTATATCCGACTTCTGTAAGGAGTCAATGACTTATTACCATTTTGGTATTAACTTTATTATTCGAGGACGAAATCGGGATATATGGAGGTATAAAAAAAAGAAAAACCTTTCGCAGCATATGCCGAAAAGGTTTTTCTTGCGTGCCAAAGGCACATGATCTTAACGTTTGGAGAATTGAGGAGCACGACGTGCTGCTTTCAATCCGTATTTTTTACGCTCTTTCATACGGGAATCACGTGTTAAGAATCCTGCTTTTTTCAAGGATCCACGGTATTCTGGATCAGCTTTCAACAACGCACGGGAAATCCCGTGACGAATTGCGCCAGCTTGTCCGCTGATTCCGCCGCCATTTGCTAGAACTAGAACATCGTATTGACCGATTGTTTCAGTAAGAGCAAGTGGTTGTTTAACGATTAGTTTCAACGTTTCAAGACCAAAATACTCATCTAGATCACGTTTGTTGATAATGATGCGTCCTTCACCCGGTACTAAGCGCACGCGCGCTACCGAATGCTTACGACGACCCGTTCCATAATATTGAACTTGTGCCACGAAACGTTCCTCCTTATATTAACCGCGAAGATTCCAAACTTCTGGTTGTTGTGCTGTGTGCGGGTGCTCTGCTCCACCGTAGACTTTAAGCTTAGTTTTCAAGCTGTCGCCTAGACGGTTCTTAGGAAGCATACCATGAACTGCGAATTCGATCATACGATCAGGCTTAGTGTTAAGTAGATCCTGAGCGGAAGTCACTTTCAAACCACCTTGGTACATCGAGTGACGGTAGTACATTTTGTTTTGCATTTTCTTACCAGTAAGCTTAATTTGGGAAGCATTGATAACAACAACGAAATCACCAGTATCTACGTGTGGAGTGAACTCCGGTTTGTGCTTACCGCGGATAATGCTAGCAACTTCACTTGCAAGACGGCCAAGTGTTTGGCCTGCAGCGTCAACAATGTACCATTTACGCTCAACTTCATTTGGCTTAGCCATATATGTGGTGCGCATGCTTAATCCTCCTAAAAATATATCTGAAATACATAAGTTATAGTTGTGTTAAATTAACATAAGCGATGGATTGTTATGGTCATTTTGTGATCAGGGGCTGTGGGGTATCCGATCACGAAACGCCAAGTTATATTTTACACGATAACGTCCTAAGAATCAAGTGCTGTTGTCAACTTTTTAATAGTCAACTTTCCACAGGGTCAAACCCATAGCTTCGGCAGTAGGGCCCGCCTGAGAGCGATCTCTGGCCTCGAGAACACGTTGCATATCGCTAGATGGTCTCTTACCTTCACCGATCTGAATCAACGTCCCTACGATGATCCTCACCATGTTATAAAGAAAACCATTACCTGTTATAATCAACCGAATACGATCTACTTTACCAGTCGCCACCAACTCGTCGGATTCCGTCACCATACGAACCTCATACAAGGTTCTCACTTTGATTTCCTTATCCGTTCTCACTGTGCAAAACGAAGTAAAATCATGCTCACCAAGCAGGCAAGGGAGCGCCTCTCTCATGGCTTCCACATTTAGATGTGTGGGGTGATGATACTCGAAGTTGCGGTGAAAGACATCAGGGAAGCGCGCCGAACGAATCGTATAACAATACGTTTTACGTTTCGCGGCTTTGCGAGAGTGAAAAGTAGGGGGAACTTCTTCCGCTGTATGTGCGACGATGTCCCTGGGTAGTCTAGCATTTAGAGCTAAGCACCATCGTTGCACTGGAATCTTAGAACTCGTTGTAAAATTAATAACTTGCGCTTTCGCATGAACACCGGCGTCTGTACGCCCTGATGAAATGACTTTCACCGTCTCACCTGTCAACAAGAAGACAGCCTGCTCTAACCGATATTGAACCGTGTCTGATTTCGGCTGTATCTGGAAGCCAGAATAAGATGTGCCATCGTAACTTATGGTAAAGCGTAGATTTCTCAAGGCTTGTTCCTCCATGAGACATCCTTTCTACCTAGTTCAAGTTGCTTCCGCAACTCTTTTCACTAGAATGCAATCCAAGACTGCAAAAAAAGGGCTTCACCAGAATCTAGTGATTCCGTCCACCCTTTCCCATCCGTCTTCTATGCGCGATCTACTAGCTCTAGGTAAACCATTGGTGCTGCGTCACCGCGGCGTGGTCCCAGTTTAAGGATACGTGTGTATCCGCCTGGACGCTCGGAGTAGCGAGTAGCCAAATCAGAGAATAGTTTTTGAATCGCATCTTGATTTTCGTTAGCAGCTTCTCTACGAACAAAAGCAGCAACCTGACGGCGTGCGTGAAGATCTCCGCGTTTCGCAAGAGTAATTAACTTCTCAGCGATTGAACGAATTTCTTTAGCTTTTGCTTCTGTTGTTTGAATGCGCTCATGTATGAACAGATCCGTTACCAGATCACGAAATAATGCTTTACGATTACTGGAATCGCGGTTCAATTTTCTGTAGTTCATTGAGTTAACCTCCTTCTGACAAGACTATTCCTCAGTACGTAGACCCAAACCAAGCTCTTCGAGCTTCTCTTGAACTTCTTCAAGTGATTTGCGACCTAAGTTCCGAACTTTCATCATGTCTTCTTCTGTTTTGGTAATCAGCTCTTGTACGGTATTAATCCCTGCACGTTTGAGACAGTTGTAAGAGCGAACGGAAAGATCTAGTTCTTCGATCGTCATCTCAAGAACTTTTTCTTTCTTATCTTCTTCTTTTTCAACCATAATCTCAGCGTCTTTTGCTTCATCCGTCAAACCGACGAACAAGAGCAAATGTTCAGTTAAGATTTTCGCGCCCAAGCTTACTGCTTCTTCTGGTCGAATACTTCCATCGGTCCACACTTCGAGAGTCAATTTATCATAGTTAGTCACTTGACCGACGCGAGTATTCTCAATTGCGTAGTTTACCCGAGTAATAGGCGTGTAGATTGAATCAATTGGAATAACACCAATTGGTTGTTCTTCATGCTTATTTTTGTCTGACTGGACGTAACCGCGCCCTCTGCCCGCATGAATCCTCATGTGAAGACGTGCATCTGGAGACAAGGTAGCGATGTGTAGATCCGGGTTAAGGATTTCCACGTCACTATCACCACGGATATCAGCCGCAGTAATATTACCTTCTCCTTCTGCATCAATTTCTAGCACTTTCTCCTCATCGGAGTGAATCTTCAACGACAAGCCTTTGAGATTAAGGATAATTTCCGTAACATCCTCAAGCACGCCAGGAATCGTTGAAAATTCGTGCAAAACGCCATCGATTTGGACAGAGGTTACTGCTGCCCCCGGCAAGGAGGACAGTAAGATACGACGTAGTGAGTTTCCTAAGGTTGTACCGTAGCCACGCTCCAAAGGCTCAATGATAAATCTACCATAAGCGCCATCTTCACTTAATGCTACAGTTTCTATTTTTGGCTTTTCGATCTCGATCATGAAATGTACCCTCCATTCAATACGTCGGTTCCCTCTGGATACTTCGTTGATAATTTCATAGTACGCCTATCCTTCAATCCATTATTCACGGATTTGGAATAATTATACTACAAAGTGATCCTGAATTATACGCGACGACGTTTTGGAGGACGGCAGCCATTATGAGGAACCGGAGTCACGTCTTTAATCAGGTTTACTTCAAGACCTGCTGCTTGCAAAGAGCGGATTGCTGCTTCGCGGCCAGCCCCTGGACCTTTAACCATAACTTCAACAGTTTTCAAGCCGTGCTCCATTGCTGCTTTAGCTGCTTTTTCAGCTGCCATTTGTGCTGCGAAAGGAGTACTTTTACGGGAACCTTTGAATCCAAGGTTTCCTGAACTTGCCCAAGAAATTGCGTTACCATGCGGATCCGTGATCGTTACGATCGTGTTGTTAAATGTTGAACGGATGTGTGCTACACCGCTCTCAATATTTTTCCGGTCACGACGTTTCGTACGGACGACTTTTTTAGGTTTTGCCATTAGCTCTAACCCCCTTTATTATTTCTTCTTATTAGCTACTGTACGACGAGGACCTTTACGTGTACGAGCATTAGTTTTAGTACGTTGACCACGAACAGGAAGACCACGGCGGTGACGAAGACCACGGTAGGATCCGATTTCGATTAGACGTTTGATGTTAAGGGAAATTTCACGGCGAAGATCGCCTTCTACTTTAAGGGTTTTGTCAATTACATCACGGATTTTGCTCACTTCATCTTCAGTCAAGTCACGAACGCGAGTACTCGCATCGATACCTGTGGAAGCAATGATTTTCTGAGCAGTTGTAGTGCCGATACCGAAAATGTAAGTCAACGCGATTACAACTCGTTTGTCACGAGGTAAGTCAACTCCAGCTAAACGTGCCATCTACAGAATGCACCTCCTTTTAACCTTGTTTTTGTTTGTGCTTAGGTGTTTCACAAATTACCATTACTTTGCCTTTACGGCGAATAACTTTACATTTCTCACAAATCGGTTTTACTGACGGTCTTACTTTCATTTTAAGCCCTCCTTTTCATCGTAAGCAACCATGTTGCGTTTTCGTTAGAAAACTTGCTTCGTAAGCATACGTCTTGAGAGAGTATTACTTCTAAGCCGAACATTTATTTGAAACGGTAGGTTATACGGCCTCTCGTCAAATCATAAGGCGATAATTCTACGGTAACCTTATCTCCAGGCAAAATGCGGATAAAATGCATTCTGATCTTTCCTGAAACATGGGCTAGGATTTTATGACCATTTTCCAATTCAACTTTAAACATTGCATTCGGAAGAGGTTCAATCACTGTACCTTCTACTTCAATTACATCTTCTTTGGCCACAGTCATTCTCCTTTCTCTTGTGCTTCACCTTGCATAAGCTCAACGAATTTGGCGATTGCAAAGCGCAATTTTCCATTAGTCACACGGCCTGTATCCCTAATGCTGGACGCTACTTCACTGCTAATCGTTTCTTGTAAATGAAGATGGTTCAGGTTCTTCTTCTTCGGTTGATCAAATTTGCGATTAGCGCCGTCGGCAAGCCAGACAAAGCGATCATCGACAAGACCGATCACGACCGCATATTCTCCGGGATCTCTACCGCGAAGCACCTTTACGATTTGACCCACTTGCGGAATCTTACTATCCACTCAATTCACCTACGATCTAGGCAAAGTTAATATTTCATAACCAGCTGCCGTAATAGCAACCGTATGTTCGAAATGAGCACATAGGGTACGATCCGTAGTGACGACAGTCCAATCGTCTTCGAGTGTTTGGACAAATCTTTCGCCAACAACCACCATGGGTTCAATGGCTAGGACCATGCCTGGTTTGAGCCTGGGACCTTTGTCAGGAATACCATAGTTTGGAATTTGAGGTTCTTCGTGAAGATCCGTTCCAATACCATGACCGACATACTCTATAACCACGGAGAAGCCTGCGTCTTCAATACAAGTTTGGATTGCATGCGACAACGTGTAGAGTCTAGCATCCGGTTTAGCTTCTGCAATGCCTCGATAGAGTGATTCTTCTGTTACTTTCAGCAAACGCTGAGCAGTTTCAGAAATTTCACCGACAGGATATGTCCAAGCAGAATCTCCATGATAACCTTTATATTGAGCACCAATATCAATACTGATAATGTCGCCCTCAACGAGCTTTCTTGGACCAGGAATACCATGAACTAATTCTTCGTTGACTGAAGCACATATGCTTCCAGGAAAACCATTGTAACCTTTGAAAGATGGAATTGCTCCCTGACTGCGAATGAATTCCTCTGCGATCTGATCAAGTTCTTTCGTTGTAATGTTCGGACGAATCGCCCTTGCCAATAAGCGGTGCGTTTCGGCTACGATACGACCAGCTTCTCGCATTAGGTCTAGTTCAACCTCGGACTTACAAATGATCATTACGCTAGACCTCGTAGCAGTGAGCTAATTTGTTCAGTTACCGCATGAATGTCTTGTTCCCCGTTAACCTCACGCAATAATTCCCTCTTTTGGTAGTAATCCAGAAGCGGAGCCGTTTTGTTGATATATTCATCCAAACGTGTTCCGACTTTCTCTTCCGTATCATCAGATCGTTGGTACAACTCACCGGAACATTTATCGCATACGCCTTCTTGCTGAGGTGGGTTGAAGATGACATGATACGTAGAACCACAGGATTTACAAATTCTTCGGCCAGTTAGTCGTGCTAACAGATAACTGCGATCAACAGCTAGATTGATAACAATCTCAATCTTCTTACCGAGCGAATCTACGATTTCAGACAATGCATCTGCTTGAGCTACCGTACGCGGAAACCCATCAAGCAAAAATCCTTTATCGCAATCCGGCTGAGCAAGACGCTCTTTCACAATACCGTTCGTAATTTCATCAGGAACTAAAAGTCCCTTATCAACATATCCTTTTGCTTCGATACCCATTGGAGTACCTTGGCTCATAGCTGCGCGGAACGCGTCGCCTGTCGAAATATGTGGAATTTGAAACTCAGAAACGATTTTCTCTGCTTGCGTACCTTTGCCTGCACCAGGAGGCCCCATAAATATTACGTTCACAATTAAAACCTCCCCATCGCACTCGGCATTACGAACAGCACAATAGGTGCCGATGTCGCAGAACTTGCCCCATCAGAACCTATTAGCTATTTATTGATGAACCCTTTGTAATGACGCTTAATCAATTGGCTCTCGATTTGCTTCATTGTCTCAAGACCAACGCCTACTACGATAAGTAAAGATGTACCACCTATTTGAACCGAACTAGGCAATCCAGCAAGTCCTCCAAATAGCATTGGAAGAATAGAAATTGCTGAGAGAAACAGAGCTCCAGAAAGAGTAATTCTAGTCATTACGCGTGTCAGATAAGTTGAAGTTGTTTTACCTGGTCTGATACCTGGTATGTAACCGCCATTCTTCTTCATCTGATCAGCCATTTGAACTGGATTAATTTGTACGAAGGTGTAGAAGTAGGTGAAACCAATAATCAGCAGTACATAAAGTACAATCGCTAATGGTGCAGTTTGGTTAATACTTAAGTTGTTAATAATCCATTCTGCAACTACATTTCCTCTCCAGTAACTTGCAATGGTTGGAGGAAACATCAAAAGTGACAATGCGAAGATTACGGGGATAACACCAGCAGCATTCACTTTAAGTGGAATGTGTGTTGTTTGACCACCATACATTTTACGGCCAACTACTCGCTTCGCATATTGTACAGGTATCTTGCGAACACCTTGTTGTACGAATATAACGCCAGCAATAATCAGGATAACAACTAAAGCAATAATGATAAGTTTTACAATGTTCAGGAACAAAGCTCCATCGGTTGCAAAGAGTGATTTGTAGATTTGTTGAATGCTTGTTGGAATCGCAGAGACGATCCCAGCAAAGATGATTATGGAAATACCGTTACCGATTCCGTACTCCGTGATTTGCTCACCTAGCCACATCAAGAAAGCTGTACCAGCGGTCAATACGATAGCGATTAAAGCGAAAGTTGTAAAGCCGGAATCAATTACTAAACCACTGTATAGGCGGTTAAAGCCGATTGATAAACCGAAAGCTTGAATCAACCCTAGAACAATCGTACCGTAACGAGTCACCTGCGTCATTTTCTTTCTTCCGACATCTCCTTCTTTCGCCCATTGCGCAAAGCGCGGGATGACATCCATGGACAAAAGCTGAACAATGATCGAAGCCGTGATATAAGGCATAATTCCCATCGCGAAGATGGAGAATTGGAAGAGCGCGCCGCCGGAGAACGTGTTAAGCAAACCAAAGACATCGCTCTGATTCGCTTGATCTTGAAGTTTCAAAACATCTGTATTAATGTTTGGAACCGGGATGAACGCTCCCAAACGGTAGACGATTAGCAAGATAAGCGTGAAGAGAATCCTTCTGCGTAAATCTTCTACTTTGAAGATGTTGGCTATGGTATTGAACATTAAATCACCTCGGTTTGACCGCCGGCAGCTTGGATTTTCTCAATCGCTGATTGAGAGAACTTGTTCGCTTTAACGGTTAATTTTACTGTAATTTCACCGTTTCCTAAAATCTTAATACCGTCTTTAGGAGCTTTAACAATACCAGTCTCCATCAATACTTCTGGAGTTACTTCAGTACCAGCTGCGAAGTTGTTCAAATCTTCAAGATTAACGATCGCGTACTCCGTACGGAAACGGTTCGTGAATCCACGTTTAGGTAAACGACGGTACAATGGGTTTTGTCCACCCTCAAATCCAGGACGAACGCCTCCACCGGAACGTGCGTTTTGACCTTTATGTCCGCGAGATGATGTTTTACCCATACCACTACTTGTTCCACGTCCAACACGTTTAGGTGATTTACGAGCGCCAGTAGCAGAGCTTAGCTCATGTAACTTCATCGTTGCACACCTCCTCTAGATCTTAAATTCTTATTTCTATGCTTCGATTTCTTTAACTTCTACCAAATGGCTCACTTGATTAACCATACCTCTGATAGCTGCATTATCTTGGTGAAGAACAGTTTGGTTCAACTTACGTAGACCAAGTGTTTTCACAGTAATGCGTTGCGTTTCAGGGCGGCCGATCAAGCTGCGTTTTAGGGTAACTTGTAATTGTTTAGCCATGTTTACCCCTCCTAACCTAATAGCTCTTGAACAGTTTTACCGCGAAGCTTTGCAACTTCTTCCGCTTTTTTCAAGCGGCTCAAGCCTTCAAGCGTAGCGTTAACCATGTTCATGGAGTTCGATGAACCTAGGGATTTTGTCAAGATATCGCCTACACCAGCAAGTTCAAGTACTGCACGAACTGGTCCGCCTGCGATAACTCCTGTACCTTGGGATGCTGGTTTCAATAGAACGCGTCCCGCGCCAAATTTACCAGTAACAAGGTGAGGAATCGAAGTGCCTACGATAGGAACATGGATCAAGTTCTTTTTCGCATCTTCAATGCCTTTACGGATTGCATCTGGAACTTCGGAAGCTTTACCGATTCCTGCACCAACCCAGCCATTGCCATCGCCAACGACAACAAGTGCGCTGAAGCTGAAACGACGTCCGCCTTTTACTACTTTAGCTACGCGATTAATATTTACGACTTTTTCTGTTAGCTCTAAAGTATTAGGATCTACACGCAAGTCTTTTACCTCCTTATTAATGTATTTCTAGAATTCAAGTCCAGCTTCACGAGCTGCATCAGCCAATGCTTGAACACGTCCATGATAAAGGTATCCACCGCGGTCGAAAACCACTTGAACTACACCTTTTTCTTTCGCACGTGCTGCAATCAATGCGCCAACTTTACGAGCAGCTTCAACGTTTCCACCGTTACCTACTTCACTTTTAAGCTCTTTATCTTGAGTTGATGCAGCAACGATAGTTGCACCAGTTGTATCGTCGATAAGTTGAGCATACATATGTTTGGAAGAACGGAAAATGTTCAAGCGTGGGCGAAGAGTTGTACCTTCAATTTTCTTACGAACACGAAGGTGTCTTTTCAGACGAGCTTTATTTTTATCGCTTTTAGTAATCATCTATACTTACACTCCTTTCATCATCTTATGATGCGAGGCCTATGCTTACGTAGCAAGTTCTCATAAGAAAACTTTTAGCTATTACCCGCGATCTTTCGATCTTATTTCTTCTTACCAGCTTTACCTTCTTTACGAAGAATGCGTTCGCCTTCATACTTAATACCTTTACCTTTATACGGCTCTGGTTCACGTACGGAACGAACTTTCGCTGCCATTGCGCCAACTAGCTCTTTATCAATACCTCTAACGATGATTTTCGTGTTCGTAGGAACATCGAATTCAATACCGTTTTCAGGATTGATCTCAACTGGATGGGAGTACCCAACGTTAAGAACTAATTTGTCACCGCTTTTGTTTGCACGGTAACCAACGCCTACTAGATCCAACGATTTCGTGAACCCTTCCGTAACACCACTTACCATGTTAGCAACAACACTACGTGTTGTACCATGCAGGGAACGGTGGAGTTTGTTATCGGAAGGACGCTCAACGGAAATCTCGTTATCTAGAACGTTTACTTTCATATCAGTATGAAGTACACGGGATAGGGAACCTTTAGGTCCGCTAATCGTGATTTGAGTATTGTCTAGTGTTACATTTACACCACTTGGAATGGTGATTGGTTTACGACCAATACGAGACATGTTTGCACCTCCATTCAATTACAATTGTATTACCAAACGTAGCAGATAACCTCTCCGCCAGCTTTGGATTGACGAGCATCTTTATCCGTCATAACTCCTTGAGACGTGGAGATGATGGCAATCCCTAATCCGCCCAGAACACGAGGGACTTCTTGTGATTTAGTGTAAACGCGTAGACCTGGTTTCGAAATTCTTTTCAAACCAGAGATAACACGCTCATTGTTTGAACCATATTTCAGGAACAAACGAATGATACCTTGTTTGCTATCTTGAACGTACTCAGCATCACGGATAAATCCTTCTTTTTTAAGGATTTCAGCGATTTCCCTCTTCACTTTTGAAGCTGGGATTTCAACTGTCTCATGACGTACGATGTTCGCATTACGAATGCGTGTTAGCATATCTGCAATTGGATCTGACATGACCATTTTGTGTAAACCTCCTTCCCGAAAATAGGGTGATTACCAGCTTGCTTTTTTCACGCCTGGAATCTGACCTTTGTGTGCTAATTCGCGGAAACAAATCCGACAAATTTTGAACTTGCGAAGCACGGAATGCGGACGCCCGCAGCGCTCACAACGTGTGTATGCCTGCACTTTAAACTTCGGGGCACGCTGTTGCTTGATTTTCATCGAAGTTTTTGCCACTTAATATAACACCTCCTGATAGGTACGACTTGTGACCTATTTTACGAAAGGCGCTCCGAGTTGTGTTAAAAGCTCGCGAGCTTCTTCGTCGGACTTAGCCGTCGTTACGATAACAATATCCATACCACGAACTTTATCGATTTTATCATACTCAATTTCAGGGAAAATGAGTTGTTCTTTCAAACCAAGTGTGTAGTTACCGCGACCATCAAATGCTTTGTTGGAAATACCGCGGAAGTCACGTACACGTGGAAGTGATACGTTAAACAATTTATCCAAGAAGTGGTACATACGCTCGCCGCGAAGTGTTACTTTCGCACCGATTGGCATGTTTTCACGAAGTTTAAAACCCGCGATCGCTTTTTTGGATTTTGTTACAACTGGCTTTTGACCAGAGATTTTTTGAAGATCTTCAACTGCAGTATCAAGTACTTTGGAGTTCGAAACAGCTTCACCAACACCCATGTTGATAACAACTTTCTCGATTTTAGGCACTTGCATAACTGTTGTGTAGTTGAACTTTTGAATTAATGCTGGTGTAATTTCGTTCAAGTAACGATCTTTCAATCTTACTGCCATGATCTAGTTTCCTCCTTTCCATACATGTGTGTATTAGTCGATAACTTCGCCGGATTTTTTCGCGATACGAACTTTCGTTCCGTTATCCAATACTTTGTATCCTACGCGAGTAGGTTTGCCGCTCTTAGGATCAATCAGCATCACGTTAGAAACGTGGATCGCAGCTTCTTGATTCAAGATACCGCCTTGTGGGTTAAGTTGGGATGGTTTCGCATGTTTCTTAACCATGTTTACACCTTCAACAAGAACACGATTTTGACGTGGGTAAGCAGCGATAACGCGGCCTTTTTTACCTTTGTCTTTGCCAGTGATAACGAAAACAGTATCGTCTTTTTTCACGTGCAATTTATTGTTATGAGACTCAAGTCTCTTTTTAAGTCTTGGCATTAGCTTCTACACCTCCTGGGGTTCTCCGGTTCGGAAAACAACATCGTAACACGTCTTAGATAACTTCTGGAGCCAAGGATACGATCTTCATGAAGTCTCTATCGCGAAGTTCGCGAGCAACTGGTCCGAAGATACGAGTACCACGTGGGCTCTTGTCTTCCTTCACGATAACAGCTGCATTCTCATCAAATGAGATATATGAACCGTCTTTACGGCGAGCTCCGCTCTTCGTACGAACGATAACTGCTTTAACAACGTCACCTTTTTTGACAACGCCACCTGGTGTTGCTTCTTTTACTGAACATACGATCAAATCACCAATGTGACCAACGCGACGACCAGTACCACCCAAAACGCGGATACACATTAATTGTTTCGCACCTGAGTTGTCAGCGACAGCCAAACGAGTAAATGGTTGAATCATCGTATTCCCTCCTTTCGGGGTTCATATCTAGAATATTAGATAACAACTGCAACTTCAAGAATTTCAACCAGTCTCCAGCTTTTATCTTTGGACAAAGGTCTAGTTTCACTGATTTTCACAGTGTCACCAATCTTAGCTTGGTTGTTTTCATCATGAGCTTTAAATTTTTTCGTATGTTTGATTCTCTTGTGATAGAGTTCATGTTTTTTGTAAGTTTCAACAGCAACAACAATGGTTTTATCCATTTTATCGCTGACAACTTTACCGATCAGAACTTTACGATCGTTACGTTCAGCCATCTAAGGAACACTCCCTTCTAGATTTGGTTACCCAATACCCAGTTCTCTTTCACGCAAAATAGTCTTGGCACGAGCGATCTCTTTACGCAAATCACGAATTTGAGTCGGGTTGTCCAATTGACCAGTAGCTAGTTGAAAACGGAGGTTAAAGAGTTCTTCTTTAAAACCATTAACTTTTTGCTCGATTTCAGCAGTGGTTAAGTTCCGGAATTCACTACCCTTCATTTGCTTCACCGCCTACTTCTTCTCTTTTCACGAACTTCGTTTTGATTGGAAGCTTGTGAGCAGCAAGACGCATTGCTTCACGAGCAATCTCTTCGCTTACACCTGCTAGTTCAAACAAAATTTTGCCCGGTTTTACAACAGCAACCCATTTTTCCACGCTACCTTTACCACTACCCATACGAACTTCAAGCGGCTTTTGTGTAACTGGTTTTGCTGGGAAAATTTTAATCCATACTTTACCGCCACGTTTGATGTAACGTGTCATGGCAATACGAGCTGCTTCGATTTGACGGTTGGAAACCCAAGCCGGTTCAACTGCTTGCAGACCATATTCGCCAAAAGCAACTTCCGTTCCGCCTTTAGCGCGACCTTTCATGTTACCGCGGTGTTCTTTACGGTGTTTTACACGTTTAGGTACTAACATGATTTAATTTCCTCCTTCCGGCTGAGCCTTTTTCTTAGCTGTCGGAAGCACTTCTCCACGATAAATCCATACTTTTACACCAATACGTCCATAAGTAGTAGCTGCTTCAGCTGTACCATAGTCAATATCCGCACGAAGTGTATGAAGTGGAACAGTTCCTTCGCTATATCCTTCCGTACGAGCAATCTCAGCACCGCCAAGACGTCCGCTAGTTGCAACTTTGATACCTTTTGCTCCGGATCTCATCGTTCTTTGCATAGCTTGCTTCATAGCACGACGGAATGAAACACGACGTTCCAATTGAAGTGCAACAGCTTCAGCTACTAGGATAGCGTCAAGATCAGGGTGTTTGATTTCAGAAATGTTGATATGAACTTTTTTGTTCGACATAGCTGCGATGTAGTTACGAATAACTTCAACTTCAGCTCCGCCTTTACCAATAACCATTCCTGGTTTAGCAGTATGAATCGTTACGTTAACACGGTTAGCCGCGCGCTCGATATCGATATGGGAAACTGCAGAATCTTTAAGTTTATTCTTTAAGTATTCGCGGATTTTGACGTCTTCAAGCAGCAGAGTTCCGAAATCTTTTTCTGCAAACCATTTGGACTCCCAATCACGAATGACACCAATTCTAAAACCTATCGGGTGTACTTTCTGACCCACACGTTACCCCTCCTTATTTTTCAGATACCACGATTGTGATGTGGCTGGTACGTTTTTTGATCGCGCTAGCGCGGCCCATTGCACGTTGTTGGAATCTTTTCATTGTTGGCCCTTGATTTACGAAAGTCTCGGAAACAACAAGTTTGTTTGGATCTAGTGAATAGTTATGCTCTGCATTGGCAATTGCGGAATTCAATAGTTTCTCCAGAATTGGAGAAGCTGCCTTTGGTGTATGACGCAAAATTGCGATCGCTTCACCTACCGCTTTTCCCCGAATCAAGTCAACAACTAGCTTTGCTTTACGAGGAGCAATCCGAGCGTGGTTCAATATTGCTTTAGCTTGCATGGTAGTACCTCCTCTCGGTTAAAAATGAATTAACGTTTTCCGGTTTTCTTATCGTCATCGTGACCTTTGTACGTACGTGTTGGAGCAAATTCACCAAGCTTATGCCCAACCATATCTTCCGTTACGTATACTGGCACGTGTTTTCTTCCGTCATAAACTCCGAAAGTGTGACCAACGAATTGCGGGTAAATTGTAGAACGACGGGACCACGTTTTAACAACAACTTTCTTTTCCGCAGTATTCAAGTCTTCTACTTTTTTCAGTAAGTGTCCATCAATAAAAGGACCCTTCTTTAAGCTGCGACCCATGGGTGTTCCTCCCTTCCTTGAACCTCAAGAGAATTCATATATCCTAGATTACTTCGTACGACGACGTACAATGTATTTATCGGATGCTTTACCTTTTTTACGAGTTTTGAAACCAAGCGTCGGTTTACCCCATGGAGACATAGGTGATTTACGTCCGATTGGCGCGCGTCCTTCACCACCACCGTGTGGGTGATCATTCGGGTTCATAACAACCCCACGAACTTGTGGACGATTGCCTTTCCAACGATTACGTCCTGCTTTACCGATTTTCACTAGCTCGTGATCTTCGTTACCAACAGAACCAATTGTTGCGCGGCAAACTTTTAGAACTTTACGAACTTCACCAGAAGAAAGGCGAATTGTTACGTATGATTCTTCTTTACCAAGTAATTGAGCTTCTGTACCAGCAGCGCGCACTAATTGTGCACCTTTACCAGGTTTCAACTCAATGTTGTGGATAACTGTACCAACTGGAATGTTTTCCAATGGAAGTGCGTTACCTACTTTGATATCAGCTTGTGGTCCAGAAACGATACGATCATCCACTTTAAGACCTTTAGGAGCGATGATGTATGTTTTTTCGCCATCAGCATAATGAATCAATGCGATGTTCGCGGAACGGTTAGGATCGTACTCAACTGTAGCAACGCGTCCTGGTATTCCATCTTTAGTACGTTTGAAATCGATGATACGGTATTTACGTTTGTGTCCACCACCATGGTGACGAACCGTAATTTTACCTTGGTTATTACGACCAGCATGCTTGAACAAAGGAGCAAGCAATGATTTCTCGGGTGTTGATGTTGTGATTTCTTCAAAAGTAGAAACCGACATCGCACGACGAGCTGGTGAGGTTGGTTTGTATTTTTTAATTGGCACTCTGTTTCCTCCTTACTTTGAGAAGTGGATTATACTGTTTCAAAGAATTCCAATTCTTTGCTCTCTGCGCTTAGGGACACGATAGCTTTCTTCCAGATGGAAGTGTAACCAGAGTGTTTGCCATAACGTTTAGGCTTAGCTGGCATTCTGAGTGTGTTTACATTTGTAACTTTTACTTTGAAGATTGCTTCGATAGCTTGTTTAATTTCTGTTTTGTTAGCGCGAAGATCCACTTCGAAAACATACTTTTTGTTAGCCATTAGGTCGCTTGTACGCTCAGTGATGATCGGGCGCTTGATAATGTCGCGTGGATTTTTCATTGTGCAAGCACCTCCTCAACTTTCTGTACAGCCTCTTGTGTTAAGATCAATTTGTCATAAAGCATGACATCAAGAACGTTAACTCCATCAGCAGCAACGAATTTCACACCTGGAATGTTACGAGCGGACAAAGCAACATTGGAGTCGTTAGCAACGCCTACAACCAATACTTTGCGATCTACTTTCAGGTTGTTCAAGATAGCAACGAAATCTTTCGTTTTCGGAGCATTCAATTGAAGTTGATCAAGAACGATCAAGTTGTTATCGATTAGTTTCGAGGACAAAGCGGATTTGATCGCTAAGCGACGAACTTTTCTTGGCAATTTGAAACCATAGCTACGAGGAGTTGGTCCGAATACGGTACCGCCGCCTTTCCACTGTGGAGCACGAATACTACCTTGACGCGCACGTCCTGTACCTTTTTGTTTCCAAGGTTTACGACCACCGCCGCGAACTTCTGAACGACCTTTTGTTTTGTGAGTTCCTTGACGCACAGCCGCTTGTTGCAAAAGAACCGCTTCGTGAATCGCATGAACGTGAGGCTCAATTCCGAAAACAACGTCAGACAGTTCAACTTCTCCTACCTGAGCACCTGTTACATTATATAAAGCTACTTTTGGCATCTGTCTTCCTCCTTTCTTACTTTTTAACAGCAGACTTCACGCTAACGTAGCTGTTTTTAGGGCCTGGAATGGAACCTTTAACTAGCAATACATTACGTTCAGCATCTACTTTAATGATTTGAAGATTTTGTAGTGTTACTGTTTCGTTACCCATATGTCCTGGCAATTTCTTACCTTTAGGAACGCGGTTTGCTTGAATGGAACCCATCGAACCTGGTCCGCGGTGATAACGTGATCCGTGTGCCATTGGCCCAGTGGATTGGTTATGTCTTTTGATGTTACCTTGGAAACCTTTACCTTTGGAAGTACCCGTTACATCAACGAATTCGCCCTCTGCGAACAGATCTGCTTTCAGTTCTTGACCTACTTCATAGTCACCCAACTGAATGCCACGAATTTCTTTAACGTAGCGCTTAGGCGTTGCCCCTGCTTTTTTCGCATGGCCAAGCTCTGGTTTAATGATACGGCTAGCTTTTACATCATCAAAACCGATTTGGATCGACTCATAACCATCGTTATCCACATCTTTCTTTTGCAGTACCACACATGGTCCCGCTTGAATGACAGTTACCGGAACTACATTACCCTCCGGAGTAAACAATTGTGTCATCCCAAGTTTTTTTCCTAAGATACCTTTCATCGTTGACACCTCTTTTCCTTCCAGTATTAACTCTATAGTTGTTTTACAGTTTGATCTCGATGTCAACGCCAGACGGTAAGTCCAGACGCATCAAAGCATCAACTGTTTGTGGTGTTGGATTCACAATATCGATTAGACGCTTATGCGTACGCATCTCGAATTGCTCACGCGAATCCTTGTACTTGTGCACCGCACGAAGAATCGTGATGATTTGCTTCTCTGTCGGAAGCGGAATCGGACCGGATACACCTGCACCGGAACGCTTGGCAGTTTCCACGATTTTCTCAGCTGATTGATCAATAATTCTGTGATCATAAGCTTTCAAACGGATACGAATTTTTTGCTTTGCCATTTAAAAGTCCCTCCTTCTATCGCCCAATTTATTATCGGACATACTCCGTGAAAATTCTCCAACAACCATCCCCATGGCAAAGGGGCCTGGTGTGTCGGCAACCTTTCACATCATCGCAACGTCACAGACCAACGTTTAATATTATATAAAATTATAAAACGAAAAGCAAGTGAAATTTTAGGCATACACACATATTTATTTGCACGTGATTTTCTCTTCTATATAAGTAACCATCCGCTGTCGTTTTCTGAATCCGTTTCTACATTATAATAAAAGATTATTATTAAAACCACTGCATTCTGTTTCCAATCAATCTTAGCTGTAGAGCTGCATAAGCTTAGCCGCGGTTATGATATAAAACAAAAAACATCCACCGATAAATCGATGGATGTTCGATCTCTTAAAGAGAGATTATTTTTGAATTGTAGCAACCGCGCCCGCACCAACAGTACGTCCGCCTTCACGAATCGCGAAGCGAGTACCTTCTTCGATTGCGATCGGGTTGATAAGTTCTACAGTAACAGTGATGTTATCACCTGGCATTACCATCTCTGTTCCTTCTGGAAGGTTGATGATACCAGTAACGTCAGTTGTACGGAAGTAGAACTGTGGACGGTAACCAGTGAAGAAAGGCTTGTGACGGCCACCCTCTTCTTTAGTTAGAACGTAGATTTGAGCTGTAAAATTCGTGTGTGGTTTAACTGAACCTGGCTTAGCAAGTACTTGTCCACGCTCGATATCTTTACGATCAACACCACGAAGAAGGGCACCGATGTTGTCACCTGCTTGAGCGGAGTCAAGCAATTTACGGAACATCTCTACGCCTGTAACTACGCATTTGCGAGTTTCTTCAGCGATACCAACGATTTCAACTTCTTCTTGAACTTTAACAGTTCCACGCTCAACACGACCAGTAGCAACTGTTCCACGACCAGTGATTGAGAATACATCCTCAACTGGCATAAGGAAAGGCTTGTCAGTTTGACGCTCAGGAGTTGGGATATAAGTATCAACTTGTTCGAACAATTCGATAATTTTATCAGCCCATGCGCCATCTGGGTTTTGAAGAGCTTCACGAGCTGCTCCACGGATGATTGGAGTATCATCGCCTGGGAACTCATATTCGTTAAGAAGGTCGCGAACTTCCATCTCAACCAATTCAAGCAACTCTTCGTCTTCAACCATGTCACATTTGTTAAGGAATACCACGATGTAAGGTACGCCTACTTGACGGGAAAGAAGAATGTGCTCACGTGTTTGTGGCATAGGGCCATCAGCTGCGGATACAACTAGGATAGCGCCGTCCATTTGAGCAGCACCAGTGATCATGTTTTTAACATAGTCAGCATGTCCTGGGCAGTCTACGTGTGCGTAGTGACGGTTAGGAGTTTCGTACTCAACGTGTGCTGTGGAGATTGTGATACCACGCTCGCGCTCTTCTGGTGCTTTATCGATTTGGTCGAATGCTACTGCAGCTCCACCGTATCTTTTGGAAAGTACAGTTGTGATTGCAGCTGTCAAAGTTGTTTTACCATGGTCGACGTGACCGATAGTACCGATGTTAACATGCGGTTTATTACGTTCAAATTTAGCCTTTGCCATTTTAAACGATTCCTCCTTAGAGTGACTATTAGTTTTATATTAAGCGCCTTTGCCTTTTGCAATAATTTCTTCTGCAATTGACTTAGGTACTTCTTCATAATGTGAAAGTTCCATGGAGTAAACACCACGGCCTTGTGTTCTTGAACGAAGTGTTGTGGAATATCCAAACATTTCGGACAAAGGCACTTTAGCACGGATGATTTGCGCGCCATGACGGTTATCCATACCTTCGATACGTCCACGACGGGAGTTAAGGTCACCCATAACATCGCCCATGTACTCTTCTGGTACAGTAACTTCAACCTTCATGATTGGCTCAAGAAGAACCGGTTTACATTTTTCTTTAGCTGCTTTAAGTGCCATGGAACCCGCGATTTTGAACGCCATTTCATTGGAGTCAACATCATGGTACGATCCATCAACAACAGTAGCTTTGATATCCACTAACGGGAATCCTGCGATTACACCGTTTTTCATGGACTCTTCGATACCAGCTTGAATAGGTGCGATGTATTCTCTTGGAATAGATCCGCCGACTACTTTGCTTTCGAAAACAAAACCTGCTCCAGCTTCTTGAGGTTCGAACTCAACCCAACAATGTCCGTATTGACCACGACCACCTGATTGACGAACGAATTTACCTTCAACTTTAGCTGCTGCACGGAATGTTTCACGGTAAGCAACTTGCGGTTTACCTACATTGGTTTCCACTTTGAACTCACGAAGCATACGATCAACTAGGATTTCAAGGTGAAGCTCACCCATACCTGCGATAATCGTTTGTCCTGTTTCTTCGTCTGTGGAAGCACGGAAAGTAGGATCCTCTTCTGCAAGTTTTTGTAATGCGATACCCATTTTATCTTGGTCGGCTTTCGTCTTCGGCTCAACAGCAAGCTGGATAACCGGTTCAGGGAATACCATTTTCTCAAGAATAACTGGGTGTTTCTCATCACAAAGTGTATCACCAGTCGTTGTATCTTTCAATCCAACGGCCGCGGCGATGTCACCAGCGTATACAATGCTGATCTCTTGACGGCTGTTCGCATGCATTTGCAGGATACGACCAACGCGCTCACGTTTGCCTTTTGTCGCGTTAGAGACATAGGAACCGGAGTTCAAGGTACCAGAGTAAACACGGAAGAACGTAAGACGACCAACGAAAGGATCTGTCATGATTTTGAATGCAAGCGCTGAGAAAGGTTGATCATCAGCAGACTTACGAACCACTTCAGTACCATCGTCAAGTACACCTTTAATGTCAGGTACATCAAGTGGTGATGGCAGGTAGTTAATAACCGCATCCAACATCAATTGAACACCTTTGTTTCTGTAAGAAGACCCTACGATAACTGGGAAGATTTTCACTTCACAGACACCTTTACGTAGAGCTGCTTTGATCTCATCAACAGTAAGTTCTTCACCTTCGAGGTATTTCATTGTAAGCTCTTCATCAAGCTCAGCAACTTTCTCGATTAGTTCTAAACGTAGTTCTGCAACTTGATCTTTGAACTCAGCAGGGATTTCGATTTTCTCGATATCCTTACCAAGATCATCTTTGTACATATATGCAACTTCATCAACCAAGTCAATGATACCTTTGAAATCACTCTCAGCACCAATTGGAAGTTGAATAGCTACAGCATTTGCACCAAGTTTTTGACGCATGGAGTCAACAACTTGCAGGAAGTCTGCACCGATGATATCCATTTTGTTTACGTAAGCAATACGTGGAACGTTGTATTTATCAGCTTGTCTCCAAACTGTTTCGGATTGAGGCTCAACGCCCTCTTTCGCACTAAATACACCAACTGCTCCGTCTAACACACGAAGGGAACGCTCTACCTCTACAGTAAAGTCAACGTGCCCCGGGGTATCAATAATATTGATGCGGTGACCTTCCCATTGCGCAGTTGTAGCGGCGGAAGTAATCGTGATTCCGCGCTCTTGCTCCTGCTCCATCCAGTCCATCGTAGCGCCACCTTCGTGCACTTCTCCGATTTTATGAACTTTACCAGTATAGAACAAGATACGCTCAGTAGTAGTCGTTTTACCAGCATCGATATGAGCCATGATCCCGATATTACGCGTGTTCTTTAAGGAGAACTCTCTAGCCATAGGTCGTTATGTCTCCTTTCTCTTAATTGATTTAGAATTCTACCAACGGTAGTGAGCGAAAGCTTTGTTAGCTTCAGCCATTTTGTGTGTATCTTCACGTTTCTTAACGGAAGAACCTGTGCTATTGCTAGCATCGATAATTTCATAAGCCAATCTTTCTTCCATCGTCTTCTCACCGCGAAGACGGGAATAGTTAACCAACCAACGCAAACCTAATGTCGAACGACGGTCAGGTCTAACTTCGATAGGCACTTGATAGTTAGCTCCACCAACACGGCGAGCTTTAACTTCTAGTACTGGCATAATGTTTTTGATAGCAGCTTCAAACACTTCCATCGGCTCTTTACCTGTACGATCTTTCACGAGGTTAAAAGCGTTGTATAGAATCGTTTGTGCTACCCCTCTTTTTCCATCAACCATAATACGGTTGATAAGACGAGTAACTAGTTTGCTATTATAAATAGGATCTGGCAATACGTCTCTGCGAGTAACTGGACCTTTACGAGGCATAGTTATCCCCCTTTCTTATAAGAATCATTCCTGATTATTATCTCTTATTTTTTAACTTTCGGACGTTTCGTACCGTATTTGGAACGGGATTGCTTACGGTTGTTAACACCGGAAGTATCAAGTGCTCCACGTACGATGTGATAACGTACCCCTGGAAGATCTTTAATTCTACCACCACGGATCAATACAACGCTGTGTTCTTGCAGGTTGTGACCGATACCTGGGATGTAAGCTGTCACCTCTACGCGGTTTGTTAAACGAACACGTGCGTATTTACGAAGTGCGGAGTTAGGCTTCTTAGGAGTCATAGTACCTACACGCGTGCAGACACCACGTTTTTGAGGAGCGCTCAAATCCGTTGCTTCTCTTTTCAAAGCGTTAAAACCTTTTTGCAAAGCTGGTGATTTGGACTTATCCACCTTCGCTTGACGACCTTTACGTACTAGTTGGTTAATTGTTGGCATATCGCCACCTCCTCCCTACATTCATAACATGATGTGCTTCTTGCAAGCCCACAGATCCAGGCGAGTCATAAATGAGCAAAGAGAAAGTCTTTGTTATGGATAGCTGTCAAAGTCACTAGTACTTACGCTAGCTTGTTCCACCAACAAAAACGTCTTTATCACTTATTCATTTACAACAGCTGCTACCGCAGCTCCAACTTCAATTCCACATGCTTTACCTAGCATCTTCATAGAATCTACGTAGGTTACAGGCACACCCTTCTGCGTACAGAGAGCTACCAGATTTATCGTCAATCGCGGATCTGCATCTTTAGAAACAAAAACTTCTATCGCCTTACCCTGCTCGACTGTTTTTGTAACTTTCTTCGTGCCTACACATCTATTCTTGGCCTGTTTGACTATTTCATAAGACATTAGGCACCCCCTTCAAAGAAAGGAAAGAATATCGACTTAGGCACACTTCGATATATTAGCATTTTGATCAGCTAGTGTCAAGGGTTAGTTTGACATGTCCCTCAAAAACATTTGCCCTCATCCATTAAAAAGAGGCAGCCACCTCCATAAACTAGTGGCTACCTCTCTTTATATATGCAATTACTCTACAGCAACTGTTTCTTTTTCCAAATCTTCATCTAGAACAACAACCTCATTAGGGTTTGTGATTCGAATATTACGGTATCTCGGCATTCCTGTTCCCGCAGGGATCAGTTTACCGATGATAACATTCTCTTTCAAACCTAACAATTGGTCGACTTTCCCCTTGATCGCTGCATCTGTCAAGACACGTGTAGTCTCTTGGAAAGAAGCCGCAGACAAGAAGGAGTCTGTTTCTAGGGAAGCTTTCGTGATACCCAGCAAGATTGGACGAGCAACTGCTGGCTCATTACCTGCGAACAAAGCAACTTTATTCGCAGCTTCGTACTCGTGAATATCAACAAATGAACCCGGTAGAAGCGTCGTATCACCAGCATCTACGATGCGGATTTTACGTAACATTTGACGAACCATAACTTCAATATGTTTATCGTTAATTTCTACCCCTTGGTTACGATATACACGTTGTACTTCTTGAAGAATATAGTTCTGAACGCCGCGGATACCTTTGATGCGAAGCATTTCTTTCGGATCGATAGATCCGTCCGTCAACTCGTCACCAGCTTCAACTTGTTGATTCAACGAAACACGTACGCGGGAACCGTAAGGAACTGCATACACTTTGGATTCCGCTTCACCTTGAACTTCGATTTCGCGACGATCCTTAGCTTCACGAATTTCCTTCACGACACCGTCGATTTCGGAAATGATCGCTTGACCTTTCGGATTACGTGCTTCAAAGAGCTCTTGAATACGCGGCAAACCTTGAGTGATATCGTCTCCGGCAACACCACCGGTATGGAACGTACGCATCGTCAACTGTGTTCCTGGCTCACCAATGGATTGCGCGGCAATAATACCAACTGCCTCACCAACCTCAACGAATTGACCAGTAGCCAAGTTACGACCATAACATTTTTTACAAACACCATGATTGGTGCGGCAGCTAAGTACAGAACGAATTTGAAGTTTCTCGATACCTGCTTCAATAATACGATCTGCAATACCTGATTCGATAAGCTCATTACGTTGTACGATAACTTCACCAGTTTGTGGATGACGAAGCGTTTCGTAAGCGTAGCGCCCTTCAATACGATCGTAAAGATCCTCAATAACCTCTTTACCGTCTTGAATTTTGCTAACCATGAAGCCTTTATCTGTTCCACAATCGTCTTCACGAACGATAACATCTTGTGCTACGTCAACGAGACGACGAGTCAAGTAACCGGAATCCGCTGTACGAAGTGCTGTATCGGCAAGACCTTTACGCGCTCCGTGCGTGGAAATAAAGTATTCTAAGATTGTCAGACCTTCACGGAAGTTCGATTTAATCGGCAACTCCATAATTTTACCAGATGGATTCGCCATCAAACCACGCATACCGCCAAGCTGTGTAATCTGCGATTTGTTACCCCGTGCTTTGGATTCAACCATCATGGAGATGGAATTGTATTTATCTAGGGATTTCATCAAAATTTCTGTGATTTCATCCTTAGCTTTACTCCAGATCGCAATAACGCGGTCATAACGCTCTTCATCCGTAATCAAACCACGACGGTATTGGTTCGTAACTACGCGTACTTTCTCTTCACATTCCTTAAGGATTGCTACTTTTTCAGTTGGAACAACAACGTCAGAGACAGCTACGGTAATACCCGCTTTTGTAGAATACGTGAATCCAAGCTCTTTGATTTTATCAAGAATCATCGACGTTTGCGTCGTGTGGTACTTACGGAAGCACTCGGCAATAATCGATCCTAAGTACTCTTTACCAACCGCTTTGTTCTCATCACGTTCCATCATAATCGCCTTCAGATCAGCACCTTTTTCAAATACAAAGTGCGAATCTGGAATACCGTTTAACAAATTGGTTTTGGTCGGTTCATTGATGAACGGGAAATCAGCAGGATAAATTTCGTTCATGATGATTTTACCGATCGTCGTGATCAGCATTGCGTTTTGTTGTTTCTCTGTGAAACTTGTTTTGTTCAATGCTCTAGCAGGGATTGCAACACGTGCGTGTAGTGCCATTTTGCCCGATTGGTAGGAAGAAACTGCTTCATGAACTGTTCTAATGATAGAACCAGCACCTTTAGCAAATTTATTATCCGTTGTTAAGTAGAAACTTCCCAGAACCATATCCTGTGAAGGTGTAACAACCGGCTTACCGTCTTTCGGATTCAAAATGTTACCCGATGCTAGCATGAGCAAACGAGCTTCAGCTTGAGCTTCTGAGGATAATGGTACATGAACGGCCATTTGGTCACCGTCGAAGTCAGCGTTATACGCTGTACATACGAGCGGATGAAGTTTAATAGCGCGGCCTTCAACCAGAATCGGTTCAAAAGCTTGAATACCCAATCTATGCAGTGTAGGTGCACGGTTCAGAAGAACCGGGTGCTCCTTAATAACTTCTTCTAGTACATCCCATACATCAGGACTTACGCGCTCAACTTTACGTTTCGCACTCTTGATGTTGTGAGCCAAACCTTTATTTACAAGCTCTTTCATTACGAAAGGCTTAAACAATTCAAGTGCCATTTCCTTCGGAAGACCACATTGGTACATCTTCAGGTTAGGTCCTACTACGATAACGGAACGACCAGAGTAGTCAACACGTTTACCTAGTAAGTTTTGACGGAAACGACCTTGTTTACCTTTCAGCATATGGCTGAGGGATTTCAAAGGACGGTTACCCGGACCTGTTACTGGACGGCCGCGACGACCGTTATCGATCAATGCATCAACCGCTTCTTGAAGCATCCGTTTTTCATTTTGAACAATGATATCCGGTGCACCTAGGTCGAGCAATCTCTTTAGACGGTTGTTACGGTTAATTACACGACGATAGAGGTCATTCAAATCGGATGTCGCAAAACGTCCACCATCAAGCTGTACCATCGGGCGAAGCTCAGGCGGGATAACTGGAAGTACATCCAGTACCATCCAACCAGGCAAGTTCTTCGAGTTACGGAATGCTTCCATAACTTCCAGACGCTTAATCGCACGGTTACGGCGTTGACCTTGTGCTGTTTTGAGTTCTTCTTTGAGTGTATCCACTTCGCGTTCGATATCAATATCAATTAGAAGCTTTTTAACAGCTTCCGCACCCATGCCTGCTTGGAAAGCATAGCCGTACTTCTCGCGATAGCTACGGTATTCTTTTTCAGACAAGAGTTGTTTCTTCTCAAGAGGTGTATCACCTGGATCCGTTACTACGTAGGATGCGAAGTAGATAATCTCTTCCAAAGATCTTGGAGACATATCTAGTGCAAGACCCATACGGCTAGGAATCCCTTTAAAGTACCAGATGTGTGAAACAGGAGCAGCAAGTTCAATGTGCCCCATGCGTTCACGACGTACTTTTTGACGGGTTACTTCAACGCCACAGCGGTCACAAACAACGCCTTTATAACGAACGCGTTTGTACTTACCGCAATGACATTCCCAATCTTTCGTAGGTCCGAAGATCTTTTCACAGAAAAGACCTTCTTTCTCAGGTTTTAAGGTTCTGTAGTTAATCGTTTCCGGCTTCTTTACTTCCCCACGGGACCAAGAGCGAATTTTATCGGGTGATGCCAAGCCGATTTTCATAAACTCGAAGTTGTTAACGTCCATCAAGGAGCAACCCTCCTTTAAGAAATTTAAACCCACTTTACAGTGAATCGTTCTCGTTCTAAAGCTATGTTACTATTCGTTGACCCCAAGCTCGGTGCCCTCGATGTTTAGGTTTAATTTATCGCTTGTCACTTCGTCGTCGTCGTCAGCTTCACGCATTTCGATCTCTTCTTCGTCGCCAGATAGGATTTTAACATCCATACCTAAACTTTGAAGCTCCTTGATCAAAACTTTGAAGGATTCCGGAACGCCAGGTTCTGGAACGTTCTCGCCTTTGACAATGGATTCGTATGTTTTCACACGGCCCACAACGTCATCTGACTTAACGGTAAGAATTTCTTGCAATGTATAAGCAGCCCCATAAGCCTCGAGTGCCCATACCTCCATCTCCCCGAAACGTTGTCCACCGAACTGCGCTTTACCACCCAGCGGCTGCTGAGTAACAAGGGAGTAAGGTCCTGTGGAACGGGCATGGATTTTATCGTCAACCATGTGTGCTAGTTTAATCATGTACATAACGCCAACGGTTACTTCACGCTCGAAGGACTCTCCTGTACGACCATCGTACAGAATTGTTTTACCGCTACGCTGCATACCTGCTTCTTCCATCGCATCAAATACGTCATACTCACGCGCTCCGTCAAATACCGGTGTTGCAGCGTGGATACCGAGATACTTGGAAGCCATACCCAAGTGAACTTCAAGTACTTGACCGATGTTCATACGGGATGGAACCCCTAGTGGGTTAAGAACGACTTCAACCGGCGTACCATCTGGAAGGAAAGGCATATCTTCTTCAGGGAGAATACGTGCTACTACCCCTTTGTTACCGTGACGTCCCGCCATTTTGTCACCCTCGGAAATTTTCCGTTTTTGAGCGATATAGACACGAACGAGTTGGTTAACACCAGGAGGCAGCTCATCGCCGTTCTCACGCGTAAATACTTTCACATCAACAACGATACCATCTGTACCATGCGGTACGCGCAGGGACGTGTCACGAACCTCACGAGCCTTCTCACCGAAGATGGCGTGCAGCAATCTTTCTTCCGCTGTCAATTCCGTTACACCTTTCGGTGTTACTTTACCAACAAGGATGTCGCCAGCACCGATTTCAGCACCAACACGGATGATTCCGCGCTCATCAAGATTCTTAAGTGCGTCTTCCCCTACGTTCGGGATGTCGCGAGTAATTTCTTCTGGTCCTAGCTTCGTATCACGAGCCTCGGACTCGTATTCCTCGATATGGATTGAAGTGTACACATCTTCTTTAACTAGCTTTTGGGATAACAAGATCGCATCCTCATAGTTGTAACCTTCCCAAGTCATGAAAGCTACGACTACGTTACGTCCAAGTGCCAATTCGCCTTGTTCTGTCGATGGTCCATCTGCAAGAATATCGCCCGCTTTAATCAATTGGCCCTTTTTAACAATCGGACGTTGATTAATGCAAGTACCTTGGTTGGAACGCATAAACTTGTGAAGCTTGTATTTAACGATATTGCCGCTGACTAGTTTGCCATCCACCATTTCCTGGCGACGCAACCAAATTTCATTCGCAGCAGCTTTCTCAATAATTCCATCAAATTTGGAGACAATACATACTCCCGAGTCCTTAGCAACTTTGTGCTCCATACCTGTACCTACAAGCGGCGCTTTAGGAATTAGAAGTGGAACAGCTTGACGTTGCATGTTGGAACCCATCAACGCACGGTTGGAGTCATCATTTTCAAGGAACGGGATCAACGCTGTCGCAACAGATACAACTTGTTTCGGAGAAACGTCCATGTAATCGACACGTTCAACCGGAAGTGTTAAGTTGTCATCTTTGTAACGAACGATAATCGCATCTTCAACGAATTTGTTATCTTCCGTCAACTTCGCATTCGCTTGCGCGATAACGTAGTTATCTTCTTCATCAGCTGTCAGGTAAGCGATTTGGTCTGTAACCAAGCCTGTCTTTGGATCTACCCAACGGTAAGGTGCTTCAATGAAGCCATACTCGTTAATACGGGCAAACGTGGACAAGGAGTTGATCAAACCAATGTTCGGTCCCTCAGGCGTCTCAATAGGACACATACGGCCATAGTGAGAGTGATGCACGTCACGAACTTCCATCCCTGCGCGCTCTCTCGTCAAACCGCCGGGCCCGAGTGCAGATAGACGTCTTTTGTGCGTCAACTCAGCAAGCGGATTCGTTTGGTCCATAAATTGAGATAGCTGGGAGCTACCAAAGAACTCTTTGATCGACGCGATAACAGGACGAATGTTGATCAATGCTTGCGGCGTGATCACGTTAGCGTCTTGAATCGACATACGTTCACGAACAACACGTTCCATACGGGAAAGGCCGATACGGAATTGATTTTGAAGCAATTCACCTACAGAACGAAGTCTACGGTTACCAAGATGGTCGATATCATCCGTATTTCCAATACCATGCAGTAAGTTAATAAAGTAGTTAATGGAGGAAATGATATCGGCAGGCGTGATGTTCTTGACAGCTTTATCAATAACACCGTTAGAAATAACCTTAACTACCTTGCCTTCTTCTGTTGGTGAGTAAACGTTAATGCACTGAACAGGAATTGTATCCGCGCCAGTAACACCTTTTGGAATTGTAAACTCTTTATATCCCGCACCTTTTTCAATAAAAGGAAGGATTTCATCAAGCACACGACGATCCAACAATTGCCCAGCTTCAGCAATGATTTCTCCCGTTTCGGAATCTACCAAAGTTTCAGCTAAACGTTGATTGAACAAACGGTTTTTGATGTGTAATTTTTTATTAATTTTGTAGCGACCTACGTTCGCTAAATCGTAACGCTTCGGATCAAAGAAACGAGCAACGATCAAGCTTCTTGCATTATCAAGTGTAGGCGGCTCACCTGGACGAAGACGCTCATAGATTTCGATTAACGCTTTTTCCGTAGAATCCGTGTTATCTTTATCTAGCGTGTTACGAATATATTCGTTATCGCCAAGAAGATCTAGAATTTCAGCATCCGTACCAAATCCTAATGAACGAAGCAATACGGTAACTGGAATTTTACGCGTGCGATCGATACGAACATAGATGATATCCTTCGCATCTGTCTCCAACTCCAGCCATGCTCCACGGTTCGGAATCACTGTTGCTGTGTAAGTTTTTTTGCCGTTTTTATCCACTTTCGTGCTATAATAAACACTGGGAGAACGAACGAGCTGGGAGACGATTACACGCTCCGCACCGTTAATAATGAACGTTCCCGTATCAGTCATAATAGGGAAATCCCCCATGAACACTTCTTGTTCCTTGACCTCACCGGTTTCCTTATTAATCAAACGGACTTTGACTCTTAACGGCGCCGCATATGTTACGTCGCGTTCTTTGGATTCATCAACCGAATACTTAGGATCGCCTAAGCTATAGTCAATAAACTCCAGTACTAGGTTCCCTGTAAAATCCTGAATCGGGGAGATATCCTGAAACATCTCACGAAGTCCCTCTTCCAAAAACCACTCATACGATTTTTGCTGGATTTCAATCAGGTTTGGAATGCCCAGAACCTCATTAATTCGTGCATAAGTCCTGCGTTTACGTCGTCCAAATTGAACAAGATGTCCCGCCAACTTTCATTCACCCCTCAACTCTACTCAATAAATAAAAAGAAAGAAGAAAAACTTCGACCGACGTACACTCAGGACGCCTCCGTTAGTGGAGCCCGTCCGAATTAAGCGACTGTATGGATGAAGGTTTTTTTCTGTATTCAATAAGACTTTATCAAGAATTTCTTCCCATCCTGTTAGAATTTCCCAAAATTCAAACATTATACGTCACTCGTTCGAATTTTATTCATATTGGCCGAAAAAAAGACTTGACATTTTTACCAACTAAAGACATGTGTCCCATCTTAATACTGACATTTTTTAATAATATCACATTTGAAATGTCAAGTCAAACAAATTCCCACGTATATTCCCAGACTTTATTTCGTTGCCTTGAGAATTCGGTAACCTTTATCCTTCGAAACCTCGACCACTTCGTTATACATGGATTCCAGTTTCTTCACGGCTGATGGCGAGCCTTGTTTCTTCTGTATAACAACCCACAGGGAGCCTCCGTCTTTCAAACAATCGTGCGCCTGTTCGAAAATCCGATGAACCGTTTCTTTCCCAGCGCGAATTGGCGGATTGGTTAACACAGCGTCGAACTTTTGATCTTTTACACGTTCCAACAAATCGCTTTGTAGAATCGTGACATTCGTAATGCCGTTTCGCCGCGCATTTTCTAGCGAAAGTTCAACTGCTCTTTCATTAATGTCGACCATTGTCACATGACCTTTCGGGCACATCACCGCTGCACTTAACCCCATTGGTCCGTAGCCACAGCCAACATCTAGAACACTTGCATCATCCGATAACGCCATTGTTTCTATTAAATGCTTGCTCCCGTAATCAACGCCTTTTTTCGAAAACACACCCGCATCCGTTAGAAACGTAAATGTCTTACCTCGAAGTATTTCCTGCGTAGTATGAACATCACTCTTTACGGTTGGTCGTTGTGTGTAATAATGCTCTGACACGATTGAATTCCCTCCTTTTTTACCTATAGGAAAATCCAATAACCACGTGCGTTCCTAAGGCTTTCCTAAGGGTAAAAACTTAGGTACTATAATGTTGAAAAAAACCTCTTGAAGTCAAGCTTCAAGAGGTTTCCTAAGAAAAAGAATTACTTAACTTCTACGGAAGCGCCAGCTTCAGTAAGCTTAGCTTTAACAGCGTCTGCTTCTTCTTGGCTAACTTTTTCTTTAACTGCTTTTGGAGCTCCGTCAACAAGGTCTTTCGCTTCTTTCAGGCCAAGACCTGTGATTTCGCGAACTACTTTGATTACGTTGATTTTGGATGCGCCAGCGCTTGTCAAGATAACGTCAAACTCAGTTTGAGCTTCTTCTACTGCTGCTGCTGCGCCGCCTGCTGCTACTGGAGCTGCTGCAGTTACGCCAAACTCTTCTTCAATTGCTTTAACCAGGTCGTTCAATTCCAAGATTGTCATGCCTTTGATTGCTTCTAGGATCGTTGCATTTGTGCTCATGGTTAAACCTCCATTATCGTTAATAAATTATTTTTGGGTTGTAAAACATTCCGTACATGAAAATTAAGCTTGACCTTCAGCTTCTTTTTTCTCTGCAACTGCTTTAACAGCAAGAGCAAAGTTACGAACTGGAGCTTGAAGAACGCTAAGCAACATGGAGAGAAGACCATCTCTGGATGGAAGTTCTGCAAGTGCTTTAATTTGATCGTATCCAACTACGCGGCCTTCGACCACGCCACCTTTTACGCTCAATTTATCATTCTTTTTCGCAAATTCAGTCAAGATTTTCGCTGGAGCAACTAGATCGTCTTTGCTGAAAGCAATAGCAGTTGGACCAGTTAGGTACTCATCCAATGCGCTTAGTTCAGCATTTGCCGATGCGCGTCTAGCCAACGAGTTCTTGAGAACTACGAATTCAATACCAGCTTCGCGCAAGCTTTTGCGTAGCTGTGTTACTTGAGCTACGTTCAAACCACGGTAGTCCGCTATGATTGTAGAAGCACTAGCTTTAAACTTCTCAGTTACTTCAGCTACTGCTTGTTCTTTCTCTGCAAGAATTTTCGCGTTTGCCATAGTACACCTCACTTCTTATGCATTTATCTTTCAAGAACGCAAACAGTAGGAGCGTTAGCATTTCTTATCTATGAATAAGAAATGCCTTCGTAGACGCTACGAAGGCATGATGTGTTCACTTTTTCCCTGATGTACAAAGAAATCGTTATATATATCATAACACCTCGGTAGGAAATTAAGCTTTGCAGCACCTACTGTCTACGGTTTGCATATTCATTTTTAGGACCTTTGATAGAGTATCACGCCCAGCAACCGAAGTCAACTGGTAGCTTTTACTTATCTGAAGGATGACAGGTTCACACGTACGCTTGGACCCATTGTGGAAGATACAGCAATGTTCTTCAGGTAAACACCTTTAGCCGCTGCTGGTTTCGCACGAACAAGTGCATCAACCAATGCTTTGAAGTTTTCGTTCAACTTGTCTGCATCGAAAGATACTTTACCAAGTGGAGCATGGATTTGGCCTGCTTTATCAAGACGGTATTCGATTTTACCAGCTTTGATCTCTTGAACAGCTTTGGTAACGTCGAAAGTAACTGTTCCTGCTTTAGGGTTTGGCATTAAACCTTTACCCCCGAGGATACGACCCAGTTTACCAACTTCGCTCATCATGTCCGGAGTAGCTACGCAAACATCGAACTCGAACCAACCTTGTTGAATTTTGTTGATCATGTCTGCATCACCAACAAAATCTGCACCAGCTGCTTCAGCCTCTTTTGCTTTCTCGCCTTTTGCAAATACGAGAACGCGTTTTGTTTTACCAGTACCGTGTGGAAGTACAACGACACCACGAACAGCCTGATCTTGTTTTCTTGGGTCTACACCCAGACGAACTGCAACATCTACAGTTTCATCAAATTTAGCAGGAGCTGTTTTCTTAACAAGCTCGATTGCTTCTGACGGATCATACAAAGTTTCAGCATTTACAAGCTGAGCTACTTCGCGGTATTTTTTACCGTGTTTAGGCATAATATTTATCCTCCTTAGTGGTATTAGCGGATAATCCTCCCACCGAGCGACCTCCATGTTTTCGTAGAAAACACTTCTGTAGGCTTCGAGCTTACACAGTCGCATTCCTTGCGGAATTAATCTTCGATGACGATTCCCATGCTGCGAGCAGTACCCTCAACCATACGCATTGCAGCCTCAACGGATGCAGCATTTAGGTCAGGCATTTTTTGTTCAGCGATTTCGCGAACTTTAGCGCGTTTCACAGTTGCAACTTTCTTCTTGTTCGGTTCGCCTGATCCTTTTTCGATACCAGCAACGACGCGAAGTAGAACTGCAGCCGGAGGCGTTTTAGTGATAAATGTAAAGGAACGGTCCTCGAATACTGTGATTTCAACCGGAATGATTAGACCAACTTGATCCGCAGTACGAGCGTTAAACTCTTTACAGAAAGCCATGATGTTCACACCTGCTTGACCCAATGCTGGACCGATCGGTGGTGCTGGATTTGCTTTCGCAGCTTGAACTTGAAGCTTCACGATTTTAATAACCTTTTTTGCCATGATAGACACCTCCTTGCAGTAATATAGGAGTCTTCGACGAATCAAAGCCTCGCTATTCAAAGATCTAAGCGATCCCACTAACGTAGGTCTATCCCAAGGAATAGACCTGGTAGAGCCTTTTGGTTGTCACGTTCTTAGAGTTTCTCAACTTGGTCGAAATCGAGCTCAAGCGGTGTTTCTCTTCCGAACATGTTGACATGCACCTTCAGTTTCCCCTTATCGGCAATAATCTCTTCGACAGAGCCAACAAAGTTCGCAAATGGACCAACCTTAACGCGCACAGTCTCTTTGAGTTCGAAGTCAATAACTTCCTTCGGCTCTTCCATTCCCATATGCTTAAGAATTGATTCAACTTCTTCAGGTAACAATGCAGTTGGTTTAGAGCCGGATCCTGTAGAACCTACAAATCCAGTCACTCCTGGCGTATTACGTACTACGTACCAAGAGTCGTCCGTTTGAATCATTTCCACAAGAACATACCCTGGATAAACTTTACGCATGACAACTTTCTTCTTGCCATCCTTGTTCACCAGTTCTTCTTCCATAGGCACAAGCACACGGAAGATCTTGTCCGTCATTTCCATAGACTCAACGCGCTTCTCTAAGTTGGCTTTCACTTTGTTCTCATACCCTGAATAGGTATGTACGACGTACCATCTTTTTTCCATGAATAAATTCACCTATAGTCCTGTTTATTTAAAAACAAGGCGCAGCAACTCAGAAATTCCTAGATCCAGCACAAAAAAATAAATAGCAACAAAAGTTACTGTACCTATAACGACAAGCGTATAAGTAGTCATCTCTTTGCGACTTGGCCACTTGACCTTTTTGAGTTCTGACCAACTGTCGGTGAAGAAGGAAAAAGTGGATCCGAAGCTTTGTCTCATTCTAGCCAAGAACGCCACAAACTACACCTCCAAAGAACTACCTAGTCTCGCGATGAGCAGTATGTTCATTGCAAAATTTGCAATATTTCTTCAACTCAATACGGTCGGGATTGTTGCGCTTATTTTTAGTGGATGCATAGTTTCTTTGTTTGCAATTTGTGCACGCTAATGTGATGATGACCCGCATGATGTACACCTCCTACAGACACTTTCTAATTAAAGCCCTTCTAAGCGCATCAAAAAGAAAGCGACTTTTAGGGCTACCTGAAGTACTTTATCACAACTGTCCCCCGAGTGTCAAGGTAGAAGTCTCACAAATGCAATAGTATCACCAGTATAGGCTGTCCCGCGGGTTACTAAACATGTACAGAAAGAAAAACACCCGTACAGCACTCGCGGCACGGGCATTTCTATAAATCTCTAACTTCTAAATACCGCTCAAGCTTGCGCTTAACACGTTGGAGAGCATTGTCAATTGACTTCACATGGCGATCGAGATCTACAGCAATTTCTTGGTAGGATCTGCCATCGAGATAGAGCATAAGAACTCTACGCTCTAAGTCGCTTAAAATTTCTCCCATTTTATCTTCAAGTCCCGTAAACTCTTCTTGATTAATAACCAGTTCCTCGGGATCTGTTACCCGGGAGCCGCTAATCACATCGAGCAGCGTACGATCAGAATCTTCATCATAGATGGGCTTATCCAAGGACACGTAGGAATTAAGAGGAATGTGCTTTTGACGAGTTGCTGTCTTAATCGCCGTGATGATCTGTCGTGTAATGCACAGTTCAGCAAAGGCTTTAAATGAAGCAAGCTTGTCTCCTCGGAAGTCACGAATAGATTTATATAAACCTATCATTCCCTCCTGCACAATATCTTCTCGGTCTGCACCTATCAAAAAATAAGACCGCGCTTTCGCACGAACAAAATTCTTATATTTATTGATAAGATATTCCAAAGCTTCGCTACTGCCTTCACGGACTGCTTCGACAATGTCTTCATCTGGCTTGAGGTCATAATCATACATTCTCAGTTCTTTGAGGTCGACACTCACCAACAATCCCTCCGGCCTGCAAGACTACCCAGATTTCACTATAAAAGTTAGGTTAAGTATACATGATGAAATCTCACACCGTCAACGGGGAACCCCACCATTTCTAGCATTTGGAGGATTACTCTCCTCTTCGCATCCGCTCAAACTGCGCTTTCATTTCGTCGCTCAGCTTGCCATTGAATGGATTGCGTTTGGTTGTTGTCTCTGGCACAATGCGTTCTCGGACCTCTTTACGGTTCTGTTTGATTTTCACTAGCAATTCCTTCGCCGGCATCCGGAGAGCCCCTTTGCCAAATATGACATGTTGCTCTATCATATCTGATGTCGCTACGAATATTTCCTTGCGCCGCCCCATTAGACTTGTAACTAAGCGCTCGATTCGCTCATCAGCGGTTTCCTTCTCTTTGGTATAGAGCACGGCCAGTTTATTCTGCACATATTTCTTTCCCAGACCAGGTACCATGTAGGCATCAAAAACCAAGTAGACTTTCATTCCTGAAAAGGATTGAAACTCTGCAAGCATATGGATCAGACCGTCACGCGCACCCTCAAGATCGGTATCCTTTAATTTACTTAACTCAGGCCAGGCTCCGATAATATTGTAGCCATCTACAATTAGGATCTGTTCCATCCCAATTAGCTCTTATTGCGCTGTCTTACCACTTCATACATCAATACACCCGCGGCAACGGAGGCATTCAACGAATTAACATGTCCGGCCATTGGCAGCTTAACTAAGAAGTCGCATCTTTCTTTAATGAGTCGCCCAACACCTTTACCCTCATTCCCAATAACTAAGGCAATCGGAATTGTAAAATTAGCTTTATACACATCCTGAGCAGCCGAAACATCCGTTCCTGCAACCCACACGCCTTGTTCTTTCAGTAGTTCTATCGTTTGAGCGATGTTCGTTACACGGGCAACAGGTACATATTCAACGGCACCAGCCGAGGTTTTGGAAACCGTCGCTGTCAAGCCTACGGAGCGGCGCTTCGGAATAATCACACCATGAACCCCCGTACAATCTGCTGTTCGCAGAATGGACCCTAGGTTATGCGGATCTTCGATTTCATCTAGAATCAAAATGAATGGCTCTTGGCCAAGGGCCTTCGCTTTGGCTAAAATATCTTCAACCTCCACATACGCATACGCTGCAACTTGTGCAACGACACCTTGATGTTGGAGCCCTTCTGCCATTTGATCCAGCTTACGCTTGTCCGTAAACTGAACGATAATACCTAGATTTTTGGCTTCTGCCACAATCGGTCCTGCGAATTGCTTCTGAGCACCCTCGGCAATCCATATTTTATTAATCGTCCTTCCAGCTCGAAGCGCCTCCATTACGGAGTGCTTCCCGCCGATAATATCTTCATCCATTCTAATTCCTCCTAAAGGTACACACGAATGCTTGTTTATGGCTGTTTGGGGCCATACGAGATCGCAAAGTCTAATATCTCTTTCAATCGCTCATAAGATTGTTTGTAATATAAATATCCGATTAAGCACTCAAACGCGGTGCTGTGCCGGTATTCCAGCACATCCGCGTTTTTCGCTGTTGTTCCTGACTTGGCATTTCGTCCCCGCTTCACGATATCTACTTCTTCTTCTGTTAGTGTTGGCATCAACGCAGTCAATAATTTAGATTGCGCTTTGGCTGAGACAAATCCCGTAGAAGCCTTGTGCAAGTGGTTCGGACGATGGTTAGCCCCAGAGATGACATATTGCCGGATATAGACTTCATACACCGCATCCCCAATATAGGCCAACACAAGCGGATTTAATAAATTCGGACTTTTGGAAGGCGGAAAAGCAAATAGGTTAGCGCAATCTTGATTCGTTTCACTCATTTGCGGCGCCAGCGTATACCTTGTGGTGTATCTTCAAGGAATATCCCCTTCTCTGTTAGCAAATCACGAATTTCATCCGCGCGAGCCCAATTCTTCGTTTTGCGCGATTCCGTACGTTCGACGATCAACTGTTCAATCTCTTCATCTAGCAATTCATCTGCTTGCTGCGTAAGAATGCCCAGCGTTGCATCGAATGCCTCTAACTGCGCCATGTATAACTTTAATGCATCTGCATTGACCCGCTCCTGTTGCAGATACAAGTTCGCTTCCGCAACGAGATCAAATACCGCGGTAATGGCATCCGGCGTATTGAAGTCATCATTCATTTTCTCCACAAATTGATTCGAAATCGCCTGCAATTTATCTGCGATACCCGTTTCAACTTCGCCTGTCTCCGATGCAGTAGCAAGGCGGTGCTTCATATTGTCGTACGCATTTTGAATCCGTTCCAACGCATTAGCTGCTTGCTTCAAGCTCTCATCGCTGAAGTTTAGCGGATTCCGATAGTGCGCGGATAACATAAAGAAACGGAATACTTGCGGTTTAATTTGTTTAACCAGATCTCGGATCAAAATACCGTTTCCGAGTGATTTCGACATTTTCTCATTATCGATATTCAGAAAAGCATTGTGCAACCAATAATTGGCCATTGGATGACCGGTTACCGCTTCGGTTTGCGCAATCTCACATTCGTGGTGAGGGAACGTCAAATCTTGCCCGCCTCCATGAATATCAATCGTTTCACCCAAATATTTGCGCACCATTGCGGAGCACTCAATATGCCAGCCTGGGCGACCTTGCCCCCAAGGGCTATCCCAATAAATCTCGCCTGGCTTCGCCGCTTTCCATAGGACAAAGTCCTGAGGATTCTCTTTGCGCTCATCCACCTCAATACGAATCCCGTGCTGAAGTTCTTCCAAATTTTGCTTAGAGAGCTTGCCGTAATCCGTGAATTTCTGCGTTCTATAATACACATCGCCACGCGCTTCATACGCGAAATCTTTCTCCACAAGCGCAGCAATGAAATCGATAATCTCTTGAATATTTTCCGTTACACGCGGATTCAGCGTAGCATCATGAACACCCAGGGCTTGGATATCTTCTAAGAAAGCCGCGATGAACGTTTCGGCAAGCTCTGGCACGGAAACCGCCATCTCCTCGGCTTTCCGAATCATTTTATCATCCACATCTGTAAAATTCGTTATATACGTGACTTCATACTGCTGCGACTCCAAATAACGACGAACAACGTCGAAAAATATAACAGGCCGGCCGTTACCAATATGAATGTAGTTATAGACCGTTGGACCACATACGTACATCTTCACTTTACCAGGCTCAATGGGAACAAACTCTTCCTTCTTGCGAGTTAACGTATTATATACTTTGAGTGTCATGTTCTCCTCAATTCTCCATTCTTCTTCCGTTCTTCTTCAAGCTGGTATTTCAAATCATTGATTTGACTCTGTAATTCTTGGAAAATATCGACGATCGGATCGGGCAAATTACCATGATCCAATCTATTCACACGGACGCCGTCCCGCTTCACAATCTTGGCAGGAACGGTTACAACCGTACTATTGGAAGGAACCTCGCGAATAACAACTGCATTAGGGCCAATACGTGCATTTTCACCTACAAGGAAGGATCCGAGAACTTTGGCTCCAGACCCAATAACTACATTATTGCCAATTGTTGGGTGTCTCTTACCTATTTCTTTCCCTGTTCCCCCTAAAGTAACTCCTTGATAAAGGATGACATCATCCCCGATCTCACAGGTTTCCCCGATAACAACACCCATTCCATGATCAATAAACAACCTTTTGCCGATCGTTGCTCCTGGATGAATTTCGATCCCTGTCATGAACCGGCTAATTTGTGAAACGATACGTGCCAGGGTATACATCCTTCTTTTGTAAAACCAATGCCCAATCCGATGTGCCCAGATCGCATGAAGGCCCGAATACGTAAATACAACCTCAAACCAACTGCGTGCGGCAGGGTCGTTATCGAATACGGCGGATATATCAGATTTGATCGTTGACCACATATGCTCACCTACTTGCCTAGAATAATGGGATAAAATAAAAAAAGCCCCTGCAGCCCTAAGGCTGCAGAGGCGTGGTTATCGCGGTTCCACTCTGCTTGGTGACTCGGAAGTCTCCCAACTCAAAATCCCGTAACGTGGGTGTTCCGGCTGCACCTACCCTACTCATGGTGAGTATTCGGCGCGGCTGCTCCCAGGTGCATTTCTGATTACAAGGATTGGATAACTCACAGCCAAAGCCTTACGGCCTTGATTATCCTCTCTGCTAAATCCTCACTTAACCATACTCTCCTGCTCATCGCATTTCGTATTTCATTGAGTTAAGTATAGCGAAAAGAAACCCGCTTTACAATAAGCTCTGTAGACGTGAAACGACTTTTTCTTTTCCAAGAAGGAAAAGAGACACATTCAAATCCGGTCCATGGACTTGACCTGTCAACGCGGAACGCACAGACATGAACAGTTGCTTCCCTTTGAAGCCTGTTTCTTTCTGTACCGCCTTAAGCAGTGCTGGCATCGCTTCAACAGTGAAAACTTCTGCTTGCTCGACTTGAGCTAAGAAGCTCGTCAGCACAACAGGGACATGCTCTTCTTTCAACACAGCAGCAGCTTCCTCATCAATAATCAGCTCTTCCTTGAAGAAGATCGCGGACAAATCCACAATTTCCGCCGCGTAACGCATTCTTTCTTGATTGAGGCCAACCAACGCCTCTACCCATGCCCCAGTAGTCGCGTCCAAGTCGCCTTGTTGAAGGTAGCCAGCTTTACGCAAATGAGGCAGACAAAGGTCTACGATGCGGGACAGCGGTGCCTTTTTCAAATAAGCATTATTCATCCAGTTCAGTTTATCCATATCAAACACAGCCGGACTCTTAGATACACGATCCAGATCAAATTGTGCGATCAATTCTTCCTTCGTGAACATCTCTTCTTCCCCGCCAGGTGACCACCCCAGCAACGCAATAAAGTTCAGTACAGCTTCAGGCAAGTAGCCCAGCTCTTTGTACTGTTCGATAAACTGGATGATCGACTCATCCCGTTTGCTCATCTTTTTACGATCTGTATTCAAAATCAAAGACAAATGCGCGAAATCGGGAATAGGCATATCCAGTGCTTCGTACATTAAGATTTGTCGAGGTGTATTGGAGAGATGCTCTTCCCCGCGAATAACCAAATCGATTTTCATCAAATGATCGTCTACGATAACAGCAAAATTATAAGTTGGGATCCCATCTGGACGCGCAATGATAAAATCGCCAATGCCATTGGAATCGAATTCCACATGCTCGCGAACCTTATCTTCAATGGCAATAATACGATCCGCTGGCACACGGAAACGCGTTGAAGGCACACGGCCTTCCGCTTGATACGCTGCGATTTGCTCAGCCGTCAGATGACGACATTTGCCAGAGTATCCGCCCATTTCACCACTTGCTTCTTGCTCAGCACGCTCTTGCTCCAGATCCGATTCCGAGCAATAGCAGCCGTAGGCGTGACCGCTTGCCAACAACTTATCTTGATAAGTTTTGTAAATATCTAGTCTCTCCATTTGACGGTAAGGACCGTAAGGGCCGCCGATATCTAAGCTCTCATCCCACTCTAGACCAAGCCATCTCAAACCATTCAACTGGTCTTGGATGCCAGACTCCTTATGACGGGTTTGATCTGTATCCTCAAAGCGCACAACAAAGGCGCCACCTGTCTTACGAGCTAATAGATAATCAAACAGCGCCGTACGGGCACCGCCAATATGTAAATGTCCAGTCGGACTAGGTGCATAACGCACGCGTAAAGGCTGACTCATTGTAGTATCCCCTTTTCTTCTTCCATGCATGAATACCTGTTATTTTATCACATCACGAATTAAACAAACAACCGATTGTGCGGCAATTCCCTCACCACGGCCCGTAAATCCAAGCCATTCTGTCGTCGTCGCTTTGACGTTGACTTGGTCGATCTCAGCTTCTAGCGCCGCTGCGATAATTTCAGCCATTTGCGGGATGTAAGGCAGCATCTTCGGTTTCTGAGCGATAATCGTAGAATCTGCGTTCCCCAATTTATAGCCTTTCTCTTTCGCCAATTGCCATACGCGTTTCAACAAAACTAAGCTATCCGCATCTTTGTACTCGGCCGCTGTATCCGGGAAATGCTTCCCGATATCGCCGAGACCTAGTGCGCCCAAAATCGCGTCACTAATCGCGTGCAGCAGCACATCTGCATCGGAGTGCCCCAGTAACCCTTTTTCATAAGGAATCGTTACGCCTCCAATGATGCATTTACGCCCCTCTACCAACTGATGAACATCAAATCCATTCCCTACACGTATCATATCTGTTCCTCTCCCCTTACGTTATGTAAAATCCATTCTGCCCATGGTAAATCTTCAGGTGTCGTTATCTTAATATTATAGTAGTCCCCTTCTACCACATGCACGGCAGCGCCTAAACGCTCCACTAAACTCGCATCATCTGTACCCATGAACTTATCCAGCTGTGCTTGCTCATGTGCTTCCTGAAGGAGTGAAAGACGAAAAGCCTGCGGCGTTTGGATCGCCCACAAGCTTCGTCTATCCGGTGTCGATTGAATGCGCTTATCCGCTGCATCCACAACCTTAATTGTATCCTTCACAGGGACGGCTAAGACAGCTGCCCCTACGTCCTGTGCTTTTTTCAGGCACTCGAACATATGTTCTTTCTTTACGAAAGGGCGAACACCGTCATGAACAAGCACCCATTCTGTGTCCTCTTGCAAGGCATGGAGACCTCGTCTAACGGAATCTTGACGCTCCGCGCCTCCTGCTAGCACACACGTTACTTTCGTAAGTGCATAGCTCATGACATAGCCGTTGCAGCGACTCACATCATCTGCACCAACAACGAGAATAATTTCATCCACTTCATGTATGTTTTGAAATAATTGCAAGGTATGTACCAGAATTGGCTTCTGTCCCAGTTGCAGGTATTGTTTGCTTTCTGCTGTACCCATGCGCGAACCCTTGCCCGCTGCAACGATAATAACTCCTAGCTTCCCCATAAGTCCTCCAACTTGGCGCTTTCCGAGCGAAAGCTTTCTTCGTAATCATAGGCCCAAGTTAACTTGAAAGAGCTATGTTACATCTCCTTATCATACTGGTTTTACTGTGCTTTTTCCAATAGTTTTGGTTTCGCAAAAATCATTCGACCCGCTGAAGTCTGCAGCACGCTCGTTACCATGACTTCCAGCGTCATCCCGATGAAATCACGCCCACCTTCAACAACGATCATTGTTCCATCATCCAGATACGCTACACCTTGTCCATGTTCCTTGCCGTCTTTAATGACTTGAACAATAATTTCTTCTCCCGGTAAGACAACTGGCTTCACCGCATTCGCAAGATCGTTGATATTGAGCACCGATACACCTTGTAGTTCGCACACTTTATTCAGGTTAAAATCGTTCGTAATCACTTTCCCTTGAAGCACTTTCGCTAAGCGCACCAACTTGCTGTCCACTTCAGCAATTTCTTCGAAATCCCCTTCATAGATGAGGACTTTCACTTCAAGTTCTTTTTGAATTTTGTTCAAAATGTCCAACCCGCGACGACCACGGTTTCGCTTCAGTAAATCTGATGAGTCTGCAATATGCTGCAGCTCTTCCAAGACGAACTCAGGAATCACTAGGGTCCCCTCGATAAAGCCCGTCTTGCAAATGTCGGCGATCCGGCCATCGATGATGACACTCGTATCCAAAATCTTGTGCTCTTCGTAGGGGCGATGTGTCTGCTTCTCAGGCCCTCCAGAGCGACTCTTCGCAATAGCCTGCACGAGCTCTTCCCGCTTGCTGTAGCCGATACGGAAGCCCATAACACCCAATACAGCTGAAACGAGGAATGGCAAGAATGGCCCTGCCCATTTGGCTTGCTCTAGCACAGGGAAAAGCATAACTGAAACAAGCAATCCAATCACAAGACCAAGGGTACCGGAAAGCAAATCGGACACGGGAATATCCGTGACATTGCGTTCTCCTCTCATCAGTAAATTTATACCGATATTAGCTACCCACGCGGAAATCAGAAACATCCCTACTGCACATAAACTATTAATCCAAAATACTTGTCCTGCTGAACTTACGACATCCGTAGTAGAAAGGAACGCATCGCTCCACCTATAACCTAAACTGCCACCCATGATCGCCAAAATGATTTGTACCCACTTCTTCATCACAGATTCACCTCCTGCATCAACTTTTTTTGAGCCTTATTACAATTATGTTCCAATTTATGCAACGTTAATCACTTCTTTAGTCGGAAAATTGAAATATTAGAGGGCATCCATTATAATGAAATGGAAGTTACCAACCAACCAGAGGTGGATGGAATGAGCTCCTTGACTTTAAAGCAGTTCCAAGATCAAGTATCCGAATTGTTACTCCGTCACCGTAGTCTGCTTGATGTCTTATCCAAATTTCAACAGTCAGGCGCAGCTGCCAACCGTTCCGTGGTGAAATCCATTACCGAATGTGGATGTATTCAGGTTCATGCAGCTAAGCAAGAGTATCATCCAGAGATGACTTTGGATGAGGCTAAGGATGTTCTTCGCACCCACGTATCTGGTCACTTATGTGAGCAATGCATTGAGGTCGTAAGTAGCGAGCTAGGCAGGAATCTCTTCTACATGTCTGCGCTTAGCAACATTCTTGATATTAATTTGGAGCAAGTCGTTGAAAACGAATCAAAAAAATGCACAACACTGGGCCTATTCAACATGTCATGATGATCAAAACAAAAAAGCATTTATTTTCTTCCTGAAGGTTCAGGGGAAAATAAATGCTTTTTATTTTCGAACACCGAGCTTACACGTCAGATTTCACTGAATTGTTGTCGTCTACGCCGCGTCTTTTGTTTTTTCTGCGAAGATTACGGAGACGGATGAAGTATCCATCAACGTTTTTTTTTAGGCCGTAAAGAGCGTACATCAGAAGCGGTACGAAAATCATTTTGGAAATGGATTCTGGCCATTTGATCGCAATCAAGATTGCTGCTGCAACGATAATCGGAGTGATCCAAATCGCTGCTTTGGGAATACCCGCTTTTTTGAAGTTTGGATATTTCACTGTGCTGACCATTAAGTATGACAATAGAATTGTACTTACAAGAAGTACATAAACGTTAATATCGTTCACGAATAGAGCTAATGTACAAAGAACACCGCCTGCGGCTGGAATCGGTAAACCGATGAAATAGCCTGGCGTACCGGCAACAACATTGAATCTGGCTAACCGCAGCGCTCCACAGATCGGGAAGATCGCTGTAACAATCCATGCAAAAGCTGGACTAATGACGGTAGGGTCGTTAAACGCAACTACGTACATGATAAAAGCAGGAGCGACACCGAAAGAAATAACATCGGATAAGGAGTCTAATTCTTTACCGAACTCACTTTGAGCGTTCAACGCTCTCGCGACACGTCCATCGAGTCCATCCAATAGCATAGCGACAATGACAAGCACAGCAGCGATGCCGTGTTCTCCACTGAAGGCTAGGATAATCGATAGTACGCCTAGGAATAAGTTCCCTACTGTAAAGAGACTGGGAATTGATTTCGTTAACATATGTTTTTGTCCACCTCTGGATTTACTATACCCTAAACTTGACTTCATGAAACCTCAACAATGATACTTTATGATTGTATCCACTTTAAATATGTCTGTCAATGAACACTTGTTCCTGAATTCTTTTGAGACCTTCCTTTATGGCGCGGGCTCTCACTTCTCCGATTCCGTCAACTTCATCCAATTCCTCGATCGTCGCCATCATCATGTGTGGCAAGTAGCCAAACTTCTCCACTAGATTACCAATAATGATCGAAGGTAACCGCGGAATTTTGCCTAAAATGCGGAAACCACGTGGGGAAACCGGCTCTTCTGCAATCGAATTGGTATGAGAATACCCAAGCAATCGAATGATTTGCTGGGGCTCGAGCAGCTCGTCAGAAGACAGGCGCTTCAAACCAGCCTGCATCTCCTTGACTCTTTCCTCTGATAATTCTCTTACATAATCTTTTACGAGCAAACGCGCTTCAAGTTCCGCATTCCCAACAAGTTCTTCTAATTGCATACTAATTAGGCGTCCTTCGTTGCCAAGTTCGTTAATATAACGATTAATTTCCGCTTTAATACGTAATACCATCTCGAATCTGGCAATGACATTTGTAATATCATGAAGGGTAACTAACTCTTCAAATTCGGATGCACTCAGGTTCGTTAAGGATTGATCTAGAACAACCTTGTATCTCTCCAACGTCTGGATCGCTTGATTTGCTTTAGTCAGGATAACACCAATATCTTTCAGTGCATATCTTAAATTACCTTGATACAGCGTAATGACATTCCGTCTTTGGGAAATGGAAACGACCAATTTATTCGTCTGCTTCGCCACACGTTCCGCGGTTCGATGTCTAATCCCCGTTTCCGAAGAAGAAATCGATGAATCCGGGATTAGCTGTGTGTTCGCATATAGGATTCGCTTGATGTCCTCGCTAAGGATAATCGCACCGTCCATTTTGGCAAGCTCATATAAATAGTTAGGTGAAAAATCGCAATTGATGGAGAACCCGCCATCCACAATTTCAGTTACCTCTGAACTGAAGCCTACAACGATCAGTCCACCCGTTTTGGCGCGTAAGACATTCTCCAATCCATCACGAAATGGCGTACCAGGTGCTACCAATTGGAGCAATTGGCTCATCACATCTCGTTTCGTCTCTTCTTTACTCATCTTTTTCCTCCTGAAGGCTTATAGCTTGCAGAACTCACGTTAACCTAGTGCTGCTTTCAACGCCTCTGCCACCGTGTTTACCCCAATAATCTCCATCCCTTTCGGATGTGTCCACCCCTTCAAACTTTTCTCAGGCATAATCACTCTGCGGAAACCAAGCTTCTCTGCTTCCTTCACACGTTGATCAATCCGAGATACACCGCGGACCTCTCCAGTTAAGCCGATTTCTCCGAACACAACATCAAAAGGCTGCGTCGATTGATCTCGGAAACTAGATGCGATACTAATGGCAATTGCCAAGTCCACGGCTGGTTCATCTAGTTTGATTCCGCCTGCCACGTTGAGATAAGCATCTTGATTTTGCAAAAACATGCCCATTCGCTTCTCTAAAACGGCGATAATTAGCGAGAGGCGGTTATGGTCAACACCTGTCGCCATCCTCCTAGGAGAAGGGAAATTTGTCGAAGAGACGAGTGCTTGAATTTCCACCAAGACGGGACGTGTCCCTTCCATACTAGCTACAACAGCAGAACCTGCTACACCAAGCGGTCTTTCCGAAAGAAACAGCTCAGATGGATTGTTGACCTCTACGAGACCAACCTCTTGCATTTCAAAGATACCGATTTCATTTGTTGAGCCAAAACGGTTCTTCACCGCTCTTAACACACGATAAGAATGATGCCGCTCCCCTTCAAAGTAGAGCACACAATCGACCATATGCTCCAGCATTCTAGGCCCTGCTATTGCCCCTTCCTTCGTCACATGCCCGACTAGGACCGTTGCAATTCCCTTACCCTTAGCTATTCTCATAAAATGGCCTGTGCATTCTCGAACCTGTGATACGGTTCCAGGTGCCGAAGTGATTGCTGGGTGGAACACGGTTTGAATCGAATCGATCACCAGAAAATCGGGGTTCGTTTCTTGTATAGCTTCCTCGATAAGCTCGAGATTCGTCTCACATAATACATATAGCAGCGGAGAGGTGGCATTTAAACGATCTGCGCGGAGCTTCGTCTGCTTAATCGATTCTTCTCCTGATATATAAAGGACTTTTTGCTGGGCTTGTGTGAGTTCGAAGGACGTTTGTAGAAGCAAGGTTGATTTTCCGATACCCGGATCTCCACCAACGAGGATAAGTGACCCAGGGACAATGCCTCCGCCTAGGACACGATTTAGTTCTTTGTTGCTTGTAACAACTCTTGGTTCAGAGCTGCTTTCTATATGTATGATGGGGATCGCTTTTTCTTTCGTTTTGGGGATCGAAGATGTCATACCCTGCGTACGAACGACAGTTTCAATTTCTTCCACCATCGTATTCCAAGACTGACACCCTGGGCATTTGCCCATCCATTTCGGTGAATCATAGCCACATTCTTGACAGCTAAATTTGGTTTTTTGTTTACTCATTGAAGAAATTGCTCCTTACTATGGGGATATCCTTTTTGGCTATCCTTACCAATAAAGTTTACCATTTTTACGTTTCTCATGAAAGTGCCGAAAGAAACAAAATAAACAGCTACTCCATCTTTCGTGGACAGGATTCGTCATATATTTCCCTTAATTTAAAAAAGCATCTCACTCCACCCTCATCGGATGAAGTGAAATGCTTCTTCACTTACTTTTATTTCGTTAATGAGACGCCTTCGCCCTTCAGGACAACCAGTTCGCCTTCATTCTCATCAATGGTCAGTGAATCGCCTTTGGCGATATTGCCTCTGAGCAATTCTTCCGATAAGCGATCTTCAATATGTTTCTGAATCGCTCTGCGCAATGGACGTGCACCATAGGTTGGATCAAATCCTTCCTTAGCCAGGAACATTTTCGCCTTGTCCGTTAACAAGAAATCAACTTCTTGCTCTTTTAGACGCTTGCGCAGATCATCAGCCATTAGGCTAACGATTTGTGCAATATGTGCTTCGTCCAAAGAGTGGAATACGATGATTTCATCGATCCGGTTAAGGAACTCAGGACGGAAGCTTTTCTTCAACTCGCCCATCACTTTGTCTTTCATGTTGCTATAGTCTTTACCAGCATCCAGCGCAGCAGTGAAGCCCAGTGAAGAATTTTTCTTGATCATGTCCGCGCCGACGTTGGAAGTCATAATAATGAGTGTGTTGCGGAAATCAACGGTACGACCCTTGGAATCCGTTAGACGACCATCTTCTAGCACTTGCAGCAAGATATTAAATACTTCAGGATGTGCTTTCTCGATTTCATCGAGCAAGACGACTGAATAAGGTTTGCGGCGAACTTTCTCCGTCAGTTGGCCACCTTCTTCATACCCTACATATCCTGGAGGCGCCCCTACTAAACGGGAAGTTGAATGCTTCTCCATATACTCGGACATATCAATCCGAACAACGGCGTTGTCATCTCCGAAGAGGGATTCTGCTAGCGCACGTGCAAGCTCGGTTTTACCTACCCCAGTTGGTCCTAAGAAAATAAAGGAGCCCATCGGACGCTTCGGATCTTTCAAACCAGCTCTTGCGCGGCGAATCGCTCGGCTTACAGCTTTAACGGCTTCTTCTTGTCCAATGACACGCTCATGAAGGATATCTTCCATCTTGAGCAAGCGATCCGTTTCTTCTTCCGCAAGTTTGCTAACCGGGATTCCCGTCCAGCTCGCTACGATTTGCGCGATATCATCTGGCGTCACTTCCGTGTCCAGACGGCCTTGCTTCTCTTTCCACTCGTTCTTCGTGGAGTCTAGTTCTTCGCGAAGCTTTTGTTCCGTATCACGAAGTCCTGCTGCTTTCTCGAACTCTTGGCTCTGTACCGCAGCGTCCTTCTCTTTACGGATATTCTCCAGCTTGCTTTCAAGCTGCTTCAATGATGGTGGCGTTGTGTACGAACGCAATCTCACCTTAGAACTCGCTTCATCGATCAAGTCGATCGCTTTATCCGGCAAGAAACGATCTGTGATATAACGATCAGATAGCTTTACAGCTTCTTGAATCGCAGCATCCGTAATTTTCACACGGTGATGTGCTTCATAACGGTCACGCAAACCATACAAAATTTGAACAGCCTCTTCAGGTGATGGTTGGTCTACTGTAATCGGTTGGAAACGACGCTCTAGGGCAGCATCTTTCTCAATATATTTGCGGTACTCATCGAGTGTTGTAGCACCGATACATTGCAGCTCGCCTCTGGCAAGAGCCGGCTTAAGGATGTTGGAGGCATCAATCGCACCTTCCGCTCCCCCAGCACCAATCAACGTATGAAGCTCATCAATGAACAATACGATATTTCCGGCTTGTCGAATTTCGTCCATGATTTTTTTGAGGCGATCCTCGAATTCACCGCGATACTTCGTTCCAGCTACAACAGAGCCCATATCCAACGTCATAACACGTTTATCTTTCAACGTTTCCGGAATTTCATTGTTAATGATTTTTTGAGCTAAGCCTTCGGCAATCGCCGTTTTACCAACCCCTGGTTCACCAATTAGAACTGGATTGTTCTTCGTTCTGCGGCTCAGAACCTGAATGACACGCTCAATTTCTTTGCTACGCCCAATAACAGGATCCAAATGACCCTCTTTGGCGTAGGCGGTCAAATCTCTTGCTAACCCGTCTAATGTAGGCGTGTTCACATTCGGATTCGTACCATGGCTAGGCGACACCGTTTCGCTGCTGCCCAGCAATTGAAGAACTTGCTGACGCGCTTTATTTAAGGAAACTCCAAGATTGTTAAGCACTCTTGCAGCTACGCCCTCACCCTCACGGATAAGTCCAAGCAAAATATGTTCAGTCCCCACATACGTGTGACCTAATTTTCTCGCTTCATCCATCGAAAGTTCGATCACTTTCTTAGCTCTAGGCGTATACGCGATGTTAGTCGGTTGCTCTTGCCCTCTGCCAATTAGAGATTCGACTTCATCTTGAATTTTCTCAAGACCAAGGCCGAGCGCAACGAGTGCTTTAGCAGCAATGCCTTCACCTTCACGAATAAGTCCAAGTAAAATGTGCTCTGTTCCAATATTGTTATGTCCTAATCGAACAGCTTCCTCTTGAGCAAGAGAAAGCACCTTCTGCGCACGTTCCGTAAATCTGCCAAACATCATAGCGAACACCTCCAAAAGTAGTATATCTATAGATTTCCTAAAGGATGATTCTTATCTTACTTTATACCCTGCCGAATTTCTCGCGAATCAGTTCCGCCCGTCGCATATCCCTTTCATCCGCATTCAGCTTCTCACCTGCATATTGCTGAAGGAACCCAGGCTGCGTCATAACTAACAATTCATTGAGCACATTGGAGGATACATTGTTGATGATGCCGAGGTCAATCCCCAGCCTTACATCTGACAACCGTTGAGCCGCTTCCTTAGAGTCAATAATCCCTGCATAGGATAGAATACCAAGGGACCGATTAACACGATCAATAATCCGCATTCTAGACTCTTGCAATAGCTTATGTCTCGCGGCGCGTTCATGCTCTATAATTTGCCTCGCTACACTATATAAATTATCAATGATCTCTTCTTCCGATTGACCTAACGTAATTTGATTAGAGATTTGGAATAGATTACCTAATGCTTCGCTGCCTTCCCCATATAATCCTCTAACCGTCAACCCAACTTGTGTAACTGCGGATAAAATACGATTAATTTGCTGACTTAGTACTAGAGCAGGCAGATGCATCATGACCGAAGCTCGAATCCCCGTGCCGACATTTGTTGGGCAGCTTGTTAGATAGCCTCTTTTTTCATCGTATCCATAATCCATGTGTGTTTCAAAAATATCGTCAATCTGATTCGCCAGATCCCAAACCTCTTTAATCTGGAAGCCAGGACATAAACATTGTATGCGAAGATGGTCTTCTTCATTGATCATAATACTAATCGACTCATTATCGCTTAAAATAACGGCACCATTTCTGGATTCATTAGCTAAATTAGGACTAATTAAATGTTTCTCCACTAGCACCATTCGCTCGAGCTCATTCAACTCTGCTAATGGAATGAGCGAGAAGTTGCTTATCGTCTCCAACTCTTCATTCTCAAGAACACCAGATAACTGTTCCAGCACTTCTTGGGATTGTTGATTGGTTGCGAGCATGGGATATGGATAATCTCTTAGGTTACGAGCAATACGGATCCGACTGCTTATGACAATATCCGACTCTGGCCCTTCACCCTTCATCCATTCGCTCAAAGCATCTCCTGTAAACCGCTGTAATGTCACTGGATTCACACTCCCTTACAAACTTACATACCCGCAATTTTCTTCTCAATCTCACGAATTTGGTCACGTATCTGGGCAGCCTGCTCGAATTCTTCGCTTTCGATACAGGTCATCATATCTTTCTTCAAAAGATCGATTTCACGCTTGCTTTGAATAATACCGCCACTTCGCTTGGGAACTTTCCCAACATGCACGATATTTCCATGCACTCGCTTGAAAAGAGGATCTAGTTTAACCGAAAAACTCTGATAACAGGACCCACAACCAAACCGACCTAATTTACTGAATTGCGAGTACGTAAGACCGCAGTTATCACAGCGGATAGCCTGAGACTTTGCCGCGGACAGTGGTTCAAAATCAAGTAAGCCTGATAGTAAATTGTGAATCGAAAAGCCGTTCGATGTTCCTGGAATCATCTCGCCCTTCTCGCGGGCGCAATTCTCACAAATGTGGAACTCGTTCTTGTCTCCATTCACAATCTTCGTGAAGTGAAGAGTCGCCGGTCGTTTCCCGCATTCCTGACAAACCATTCCATCTGCCTCCTTATCTGCTAAGCAAGGATATCAGCATTGCTTTGAGAATCTTAGCCCGAATTTCATCGCGCAGCGGGAGTTTAAAGGTCAATACATCTCTGGATATCGCTGCCCGAATCAGGTTAGCTTCTCTGGTGGAAATATAATGCCCCTCTTGCAATTGATAAATGAGCCCCTCTGAGGTGACTTGATCAATGTGGGTATGAATCGTACGGAAGATGTGATCTAGAATAGATCCATGACTCTTGAGCTCGATTTTCTGAATCCGAATATAGCCGCCGCCTCCACGTTTACTCTCTACGACATAGCCCTTTTCCAAGGTAAACCTTGTACTGATGACATAATTGATTTGAGAAGGTACGCATTGAAACTGGTCTGCCAAATCGTTCCGTTGAATTTCGATTGCTCCTTCCGAACTTTGTTGCAGGACATGCTTTAAATACTGTTCAATAATTTCTGATACATTGCGCATCAATTCGGCCTCCCAGATTTCTAGAAGTAAATTGACTTTGACTTTCTTTGACCTTAACTAAATTATAATCATTTCCTTTCTTTTTGACAAGTACTGCTCCTAAATTGTCTCCCACTACGTATCCGATAGCCTTATGTGAACCTTACTATTGTTGACCTTACCTAGGTATTTATTCGAAAGTTATTTAAATAAAAGCTTTTACTGCCGCTCGATTTACCAACATTCTACTTTGTATCACATATCCCGCTACTTCATTTGTGGAACCTCGGGGTCTAAATGTACTCATTGATTCCATTGATTGAAATAGATGGATTATGTACAGTAAATTCAGCTGTATTTGCCTCATTGGGCGATATAAATGGATTTTGTACAGCTAATTTCGATGTTGGAGTCAAAAATCAAGAGTTCAGCTATTTTTAGCTGTAGGTTTTCCATCTAATTCATTTTTTTCGGGCAAATCGATGATATTTACTGTAGTTTCTACAGCTATTTCGGTTTCATCGGGATCTACCGTCACCGATGGAACGCAAAAAAGAGTCTTACCTAGATTTCTCTAAGTAAGACTCTTTCATTGCTTGGCAACGTTCTACTCTCCCAGAACCCTGCGGTTCAAGTACCATCGACGCTGGAAGGCTTAACGGTCGTGTTCGAGATGGGAACGCGTGGATCCCTTCCGCCATC
>NZ_JCAUAR010000029.1:0-62543 GCF_059692055.1 Paenibacillus sp. J31R109 | reverse complement strand
TCACCCGTCCGCCGCTAGCTTGTCCCGAAGGACAAACCCGCTCGACTTGCATGTATTAGGCACGCCGCCAGCGTTCGTCCTGAGCCAGGATCAAACTCTCCATAATAGAAAAGCTGACTTGCTCATTTGAAGCTAGCGAGATTTTGCAATCTCTTTTATAGTCGATTACTCGACTGTGCTTACTCACTCGTTGTTCAGTTTTCAAAGATCAATTTCTTTCGTTCACTGCCGTGTTACCGAAGCAGCGAGAAGTAATATACCATGTTCATTTTTTAATTGCAAGCTTTTTTTTAATTCTTTTTTTCGTTACCAGCCTGTCTGTTTCTTGTCTATCTCTTGGCCGGATTTGTAATATAGCATGGATGACAATCAGATAGCAATGTTTTATTTTTCCAATTAGTAAAATAATTATCCGATTAAAAAAGAGCCAAATGCCCAGACATCACGACACGACATGTCGATATCTACATCAGAGCATTCAACCCTTTTTCATGCTTACGGTGTAATAGTTAACTTAGGCCGATCCGTTGTCGTGATACTCTCGCTTGAAGCAAAGGACACATTCCCATTAGAATGCACAGGTGACGTGCTGTACACCCGAATAGAAAGCTTCTTGCCGGTGGACATCGCCGCTTGCACTTGAGATGTTACATTTATGGTAATTGGCGTACCCGCTACAATTGTATACGTGCCAAGCACGGTGCTGGAGGAAGGCTTCGTATCCCATGTGATGGCGCCTTCTGTCCAGGTGTTGTCGCTAACCAGTGCGACCTCATTAAGGATGCCGCTCATTGCAGCTGTGATTGGCTTCAATGTGATCGTTGCGTTAGAGACAGTCCCGCTATAGCTATTAAAATCAAACTTAAAATAACCATCACGTTTGTAGCTAGTTAAATCGTTCTTCGTATCCACGGTAACAGCCGTTGTTCCAGCTTGATTCGCTGTAGCGTAAGTACCGTCTCTTACATTCGCATCATCCACGGCTATCCATGTATTCGGCGTCGTGAGGACGATACCCGCTCCATTATAAGCGCCGCGATTCGGTGCAGTCGACGATGAGACGGTGTTGCCCCAGTAATCTTTGCCCCCATTACTGCTGATTAAGACACCAGAGGATAAGGCTGGTGAACCTGTTCCCAGCTTATAGCCATTGACTGTGCTTAAACCAATGCCGCCGCTGCCCGCTCCTGCCAAAAGTGGATCACTCGTTAATTTATGAGCATCGCTTGGCTCACTGGCTGGATGGTTACCATAGAAAACGTTGTAATCATACACGTCATTCGCTTTGACGGAATAGCCGCCGCTACCTGCGTTGTATACGATGTTATTTTTAAAATAGATCGGATTGCTTCCTGCCAGCCCTGTTGTAATGCTCGTGCTTAAACCAGACCCAATATAGAAGGTATTATTATAGATTTGGCTATTCAACGGCGTGTAACCGCTATTGAATTGGAAAATACGCGCCCGGTCATTCTGACTGATATTATAGCGAACAATCATATTGTCGTTACGAATTGATCCATTCCCCATGACAAGCAGAAAGCCACCCTCATTATCATGACTATAATTGTACTGAACCGTACAGCCAGTCAAGTTAAAGTCACAGTCAAAGCCTTGGCCGTCGTTCGTTGTTTTGGTATTGTAGGCTTCATTATATTGCATTACAGGATTCGTGCTATTGATCGCCCAGATCGCCACATTGTAATGAGTATCCCGCGCATGCGCTGTATTCACAACGTTATATTGAACCAAACCATTAATGGATGCCCTCATGACAATGCCGTCTCCGCCAATATCATTCAGCGTGTTGTTGCTGATCACAAGATTTGTGTACGGCTCGAAGTTGCCTGCCCCATCATTGTTCCCCCAGGAGCTGCCATTGCTAATTCCCGTACGATCCGTGCGCTCTATTGTATTGCCATCAATGAGGACGTCGTTCCATTTGGTTCTTACCGCGGTGCCAGATACAAGGACATAGATACCTCCAGTTACTTTCAACGCATCGGTATTCGTTCCCGTGACATCGTGGATATACATATTTCGAATATAGAAATGGTTGTAGGTTCCCACATCATGTGCCTCAACCTTGACCCCGTAACGGTCACCTGCAGAAGCTGATGTATTCGTGACTTCCAAATTATTCAATTCCCAATACTGCTGATTGTAAAAATAGACCGTGCCTCCGGTTAGTCCATTCCCATTAATAATCGGCTTATTGCCTGTGCCGTATTTATCTATGATAATAGGTGACCCTGAAGCTCCAGACCCAAGCGGGTGCAACTGCCCAGTCCAAACGGAGCCTGATTTAAAAAGTATTTTATCCCCAGGTAAAAATGTCGTGCTGTTGACTTTGGTCAACGTTTGCCAGGCAGTCCCTGTACTCAAACCATTGTTGCTATCACTGCCTCCTGCGGAGTCAACATAGTATGTCGTATTGTTCGCATACGTCGTGGTTGTTAGTGCTGGTAACGATAAAACAATCGTCAATAAGAGTGTGAAAATTAGGCCGACCGATAGGCATAAACGAAATGCCTTTGAAATTTTCATCAATCATTCTCCTCTACCATGAAATATAAGCGTTTACAGGAACTAGACCAACAAGAAGTACACTTGCCTACTGTATCTTCATTTCTTGAAAAACGTGGTCCACAAGCCTCACTTGTGCAGCATCTTTCAATTGCTTCACTTTCTCTGCGTAACTAGTGTCCAGCGCGCGTTGCAGTTGATCTTCCGTTAGGCCACTACTGGCGCCATCACCTCCCTTCGGTACAGTTTTTTCTTTAAACACGGCTTTTACTTTCAGGACTAAGTTAGAAAAGAGATATGTGTAATAACCTCGTTCCTCATATTGTCTAGGACCATAGATGACTTGGTTATTCTTAATCGCTTTCTCCCTACGCTGATTTTCCTGAGACCAATTCGTAAGAAAGGTTGTATAGCTAAGATCATTCACGAGGTCGTATTGCTGGGCTAAAAGCTGTTGCACTTTGACCTCTTTCAAACGGTCTAGGGCCAGCTGCTTGGCTCTCTCGATAGGCACCTCCCCCTGAAAGCTCGTCGTCCAGAAGGAGGCTGAGTCATCGGCGTTATAGGTTTTCTTGAAATAGCCTGCCGTCTGCGCCTTCGCATCATTCAAAAAAAGCTGAAACTCGCGCTCATCGATCGGTACATCATTGATATAAGCGACTGTGGCATAAGAAGGACCTGCAAATGATGGGTTCTGCCATTCCGTGCAGCCTGTAGTCGCAAAGATAGAAAGAAGAAATAAGATCACGATAGGCTTCATAATTCCTCTCCTCCATAGACAAGTTAGTTGTTTATTCCAGCCTTTCAGCCATTCGAAACTCCCAATTGCCTTGTTGCACGGCATAACGAAGTTGAAATTGGATGCGATACAGACTGTCGCCCCACACGCGCGTCAAGCTTTCGTCTGTTATCGTGATATGCTCAAATACGGCCTCCCATTGTTCATGCTCATAAAAAAGAACGAGCTGATTGTTCGCCTGATTTTGCAAACGTATCTGGCCCTGCTGAAGATGCTGGGGAGGTTGGCTCGACATCATATGGAGAAGCAATTGATCAGTAGGCTCTGTAAACAAGCACGATTCCTGCAGCTCAATGATTGGGTTCAGCCCTCTATGCAGCGTTAGACTACGGTGCCAACTCTGCACACCCGCTTCAGCCGGATAAGCGCTGGCTAGTTCTACCCCGAAACGAACAGTGTCCACACTGTTCTCATAAGTGACGTCCTCCGCGCGGAAGGAACGGCCTTCCTTTTGCTCAAAACCGTTGATGACCGGAACACTATGATAGCCAGACTGCATCGTCCATATGTCATATCGCTGTGGACTAAACGTCTTCTGGGTATACGTCTCTACCCCGATATCAATCAAGAACGGCTTCCCGTTCACATAAATCACAAAATGACCGATGTCATTATGGTTATGGCTTTCATCATTATGACCGCCTTTGATTGCCACAAATAGGCCTTGCGATGAGCCTTCCAATTCCCTGGAGGCCATTACTTGCAGATTCGGAAGCCATACATCTTTGACAAGAGGTGCTGGTAAAACAGTCTCCGCATGAATACTTTCGAAGCTATGCAAGCTGATCATTTCTTGAAAAAAGGAAATCCCCTTCCCTCTGCGATCAGAAACTCGATAGGTGCGGAACCCAATCTGTCCCAATGCACGCAGCTTATCATCCTGAATACGTGAACCGTACAAATGGATCATGCCGTAATCCTGTGATGCGATCGCGGAGCCATCTGCGAAATTAACATAGTAATAACCGTCAATATTCATGTTGTAGACGAATTGTCCTAGCTTTTTAATCAAAGGTTGATCGTAGACCGACAGCACACCGTCCGAAGCACGATACAATAGTTCAAGATTGACTAACAGCATCCCGGCCGCTCTAGCCCAGTACGTTGAACCTTCATCGCACCCGCCATCCTCGAACTGTACCTCAACGTACCGATCTAAGCTGCGCAACACCTTATCGTAGAGCACTGCTTTCCGCTCTGTCTCCATTTCCAGCAATAGCAAGACTGTTAACATATTCGCATTGCACCAGGGGTTCCAGTTATTTACCTCTCGTTCCCCAAAGCCCATCCACCAGAAATCATTTCGAGCTGTGTACGGAGCAATAATACGGCGTTCCAGTTCTACACCGATGCGTGCTCTAATGAGGGGAGAGATCTCATCTAGCTGAGATTGCAGCAAGTGAGATGTCCAAGCGAGTAGCGCTGCGGTTTCACCTGCGGATAAATCGAACAAATGTTCTTCCGAGTCAGAAAGGACAGTTTCGGGCCGAAGGGATAAATAATGATGAGCTGGCGCACACCACGTCGTCTGCTCACAGAGGAGCCAAACCACGTTCATAATTTCCCGCAGGAACCGCCCATTGGCTTCGATGCATTCTGCGATCAGGAGTGTGCAAAGCCCATTGCGTCTTTCTGTTTCAACCGAATCGTAAGGCTTACGGCTTCCCTCTTCGAAATAGGCCATAAAGGCGGTCGCACGCAAAGATGGCCATTCATAGTCCAGGTACGACTCTGCTTGTGTCACCCAAGCTTGCTGTAAGTCGATGGGTACGCCAGCCCAAGCCTCGCGATCATCGCGTGCTGGGAAAATGCGTCCCGCCATGCTTTTGCCTAAAATATGAGTTCTCACATCGGAAATGGTGATGAAATCTGTCAGCTTCATATCGTTAAGCTCCTCCTTATCGGGGTAAAGAAAAGACTGCCTCATTTGCAGTTTGGCTACGAATGTGACAGTCTGTCTTCGGTTCAATCGTTACGCTTTATTTAATGACTTCGGTGTATTGCTTTTCAATCTCGTTTGCTCCAGCTGATCGTGCCTTTTTGACATAATCATCAAAGGAATCAACGGTTTGCTCACCTGTAATGATTTTGATGTAGTTTTCCGTCGTCAGCTTCTGTAAATCCGCTGTGTACTTGCCGGAAGCTTCTACACTTGGCAGATAAGATGGCGGTGTGCCTGTTCCTTTCACTTTATCCGCTACAACATATTTCGCTTTGAAGATCTGCTTCACTACATCCGGATTGTTCGTGTACATGCCGAAAGTGGAGACAGCGCGTTGTGCGGTTTCAGTTGGATTCTTGAGCTTAGAAGCGACAGAGCCGTCTGCGTTAATGGCATAATCCTTGTCTTTGACACCGTAGTTAGCCAGCATGTAATAGTCTTTGTCGGTGACCAGTGTATCCAGCATTTTCAGAATCGTATCGAGCTTTCTCGGATCTTTCGCTGCATTCTTCGTGATCACCAGTGTTTCGTTATTATAGCCCCAAATGTTTGCCCCAAAGGCTTTGCCATCCGGTCCTTTAATGGCTTTACCGAGTGAATACGTTTCATCGTATTTGGCATCTGGCTTTACTTTGATGAATTCTTGATACACGGCCCCACCTTTATCTCCCTCTGTAAGCGGCGGTGTCCAGTGGTAGTACATCACGTTACCTGTCACACCAACGCGATTGTTAATGAAGGCATGCGAAGTCGCCCAATAGCCGCCCTTATTTTCACCGGTTACGAATTCAGGATCGATGACGCCGTCTTTGTACCATTTGGCCAGCAACTTGAGGCCTTCTTTCATTTCTGGTTGGATTGCATCCATTGTCACTTTGTTATCCTTCACGGTATACCAGAGGGCCGAGTAAGGCGTTGTGCCTTTGATGACATCCGTCGGGATCGGTCCGAAAGCGCCCAACACTGTTTGCATCGCCGTGCTGGAGAGGCCGTACGTGTCTTTTTTGCCATTTTTATCAGGATCATTGTTCGTAAACTTGTAAATCGCATCCTCAAACTCAGCTAACGTTTCAGGTACTTTGGTAATACCGACATTTTTGAGCCAATCAGTGCGCCATACAAGGCTGGTTGGATAGGTGCCGTCTAGTTGGAAAGCGGACAAGCCATAGTTTTTGCCTTTGTACATGCTGGAACGGAAAGCTGACCCTGAAGTGTCATTGTCCATGATTAATTTGTAGTAGTTCGGTGCTTTCTGCTTAATCGTATCTACTGGAATTTCAGCGGCTACCCCACTGTCCACGAGTTTGGATAATTCAAAGCCTTTCAGCCTCAAAATATCCGGAATTTCTCCCGATGCCATGCGGACGTTGAACACTTCACTGTATTTCTGCGAATCCGCGGTCCAGACATTGATTTTTGCATTAAAACGTTTGGACACTTCCTGTATGATCTCTGAATTCGCATCTGGTGCGACATCGTTGATGTTATAGCCTGCCCATTCAATTGTTACTGGTGCTTCATTCTTCGCTGCTGCTGTTGCTGTTGTACCTGTTGCTGCGGGTGCTGGGGTACTTGTCGTACTGCTCTCTGTGCCGCTGCTGCATGCTGCCAAACTCCCTACTAATAAAGCTGCGCTCACCAAGCTGCCTACATGACGAATTGCTTTACGCTTCATTTTTAGACCCTCCTAGACATGTATGTTAGTGAACCATCCCCTGTGAGGGGGCTGGGATTAACCTTTTAATGAGCCAATCATGACGCCTTTAACGAAATATTTTTGCAGGAAAGGGTAAACAACAAGCAGTGGAATCAGGGATACCATGAGTGCAGCCATTTTCATCGTGTCGGTGTTCGCATAAATCGTATTCGCTGCCTCAACAGCCTGGGGCTCAGAGCCTTCAAACATAATTTTGCGCAACACAAGCTGCAGGACCGCTTTCTTCGAATCCTTGAGATAGATCATGGCGTTAAACCATTCATTCCAATGGTAGACCATCGTCCACAGGCCCACTGTAGCGAGGATCGGGATGGAAATCGGCAAGATGATGCGCGTTAGAATAACGAACTCATTCGCCCCATCGATACGGGCTGACTCTTGAATCTCCTCGGGTAGGGACATAAAGTAATTGCGGATAATTAGCATGGTAAAGGTATTAATTGCGACAGGGAGGATAAGTGCCCAAACGCTGTTATAGAGTCCGACACCTTTGACAATGAGGTAAGTCGGGATCAAACCACCGCTGAAAAACATCGTAAACACCATGAAAATCGTCCAGAACTTGCGGTGTACCAGATTTTTTTTCGATAAGGGATACGCTGCTAAAATCATTAAGGTCATCGATACGACGATACCGAGAATGACACGTACGATGGTATTCTGGTATCCAATCCAAATTTGCTGATAGGCAAATATTTTGCGATAACCGTCCCAATCAAATTTGAGCGGAATCAGATGAATACCGTAACTGCTCACCACTTCTGGCGGGCTCATTGACACTGTGACGACCTGCATGAAGGGGATAATGGTCAGCACACTGAGCAGAATGAGCGTCGTATAAACAATCGTATCAATTACGAGATCTTCAAAGGTTCGTTTCTTTTTCTTGCGTGTCGTTACCATTGCTTGAAATCACCTACCATAGGGAATAATCATTCGTTTTCTTAGCGACATAATTGGTTAGCAAGATGAGGAAGAAGGCAATGATATTTTTGAACAAACCGACAGTCGTTGCGAAACTGTAATCGCCTTTCACAAGCCCAATCTGATACGTATAGGTGGAAATTACATCACCAACGGAGAGAACGGAAGCATTGAGCAAGTTGTAAATTTGATCAAAATCATCATTAATGATGCCGCCTACCGCAAAAATGAACATGATGGTTACGACTGGCATGATGGATGGCATCGTGATGTTCCATATTTTCCGGAGACGTCCCGCCCCATCCATATCCGCCGCATCATATAGCTCTGGATCAACACTTGTGATGGCTGCTAGATAGATGATCGTTGACCAACCGACTTCCTTCCATATGGAGGAGAGGACTAGGATGGACCGAAAGTAGGTCTCACTCGTCACGAACAGGATCGGTTTATGGCCAAATTCCATGATGATCGCATTGATCAAACCTCGTGTCGGTGACAGAAATTCGATCACAATACCACCAAGAATTACCCAGGAAATGAAATGCGGTAAATAAGTGATGGTCTGAACGGCTTTCTTGAAGAAAACTAGGCGTACCTCATTCAATATGAGACAGAGAATGATCGGTGCTGGGAACCCAAAGATCAATTTATACGTAGAGATGATAAGGGTATTCTTCAGTACCGGTAAGAAATACAGACCCGTGAATAGCTCCTTAAAATGATCTAACCCTACCCATTCGCTCCCTGCGACGCCCTTCAGTGGATAGTAATTCTGAAAGGCAATAACAATGCCATATAAGGGGGCGTAGTGGAAGATGAGATAGTAGGCTATGACGGGTATTAACATGAAGAAAAAATATTTTTGTTTCCAATAGAGCTTGATAGCACGTTCTTTATTGATCTGCGGTTGCACGCGCTGCTTTGCTTCCCGTGCTGCGATGATTGCGTTGCTTTCCATGCTATGCCTCCTGTTCCGAAGTCTTGTGTGCTTATCGTACGGCCTATGCAGGGAGATCGACAACGCCCAATAACTTTACGGAAGTGCTGTTTTTTTTACATCTTCGTACGGAGCAGGGCTATACGCTATATTTTAGCTGTGCAATGACAGAGATTTTTACCTGTGTTGTTTTTTTGCTTCGGCGGGAAAGAAAAAACTGCCATGCATAGTGCATCGCAGCTCTTGTGGGGAAGACTAGATTTCGAGGTTATCTCGATAACTTTTGGGTGTACATCCGAAGTTATCTTTAAACACATTTGCAAAATAACGAGGACTCGTATAACCGAGCTTCGCTGCGATCTCTTTAATCGATAAGTCCGTTTCTCTGAGGAGGCTTTCCGCGTGTTTCATTTTGATACCAGCCACATGCTCCGAAAAATTTGACCCCATAACGGATTTGTAGATCCGACTCACATAACTGGAGTTCATATGAATGCCTTCGCTCAATGAAGACAAGGAGATCTCGTTGTAGATGTTCATCTCAATATAAGCAAGGATCTGACGTTCTAGTGCGGTACCGGGATCATCATTGGTCACATTGGTGGTGTGGTACTCCATAATTTGCACAGCTACGCCGGTGAGCCAGTCCGTTAAATCAGCAACATTGTCCATTTTTCGGCCATAATCCCGAATGTCATAACCAAGGAATCGCTCTAAATCAATATCCATTGAAATCGCGGTTGTCCGGATAATTGAAATCGCATCAAACACCGTATTCCGGCAGTAATCAATATGATACCTGCCCGAAACTAGCGCTTTCCGTAATATATCCAGAATCGAAGTCACCATCTCCTGATTCCGATTACGTACTGCGACAGACAACTGCTCGATAATTTGCAGGCCGCTTCCGTGCTCTTTGCGTTGAGCGATGGCGAGGTCTTCATAAGCGATGCATGATTCCGTTGGCATGATGAAGGCGTAGTTCAAACACTCGCATGCTTCTGTGTAGGATTGTGCGATGTTGGCGTAGGCATGGTCGTACTCACGTCCGAAGCCGAGTACAAATCTCCCTTTCATCTGCTGGCTGATGCTGCTGTGAATTTGCTCCTTATCCAATTGGTGCGAATAATTGAGTATCACAATAATATGCCCGGCGTTATCCATGGTTGAATTTAGTTTATAATGACCAAGTTCTTCAACATGCTGCAGCATACTGTATTGAATCATCATCTCGTTCTTCAGGCCAATTCCCTCTGTACCGAAAACCTTAAGAGCCATACAGGCTGTTTTCTCACCGTCAAAATGAAGCTGGAGCGTTTTCTCCATATTCGCTACTTGTGGATCGGTCTGATCGAGGTCCCCTTGCAGCAGCCGCATGATGAACTTGTCGCGAATAATTGGTTTATTCGTCTCCATTTGATGATTCAGATCAGTGATGGTATGGGATACACGATCAATTACCTGATGAAGCATCGTATATTCATTCTTGGCTTGCTTCTCTTGACCATCCGAGCTTCCCAAATTGCGAATGGTTTGAATGATGCTGCGCAGCGGTTTATTTGCCCAGTGGGTCATATAAATCGAGAAAAGTAAGCTTACTGTGAGCAGCCCGATCGTTGTGATCAGCAAATAATGCTTAAGCTGCTTGGATTTCTGATACAGGGTGTCGATTGAAATGACAGATACGTATTTCCAATTGTTATACTTGGATTTGGCGTAGGAAACAACACTTTGAACGCCGTCGACGGAAGCTTCGAATGTACCTGATTCTGTTTGTTGCAGGAGCGTCGTCATGTAATCCTTCTGGTTAAAATTTTGGCCGACCCACTGGCTGTCACTGTGGACAAGCACTTTTCCTGTTTCATCTACAATAAATAGTACTTCGCCGTCTGTCGGAGAGGATTGAATGAGATTGTGGATCGCACTCTCTTTGATGTTAATGGCAACGACAGCTTGCCGATTCGCAAGGCTATCGATCAACGGAATATTGGATAGATAGGTGATTACCGTCGTATTCGATGGCGTGGTTACACGAGGGGGCAACCACCGATTGGGAGTATTCATCGTACGCAGGAAATTAATCCATGTTTCATCTAAGCTTTTGAGTGAGCCTGCCGAATCCAAGTACGAACTATATTTATCATTAATGTACATGTTGCCCGCTGTATACCACACTTCAACGGATTGCAAGAAGTTCAACTTGTAAGGGATGTCCGTCAAAAAGTTGCTAACCTCAGCAATCTTGTAGCCATTGCCGCTAATATCGTGTGTGAGTGGATAAGCGAGTACTTCATTACTTGGAATATCCGAGAAATAAATATTCACCAACCGGATGACACGATCTAGGATGGTTTCGTCCACGGCATATTTCAGCTTGTTGACATCTTGGGTACTCTGTCTATTGATTTCTTGATTATAGGCGGTAGAGAAATAGTGGATATAAAAGAGCTGAGGCGCTAACGAAAGAATGATCACAAGCAAGATGTTGAACAAGAGGATTCGTGAGTAGATAGTGCTCATCCTAGCTCGGATGTTAAACATGTAAGATGGAGCACCTCCTTGCAAGGTGGGATAAATGGTGGCAGATCGGGAGCGTGATAAAGCGTTTTCAAACATTAATTCTACTATATCATAAATTGGAGGCTTGTCATGAGTGATTAATGGTCGTTCGGCGGAGTTACTGGCGCGTTAGAGCGTGGAGTTGATGGAGGGCTTCGAGAAATGTTGGGATATAAGACTCTCTTGGGGTCTTATTAGGGCGAATGCGGGGCTGGGGCAGTGATTTGCTGGGATATAAGACCCTTTTGGGGTTTTATTGGAGCGAGGCCGACGCTGGGTCAGCGATTTGGTGGGATATAAGACCCTTTTGGGGTCTTATTGCGGCGGATCCGGGGCTGGGGCGGCGATTTGTTGGGATATAAGACCCTTTTAGGGTCTTATTGGGGCGAGGACGGCGCTGGGGCGGCGATTCGCTGGGATATAAGACCTTTTTGGGGTCTTATTGGGCGAGGACGGCGCTGGGTCAGCGATTTGCTGTGCATTGAGCATCAGGGTTAGTGTTAGCCCGATATTTCCGAATTAAAACGAGGATACCTCTCAAGAAAGTAGTAATAGTCAGAATCTGCCGAACTAATTAATCAGTTTGGTTAAGAAAAGTGTGTTTGGGGCGATTTAGTTGGGCGAATTAGGACTAATGAAGATATGTTGGCGCAGACAGTGAAATTAATTCGATAATGTCGGACTATCGGGTCTCGAAGATGACCAGCCTAGCATACGGCTTCCCAATTTAGGGGGTAAGTTTTTAAGACTACCACGCAAAAAAGAGCCAAGAATGACTCTTGGCCCTCAATCTTTAATAAGCGTTTTCTAAGACAGCAGCTGTCCTGCAACTACTTCCACGGCGTTAATGTACACATGCGTATCTACGGATTCTGGATGCTTCATTCCTTTGACGACTAATCGGATCTCCGTCTCTGTCTCAGGATCTAAACTAGACACACTATAAACTGATTTGCGGAATCCAGTTTGCTGTCTATACGTATCAACTGTCCCTTGATAAGTGCCATTCAGGTAAACATCGAAGAATCCACCGTCTGCGCATTTCTTTCCAATAATGCTGGCAGCTTCACCCTTGAATCGGAATGATAATTCAGCTCCAGCTGTACCTGATTTGGCCAGTGTTCGAGCGTAGACGTTCCAATCACCATCAGCACGATCCCACTCACCTGAGTAATGAATGGCTGAATTTGTGTTTAGATAGCGCGTACACGACACAGAAGAAGATTCCCGGATGGGTTCGATCCGCAATCCACGGAAGGCGTGACGATGATAGCTGCTTAGCAGCGCAGCATGGCCGCTCGGAATTTCGCTATCTGTATAGTCAAACAATTGCTCACCGTTCCAATAGGCTTTAATGGTTTTTCCTTCAAACGCTAATTCCAAGGCGTACCATGCTTGCGGATCCAAGGCGGTTGTGTCTCCCTGCAAAAGGGGATATTTCCCTTTCATCAGCTCATACCGCCCCGTATGTCGCATGCGCAGCCAGTAGCCTTCCGGCGGCTCATTGCTTTTGGATGTATAGCTGATGCGGCCGCCTAATCCGATATAGCCTGCCTGCTGTTCCAGCTGGACTTCTACCGACAAACGATAGTTGGTCCATTCCAGGCTGCCGAAGAGCGTATAGGGTTCGGGTGTTCGACGATACGTCCAGTCAATCGGGATTTGCTCTTCCCTTACTTGCTGGCGCAGGATTAGGCCCCCGTCATCAGAATTCGGCTCGAATTCAAATGCGCCTCCTTGATCAGACAAGTACTTCGGATTGCCACTGGGACGACCGTCCGTGAAGTCATCACGATATGGAAGTGGGAATGCCGTTTCCGCTGTTATGCTGAGCTCTTCATCGCCTTTGCGCTGCCCAGTTGTCGTCGTGATCGTATAGATAGCATACGGCTCGGCTGTGAATTGATACGGGCCCTCTGACTCCAGATGTGTAGCAACCAGTTGAAAATGAGCATATTCGGTTGTCTTCCAGATATACAGCTTCCGATCGGTATTTCCGGTGTCGAATTGGTAACTACATGACGCTGGTCCATTATTTACAACAACTATCGAGATATCCGTCGTACACGGATCGGTCAGCGTCACATAGCCGCCTGTCTCCAATTGTCCACATGCGTCATCGAGATAGATCCAGCCTGGCTGCATGAACTGCGTGAAATGCGCAATCACCCAGAAACCAGGATCGATCCGGTAATGCCCCGACCATGGCCAAGTGGCAACCAAGATGCCTTTGTAGTTGAAAGGCGTGTTCTCATACTCCGCTTCCAGCAAAGGATGCAGCTCGTATTTCACCATCTTGCCATCGACATACATGTCGATGATGCGTTGGCCGATATGCAAAGCACCTCGGCTAAAGCTGTGGCGGAATGGCGCGAGGTCCTCGCTTAGCCATAGCGATTTCCCGCTGACCTTGGCCGTCTCCGTGCTGTCTTGGCGATAATGCACGCCATACGCGTGCACCGCGTCGAACAGCTCCGGATCCTCGGCCGCATGGTCGGCGATTTCCCAGCCATGGTCGCTATCGTCAGCGACCAGCTTGATATGGCCGAAGCCTTCCCGCTTGAGGCCAGGGACCAGCGTATTCACCGTCCAGTCGCGACTGAATGCGCCCTCATTGATATCCGGACCGAGGAAATCGAATTCGAGTCCGTATTCGTCCCTTGCTCCGCGCAAAAAGTTCAAGTAATACGCCAGCTTATCCTCATCGTTCTGAATCCAGAGCGGCGTCCCCCAGCGCAACGCGTCTAGCAGCAGCGCTGGGTTAATCGCCTTAGCCAGCTTAGCGATCGGCAGCCCGTAGCCTCGCGTAATGTCAAAGTCCGATCGACTCCGCATATGCGAAGGCTCGGTACCCGCCGAAGTGTTCACATCGGAACCCAGCTCCACCTTCAAATGCTGCAAGCTAACCCCATACATCGGTTTAAACAATAAATCCATAATTTCGTTACGTTGCTGCTCCGGATAATCCATAAGCAGCTTTGACATGCCGTTGCTCGTAATGCCGCCAATGCCTTCAAACACTCGGCCCTGCTTGGCATCCACACACTTAATGACTCGCGTCATGCGTCTGCCCTCCTAAGGATTATTTTTTAATTTCACTCATAATTTGTTTATACTTCTGATCCTGCTGCTTCGCGATTTCATACATATCCTTCGCTAAGAAAGCACTATCTTTCTGCGTTGCGTACCAGTTGGCCATCCACTCTTCGACTTTCTTACCATCTGCTTTTTCCCAAATGCTGATCGCTTCTTTCATCGCATCATCGGTGGAGTATTTATCGCCTTCCACGATGGATTTGGCCCAAACCGTTCCATTGCCAGCACCAACCATGCTATTCACTTGTTTGTCTGTGTTCGTCACAATCGTTGCAAGATCTTTCGGCAGCTGCGGCATATGTTCCGAGTGCGTCAATTCTGCGTAAGGTAAATCGAACGTTAGATAAGTATCACGCAGCAATTGGTAGTAATCCTGCACACGTGGGTCACTCTTATACTGAACCGCTGCTGTGGAACATTTATTAAAGCGCAAGCCTGTATTCGTCAGCATTTTCATATAAACCGTGATATCGCTAACTTCTTTCTTAAATTTGTCGGCATCGATAATTTGTGCACAGCCGTCAACTGTTTTCGTATGAACGCCTTCCGTTCCATTATCGAGAACATCGGCCGTGGAGTCTTTCGCCATGAAATCAATATATTTCATCACAGCGTCTGCGTTTTTCGTGGAGGCCGCAACGGCACCTGTCATTTGCACCGGATTTTCCAACGAAGGCGTATAGCGTCCGAATGGACTTGTCGGGAACGGCATCAGCGTCATCGTTGCAGTCGGCACGTTCTTTTGAAGCGGATCTAGAAACTGTGACACGATATCCTGCGGTGTATTAAAGTTCGGTGAAATGATGCCAACTTTACCTGTGATAAAGTCTTGTTTGGCCTTCGCCATATTTTTATCATTGAAAAAGTCCTTATCTACAATGCCTTCACTGTATAGCTTTTTCTTAAAATCAGTCGCAACCTTAATGTTTTCCCAGCTGTACGTCAACTTGCCGTCTTTGACAACCCAAGGCTTAATCGCATAGAACATTTGGTTGATTGTGTATTCCATGGAGCCAGCCAAGGCGATACCAAACGTATCCTTTTTACCATTGCCGTCTGGATCCTGTTCCGCAAAAGCCTTCGCAACCTTATACAAATCGTCCGTTGTTTTCGGCATGTCGAGACCGAGCTTCTTCAACCAGTCTGTACGGATAATGACGCCACGAAGCGGATTCACCCATTGAATATGCCCAACTTCATAGAGCTTACCGTCTGGCTTGGTGCCAGCTTTACGGAGCAGTGGATTTTGCTCAAGCAGCTTCTTGTAATCTGTGGAACTCTTGGCAATCAAATCATCGAGAGGCAGCAGTTGCTTCTGCTCGTACAAGGGGTTTCTGATCGTTGGATCGAACACCATTAAGAGATCGGGTGCAGATCCGGAGGCGAACATGACATTCGTTTTTTCTTTAATTTGGGCAAAAGAAACCGCTGTGAATTTCACATTCTCAGGCCCTTTTTCGTTGATCCATTTGGTCCAGCGATTAGACTCATTGGTTCCTTCATCTTGGGAAACACGTCCTGTGTCGTAAGCGGTTACGGTAATGTCTTTGCGAACCTCCGGCGCTTTGGTTGGTGCTGCTGATACTGATGACGATGCCGCTGGTGATGCAGTAGAAGTACTTCCCTCATCCTTGGAACAGCCGATAACCGTTACAGCTAGTACAGCCGTTCCCGCTAAAGCAAGCTTCACTTTCATATTTCTCATGTCTACATACCCCTTTCATATATAAAACGCTTGATAAGCATGGTGAATCCGATACTGGATGAATCTAACCTTTTACAGCGCCGAGCATAACACCTTTCACGAAATACTTTTGCAAAAAAGGATAGATCACGATCATCGGCAGCATCATAATCATGACACTTGCCGCCTTCAAGGATTCTGGCACAACTTCAACTTGGGCACCTGTTAAAACAATCTCCTGCAGAAGCTGCTGATTTTGAATCATATTTTGGACAAGGACCGCCAAATTATATTTCGCGGACTCATTGATATAAAGCATTACATTGAAAAATGAGTTCCAATAGCTGACCGCATAAAATAGCGTGATCGTCGCCAGTACAGGCTTAGATAATGGCAAAATGATTTGCAGCAGCTGACGCCATTGCCCGCATCCATCCATTTTCCCCGCTTCTTCCAGCTCATCTGGGATGTTCTCGAAGTACGTCTTCATGACGAGCATATTGTATGTATTCACGAGAGCGGGAATCCATAGTGCCCAGTAACTGTTCACAAGTCCAAATGTTTTCACAATGAGATACGTGGGAATCATTCCACCGGTAAACATCATGGTAAAAATCAAAGCCAAGGTCACATAGCGTCTGCCGGGAAATAATTTACGTGACAACGGATAAGCCGTCAGTATGGTTACTAGCATACTTAGTGCAACACCCACGACAGTGATCACAACACTATTTCTGAAAGCAGATAGCATCCGTGTCCCTTCAATCATCGACGTAAAGGCATCCGTATTCCAGCCAACCGGCCAGAACGTGACTCTGCCTGAAAGAATTTCCTGCGTATGACTCAGCGATAACGAGGCAATATGCAGCAAAGGCAGCAAACAGGTCAAGGCGATCAGCGCCAGTAAACTATAATTAAGTCCGAAAAAGAGGCGGTCTCCGAAGGACGTTCTCATGTTTTTATGTCACCTCCACTTTTAAAATAATCCATGTCCGAAACGGCGAGCCAGCGCATTAGCAGAATAGACAAGTACAAAGCCTACAACGGATTCAAAAAAGCCCATTGCTGCCGTCAGGCTAAATTGCCCACCTTGAAGTCCCACGCGATACATGTAGGTCGAAATGACCTCGGAGACACTGGCGTTTAATGAATTTTGCAACACATACACATGATCGAAGCCAATCTCCATTACCTTGCCTAACTGTAAAATGAGCAGAAGGACGATCGTTGTGCTAATTCCGGGAATCGTCACATGACGAATCTGCTGCCATTTGTTCGCACCGTCGATATTAGCCGATTCATATAGAGAGGGATCAATGGCCGTCAATGCAGCCAAGTAGATGATGGCATTAAAACCCATTTCCTTCCATACCCCTGAGGAGATAAAAACAGCGATCCAACTCTTCGTGTTGTATAAGAATGCGAAGGGCTCCCCGCCCGAAAGCTTGATCCAGTTGTTCACGGTGCCTGATTCAATCGACAGGATTGAGATAATCAAGCCACCCACAATGACCCATGAGAAAAAGTGAGGCATATAGAGAATGGTCTGCACGATCCGTTTGAACCACATTCGACGAGCTTCATTCAACATGATCGCAAGCGCAATTGGAATGGGAAACCCACAAATAATCGTTAAACCGCTTAGTACAAGTGTGTTGCGGATAATGTCCAACGTCTGGTCTTGTTTAAACAAGGTTTCGAAATTGTTCGTCCCGATCCAAGGGCTGTGAAGAATACCGTCCGTGAAATTGTAGTCTTTGAAGGCAATGACAAGCCCTCCCATCGGCAAATATTTAAACAGCACATAGAACAATATGCCGGGAATCAACATGAGAATAAGCGGTAAACTTTCCTTCCAGCGAAGCCTAGATTTGGCTTTCACATTACGCAGCTGATTCGGCATGACTGTGGTATGTATCTCCGAATTTGGGTTCATCGTATCTCTCTCCTTTCTACTTCTTATTATAGAAGGAAAGTTTTAAACCTACCTTGAATCTGATAAGCAATACCTCGAAAATTATACGGAGATTAAGGAGTAAAAAGAGAAGGCACGCAGCGAATTGCGCTACATGCCTTTGACTTACAGCTAAACTAGCCCATCTTCCGATATTCACTCGGCGAGCAATGCACCCACGTTCGAAATACGGTGGTAAAATAGTTCGGATCCTCGTAGCCGACCGATTCGGCAATTTCGGATATTTTCATATTCGTATTGCTTAGTAAAATTTTCGCCTTCTCCAAACGGAACTTCGTTAAGTAGTTGGTATAGCTTTCGCCCGTTTCTTTTTTGAAAAGGTTGCTAAAGTAGCTCACACTGAGATGTACATGCTGGGCGACATCATGAATGGAGCAAGCTCCCTCGTAATTTCGCTCCATATAGGCTATGGCTTTATCCAGTAAATTGACATTTTTACCGGCTAACCACGAATTTAACAACCACATAAAGGCCTGTATCTGTTTGGATAGCCACTCCGCGACTTCGGTGGATAATCGAATGGGCTGCAGCGCCTCAATCCACTCCCCGAGCCTCTTCTCTTCGGCGTCCTCTCCATCCAAGGCCCGCTTACTTGCTGCCGCCAATGCTAGAGCCGTGCTGAGTCCCTCGATTTTGGCATCGTTCACATTCATCTCGGTCACTTGCCGGAGATGCATCTCCAAGTATTCACGCAGCTGCTCTGTTTTTCCCTGTACGATGAAGGACATCACTTCGGTTTGGATGCTTTTGCTCCGAGCAGCATGATCAGGGATCTGCAGTTCCGCTTTGCCGCTCCCCTCATAAGAAGCGAAATGACCATATAAGGGGCGTATGCTCTCATAAGCTTCTGACCGGAGTGTTAAGCCGAGCAGGCTTTGTGTGGATGCCACCAACCCAAGCTCGAAGGAAGTGAGCGAGTAAGATTTATCGCTCATCACAGCGAAAACATCGTGCTTCACATTCGTAATGCTGCCAGATAACTGCGAGATGGTGAGCCATTCCTTCATCATATTCAGTAGGGCAAATTGCAGCAGTCTCGCATCTTCGCGCCGATAGCTTTTGGATGACGGTGTGTACGTGTCGACTCTAAATACCAATAGCTGTCTACCCTCACAGGTCATTTGCAGACGTGCCACTGCATCTTCATCCATCGGGAGGCCCACTAGCCATGACTGAATTTGATGCTCGAGCAAGCGAGTTTGCTCGAGTTGACTGCGTTCAGCCTGCTCTTGGCGCTCCGCATATAAGCGATAAGCTTTCTCCAGTGGAGGTACCAATTCTTGAGCGGAGATAGGCTTCAGCAGGAAATCAATGGCCCCATAGCGTAGCGCCGCTTGTGCAAATTCAAAATCTTTATGCGCTGTCAGCACCATCACGTCGATGGAGCGGCCTAACTCAGAAATGCGCTGGCAAAGCTCGACACCGTCCATTTCGGGCATGCGAATATCTGTAATGACCAGATCAGGCTCAAGCTCTTCGATGAGAGATAAAGCTTGCACTCCGTTCTCAGCCTCGCCAATGACAGTCCAACCGGCATGGCTTGCTTCGATCATTTTAGACAAGCCCCTGCGTATGAGATGCTCATCGTCTACAAGTAACAGTTTCCCTTTCATCGCTGCCGACTTCCTTCCATCTGGGTTTGAACGGGGAGTATTAGTTTCATCGTCGTGCCCGCATTAGGTTCACTGTGGATAACTAATCCATACGGAGAACCATACATAAGACTGACACGTCTGATCACGGTTTTCAGTCCAATTCCACCAGTGGCACTGTTTGGCTCCTCTACCCTGCGATGCTGCAGCTGCATGATTGTCTCTATCTGCTCCTGTGTCATGCCTCGACCATTATCACTAATTTCGATACATAATAAGGATTGATTAATGTAGACCTTAATGCGCAGAATGCAGATTTTGGACATTTGGGCAAAAGCGTGCACAAAAGCGTTCTCCACCAGCGGCTGCAAAATGAGCCGAATCACTGGAAGCTGCTCCGCTTCCTCGTCTACTTGAATGAACGTCTCGAGCCTGCCGCCAATCCGTACACGTTGAATATGGATATATTTCGTAATGTGTTCGATCTCATCTTTTACGGTCGTATAGGCATTTGGATTCTGCAGCGCATAGCGCAGCAGCCCAGACAAGGACAGCACCAACTGAGCCGCTTGTTCATCATTCTCACCCAGGTACAGCTTCATATGAATCGTATCCAAAGTGTTATAAAGGAAATGAGGATTCAGTTGCGCTTGCAGCGCTCTAAGCTCAGCTTCCCGCTCATTCAACTTACGTTCATACACTTCCTCAACAAGCGACTCAATATTCGCTGCCATTTCATTAAAGCTATGGCCTAGAAACGCGAGCTCGTCTTGGGTGGAGATGCGAATCCGCGTATCGAAGCGGCCGCTGCGGAGCTTTTTCATCCCCGTAACTAACGTGTGCAGGGGACCCAGCAATCTTTTGCCCGTGAAGAAAATGAGTAAAGAAGCTAGTAATATACTGACAAGACCTGAATAGAGGGCGATTTGGAAAATAACCTGACTCTTCTCGTTAATGGACTTCAGTGATAAGGTGCTGATGAGTGTCATCCCGGAGTCTTGCGTCTTATTGCGACTAACGAGGATCGACTCCCCATTCGACTTCACTATTTGAGAGTTTGGTACATGTAACAAGTCCTCTAACGTAAAGTTGCGATTAGGCTTCACATTTGTATACACGACTTTATCATGACTATCAAGCAAGATCACCTGCGCATTCTCACCTCTGGCTAATTCATCGAGAATCGAACCAAAGATGGATTGATCGTAAAATAAAATCAGGTTGCCGTAGAGCTCTTGCTTCTTGTTCTTCATATAGCGTGCCGCCGAGATCACGTTGCGATAGCCGGAGCTTTCGATGCTCGATATTTTCAGAGGCTGCCATACCAGCTCACCGTTAGATCCCTCTAAGGAGCGAAGAACCGCTGCATAGTTGGCATCACTGAGGGGGATGACGGTACCTGCATTATTTTCAAAAAAATAGCCAGAGCCTTTCGTATTGTACACATACATGCTGGAAAGCTTGGGTTCATCAATCGAGATCTGATTCAGCAGCTTCGTCAGCTCGTCCTGATCAAGTAAGCGGTTGTAGAAAGTATCTTCGGCACGCTCTGCTGAGCGCCTAAGAATATCTTCGATGTAGGGATGGAACACAATATAATTGGTTGCTTTATATAGATTCTGAATTTGTGTTTCCACACGAGCAGTTGCTTGCTCATTGGCCTTAGCGAACTGTTTGCTAATTTCCGTCGTGAAAAGTTTGAGATAAACGGTATAGGTGGCATACCCAGAAATGAGGAAGATCACCATGATTAACACGGATAACGAGGCGATGAGTTTAAACGATAGATTCTTCTTGAACATGTACGCACCCCCGTACACGTATTATAGCTTACAGGAGATTCTAACGCCTTGAAAATCATACGTTTTCTCTCGAAAATTATATAGAAAAACCTCTGGTACAAGTACCAGAGGTTTTCGTAAGTGACCGATTCGTTTGCACGAATTATTTCTTCGCAGTTGCGTACCAATCGTTAACTTCTTTGAAGCTTGCATCTCCGCCTGAAGATTTGAATTTCGCTTGGAATGCTTCAAGACCTGTAATCGGTTCAGCGCCAAAGATTAGCTTCGTTGTGTAGTCTCCAACCAATGTGTTCAGTTGTGCAAAATTCTTCGAGAACTCCGATAAGTAAGGAGCAAAACCTAACGGATCTGGAACTCTCGTATTCGCTGGTTGAATGGTATTCAAGAAGTTCCAACCATCGAATAAACGCATATCTTTACGTACACGTGCTTGCCAATATGTTGGATAGATTTTATCATCTGTACCTGTCAGGAAGTTATTGGCTTGATTGCGCTCATCAGTAAAAATCGGTAGAATCGGCGTATAAGCGCCATCTTTTAACGTGAAATGCTTGTTCTCTTCGCCAATAGCCATCGTTCTGAACGTATCTTTTTCAAGCTTGGCGTTCATCCATTTGATCGCATCTTCAGGATGTTTGGAAGCTTTAGGAATAAAAGTGATACGATCAAAACCTTGCGAAGCACCTAGACCCATTTTACCGTCTTTTCCTTTTAATGCCGGAATATAGTTAGCTTTAGCTGTAGGAATATTTTTGACCAATGCATCCATGACGGTAGGTATATCAGCCCAATGAAGCATGATCATACCTGCTCTTCCGCTTGTGAATTTCTCTTTAGCAGTAGCATCTTTATTAGCCGCAAATTCTTTATCAAGTAAGCCCTGTTTGAATAGATCCGAAGCAAAGTTCACATACTCTTTGTATCCTGGGTCTAGAATCCGAGGTGTTAACTTCCCGTTCAAATCATTCCATACATTCGGTATTCCGAACGCACCGATAATGTTAGGAATAAGCGGAGCATCCCCTTTTACTGTAAATGGAATATTTTTATCCCCGTTTCCTCCAGGATCTTTCTCTTTAAAAGCTTTAAGGACAGCAACAAGCTCGTCTGTTGTTGTAGGCGCTTTCATTCCTACTTTATCCAGCCAATCTTGACGAATAAACAAGCTTTCACCCACAAAAGAGAGTGTTGTAGTTGGTATCGCGTAAAGTTTACCTTCTACTTTTGCTGCTTCCACGGCAGCAGGAGATATCGCTGCTTTAATATTAGGTCCATATTTGTCAATTAGCGGTCCTAAGTCCGTTAAAGCACCTTTTTTTGCATAGTCGGCATATAACGCTTTGAAATCTGTTCCACCGGCTGTTGTGACAGCGTCATAGGGTTCACCGGAAGCAATCAAGATGTTCAACTTATCTTGTGGCTTATCCTGTGGCAACATATCATATTGCACTTTATAACCTGTTGCTTGTTCCAGGTATTTAGCAACTGGATACGTGTTATAGTCATCCTTTTGCCAAATTTGAAGCGATTTCAATTCTGGCTTTGGTCCAGCTGGAGCAGTACTTGCAGCTGCTGTACCAGCAGGTGCTGGTGTGCTGCTACCTGTATCCGTGCTTTTGGAAGCACAACCGACAAGAGATGTTACAGATAAGCTTGCTGCTACAGCTAGAAGCATCATTTTCTTTTTGTTTTTTAACATGTGTGTAAACCTCCCTAGTCTTCTGCTTAATATATCATTAAACCCTCGATGTTATCATCAAGGGCTTTAATGCAAATTCACCCTTTTACAGATCCAATAAGAACACCTTTGACAAAATGTTTTTGTAAATAAGGATACACAAGTAACATCGGGATGATCGAAGCGATAACAGTTGCAGCCCGAATACCTTCAGGCGATACGTTCATCATATCGTCAACACTTTTGTTCACAGCGCTAGAGCTGTCTGCATCCATGACAATATCACGCAAATAGAGCTGAAGTGGCTTAAGTCCTGCGTCATTGATGTAAAGCATCGGATGGAAAAAGTCATTCCAGAAATAGACCGCATAGAAAAGAGCAATGGTAGCAATAACGGGTACACTTAAAGGAATAATAATACGAAATAGAATCGTAAAATTACGAGCGCCATCCATCTTGGCTGATTCCTCAAGCGCCTCAGGCAAGGATTCATAATAACTTTTGATAACTAGCATATTGAACACACTAATCAATGCAGGCAGCATCAGAGACCATAAGCTATTGATTAAATGAAGTTTCTTCATCAGTAAGTAATTTGGAATAATTCCGCCATTAAACATCATGGTGAAGATAAACAGCACCATAATAATAGAAATACCGGGAAGATGCCTCTTGGACAATGGATACGCGGTTAGTGCAGTTACCACAATAGCAATTACTGTACCTACAACTGTAATTAGTATAGATATCCCTATTGAATGAAGAAACTGACTTGAGGACACTACGTACTTCATCGTATCTAACTGAAAGCCGACTGGAAAAATCCCTACTTTACCGGAAATGACAGCTGATTCATCACTAATGGCTTTGGATAAAATATTCGCTAGTGGCAGCAATGTCGCTAAGCCGCAAAGTAGTAGAACGAGATAAATACAAATATCAAAAGTCCAATCGCCTAGTGTTTTTTTATGCATGGTCTTCAGTACCTCCTACCATATGCTTCGCTTAATTAGCTTTTTGCTGAGTTCATTACCAGCTATGATTAGAATAAAACCAACAAGTGAGTTGAACAACCCGACCGCTGTACTAAAGCTATAATCCTGTTGACCAAGCCCCTGCCGATAAACGAATGTCCCGATCACATCACCGGATTGGTAAACGACGGAATTGTACATAGTCAAAATCTGCTCTGTACCCGCTTCAAGCAAGTACCCCATGCGTAAAATTAAAATTAGGACAATTGTTGGTACAATACCTGGTAAAGTAATATGAAGCATTTGCCTGATTCGGCCTGCGCCATCAATAGAAGCAGCTTCATACTGTTCCTGCTCGATACCTGCAATGGCTGCAATAAAGATAATCGCGTTCCAACCCGATTCCTTCCAACCTGCGGTGAATACGACTACACTTCGGAAAAACTGATTGTCCAGGAAGAAGGAAATGGGTGTCCCTCCAAACCACTCAATAACATTGTTCACTAGTCCACCTGATGGTGAAAGGATATTAATGAACAATCCTGAAATGATAACCCATGACAAGAAATGCGGGAGAAAGATAATCGTCTGTATTGTCTTCTTGAAGATGGCCTTCCGAACCTCATTTAAAAATAGTGCAATGATAATCGGAATCGGAAATAGAAGTACGATTTTGTATATACTAATTAACAAGGTATTGATGAAAACCTGATAAAACTCTTCGGAATGAATGAGCTTCTCGAATTGATCTAGACCGACAAATTTACTTCCTGTAAACCCATCGAAAATATTAAAGTCTTGAAAAGCGATGATAATCCCGTACATAGGCGCATATTTGAATAAAAGCAAAAATAATATCCCTGGGATTAATAAAAGGTATAAATCATAATTAGAGACAATCAGCTTCCAACGGCCGCTACCTTGGGTTTTCGGCTTGGCGTGAGCTGTTTTTCGTTCAGTCTCTGCAAGTGTTACACTCATGTATGGCTCACCTCCGTGTTCTTATAAGACAATTATATAAGTGACAAGAGGTGCCTTGTAGATGGTAATATTTCTGTTTCTGGTGCAATCTTATGGTCTTTCGAAAATTACCCCTTCACTCGTCATCACCGGTAATCTCATTCTTCTGGCAACATATTGTGCACAGGCTAAGGCTTCTTCCCATGTCGTACGCTTGTCTAATTCATACCGAACGCTACGAATGACTAAAACAATAAAGTAGCCTTTCTTACTGTTTTCTACTCGAATTTCATTTTTCATGTAGTCCCTCATTCCGAATCAGATAACGATTTCCATTTTGCATAATTGTGATTGTATCAGATTAAATGACGACTTCTAGGTGGTAATCTTCCTATTTCTGGTGGAATATTATGGTCTTTAGTAAAAAAACCACCTCACGGGGAGGTGGCTTGCAGAGCTTATGTTGGTAACAAATTATTGATAGGACACTTGCTTATAAAATACGACGTTTTGAGCAGCTAGCGCGCTATGCAGGGATTCGATGGAAACGTCCCGGACTGCGCATGCCGCGTCCGTAGCAATGGATGCTGCAATCCCTGCCGCTTGCCCCAAAGCGTAGCAAGTCGCCTGTACGCGCATCGAGGACATTGCCACATGCGTCGCTGAGATCGATCTGCCTGCTACCAGCAGATTATCCAGCTGCTCGCTCACCATACAACGGTATGGGATATCGTAGCCATCGACTTTCCGCTCATCACACGTTTTTTGGCCATCAGGACTGTGGATGTCGATTTCGTAGTTCGTTTGTGCAACAACGTCTGCAAAGCGTGTTCCTTGTACAACGTCCTGCTCCGTCAACGTGTAGAGACCTTGAATCTGGTTCGTTTCCCGAACGCCGACTTGATTCGGAACATGGGAGAGTGCGTAGGTTGGAAATCCATTTCGCTGCAAGTAATTCACGACGGAGAATACTTGTCTTAAGGCTTCGGTCTCCGCGAAGTTAATGTCTTCGATTTTAGCCCCATTGCCCTTGACTCGCGTCATATTTACAAGCAATTGGCCATCATTGTTTCGTTCCCAATATAACCGGCGGCCTTGAGGTAAATCCGAGATTTCTTCATAATGATAGCAGCCTTCAGGCAAAAATTGCTTCACGGGCTGACCTGTATTTTGCATCATAAACATCAATGTCATCGGCTGTGTCATGCCGTCTTCTTCTCTACCTGACGTGTAGGCTGCGCCACCATCAATTGCGGCTCTTGCATCACCCGTACAGTCGATGAACTGTTTGCCTTCGAACGCTTTTAATCCTTCACGCGTGGATACGATGACTGCTTTCACGGTTCTGTCTTCCTTCACCGTACCGATAAACTCCGCATGATAGATGACCTTGATCCCTTCCTTCTTCATCTTCTCATTTAAGTACTGTCTTATAATGAAAGGAGAATATTGCGGGGCAATGGATACATCATGATCTTTCGGTAAATGATCCGCGAGTGCTTCCGCAATCATTTCACGGTAAATCCCGGTTACATTTCCAATTGGCATAAAAACACTAACATTCGCAAGAGTACCCATGCCGCCTAATTGGCCTGATTTTTCTAGTAGGGTAACTTTCTTCCCTAGTCTAGCCGCACTAATGGCAGCCGCTGTTCCAGCCGGCCCTCCGCCAATGACAACGACATCCGATGAATCGTACGTTTCAATCTTTCTTTGAAAATCATAAGTTTGAGTTGGTTGGTTGCTCATTCTCATCCCTCTTTCGTTTAATTAAATGATTAAAAACCTAATGCTTCCACTGCAAGATTCTGTCATTGGATGGTTGAAAAATTTTAGCTAATAAAATAATTTGTTCGGTGTGATACGTATAGTACTCAACCGCGTGATACATCGCACAACTGTTCATCTAAAATTTTCAGAGATTCGTCCAGCATATTTAGCATGTTACCCCTCTGCCTCTTGCAGCTTCGCCCATGCTTGGAAAAACTTCTCGCGCTCCGCCATATCTACTTCCGCAACCTGTCTAACGTAATCCAGGTCCTCCCCGAACAACTCAGGTGTCCACTTGCGACCGAATGCCGCATGCGTCACTTCGTCAGCCCAGTCGTAATCCTGGAACCGCTCCATTAGCGGGTGCTTGGCATCGTCACGGCAGAACTCGTACTCCGCGATTTTGCCCGGACGCCGCATCGCTTTCTCTTCAAAGCCTATGCTCAAAAGCGCATATCGCTGAGCCGGCAACTTCTCGATGAGTGGATCGTAGCCGCCAACGTATTGCCGCAGCGACATCCAATCCACGCCTTCTGCCTCAAGCGCCGCTTGGCCGAACAAGGCGTGCCGCACTTCATCCCACAGGTGCCGGGCTAGATCCTGATAAAACTCCCATGGCATCTGCTTTAGGTCGTAGATGACGCTTGCCAGATTTTCCACAGCCGACATTTCCTCTTGTCTGGCTTTCATCATTTGAATCAATCGGACTTTTACTGGGTCGTCGGGCAAGTTGGGTATGGCTGTACGTCCGATTGCAGGTGGCCCCATTCTTTTCGCATCTCGTACTGCTTGCTTCGGCATCTCATAGACTTTGCCTGATCGCCATCTCGCAGGTACATGTGGGGAAGTGCCTTGATCGCCGCTAATCCCCCCGGCTGCTTCTAAATAGCCTCGGATTCTGCATCCGAATTCCGCCGCTTGCTCCAAGGACTCCCCATCTTGCTGCAGCGACGCAATCATCCCTTCCCCCCACTCGATTTGTTCGCGTAAATCGGAGGAAAGCGTCTTAAGCAGGCGAACCGTCGGATAATCGACAAGGGGCTGGGTATTCGCGATATGCGTCGCAAACGCTTGCAGTAAAGCCGGCTTCAGCACGCGATACACGCCGACCAGCAGCTCCATATCGCTCTCTGCATGAATCAACTCCTCAAATAGCAGCGCGAGTGTTGCATTCGGATCTTTTTGCAAGAGCATCGGAGAAGTTCTAAGTTCCAGAACTCGCTGACGGAGAGAACCTGTCGCTTCTGCGTCCTCGTAAAGGTGCTTGCCTAACGCTGCCTTTATATGCCAATTGGCTCTCGCTGGGAGTTGACCTGCTGCCAAGCGGAACAACTGCTCATGAATGTACCTGTATCTGCGCAACAACTTCGAATTCTGCTCCACACTATAGGTTCCAACGGAGAACGGATTTGAAATGCCAGCATAAGAGATCATAAGGGCCTCCCTAACTAGAAGTAGAATGGTGTATGGCACCATTATAGAGGGAAAAAGTGTCAGTTGGCTTTATCAAAACACGCAATAAATTTATCAAAACGTCTTTTTCATAATTCCCTTCTCACATGACTTGGCGGACATTCGAAGCGTTGCTTATACATTTTTGAAAAATGATGAACACTTGAAAAGCCGCAGCTGTCGGAGATGCTTTGCAGCGACATGGAAGTGCCTCGCAATAGCTCTGTCGCATAATCAAGTCTTAGCTTCAGCAAATATTGATGCGGAGCCATATCGAATTGATTTCGAAATACCATGGAGAAATAGGAGCGCGACATGAGCGCTTTGCGTGCCATTTCCTCCACAGACAGCGGCTCAGACAGGCGATATTGCATGTAAGCGGGTACCCAATTTAGCGAGGTTAAGCTTTTGTGTTCGGAGCTGTCTTGGGATGTGTATTCCTTGATTAAGGCCAAAATGACTTCAGCAGCATGGACATGTGCCTGCAGCTGATCAATCGCATTTTTCCGGTTCCAATGCTCGATAATGTGCAGAAAAACATCAACCATCCACTCGTGTCTGGAAGATTTGAAAACAATGGGTATATCGATATCAGCAAATGTTGTTAGGTTAGGCTGCATATGACTCAAATTCGCATTAGCGCCACTCTCGACCGGCATCATCATTGGCAGCCGCTCATCACCTTCCGTTGGGAACAGCTCGAAATGAAGGGCCATAACCGTCAACGGTAATTCCGATTCAAGCTGATGCACAACACCCGGCTGGATAAAACTGAACTGACCTGGCGGTATGGGATACTTCTCCCCATTCATGGACAATTGGGCAGTACCCGCTTGCACATATAACAGTAGATAATCGGTTATGATTCTCGCATGCGTATTCCACTGTTTGAAATGCAACAGATCCGTATGTCGAATATGCGGTCTCAAGTCTTGATTTAGAATTGATTCAGCTGCCATTACCTCTCCTCCTTTCAACTGTCCGCTTGATGTGATGAAGAGCTGTCCACCCCAGCAGTTGATGCAACTCGGGTAGACAGCCCTATTCGTTTACGTATTAATAAGTGAACCAGTTCAAATCAGCAACAGATGTGCCACCTTTGAACACAATGTACACATTCTTCGTCCCACTCGCCCCAGTCACAGGGACAGATGCTGTCTGATATGTTGTCCAACTGCCCGTACTGGATAAAGAGACTGTCCCTAGCAATGTGCCTGTCGAGCTGCCGCTGCGCAGTTCCAGAACCGCATTCGTATTCGGCGTTGCGTATCGGAAACGAATATTGGAGACACCGCTTCCGAAATTGACGTTGTTGTAGTATACGTAATCGTTATTTGCGGTTTGACCGACTTTGCTGCCTCCGCCGACATCGGCCGTCGCGGCTACGACGACGCCAGACTGTCCGCTATAGCTTTCTGCTTCCACTTTGGTTGTAGACTTCAGCAAGGTCGGATACATCCACGAGTAGGACAAGTAATAACCGCTGTTGCTGTTCACGTTAGCCGTAATCGGGCGGTACGGTGCAACATAACTGTCATAGCTCGCGTCTTGATATACTTCTGCCATAGCCTCAAACAGATCTACCGGCCATTTGTTGGCCACCATCGGGTTCGCGAAGTTTTGCGTTCCGCCGTAAGGGAATTCGCTAACATGTCCATTGACATAATAGAAATATTTATCTAAGGCCAGCTTGATGCTTTTGCCGTTAGCCGAGGTCCAGTTATACAAATCTTCGCCAGTATCATTGTAGATAATTTCCGCTGCCGCAGTCATCGGCGAAAGCGCGAAGTAGTGATACCACATTGAATTAGCTCCACGAGTTGTCTCATCTGTGATGAAGCCTTGCGAATCAATCGACGTATCGATTTGTGTTTTCAGATTGGCGACTTCTGCCGCAAAAGCTGTGCTGTTATCTGTAAAATGGTAGAGAGACAACTGGGCATACAGACTCCAATCCCACCAGTTGTTGCGTTGCGCGATTGCGTCCCATTTGGGCAGACATTTCGTTGTCACCCAGGAGACGAATTGCGTTTGATCCGCACTGCTCCAGCCGGAATAACCCTTAATCAGTTCAGCGGCTTTAATTAAGCCAACAGCCAAGTAAGCCGTGACTAACGGAGCATCAGAACCCGTAATATTGGTATTCGTCGTTGCCCAACTATGAATTAAATCTCTTGCTTTGTTCGCATACGCGGTGTCCCCTGTGTAGCGGTAAGCTAGTGCCGTCGAGTACGCTGCCTTCGCATCAATCTCCATCAGCAGCTTTGCCGCATTGTGCCCCGTAGCATCTGTATAAGCATTTGGAATATTCCACGTTGCGACGGCATGGCTAGAAACGGAAAGCCCCGCATTCGCGTCGGCAATCATACTCGTGTAGGCGCTGTTCCAAGGTGCTTGATTCGCCGTTACTTTGCTTTGAGTGAAAGAGAGGTCATACTCGGTTGTCAAACCTCCCGTGTGGGAATAGGCCATCGCTGTGCTCGAGAAAGCAAACATCGCCGATAGCGTCAAAACCAAACCACCTGTAAACATCCGTTTTTTCTTCATCATTTTTACTCCTCCTTATGAACGTCGACTACTAGCATGTGAATCTCATAATCTCTGCGTATCGTTTAGGTAAACGCTTACATCAACTCCTTGAGATTATTATAGCTAGGGCTCATAATGAGAGGTAGATGATAAAATTTGTATTTCTGGTGTAATCTTTCGATATTTAAAGACACCCCCCAGAACATTCCCACCTCTAATCCAGGAAATATTCTAGGATAGCTGCATCATTCCATTGCCTGCCGTTGAAGTTGAAATCTGGCTGTAATCGTCGTCCCTTCTCCAAGCTCTGATTGGATGCTAAGCCCGTAGGCTTCGCCTGCGAACAACCGAATTCGCTCATTGACATTGTAAATGCCATAGGAACTTCCTGAACCATCTGTCCGCATAGCCGGCCTAGGTTCTGTCAGCAAGCTTTGCGCGAACTCAGGATCCATGCCGATGCCATCGTCAGAGACGGAGAGGAGCAGATCGTCTCCTTCAATCGCGGCGCGGATTATAATTTTACCTGTTTTCCCCTTCGATTTACGTATACCATGGAGAAGCGCATTTTCAACAATTGGTTGCAAGGTTAGCTTGGGGATGAAGCACGATTCTAGAGAAACCTCCGTCTTCAGTTGCTCTCCCTCTTCCTCCTTGCCAACGAGTTGAAACTCGAACTCAAAGCTTTTGGGAAAGCGTGTCTGTTGAATTTCCAAGTACACTTTGGCAAGCTCCAGTTCATCCGTCACTGTAACGACGTCTTTTCCCTTGTTCAAGCTCAGGCGGAAATATTTCGCTAGACCATCGATCATTTGGCTTATATCATGCGCCTTATGGCCAATGGCAATCCAGTTAATCGTATCCAACGTATTATAGAGAAAATGAGGGTTGATTTGTGCCTGCAGGGCACGTAATTGTGCCTCTCGTTCTTGGACCTTGGATTTGTATGTCTCTTCCATAAGATCCCTCACGCGATGTATGAGATGATCCACACTTTTTTCCAAAAGATTAAAGTCCCCATCCCGTGCAGTGGTTCGTTCATCGAGACCTGCCACACCTTCACGCTTGATCACTCGGATGACCGTCTGAACTCGGCGATTCATGCCTTGCACAATAAACGCGAGTAGAATGAAAACAAGGATAAGAAATAACACCGTAACGCCAGATAACGTCGCTACACTCGAAAATTGATTTAACGAGGTGGCGCGCGAGCTTATCCCCTTCTTCGGCACTTCTGCAATGAGCTTCCATCCTGTAGCATCAACGGTGGTGTGCACAACGTACTGCTGATTATCATTTTCAATGATCGGTGATACGCCTTCCTTCTTGCCATCTATAACAGATAGAACAGCATCTGACAGCTTCGTCCCCAGTAACGATTTATCGCTGTGGAACACAATACTGCCATCCGGAGCAACAATGAAAACACGCTGGTCTTTATTCAGCGAGATACTTGCCGTTATACTCTCAAGGGTCTTAGCGTCTACATCTACGGACAAAAAGCCTGACAAGTTTCCAAAATGGTCTGGATCACGCAAAAGCCGAATGCCCGAGAAAATATAGGCATCATCACGATCGATAAAGCTTTCTTTATATACACCTGTCCAAACGAGGCGGCCGCCTGCCTGCTCAACATCCGCATACCAAGGACGAGTCTTGAGTGTGTCCATCGTGAAGAAGTTTACTTTTTCATGAGAGAAAAGCTTCGATTCATCTACATATATCCGTACACGAAATACATTCGTATTTGTCTGGATGCTATCGATTAAATATCGCATTTCTTTTAACGCATCAATTTGCTCACCGTAGGAAGATGAGTTGTTTAAATACTCCATTAGCTTGCGATTCGTAAACAACGTATTCGATGTATCACGCAAGATATCAAACTGGTGATCTAAATTAATCTCAGCTTGCTTCAACGTTTGAAGCATCGAGCGCGTCACTTCTTCTTCGAGAATTTGCGAGTATCGCTGGGAATAGGCATATAGAAAAATGGAAGCAGGAACAATAATTAAAACCACATAGGCGATCAGCCAAAGCCTTGCGGCAACAACGCTTTTGAAAATCATCGTAATAAACGCCCAACTTCGGTGCGTAAAATGCATGCATAAACCTACTCTCTCTACATGACTTGTTCACGGAAGGTGCTTGGCGTATAGCCTGTATACTTCTTAAATATTTTGCTAAAGTAGCTAGGATCCGAGTACCCCACCGCATAGCACACTTCATAAAACTTATTGGCGGGATCTTTTAATAATGCTTTCGCTTGCTCTACGCGAACCTTGGTCATATATTCGTTGATGGTTTCGCCTGTCTCTTGTTTGAAAAGCAAACATAAATACGTCGTGGACAGGAATACTTCGGTTGCAATATCCCCCACCTGTAGGTTCTCCGCAAAACGTTTATCGATGATAGCCCGTGTTCGTTCAATGACATTTTTAGATTTGCCATTTCGCTTCTCGCTGATGCGTTCACACACTTCAAGCAAGTGCGACTCCACGAGCCCGCGTAACGCGCCTAACGTTTCCTGCTGGAACACCTTTGCTAGAAGCTCGTTTTCTTTGCTTTCGAGATCCTGTTTTTGCACATGCAGTTCCAGCAGTATCCGGCTCGCTAGCAGCAACAACTGCAGACTGATGTTACGTCCATAGGCAATGCCATCGGATCGATTGCGTGATAATGCGTTGTAAACTTCTCGCACATCTTCCTGCACTTTCAACGTATCGGCGGACTTCAAGGAAGAGACGATACGCTCTTGCTGCGAGGCATCGAAGCGGTACACGCTTTCCTCATCTTGTTCCAAGTTATCCATGGAAATGATTTGATTTTTGCCCAAGAACCAGCGTTGATCGGCCGCTTCCTTCGCTTGCGAATACGATTGCGGAAGGCTTGCCAGCTTGGAAATCCGTTCGCCTACACCGATCGTCACACTGATTTTCAAATAGTTATGAAGACTTTCACGCACTTCTTCGGCCAGAGTAAACAGTAAGCTTTCCTGATCTTCTTCCTGAGACATGCGTAAAATCCCAACGAATTCACCGATCTGATTTTCAAACACATAGCCGCCAATATCTCGTTCAATAAGCTCCTGCACGATATTCAGTACCGAGTAAGAAAGCAGCTGCTGATCTCGCTCGGACCGCGTCTGGGCAACCTCCGTAACATCATCGATACGAATCGCAATGACCCAGTAAGCGCCTTCCATCGGCAGATTCAAACTAAGAAAATCGATACGATCTTGCACACGGTTTGGATAGATCACACCTTCACGAATCAAAGACATCAGGAATTTCTCCCGCAGCAATGGCATGCTCTGAATCAGCTTAATCTGCATGTCCTCCACGAGCTTGCGCTCTTGATGCTCCGTATTCAGCAAACCCACTAATCGTTCAATTACGATTTCTAATTCGCTCAAATTGACGGGCTTAAACATATAATCAACCGCTTTCACTTTCAGCGCAGATTTCAAATATTCAGCATCATCATGACCGCTGACGAACACGATTTTGATATGCGGAAAACGTTCACTTAATTGGTTGGACATTTGAATGCCATCCATATTCGGCATGCGTACATCGGTTAGCACAATATCCGGCCTCTCACGCGCTATCACCTCTAGCGCAACATCACCATCATCCGCCTCGCCTACAACTTCAATTCCCCAGGTCTTCCAGTCAAAATAATTGCTTAACCCAAAACGTACTGTCGGTTCATCGTCCACAATGACAAGTTTATACATCTGGTGTCGGCCTCCCTAGTAGCAGTTCTTTTCATTATAGCTTGGACATCGCCATGACACATAGAAAGATCTTATGATTTCTGGTTCATTTTTATGGTTGCGATCCGAATGACAACCTTAAGTCGGGATCACTGTCGTAGTAAGACCAATATGAAATTCACCTTGAATGCGAATATGTTCAAAAGGCAACGTAGGATTCGCAATCCGCCACAACATCCGATCCGCTGCGCGATAGCCGGTCTGCGAGATGGGCAGAAGCGGTCGTGTGAATTCAGGCAGCGTATCCAGCTGCTCGTTCAAGAAACCTACCAGAGAGATATCTTCTGGGATTCGGAGTTGCAGCGCTTGGCACGTCTCATAGACGACAGGCACTTCATGGTCGATACCACAGATGATGGCAGTTGGCTTATTGGTTGCGATTTGGCTGGCGAGTTGTTCGCGCCAATGTGCTTGGTCATCGCGCAGACCGATGCAATGCTCCGAAGGTACGGTGGCGATGCCAGAGTCTTGCATCGCGTAATTAAACGCTTGCCAGCGTAAAATCGAACCTCGCTGCAGCTGAATATCCCCTACGTACATGATTCGCTCATGTCCCTGGCTTCGCAGATACGCGACTGCTTGGCAGGTCGCTTCGTAGACATCCCAGATCACGCTATCTATTTTTACGCCAGTTGGCGGGAAGCTTAGCAGAATGCGTGGAATGGTAAGAGCAAAGAGCGGCGTCTCCCATTCCTTCGGCAAGATGCTCGGCGCAATGAAGACACCGTCCGCATATAAGACTCCCGCTTCCTCCAGCCAATTGGCCATTTTGTCTGGTTTCAACTGCTGCGGCAGCAAGAGCAGTTCAATTCGATGCCCGAAGGAGAAAAATCGATCCTGCAGCCCTTGCAGCAGCAGACGATTATACGACACGGACTCCGCTGTCTGCACGAGTAGGAAACGCAGTCGTTCGTTCGGATACGGCGCGATATGATCCAACCGCAGGCTGCGAATCTGGTCCATCGTGTAATAGCCGAGCTTCTCGGCGGTATGGACGATAAGCTGGCGGGTCGCCTCGGACATGCCGTGCTTGCCTTTCAGCGCTTTATTCACGGTTTGTACGGTTAAACCGAGTTCATTTGCAATCGTTTTGAGTGTGACGGACTTGCGGGTGGTCATGGGGTCGTGCACCTCCAGGCTGCGATGGCATATGACGAAATGCTGATTGGTGTAAGCATAACACGCTTACTTTTTTGATGAAACAAAAATTAAACTAGTTCCTTGCGAACAGCGATTTATAATGAAGACAAAGACTCGAGGAGGAAGATTCGCACATGAATAAAAATACCTTAAGCGTTACGATACCCGCTCAAAAGCTTACCGTCTCCCACACCCCTGACGTCGTCGTCGTTGGCGGCGGTGCCACAGGCATCGCGGCTGCCATCGCAGCAGCTCGCAATGGTGCGAGTACACTCTTAATTGAGCAGCGCGGTTATCTCGGAGGGATGGGAACGGCTGCGCTTGTACCGGCATTTTGCCCTTATACAGATGGCGAAAAGCCAGTAATCCGAGGCATTGGCTTGGATTTGCTCGAAAAAATGAAACATGCGGCTGGACCCGACTTTCTAAACAAATATGAGAAGCAGTTGGACTGGGTGCCTATCGATGTAGAAACGCTCAAACGCGTCTATGATGCCGAAGTCGTTGCTAGCGGTGCGCAAATTTTGTTCCATACCGTGGCAGATCAAGTGCTGCTCGACGGCGATCGCATCAGCGGACTCGTCATTAGCAATAAGTCTGGTCGCTCGGTCGTACAAGCGAAGCTGTACATTGATGCATCTGGAGATGCCGATCTTGCGGCATTGGCCGGGGTTCCTTTTCAAGTAGGCGGTGAGCATGGTGAGCTGCAGCCTGGTACGATGTGCTATGTGGTGACAGGGGCAGATAAGGAGCGTTTCGAGAAGTTTATCGCAGAAACTGGTCAAGGTGGGCAAATTGAGAAAACCGTGACGTTAGCACAGCAAAACGGCGATCTACCCGATGGCCGCAAACGCATCTCTGGTATGGCTTGGATTTCGGGCTCCGTGGTTGGCTTTAACTTCGGGCATATTTTTAATATCGATGGGACAAAAGCGGAAGACTTGACTCGCGCTGCCATCGAGGGCCGTCAATTAATTGATACGCAGATTCGCTTTTTGAAGAAATACGTGCCTGGCTTCGAAAACATCTTCCTCGTCCACTCCGGCGACCAGATCGGCATTCGCGAAACACGCCGTATTCAAGGCGACTATACGCTTGTTGTCGAGGATTTCCTCACGATGCGTACGTTCGAGGATGATATTGCACGCAATTCCTATTTCATCGACATTCATTTGGCGAATGCCAGTTCAACAATGACGATCAAGCATCTGCCAAAAGGAAAATCTCACGGCGTCCCTTATCGCTGCATGCTCCCTCAGGGTAAATCAAACCTGATCGTCGCTGGACGCTCCGTCTCCTCCGACAGACCCGTACAAGGCTCACTGCGGGTTATGCCGAATTGCTTTGCTATGGGCGAAGCCGCTGGTATTGCTGCTTCGATGGCAAGTGTAGAAGGCGTTGGCTTCCGCGAGGTATCCATACCTGTACTCCAACGCAAGCTGATCGAACAAGGTGCTTATCTAGGCGATAACCCAGGCGTGGCGGACGCCGTACACGAAGTTGCGGCAGGTGCCGTTAAGTTCGAGGAAGAGTGCTAATGCTATCAAAATGGTCAGGAAAAACATGGGGCACGCTCGGTGACAGCATTACCGAAGCAGGCGGCTATCAGCCGCTAGTACAGGAAGCGTTAGGCTTCGCGAGCGTGATCAACTATGGCAAAAGCGGCTGTCCAATGACCGCTGGTGGCGACCGCGACTACGGTGCGACGACGCATGTTGGGCGAACAATTGACACGTCGCTGGATTGCGTGACCATCTTCGCCGGGGTCAATGATTTTCGGTTGGATAAGCCGCTTGGCGAGCTTGGCAGTCAAGATGTGCATACGTTCCATGGCGCGTATGCCACATTAATCGAGGATATCTTAACGAAGAATCCGACGTGCCGGCTGAGCTTGTGGACACCGCTTCAGCGGGACAAAGATCAGTATGACATTTTCTACGTCAATGCGGCGGGACATCGACTGCTTGATTATGTGGAAGTGATTCAGCAGATTGGCCAGCAGTATGCACTGCCTGTGCTGAATCTGTATGCGGAAAGCGGGCTGAACAAACTGACGCTGCCGCACTTCACTTCGGATGGTCTGCATCCGAATGAGGCTGGCCATCGGCGGATTGCTGATCGGATTGTGCCGTTTTTGTTGGGTTTGTGATGGGAATAGCCGCCTACCGGGTTTCGACAGGTGGCGGCTGTTTGTTTGGGTGACGGGTGGGGGGCGTTCGGAGTCGGGGTGGGGGCCTCATCAGTCAGGAAAAATCCAACTAAAAGGGCTCATTCTTACGCCGTACCCCGTATAATTCGATCTCACCCAACTAATTGGCAAATTTTCGAGGTGAGCCTCGAATTAGGGCATTTTTAGTGGGCTAAATCGAACTACTGCCGCAAAACGCCTCCAACTTTCCTAAATAAGCAGGGAAAATCGAACTAAACAGCTTTTTCCGCATAAACAAGTGTCCTTTAACTTTAACTTTAACTCTACTTCTACTTCTACTTCTACTTCTACTTCTACTTCTACTTCTACTTCTACTTCTACTTCTACTTCTACTTCTACTTCTACTTCTACTTCTACTTCTACTTCTACTTCTACCTCTAACTCTGCCTCTTCTTCTCCCCCGCCCCAGTTACTTCAATTTATAGCTAACAAACGCTAACCTCCGACTATCCGGTGACCACGAGTTCACGTTGATCGTACCTTGTCCGCCAAACAGTGACACTAAGGTTCGCGACGGACCTCCTGTGCTTGCCATTAAGCGGATTTCCACCTCTTTATTCGGTGGATGCGCATTAGGTTCAACGTCGCCCTTCCGATACGCGATAAAAGCTACCGTATTCCCGTCCGGAGCTACGTTCGGGAACCAGTTGTTGCTCTCGTCCACGGTCATTTGCGTCTGCTCGCTGCCATCTACGTTCATCCGCCACACTTGCATAAGTCCCGATCGCGTCGAGTTGAACCAGATATGCTGGCCATCCGGCGAGTACTCGGGGCCATCATCCAGACCTGGAACATCGGTGAGCTGCCGTTCCACACCGCCATCAACTGGTATCGCGTACACGTTGTAGACACCATTCCGTTCCGCACAATACGCTAGTTCACGTCCATCTGGCGACCATCCGTGCAGATAGCTTGGAGCCAATGGCGTAATCAGCACAGGTTGTCCACCTGCCAAAGGAAGGACATAAATACGTGACTGCCCATCCTCCTCCGTATGATGACTTACCGCAATCTGCTCATTATCCGGGGACAGCACATGGTCATTATTGCACCAATTCGCAAATCCCGAGTCGATCACTCGGCTCTCACCAGTCGCAAGTTCAAAGGCATAGAGCAAGCCTCGTCGATTATAAATGAGACGTTCCCCATCGCTCGTCCAGTTAGGCGCCTCAATGAGAAGATCATCGAATTCAGCCAACACTTGGCGCTCCCCTGTAACCACATCCACAATTTCAAGATAGCTGATTACATTTCGTTCTTCACGCTTGCGAGATTCCTGCAACGTATTCATTAGGTCCACCGTCCTTTAAATTCATCATACGCACTCCCCAAAAGCACTGTCAAATCTCACCAACCTATGCCTTCCTTAGCAAAAAAAGCCGCTAAATAATTAGCAGCCCTTGCTCTGGCAAAAGTTGAACGATCGTTGTACGCCCATCAACGGTAACGTCTAAACGATCGCCCGGGAGATGACCAAGCATCGCTCCCGCCCCAACACGGTATACATGGATGAAGCTAGCATGCTTCCCCCTCTGGCGATGTAACAATCCAGTTAAAGGTACACTTGGGTCGATGGAATCGCCTGGCGTATTGATCAAGAGCAGCTCCTGGCTTGGAAGCACCAATGCCGTTTGATGAATCTGGATTTGATCATGGGAAAGCGGATACTTCATTTGAACATTCCATGCCTCTGGGGAAAAACGCCCCACGATAGGCAGCTCCGGTAAGTTTGGATGGAAATGAATAGGTGGATAATCGGCTTTATCCGCAAAAGAGAGCTCTACCAGATGCTTGGATTGTGGCGCAACTACGGGATGCATCCACCACTCGATCGACTGGCTTTCTTCACTCATCAAGGTAACCTCAAACCAATCCAACAGCCAATCGCTTGTTAAAAGGAGATGACGATTCAGCCTGCAATCGGTGTAGGCTAAATCACTTTGTAGCCACGCATAGGTGCTTGCTTCCGTTTGTTCAAAGCGTATACATCGTCCCGTGTGCTCAGCTTGTGATTTACCACCTAGTGAAACCGTATTATGACTGGCGGTTTCACCAAACCACGGACGCAGCGTGGATCCGTAAGGTACTACGCCGAAGTCTGGCGTAAGCGTTCGATCCTTATGCATCAACGTCAAATGCAGCTTATCTAGATGCCCGTGAGCTCCCCCGTGTTCGCCAAAATCCACAAGAAAAGAGAGAGGGTTATCCACCTGCCTCCCTACGACAAAACCCGAAGCAGGCCATAACCTTGACCCTCGCGTATTCGCAGGGACTGTATCGAGATTCAAGGCAGCTGTCGCTCCGCCGTACAACAGTGCTTCCAACCCGCAGCGCGAGCCATCCTCAGAGCCCATCTGCCGATAGGCCTCACGCAGAATCGGCACGAGGCCCTCCACCGCATAGCTGCTCAGTCCCAGCTCAGCTACCTCCGCGATTTCGCGGGCGTAAGGCAGCCGCTCCATCGGCCCGTCGTGCAGCGCCGGCAGCACGCCTTGGTCATCGGCGAGCTCGGCTAGCGCTTCTACCATGCCGCGCATGGATTGTCCTAGCGTTCCCTCGCACGTGTAGAGATCTCTCCCACATCGCTTCGCCATCTCAGCGAAGATCAAATACGCTCGCAGCACGAAAACGTGATAATACGTGCTGCCTTCGAACTCTAGCTGATCGGGCTTCACGCCGATCGACAGATGATGACGGAAGCCACCCTCGGCTTCCACCAGCTCTTCTAGCTCATGCCGCTCCCCGCGAGCGGCATACACACAAGCAAGCGCTGCGTTCAACCAAGCGGTATAATTGTTCTCCGCATTGTTCCGCTCGTGGATCAAAATCCCACGATACGCACGCATGCTCTCTTCAAGCAGATGAAGGAAGATATCTACCTTTTGCTGCTCAGCAGAGCTGAACACAACCCCTTCATCCATCAGCAAAACATACGCACGAATCAGCGTCGTGGACCAGATCGATTCCGTCAGCGCTTGATGAAACGCGCGCCCCTTCAGCATCCAAGGCTGTGCATCTGGATGCACAGGATACATCGGAAACTGCGCCGCATAGTCCACGATCAGCCGCTTGCTGAGCTCGGCATAGGCGTCGTCGCGCTGTGCCGCATATACCGCAGCTGCTTGCAGCGCGATTCGCGCTAGCAGCTGATGCTTATACACCAGCCAAGCGCCTCGATACTCGGCGCCTTCCACCATACAGCCGTGTGGACAATGAAATTGCGTCGCATCGGCTACGGAAGGATCGAACAGCAGCTCCGTGTGGTGCTGTGGACACACATACTGGTGCCACCAGCCGCCTGGCTCCAGTGGAATGATCAGGCTGCCACTAGCCTGCAGCCCATCGATCTCTTCCCTCAGCGAGTTCGCCACCTCACTCGCCCAATCTAGCCGCTGTACCTTCGCGCCAATCATCTCGTTAACGGCATCGCTCATCGCATCATCATCCCGCCGTTAACCTCAATCGTTTCTCCCGTCACATAGCTTGCAAGCTCCGATGCCAAATACAGAACTGCACCAGCCACATCCTCTGGTGTACCTTCGCGACCAAGCGGGATGCCACCGATGGTCGCTTGACGTGCAGCGTCACTCGTGAAGGTGGCGTGGAACATCGTGTTGCCAATGAACCCTGGTGACACGTTATTAACGGTGATGCCACTTGCCGCCACTTCCTTCGCAAGCCCCTTCGAATAGGCCATCACTGCAGCCTTGCTTGCCGCATAAATGCTAGAACCTGGCCCACCACCGTTATAGGCAGCGACCGATGACATATTAATAATCCGACCGGCGCCTTTGGCTTTCATGCCGGGCAGCACTCTTTTGCACATAAATACCGTGCTTTTCAAATTCACATTCATGATGCGTTCATACATCTCTTCGGTCATCTCTACGTTCGGCACTCGCTGTACCAAATGACCCGCGTTATTCACCAGAATATCTATGGAACCGCCAAATGCCTGCTCAACTTCGTTCACTAGCCGATTAATTTGCTCGGGATCCGTCACATCCCCTTGCACAAGAATCGCCTCTCCGCCAGCCGCACGAATGGCCGCTACCGTTTCTTCGCCCTGAGCTATGTTAGAAAGGCAATTTACGCCAACCTTCGCTCCATTGGCAGCCATAGCCTGAGCAATCGCCCGTCCAATCCCCGCATTTGATCCTGTAACAAGCGCAATTTTCCCAGTAAGATGAAGTCCATTCATATGATTTCTGCCTCCTATAGAATACTTTTTTATATGTTGATCAACCTTGTGCAGCCCGCAACTTATCCACAGAAGGTCGTAAAAACCCAGCCAATTGTTCCGCCATCCGACAATGTCCATAATCCGAAGGATGAATCAAATCACTTGTCAAAGAGGTGAAATCACTCATGATCTGCGCCCCATCTAACAGGGTCAAATTCGTATGCTGACGACTTTCCGCGTAGCGTTTTAGCACCTCATTAAATTGCGTTTCAGCCACGCTAAACGGATGTGACGTATCATGAAAATACGTTGCCCGATTCGGATAGATCGTTGTCACAAAGATTGGTTTCGTAGGGTGCTTACGGATAATCCCATCCAATAAATAAGTCGCGCGATGCTCAAATTCCTCAGTGCTCACGGTGCCCCTCATATTGACACCCAGTTCCAGATAGGCCAAATCCCAATCCTCCCGCTCCGCTAAATGGTCCGCCAACTCCAGCTCACAATAGCAGGACCCGCTGAGTCCTAAGTTCAACACATCCGTACCAAGTCGGCGTCCCGTCTGCTGGACATATCCGTTATAATGACTTAACGCGCCAGCCCCTTGTGTAATCGACGAACCGTAAGCGAGCATAGTTAATTGTGGCACTTCCTGACGCTCCGGAGGCCTAATCGCATACCCATAAGCATCTATGTCATAAAAGATCGCTGTAAACCGGTCGCAATAGATACGCCACACTTTGGAAGAGAACGCAACATTATCGAGTAATGCAGGCGGTACCTCGGCAAATCTTTCTGGTGCTTCCAATTGTAAAGTCGTGACGACACCAGCCTTCAAGTCATACGCAGTATGGAAAAAGTCACCTCTGAAAACGAGCACACGTCCATCCTTTTCTTGTGCAGCCATCGTCACTCTGATGTTCGCAGCATCTGTCACAAATCGAATCTCACAGCCGCTAGACTCGGCAGCTTTGGTTCGGCCTTTTTCGGTTAGCGATTCCCGAACTTGCTTGGGAAACCGTTGCAGTCTAAATCCTGGCAGATACGTTCTAGACTCCAACTCCACGGTATTATGAAACATCACATTGTCCAGCATCGCTTCTCTCCACGCTTTCTCTCTATGTTTGAATTACGGGGTGATGGTTGTAAAAATAAGGGTTGGTGCCTTGTTGATATCTGTATATTCTCTGGTATAAACCGTCGCCGGATTATCGTCGGACACCATCGTTAACCGGAAGCTAAGTGTGCCGTCACTTTGGGTTTGGACATACTTCGTTACGTCAAATGTCACGTAGCTGCCTGCGGTCACAGGAAGATCGCCTGCATCCACATCGCTAAATGCTCTAATTGGTTGATTCATCGCAGTGATAAGCGCTGGATCCCAGCTATCCGAGGCAATCCCATGGAGCAGAAGATCGGCTCCGGCTTGCGCACTCGCCACATACAATTTCAACTGCACCGTATCAACGGTACCTGACAAGGTAGGCAGGGTTGCTTTCATATACCCCGCTTGCTTCCCACCATCTGTCTGAATAAGCATCGTTGTCGTTGTACTGTAGTTCGTATTCGCATTGGTCGAGGTAACACTGTCCACGTACGTATCTGCATCCACAACTTTCGTTGTTTGTGTCGGCGTTTTTACCGTGATGGTCTGTGCGGAAGACGTAAATCCGTTATACAATGCCGATACATTGGCACTTCCTAGACTAACACCTGTGATACCACCACTGTTCGATACCGAAACAACACTCCCCTGACTACTTGTAAAAGTAGCACCTGCCGCAGTTGCGTCTTCCGTTGATGAATCTGCGAAATGAGCCGTTACTTGAAGCTGCTTCACTCCACCGCCGAGCGCAATACTCGCAGGTACACCTGAGATCGTAATGCCTGTCATCGCAGGCGTAGATGCAGAGATGGTATTGCTCACTATTGTTCGATTCGCCTGATCCATCGCTTCAACTTTGAACGTGTACGACGTGCCTGGCAGAAGTCCAGTTGCGGTATACGACGTCTTATTTCCAAAAGTAGTATCGTACAGAACGCCGTTCTTATAAATGCGATAACCAACAATGTTGGTATCATCATTTGCCGCTGGCCAGCTGAGCGTTACTTGTCGCGGAGTTACCGTCCCAAGCGATAAAGGTGTTCCTGAGCTCCAGCTTGGTGCTGTGAGATCTGTCAGGAGATCAGCGGTATACTCATCCGCTCCGACATCTGGAACACCAGCTCTTGCTTCGTGTTCTACATCTTCCGTCACGAAGGACAGGGCGCCGCCACTGCCGTAATTGCCAACCGAGCCATTAATAGCGGGGCTGTTAGTTGCAAGCTTTTTATAAGGAATCGATCTGAGTCTATCGTATTCACTTGACGTCCAAAGCCATGCGTAATCGGTCTGACTCAAATTCAGCACCGCTTCTTTCATCATCGGATAAGCCACTTTCACTTCCGATTCCGTAAGCGCAGCCGAATTCCCCGTTACAAGGGGTACTCCCTGCTGTGGATACATGATATTTCCTGACCAGCTCAAGCCTGGGATTGGCGTCATAATTTTAATCAATTCTTGCTGACCACCAACCACCACATTATTGGCAAAAGTTAGATTCTGCGGAGCCATGCCGTAACGCACAAATCCCAGCTCGATCCCGCTTTTATTGTCCACAAGTGTGTTATTTGCGATCATAATATTCTTGGCAATGTAGTGATTATTGCTTGGGATCGGTTGCGTCAAATTATCGTTATCGCCTGTAGTAAGGGCAATCGTCGCATCCCATTCCGTCCCTGTCAGCCCTTGAAAATAATTGTTATACACCTTGTGATTTTGACCGTAAACCCGCACACCGCCCGTGCCCAACGTTCGGCTATCTGGGGTGGTTGGAAGTACTTCACGACCATTACCAATAAACATGTTGCCATAGACGCTGGAACCGTTACCCGATCTAAGGGATACTTCGCCTAGGGATTCAATGAAATAGTTGTAGCGAATGACATTACCACCGCTTTTGACGGAGACATATTCAGGGTCGCTATCCACATGGTCGAAAATATTGTACTGAATCGTCGCATACGCGTTCAGATGCACCAAATCCGTCACGCCGAGGCGGATGCCTTCGGATTCATTTTCCTGACGAGGCAGCGTATTGCGGAAAATATTGTACTCCACCACATCGTACTGCGTAATTTCATACGTACCCGCTACGGTGTCTCGGTTGCCGTCGAAGAGAATAAACTTACCGCGATCCTTTTTGTTTTCCATCAAATTGTGGTCCACTTGGTTGTGATGAGAGCTCCAACCATCGATGTACACCCAACTGGATTTCGTGGCATCTGTCGCTGTACTTGGTGAGTGAAAGTAATTGTTCGTGATTCGCATATGGTTACAACCTGTAATTCGAATCCAGTTAGAAGCTGTACTGTCCATAACGAACGTCATATCTTGGATGGTGATGTAAGAGCTGTCTGTGAATTTAATCGGACCTGCGTTGAAAACAGCCATCCCTTTATTCTTCGCTTTAATTACAATGGGATTGCTGGCGTCACCATGTTTGCCTGTGATGCTAAAGGAAGCATAATTCCCATTCTCGAGCTCGATCACAGCACCTGGGTTCGCTGCATTTATCGCTTGCGCGAGCTGGGTTGAGTTGCTTACAGAGACAGGAGGATTCGCAATGGTTTGCGGTATCGCTGATATAGCTGGCGTGCTATTCGAACCTTCACCTGCTGTATTCACAGCACTAACGACGAAATAGTAGGTCTGACCAACCGTTAAACCCGTCACCATGTAGTTGGTCGCTGAGATCGCAGAGGTGTTCAGCGTAGTGAAGGGTCCACTCCCACTGGACGCCATCTTCACGTTGTAGCCAGTAGCTGTAGCTGATACTGTCCATGCTATGTTCACTGCACCTGTGCTAGGTAAAGACGTCGTTACATTCGTCGGAGCATTTGGTACTGTCGGAGATGATGTCGATCCACTTGTAGCGGTTGCCGTAATATCGTCAAAAGCTGTTGCACCCGCATAGCTGTAAACGCCGACTTGACCGGATGTGTATGGCGTTGTGTCTGTTCCTGAAAGCACAAGCGTGCTGCCGTAATAGCCTTCGAGCTTCAAGCTGCCATCTGTGTTCTGAGTCGATTGGAGCTTCATAGGCAAGTAGCCTAGACTGTCGAAAGAGGTGCTCAGCGTCGTGTTCGTGACGGAGACACCGCTAGCATTCGGCGTTCCTGCCGTTTGCGGCACGCTAATCTTCGAGCTGCCTGTCACTTTTTCGAGGTAAAACTGATAACTGGATGAGTTTTTCTTCATCGTAAAACGGTAATACGTCGCCGTTGTGCCGCTGCCTGAGTATCTGGCGACGAGTCCAGCATACGTGCTATTCGCCCCAGTCACTTTCAGCTTACCTGTTAGGGTGAGATCACCCGTCTGGATTGCAGGGGCCGTTGCACCCCACTGGTCATTCGTCAGTACATACGTAACACCTGTCGTGGCATCTGTCTGTTTGAGATAGTGATTGAGTCCGACTGTAGCGCTCTCTTCCCCAATCTGCCAGCTTGTGCTCCCTCCGACGACGGTTTTCCAAGGCTGTGCGCTGGTGGAAGCGCTGCCAACTGGTGACGTAAAACCGCTAGTCGCATTGCCGTAGCTTTCGAAGTCTTCTTTGACCGTTTTGAGTTCCACTTGGATATCGTCAAATGCTGTCGCGCCCGCATAACTGTACACGCCGACTTGACCGGATGTGTATGGCATCGTGTCTGTTCCCGAGAGAATGAGCGTGCTGCCATAGTAACCTTGGAGTGTTAGGCTGCCATCTGCGTTTTGAGTCGATTGCAGCTTCATAGGCAAGTAGCCAAGACTATCGAACGAAGTGCTCAGCGTCGTGTTCGTCACGGAAACACCGCTGGCATTCGGGGTGCCTGCCGTTTGAGGCACGCTTACCTTCGTGTTGCCTGTCACCTTTTCGAGATAAAACTGATAGCTGGATGAGTTCTTCTTCATCGTAAAACGGTAATACGTCGCCGTCGTTCCACTCCCTGAGTATCTGGTGACGAGTCCAGCGTACGTGCTGTTGGCACCAGTAACCTTGAGTTTGCCGGACAACGTGAGGTCGCTAGTCTGGATCGCTGGTGTCGCTGTGCCCCACTGGTCATTGGTTAGGACATATGTGACGCCAGTGGTTGCATCCGTCTGTCTCAAAAAGTGATTCTGTGTCGCTCCACCTGATACAGCTTCCTCGTCCATAGTCCAATTCGTGCTGCCGCCGACGACAGTTTTCCATGGCTGTGTGCTGGTCGACGTGCTCCCAACTGGTGAGGTATAGCCGGTTGTCGCGTTGCCGTAGCTTTCGAAGTCCTCCGATAGCGGCAATCCTGCTGCCCAGGCTGCAGGTGTAGGGATGATGGCCAGACACAGGGATAACAGCAAAAGTACGGATAACATGCCACTTACAAGCTTCCTTTTCCTAACCATCCTGGCATTCATAAATATAAATTCACCATCCTTTATATGGAGTTAAGACCCATTATAGTAAGGTGTGACGCTGAAACACATGATCGAATTTAAGCAGCATTGTGTTTTTTTAAAGAGGTGAGGGAACGTTGGTGCGCTATTAGTAGGAATTCTGCCTTTGTGCGAAGGTGAGGGGAACGTCAGTGCGCTATTTGCCTCATTTACGTGTGATTATGCTAGTTTTTAGGGAAATAGCGCATCCTCGTTCCCCTTGGTGGAAGGACGCAGCAAAAAGCCCCGCTCCCTTAGTGGGGCGAGGCTTTCGGGGTGGGGGGGGGGTGGGTTGCTCAGCCTAATGCCCCAGCACCCTCACGTCCCTATATTCGGAAACCGAATATAGATCCGTGTACCAACGCCGAGCTCGCTCGCGATGCTCAGGCCGTACTGCTCGCCGAACACCAGCTGGATGCGGCGGTGCACGTTCATCATGCCGATGCCGCCACTGTTGCCGGCGCCCTTTTGCAGCTTCGCTTCCGCCAATTGATTGGCGCTTAGCTGCTTGTTCAGCGAAGCGAGATGCTCCGGCGTCATCCCGACGCCGTTGTCCTCGAGGACGATAATCAGATCATCGTCCTGCTCCCACGCATCCAGCCGAATATAGTGATGCTCCTCAATGCCATCGGCGAAGCCGTGCTGGAAAATATTTTCGATCAACGGCTGCAACGTCAACCGGGCCGTCTTCTTCAAGAAGAATTCCGGCGGAATTCTGACATCTAGCTCGAACTCCCGCCCCACCCTGTGCTTCATAATCGTCATATAGTTCAGCACATGCTTGAGCTCATTAACGATGGCCGTCTCTTCAATATGTGTCTGCACCGAATAACGGAACATCGTGGCGATGGCATCCACAATCTCTGTAATTTCAGTGGATTGCTGAATGACGGCGTAGACGATAATATTTTCCAACGTATTATATAGAAAATGCGGGTTGATTTGCAGCTGCAACGATTGCAGCTCGGCCTTCTGTCGCTCCAATTCAGCGTCTTTCTTGCTGAGCTCTGTTCGGTACAAGGTGTCCATTAATTCAGACAGGGAAACGACCATCAGATTGTAACGCTGGATTAACTCATCCAGCTCATTATTCGTTTGCAGCTGGGGGATTTTCACCCAGTTTCCTTTTTCCGTTTGGCGCATGCCATTTTTCAAAATTTGAATCGGCTTCGTAATGTTTCTCCCAAATCGATAGGATAGCAATAGCGCTAACAGCAGTGTAATGCCCCCTACCCAGAAGGCGGAGTAGCGAATGCTCGATAGTGGGCGATTAATATCCGCCGTCGGGATCGACACCATGAGGTTCCAGCCCGTATAAGCCGACTTCGAGCTGACGACCATCCGCTCTTCCCCAAATGAGGAATCCTTGAATGATCTCAAGTCATTCCCTTCTATTTTCGCCATAAGCGCCTTGTTCACAGTAGTTCCAATCCGCTGCTTGTCGGGATGATACACAATGCGCCCCTCATTATCGACAATGGCAAAAAATCCGCTCGGCCCTAAATTGATCCCCTTCCACAAGGTTGCGAACTCATCCGCTTTAATCTCGATGGCAAGGATGCCTTTGAACTCATTGAACACTTCACCATGAATTTTGCGCGCCAACGTGATAAATTGGTTACTACTTTCAGAGAATACACTATTGCTAATAATCGTCATGTTGCCTTGCGGATCCGTCTCTTTGTCCAGCTCCTCCATCGTAAAAGCAGGTACCGGATCTACAATCGGCTTCAGCGCAGGATTCTCATAGTACACATAGTGATCGAAATAATCAGCCAAATAGACGGTCATAATCTCCGGCGACTTAATAAAAAGCGGATTGATGACGTTATCTATCAAACTATCCGTGAACTGATAATACTCGTAATCGCCCGTTGGTGGGTCGTCGACGAACTTTTTGACCGAGCTATTGGTAAAAAGCGATAGATGCGCGCGCTCATAATTTTTCAAATATAAATCCGTATGATTGACCGCATTCGATACAATTTCCGTCAAATGCTGCTCCGTTTGCTCCTTCAGCTTGTTCGACGAAATATAGTAGGAAGAGAAACCGATCGACATGACGGTAATGAGAACAATGGCAGCCACATAGGCGAAAATGCTGCGAGCTAACGATGGCTTCATCATTTGATCCCCATCATATGCCGATATTCAAGCGGTGAGAGACCTGTGACTTTTTTGAACATCCGGGAAAAATGCGGGTAGTTTTCATAGCCGATCTCATAAGCAATATCGTTCGTGCGGTAGTGCGGCATTTCCAGCATTCGCTTCGCCAACTCAATTCGTTTCGTGATGCGGTATTGCACAAATGTTTCCTTGAACACTTTCTTGAACAACAAACTTAAATAAGGCGGTGTAATGCCGAGATATTCGGCAACGTCCTCTAGGGAGAGACTATTCGTAATGTTGGCATCCATGTACATTTTCGCTTTTTGCATAAGATCCTGACCACCTCGCTGCAGTGCCAGTTCATCAATGATCTTCATGATTTGCTCCTGAAGCTGCTGGAAATAGGCCATCATATCCATTGTATCGGTTATTTCTTCCGTTTTGGGCTGAAAGCTGCGAAGGGATAAGCGCTTCTTGAGCATGGGTAAGCAATCCTGAAGCAGCTGTATAAACTCGGAATCCGAGGAGGAGGCCGACATGCAATACAACCGCAATTCCTCCAAATGCGCCTCTACCGCATCGATTCGCAGCGTCCAGATCGCCTCTACAATTTTCTCAATCCAATCCTCATACTTCGAAATGGATAAAATCGCATGACCGCTCTGTGAAATCAGTTTGTTCAGCAGATCATGGATTTTGACCGGCGTAAACGGTTTCAACAAATATTCTTTGACCCCGTAAGACATGCCCGCCTGCGCATATTCGAAGTCTCCGTAACCTGAAATAATGACTTTCTGAATCAGTGGATATTTCTCATGTACCTGTTTACACAGCTCGAGTCCATCCATTTTCGGCATCCGAATATCTGTAAAAAGCAGCTGCGGCATCGATTCCTCGATCATTTGCAGTGCCTTCACACCGTTACTAGCCGTACGTATCGAATCAAATTTATGCGCATGCTGCTTCAGCATGATAACCATACCTTTTAGAATAAGCGGTTCGTCGTCTACAATCAGAATTTGCTTCATCCAGCCGCCCTCCCCTATGGCAAAAAACATTTATCCTCAACCCGAGAATAAATGCTTTCCACCCAATCCACAAGCTATTTTTTAGTCACCCATCACGATGCCGTCTTTTTTGTTGTAACGTTCCGTTGCTTCCTTGATGATTTCATTTCCACCTTTGGCCTTCCAATCTTCCAACGCTTTCGGCCAATCCGAAATCGGCTCCTTACCATACACCATTTTCAGCATATGATCTAGAATGACCGGCGGCATGTCGGAGAATTTCAGACTCGCATCTGTAAATTTCGCTGTCGTTGAAAGCTCCGGAGCGAAGGAGATCCCGTTTCTTCCTTCTTTTGTAACGATGGTGTCAAATTGTGTGATTAACTTTTTACCATCTTCCGTTGTGTTCAAAAGTGTTCTGTTCAGCGCAGTATCTTCCACAAGTCTCAGCATAACCGAACGGAACTGTTCTTCAAGCGAGCCTTCTGGTGTCGTCGGTTGTTTGTAAACGACTTTATTATCTTGCATCGTGTACGTGTCGCCTTCAATACCGAAGTTAAAGAATCGATCGCCTGATTCAGTCACCATGTAGTTCATCATTTTTACAATCGCGATGGCTTTCTCCTTGCTAACCTTACTATTGATGTAGGACAATCCGCCTGTGTAGCTGTATTTCATCATCCCGCCCTTCCCATCATCACCGACTGGGGACGGAATAATGATCACTTCCGATTTGGCATTGGCAGGCTTCGTTGTACTAATCCAGTTCATCAACAAGTTTGCGTTGTGATTCCATACACCGGATTTACCCGCATTGATGTTGTTCGTCCATTTGTTGCCGTCAAGACTTGCGAAATCCTTCGCCATTAAGCCTTCATCGTACATCGTTTTGTAGACAGTCAGTGCTTTCTGCATGGCTTCCACTTTGAAAAACTTCGGTACAACCTGATCGCCAATTTTCTCGAACATCGTGCTATACGGCATAACGTCATACGCTCCGAAAATCACATCGGAATAGACGAAATCTTTGCGGAAAGCATACGGTTCAGCAACACCATTCTTCTTCATGGCCCGCAAGACGTTAAGGAAATCGTCTACCGTCTTCGGTACTGGCAGCCCCGTTTGATCCAACAGATCTTTCCGGATAAACGTAGAGCGACGGCTAGCGTTGGACAAATATTCAGGAATGGCATAAATTTTGCCGTTATACTTCACTTCATTCCAAGCTTGCTCAGGAATCGCTTTCAATAAATCTTTGCCATATTCCTTAAGCAGATCATCAAGCGGCATGAACAATCCACCCTTGATCGCTCCGCTCATATCGGGTCCCTGTGGGAACATCCCTTGAATCGTGTTCATCACATCCGGCAGATCCGTGCTTGCGAACATCAACGCTGTCTTTGGTTTAAATTCCGCATGCGGTACAAGGCGAAGATCAAGCTGCGTATTCGTTAATTCACCAAGCTTTTTCACCCATTTATCATTGTTGATGTCTGTGCTGCTGAGTGCGTATTTATTTAAGGAGTCGCTTAAGGAAATCGAGATTTTCACCGGTGCTTGCGCTTTCGCGGAACTTGCAGGGCTTACTGGATTTGCTGAGCTTGCACTAGTTCCAGTCGTACTCGTTGAAGAATTGGAGCAACCCGCGATAACTGCCACCATGAGCGTTGAGACGAGACCCGTTTTCAACCAAGCTTTCATTGTATATCCCCCTAATCGATATGTTGTTGATTCGTGATCATCTTATCGTGAAAGAAAAACTTGGAACATTGTGTTTTTTAAGCTCAGTTGATCTTTATTATACAGTTTTTACGATTTTATCGAACCGATTAACATTCCTTTGATAAAATGCTTTTGCAGGAAAGGGTACACAAGCATGATCGGAATCGTCGCAATGACGATAACAGCCATCTTCAGTCCTTCCGGCGATAAATTGGCAATATCCCCTGCTGTATTGGCTAAATCGGAGGAATCGGTCACGACAAATTCACGTAATTTCACTTGAAGCGGGAACAGCGCACGATTGTTGATAAAATAGAGCGCATTCGAATAGTTGTTCCACAACGCCACCGAATAAATGATACTCATCGTCGCCATCGCTGGCTTCGAAAGCGGCAAAATAATGCTCCAAATCGTGCGAATCTCCCCTGCGCCGTCAATCCGTGCGGACTCAATTAGCTCACCTGGGATGGACAGGAAAAAGGAGCGCATCACGAACAAGTTAAACGCACTGATCGCCCCGGGCAGCATTAGCGCCCATAAGCTATCGAGCAGCCCCAGATTACGAACCAACAAGTAATTCGGGATAAGTGGAGCATGAAAAATCATCGTAATGAGGACGAGCAGCAAAATATATTTGCGCTCTCGATATTCATTTCGGGATAGCGGATACGCTAAGCTTGCCGTCATGACGAGACTGATGAGTGTACCACAAACCGTAATAATTACGCTTACACTAAAAGCGCGCCATATGGCGATTTGCTTCAGAACGGTTACGTAGTTATCTAGCGTGAATTGAACAGGCCATAGGACGACCTTTCCCGCACTGAGTGCAACAGGTCCGCTGAAGGACTGGGCGATAATATTTAATATCGGCAGCACCATGATTAAGCTGATCAGAATGAGCCCAATCGGATTCAGGATGGAGATAGGACTTGGTTTATTTAAAGCTGACTTACGCTTAGACATACGAGGAGCCTCCTTTCTTCGCTAGGTTAGTATAAACCCTCGCCGGTTGCTTTTTTGCTGAACATATTAGCAGTTACGATAAGAACGAACCCAATCACCGACTTAAATAGGCCAATGGCTGTCGTGTAGCTATATTCACGCTGAATGAGCCCCACCCGATAAATGTACGTATCCAAAATATCCCCTTGCGAATTATTCAAAGGATTTAAGAACACGAACACCCGCTCAAAACCTAAATCCAGAAAATTACCAATTTGCAAAAGAAAGAGGATCGTAATCGTCGTTAAAATACTCGGAATCGTAATGGACCACGTTTGTTTCCAACGTGATGCGCCGTCAATTTGCGCTGCTTCGTACAAGTCTGGATTAATTCCGCTCATCGCTGCCAAATAAATAATGGTACTCCAGCCCGCATCCCGCCAAACGCTTGAGCTCACGATAATGGTCCGGATGAAGGAATCCTCACCCATGAAATAAATCGGTTCATGTCCGAACAGCGTCACGATATAGTTGACGACACCGCTTGTCGGATTCAAGATTTCGATCACAATGCCTCCGACCACCACCCATGACAAAAAGTGAGGTAAGTAGACCGCCGTCTGGACAAAACGTTTGAAAATCTGGTTGCGTAGCTCATTCATCATTAACGCCAATAGGATCGGGATCGGGAAGGCGAAGAACAAAGTGTAGAAGCCGATGGCCATCGTGTTTTTTAAAATGCGCCAGAAATCCGCGTACTCGAACATGCGCCGGAAATTGTCCAAGCCCACCCAATCGCTTTTCCATATCCCGGTGAAAATACTGTAGTCTTGAAAGGCCATCACCGACCCCGTCAGCGGGATATATTTGAAGATTAAAAAGTAAACAATGCCCGGAATCGACAACAGGTACAGCACTTTGTAGCGATTGTAATAGGTCAACAACCCTGATTTTTTCGCCGATTGCTCTTGAGGCTTGCTTAGCGTCGGCTTAACCTCTGAATAGCTCATGTTCTCCATCACCCTATCATCGTTGTTATGTATGAAGTGTACCGTAGGCGAGTCGAAAGAGGGATACCGTGAATTAATGGCACTTATCTTTTTTTAATATTTGTGGCTTAGCTGGGCGCTGGGAGGTGTGGAACCGTCCCACTACTTAACTCCACGTAACTAAGTGAACTAATAGTGCGTTCTTGTCGGCCAACCCTACCTCCTTTATACTTACAGCAACAAGGGATGATGAGAGGATGATTCTAGCAGATGAAGTATAGAAATATGGGACGCAGCGGGTTAAAAGTAAGCGAAATCGCCTTAGGAAGCTGGCTTACATACGGAACAGCCGCCGAGCAAAAAGCCGCAGATGCTTGCATCGCGAAAGCTTTTGAAAGCGGCATTAATTTCTTCGACACCGCGAATGCTTATAATCGTGGCGAAGGCGAGAAAGCGATGGGAGCTGCGCTGAAAGGGTACGATCGCTCGAGTTATGTGCTCTCGACGAAGGTGTATTTCCCGATGGGCGATGGCCCGAATGATCGCGGTTTATCCCGCAAGCATATCTTCGAGCAATGCGATGCCAGCTTGAAACGACTTGGCGTGGACTACGTCGATATCTATTTCTGCCATCGGTACGACGTTCACACACCGCTGGAGGAAACGCTTCGCGCGCTGGACGATTTGGTCGCGCAAGGCAAAATTCTTTACCCCGCCGTCAGCGAATGGAACGGCGCTCAAATTACGGAAGCCGCAAGCATCGCTGAGCGTCTTCGTCTTCGTCCGCTGATTTCGAATCAGCCGATCTATAATATGTTCGAGCGCTATATTGAGCGCGAGGTGCTTCCTGTTTCCGAGCAAAAAGGACTCGGACAAGTTGTTTTTTCACCGCTTGCACAAGGGATTCTGACTGGTAAATATAAACTGGGACAGCCACTACCAGCCGATAGTCGTGCTGCGAACAACTCCGTAAATAGCATCATTAACAGCTATCTCAACGACCATATTCTCCAGACCGTTCATGAGCTGGAGGAACTTGCGCAAAAGCTAGACATGTCCCTAGCGCAGCTTGCAATAGCATGGGTTCTTCGCCAACCAGGCATTAGTACCGCGCTGATTGGTGCAACCAAACCTGAACAGATCGAGGAAAACGTGAAGGCTGTAGACGTTACGCTCGGAGCAGAGACATTGGAGCAGATTGAGGCTATTTTGAAAAAAGTTGCCGACTTCTCTCCTGCACGATAGAGAATCGACATCTGACGGAATATAAAGAAGACAGCGCCCACTAAGCTCTGTCTTCTTTTGTTTTGCTTATTGTACATAAACTACAGAACAAGCTATATTCAAGGGAACACTATTATTTATAGTACACATGTGAAAAGAAGAGGTGACCCTTGTGCTTGATATCAATGCACTCGCTGCACAGTATACGGGACGAGTCGTGACGGTTGCCGGTGTGTTTAAAGCTGTAATACCCGCAAAATGCACCTATCATTCCTACACCAAAGAACGCCTCACATTAACTTCGGGTTATGTGTTTATCGTGAGAGGCAGCGGCTCGTTCATTTTTAATGAAACCGCCTATCACTTACAAGCTGGCATGGTTGTCCACGGAGGACCTCAAATGACATTGACCTTGTCAACTGAGGATTCCGAACTCGAATACATTCTTGTACGATATTCGCTAGAAGATGCAGCATCTACAACGCAACCCGCTCAGCCTTCGTTGGTTAATGACCATTTTCAATTAGAGCCCGGCGCCAATCCCATATTAAGTGAACACTTAAGCCAACTCTATGAATCCTTTTTTACCCCAGGGCATATGGCTTTACTTCGAACTGGGTTTCTATTCCAGATGATTATTTATGAACTGTTTGCTGCCTGCCTCAATCGTCTCAATGGGAACAGTAAGGACATGATTTCACTTGCTCGAGATTACATTCATAACCACTATATGGACACTTTGAATTTGCAAAAGCTTGCTGACATCCATGGAACAAGCCCGCAGTCTTTTTCTTATTTTTTCAAAAAATACACAGGTGTGTTCCCGATCGATTACTTGATTCAACACCGTATGAAACGTGCGCAGGAGCTGCTTTCACTCGGTAATTATTCGATTAAGCAGGTTGCCGCGAGCGTTGGTTATGAAGATGCCCTGTATTTTAGCCGATTATATAAAAAGCACTTCGGTTACACCCCAAGCCAATCCCAAAGGAATTAGCGAATAATCCATATCCGTTTCTTCATTTGTCCATTTTCAGAAAGTGGACTTGTTTGTTATAGTCTTTTGGTAATGAAAATCATTATCAAGGAGAATGAATCATGTTTCTATTCAAAAAAGGCTGGATGGTTACATTCAGTATCTTATGTGTCTTTGCAATACTCGCAGCTGGCTGCGGAAATGGCGGTAATGCTAGCTCAACAGATGTGCCTGCTTCATCACCTGCAGCGACTGCCACACCTGCCCCTGCCAAAAAAGGTCCCTCCAAAATCGTCGTCACCTATTTCCCCTATGCGGATCACCTCTTTGCACTTGGCAAAGCTGATGCGGTAGCGGGTGTTGTCAATCTGAAATCGTTGCAAGATTTCCCGGTCTACGACACGTTTCTGAAAAGCGGGAAGGTTGCAAATCTCGGGGATAAAATTGATTTTGAGAAAATCCTGGCGTTGAATCCCGATCTCATTATCGCTTCGGATGCTGACCAGAAAGATCTTGATCAATTGAATAAAATCGCCAAAACCGTCACAGTGAAAGCCACTTTGAACTGGCAAGAAACGATTCGTGGCGTTGCCGCTGCTGTAGAGGAAGAGGCTGCTGCCGACACCTATGTCAATCAGTTCCTTAGCAAACAAACGGAAGTCAGCTCCGTGATCGAGAAATCTGGGGTAAAAGGAAAAACCGCGTTATTCATCATGCCATGGAAGAAAGGTTTTACTTACTGGAGCGGTTCCCGTATGGCCATATACTACGAGAAGCTGGGCTTTAAACCTTTTGAAGGGATGAAAAACGTCGGTGAAATTACGCTGGAGGGTGTTAGTGAATTGAATCCGGAGTATATCTTCATCGGCAAAGATTATACGAATACGAGTGAAGTTACAATAGATTCGCTCAACCAGAACCCGATTTGGAATTCTTTATCCGCTGTCAAAAACAAAAAAATGTTCGTTGTCGATACCGAAATTCTAGGTCCTCTTGCCATGGGGCAAGTTAAAGGGCTGGACTATATGAGCAAACTGTTTTCTGCCAAATAAGCGATGCAAAAGATGCCGTTTCTAAGGTCAAATGACCATAGGAACGGCTTTTTATGATAGAATAGGTGTTATTTCCTAGTGGAAGTCTTGTAATAAATAACCAATAAGAGGCGTATTACTTCATATCTAACAAATCAGAAAATGGGAGGCTTTTATGGATAACCGGCAAATATTATCCGCTTTAAGCTATTTCAGCGTATTTTTTGCTCCATTTCTTTTACCTATTGTTATTTATTTCGTTGTTACGGACCATGAGGTTAAACATCATGCGAAATGGGCGTTCCTCTCCCATTGCTTACCCATTGCAGGCTTCATTCTTACCTGGCTATTGGGTTTAAACAGTATCGTGAATGGCGGTCACATGTCACAGTTCATTATTCCGTTGATTTTAACCGGGCTTGCTTATTTGGTCGTCTTTATTTGGAATATTGTGATGGGCATTAAGGTGTTGGCTCGTTAAAGAGACCACCCGACACATCCTCGTGTCAGGCAGTCCACTGGATGAAACGCTTTAGCTCACGTTCACTCTCACCGTTTTCTTAAAAAATCCAATCCCGTATGAGATATCTAGATAGGATACACCACTTGGAATTGTGTAGGACGCTCTCAAATAATAGTCATTGCTGCTCGCCTCGGTCACCGTGATCTTACTCTGACTTCCTGTATTCGTCGTAATAACGACTTGCCCCGTTTCGGCTGAACTTTCGTTGAAGTTAAGCGGTGCTTTCAGCCGAATTCCGATTGCCGATCCCGCTGCTGCTGAACTAATCTCCGTGCTGAATGCGGAATTGAATGCTTTGATTTCCAAATCATCCGCCGCAGAATAAGCAAGAGAATCATTCCATGCTGTATTAAAAGCAACCCAACCCTCGGTGTACCCATGATCCGCCGTCGGCGTGAATGGATACGCCGTTTCTTTTGGTGCGCCATCTAGAACGCCTGGTACACTCATTAGATGACCATAACCACCATTATAGAAGTTAAACCAACCTTTATTAACACCTGCAATCTCCGTAACGGCATCATAACTAAAGTGCCTGCCAAAGGGATTGCGTCCGAACACATCATCGATTTGTGCAATACCAATTTGCTCAAGTCTATCCTTCATCGTGCTATTCGTGAGCACTCTTCGTGCAGCATAAGCTGATGCCAAGAAGCCTGCAGGACTCCCCGGTTCGTTATACGCTGTTAATCCCCCCGTCCATTGATCCAGTGTTCCCGTCCCATCCGAAGTATCGGCATACTTTCTTAGATCCCACAAATTATTGGAGCGTTTGATCATCAGATCAGACCACGCATTAATTTTGGCTGATAGTCCAGGCGGTGCCAGAGTTGGATAGACTTCTTGGAAATAGGCCAATGCTTCCATCGTAATATGCTCACTCATGCGTTGTCCTTTGGTGTTAGCTGGATTGTTCAGATCTACATTGTTAATTAACCACAAACAATTGTTATACGCCGCATCAAAGTATGCCTGATAATTCGATAACCCATCACGCTTTGCCACTTCGTACATGAGTAAATTCGGCACAATGGCATAGCCTGGCGGCTGCTGCCCTTTCACCGTTCCGATGACCGACTGCGTCGCAAATAAATTGTTATCACTGGAGCCACCCACATCATACCATTGCAGATTCGAATTGGGATTCGACCACTGCTGAATCGTAAAATCTCTAATCTGCGTATAAAAACTGCTGCTCACATAGTTGCTAATCTGCGGATAAAGGTAGAGAAAATAAGCCAGCTGCCCTTTGATGAGCGCATGCAAATCTTTGGCATTATTCGTCTTGAGATCGTAATAACGTTGAGCACCGAATTTCATGAGCCACACAATATCGGGTTCATTTTGCACACGAAGCTCGGCATATTGACTGGTCGATAGATTGGAAATGCCATACGGCATCCGGTCATAGGCACTTGGGTTCGCCATATATTGCAGCACTAAGGAGTTTAATTCGAACGAAAACTGATGACTATCGCGCCATCCATACCCTGTGTTGCCACCTACATCAAAGGTATCTTGACGGGATTGATCCATAAAACGCAAAGCAGGAAGAATCGAAACCCGCTGCATCCAATACTTGCCTATCGCAAAATTGTAAGAGTTCTGCCCACTGCTTTGCACGTAGTACTCACCGATGCTCGCAGGATTAAAGCTTGAGAAATCCGCGATTTGCCCGTTGACGGAACCTGTAAATACAGTGGAGTTGTCTGTTGCCTTTTTCACATAAAAAGGGGTGCCATTCGCTACATTCGTGACGGTTGCCCGCTTCGGTTTATCGAGATCATACCCACTCTGATTGACAAATACCGCAATCGTCGTAGTATCTGACCCCGCACCCGGCGGTGTTACAGGCTCTGCCGCGTCCGCTGTTGCCTCGAATTTCACAGCATTAGCACGCGTATTCCCCGACTTCACTTTCAGCGACACCGTGAGGGCCGCATCGGCAGTTGCACTGACGGTGGCAATTTTGTTCCACGTGTTCGGATTCAGCGTCTGATTTACCGTTTTCGCCCACACCCCGTTCAATGAGGTAACGGTATAATCAGCACTTGACGTGTTATTACTGCTCGGGTACCACACATACACATGGTAATTGCCTGTGGCTGGCGCATATTGGCTCCATGTTGCCGTACTATTCGCAGCCGTCGAATATCTGGAAGCGGTTCCATTAAAGCCCGTAAGTGAACTATTCAGCCACGTTCCTGTCTCCGCGTAACCCGCATCTCCATTCGTAATGATGATCGGTGCAACTGCCGTTCCATCGTCAACGACGATAGCGTCGAAGCTAGCGCTCTGACCATACGTACGCAGACCGACTGCGCCTTGTGTGATGGTCGTGTCCGTTGTGGTGATTTTAGCTGTTGTCATATCGTCTAAATAACCTTTGAGCGCTGATCCACTCACTTCTAGCTTCAACGTGTGCCACGTGTTCAAATCCATCGCAAAACTATATGTACCCAAGAGTGTAAACGTCCCACTGCTTTTGCGATAGAGCTGCAGCCCGTTCGTTCCGTGAATTCGGAGCAAATAATAATTGTTTGCATCCGTGTAACGCGCAATAACGCCTGAAGCGGCTGTTGCATTCATCGTATTGAGCTTCATACTAGCTGTAACCGAATAATTGGCCCAATTCGTACTTCCTACAAATGCAACCCCTTCTGCCGTTGAACTCGTATTAGACTGTTTGTACGTGTACGTCCCATCTGATACAACAGACCATGTCCCACTTGCAGCCGTCCACCCTGTGGCATTCGCATCCTCGAAATTGTCATTGAAGATCGTTGCCGCGTAAGCCCCATTTCCAGCTGGTAAGATCCCGAGCATGCATGTAAACAAACTGATTATAAGTAGATAAGCAGTCACCTTCCTGCTACATTTTGTCATAATCTTACACCTCCTATATCCTTGTAATACCTCCTTCACCTAGTCATATGTTCGTTATACAAGATTGAATACGTTTGTCGAAATAAAAAACAAGCCGTCCCAGCCATGTCATATGACCTGCGGAACGACTTATTTATCATCGGATATGCCCTTCTATTCCTTCTTTGTGTACACATAAAAATAATAGATATAAGGATTGGCCTCATCTGTCTCTCCTTGCTCCACCGAAACCTCATTCCACTGCGTATAGTCAATCTCGGGAAAATAGGTATCTCCATCAAATTCATAATCGATTTTGGTCATGTAAAGCTTGTCCGCATAGGGTAAAAACAAACGATATATCTCTTCTCCGCCAAAAATGAAGATCTCTTCCTCACCACGGCACATCTCGAATACCTCTGTAACGGAATGTGCGACCTCGCACCCCTGCGCTGAAAAGGTGACATCTCGGGTTAGAATGATATTTTTTCTACCTGGAAGAGCTTTGCCGATAGATTCGAAATTTTTTCTACCTAAAATAATCGCATGCCCCATCGTCGTTTTCTTCACGTACTGCCACTCTTTGGGCAGTCTCCACGGTAAATCATTATTTTTACCAATCACGCGATTCTTGTCCATGGCAACAATAAAAGAAATTTTCATACAATCACACCCTTATCCCTCTGAAAATACCATTTTCATCATAATGCCTGCTATGGTTTGATCTACCTGATTCTTTTTCTTCTCAACCTGATAGGGCTTGAATCCTAATTTGGCATAAAATAGTACCCCTCTTGTGTTCACATTGTGACAAACAAGATGCAATTCTTTTACTTGGAGCTCATCCTTCGCTTGAGCCATCATCGTTCGAATCAACGATTCCGCCGCTCCCTTACCTCTGGCCTCTGAAGATACAATGACATTGCCGAGCCAGCAGCGATTTCCCTCTTCATAGCCATAGATATTGGCATATCCGAGCACCTGCCCCTTCTCATTTACCACGACCGTTTGCTTCAACCTATTTTGGGTAGACGCTATGAGTTGCTCAGGCGTGAGCGGAAATTGGAATGCCGGAGACATGAAATACAACTCTTCCGCGTTCCGTGGAAAAGTGCTAATTGTCTCGAAATCCGCGATAATTGCTGATCTACATGTGAACATAGGAACCCCTCCTAGTATGGAAAAGTAGAAAATGAAAAGCGAATGCATCCGGTTTGAGGAAAGGGTGCTCGCAGGAGCGGCACTAGCTTTAGCGCCCAAAAAGGGCGTTAAAGTGCTCTTTTCCTCGCCGGGCGGCGGCCAAGGGAACATTTAAGGCCCCAAATGCATCTAGAATAAAAAGTGGACGTCTCTTAGTGTAGAAGTAATAATAATCTTAACTATGAACTAAGAGGTGTTTGTCCATGAGCGATTCAAGACAACGATATAATGA
>NZ_JCAUAR010000028.1:0-63999 GCF_059692055.1 Paenibacillus sp. J31R109 | reverse complement strand
CAATTATCGACGGCTCATGAAGGGAATCGCGCCATTACAGACTAGTTTGTTATCTGAGACAGCACTATTCGACGGCTCAGAGCACGGTTGGTGCTGGTTGGCTGCTGAGACTGCAATTATCGACGGCTCATGAAGGGAATCGCGCCATTACAGACTAGTTTGTTATCTGAGACAGCACTATTCGACGGCTCAGAGCACGGTTGGTGCTGGTTGGCTGCTGAGACAGCAATTATCGACGGCTCAGAGTACCGTCGGTGATAACCCAAAAAAACAGATCACAGACAGCTAAACCATTTGTCTGTGATCTGTTTTTTAAGATGACATTACAATACGCGGCGGAACCGGCAATCCGAACCTGACAAACGTGTATCGATCTACGTACATCGAGACGCCATGAGGGATTCCTTTATCCGTCCAACCTGGTGTATTCGTGAAACTGGACGGGCCTACTTTGTAAATTTCACCATGGATATGATGATGAGGGCCAAATAAGTTCCGACAGCTATTCGTTAGCTCCATCTCGATGACATTCTCCCCAGCAACCAGCCATTTACGAATGTCAGCTTCATAGGGTTCCCATAAGAAGGTATGCACTTCATGCCCATTCATCCACAGTTTGCCTACTGTAGCATAAGGTGGCTCTGGAAAGAACCACTTCGCAGATGCTCCATCGTCCATATTTACAACGATATGCTGCCGTAATCGAATCGTACCTGCGAAGAAAGGAAGTCCTTGTTGAACAAGTTCGCTCACTTGCACGACTTGAGGAATCTCTGTAAGTACAAAAGGCCCCTCCGTCTGTACCGCATTTCGTTCACCGTACGCATACCCCGATTGGGATTCAACACCAAACTCGCCAATCAGATAGATGCTCTCAATTTCGGTATCAAAGGTTAATTTATTGCCCTCTGATTCAAATTTTTTCGCATTCTCAATCGCTTGATACGTTTCAGGCGAGTTATAAAAATGTCTTTTCATCCAAATATGATTTTCTCCACGTTGCACCTTACCGCTAATATCGACCTTGTGAAAAGAAACATCTCGCCAAGTTCCACAACTCTCGGAGGAGACCTTACGGCCATTAACTTCTATGGCGAAAAGCTCCGGACTTTCCATCACAACATATATCTCCCTGTTATACCCGGTATCCCATCCAACATGAAATGGAAAGTCAAGCTCGATATCAACAGAACGACCAAGCGCTAGTAATTGCTCCTGGATAAGAATCACAGGCTGCAGTTCCGACCAATCGCCATCTTCCACACGTAATCGGCACGTATCCAAGGTGAGGCTGTTTGGTGTGAGGGAGACTACGTCCCAATGGGAACTTAGTATGGTTGTTTCTGAGGATTGTCGCTCACTCTTTGCCTGTGCGAGTTCAATCATCTCTGATGGTTGTCCGTTCCACGGTACCAATCGCAACATATAGGATTGACCGGCATGCAGCGGCAGCTGAACCCGAATGCCTTCTGCTGTTTCCTCTTGCTCCAGTGCTCCAAACTCGTCGCCGCTCGAAAGATCAATCAGGCTCACACAGCCTGTGTGAAGCAGTTCGATATCAACCTGAGCATAGTGTTCCTCGCCGGAATTGACGACATAATACATACGTGATCCTTCAAGTTCCAAGGTTTGCACGTTGACGGTGTCCGCAGCGATCGTAACTCCGCGCTCATCCTTCATCCGAATGGAAGGTGCACTTACCTTCGTTATGGCGTCAACTATAGCTGCGGATGACCACGCTGGTTTGTTCGCTTGCAAGAGCAACTCCGCAAGCTCACTCTCCAGCACCCCATCAACTTGCTGCGGATAAGGTTCGCATGCAATCAGCTGGCCACCTTGTTGTACAAATTGTTGAAGCAACGCGAAAGTCGTCCGGCTCATCGTCACACTTGGCGGCAGAACCACCACACAATAGGCCGCCTCTCCGATGATGAGCTGGCCGTCTTTCACATGGCCATGTCCCTCCATGATGGTTTCGCTGCCATAATCATGCTCAATAAATGATTGGCACATCCAGCGCGACAGCTGAGCGAACGCCGCGTGGAACCGCGGAATGTCGGAGCGATCCTCGCCGCGCTGCAAGGTCCACGCACTACGAATCGGGTGCAAGAGCAGCACCTCGACTTGTCTTGTCCCTTCTGACAACAGCATCGACAATCTGGCGAAATAATCATTGAAGCCCTTATAGTCATCCCACCATGGCTGTTGGACGAACAAGGAAGGTGGATAGTCTCGCTTCCGCAGGCCTTTCAAGCTATAGCTTTGCAAATGCTGGCATATCATTGTAATGCCATGGTCGAACTGCCACTCACCAATTCGCTTCAAATCCGCGAAGCTAATATCCCAACCCGAACAGCCATAACTTTCGGTAATTGTTTGCTTTTTCCCAAGTTGATGAGCGACAGATCCGACCTGCTTCGGGACAATCGGTTCATCTCCAATGAAACGGCCGAGCCAGTCACACCCAGGCATATGCAAATGTTCATAAAACGCCATTGGATCCCCCGTGGAGGTTACCTGAATCATCAGCGCTTGTTCATCAACCACATGTCCCGTAAATGACCATCCTTTGCTTTGGCACCAGTCACCGATTTGCTTCGCATACGCCTTCGTGAACATCGCTGTTACACATGCCCAGTAGTCGTATCTGGCTTTCGCAGAGTCGTCTACTTGCAGAAATAATGCTGGCAATACTTCCTTCAACGCATACCCATTGGCGGCTTGAAAAGCCTCTTCTAATTCAAAAGACCACGGTAATTGACCACGAGCAAACTGAGGCTCATCGGTAAAAAAGCCCTTAATTACATCGCCGAACTCGTCCCCGAAGCGCTCCCAATAGACTTCATAAGTGGACTCAATAAACGCTCGAACCGCCGTCATACTGAGTGCATCAATATAGAAGGGATTGACCTCATAGTAGATTCGCAGCTGAGCTTTCGTCTCGTCTTCCTGTCCTAGCAGCTTATACCCGCTCGCCGTCTGCTCGTAGTAAGCAATAGTATGAACAGCTGGACTCTGAAAAGGAGCCTGTTCAACCACCAGCTTCTTTTGCTGATAAGCCACCCCTTTGGCAGGCACTAGCCCGTCTGCGAACCCGCTTGGCCACCCGTTTTCATCATACAGCCATGGCGACATGCCTAATTCTTTGCCTTTTACAAGACAAGCACGAATCGCATCCATCCACTCCTCCCCCATATATGGGGTTTGAAGTCCGCCTCTCGCATGCATGAAAAAGCCGCCAATCCCCGCTTTATGCATCTCTTCAATTTGCCTTTCTAATTCTGCGATCTCTAATTTATCATTCCATGACCAAAAGGGAATCGTCCGGTAATCATTGGGTGGATCATGCAATTGTCCCCAAATATTTAACATAAAAACCTCCGAAAGTAGTTGTAGGTGAGAATGCAACATGGCGTCACTTTTCACTCACTTTACCTACTTCGGAGGTTCTCTTCAATCTACAATTCTTTGCTCAATTAACATGCGTGCCGATCCTATTGATGAACCTTTCGATAATCTCCCGGCGTTGTACCAATCATTTTTTTAAAAGCACGAATGAAAGACATCTGATGTAAGTACCCTACACGTTCTGAAATTTCTTGGATAGGCAGCGGAGTCGTTCTTAGCAATTCCTTGGCATGCTCCATCCGTATTTGGCACAGATAGACGACGAACTTCTCACCGAAATCTTCTTTGAAAATTGTACTTAAGCTGGACGAATTCATATTGAATTGTTCACTTAGGCTCGATAAAGAAAGATCCGGATCACTGAAATTGGCTTCTATGTACTCTTTTACCTTTTGTACCACACCGTGATTGCCCTTGCTGACACGAATGTCTTCCATTTGCTGAGCACAGGACGAAATCGTTTTTAAATAAAAAGTTTCAAGCTCATCCAACGTTTCAAGTGTCTCCATATTCTCATCCCATGGTGTACGGAATTCCCGATTCCAAAGTTCTTGATACTCCGGAGGCAGCTCCATCATTTCCCGATAAAAATAGTAGTTCATATAACTGAGAATACCGCTGATCTCTTCTTTTGGAAGCAAAAGCCGACGCAAACCTTCAAACAGCAACTTCAGCTGCTCCTGCCACCCATCGTTACCAACACGGAAAGCTTGCGCAATCGTCCGTACATACTGCAGGTAGACGTATAGATCATCATGCGATAACAGCTCGATTTCCCAATGACCGATCACCCGATTGCTGCCAAGCGCAGACTTATAGTCCAGCGCCCTTGCCGATGATTCATAGGAGCGGTGTATCGCCTGAACTTCATGTACCGTACAGCCCAAACCGAAAGTTACTGTCAGCTTCAAATTGTTCTGCATCCATTGACGGACTTGATCCGTCAGCGTCAACATCATGGACTCCAGTGGTATCTCTTGCTGCTCTTCAAGAAAAATAATACACAACCGATGATTCGTAACCCATTCCTGCCAAATGCGCAGACCACAGGCTTCTGCCGATTCTTCCACTACCTTTTTCAATATATACTTAAAAAGCCCCTGATCCTCGCGAGAATGCCCACTAATAAACTCGGTATATTTATCAATTTCGACAATGCTGACAGCGGCACTTCCCAATTGCTTCATGCCAAGTTCCATCATTTCATTGTTCCAATCTGCTTGAACTAGCGGGCGACTCCCATCAATAATCTCATGGAACAACTGAATTCGTCGATACTTCTGATTAACGAGACTCTGATTCTGATATTCTTGACTAACTTCAATGATGTTGCTCAACGTGTAATCAATATAACTAAGCTCATCGACTGTCGGTCCTTGAATCGGATGCTCTTTGTGCACCTGATTGTACTTCTCAATACGCGACATAATCGTTTCAATTGGCTTGTAGTTTTTACGGGTAATATACACAATCCACCCTATCGCTAGCAGCAGTCCTAGGAAGCCAACAATAAACCAACCGCTCTTCATATAGTTAAAAATATTACCCAGCTCTTCCTTCTTCAGCGAGCTCGTGTACATCCAACCTGTATAGTTGGATACGATCGTAATATCATCAACCTTTGGATCTTTGCCTTTTTGCTCAAAAATCATCTGCCCATGACTATCTTTGAGGGCAATCTGATTCACTTCAGATATCCCGTATTTGCTCAGAAACTCTTGAATACCGCTCACTTTCACATTAATAACGAGCATGGCGATCCCTTTACTTTGCAAAGGAATCCCTTTGGCAATTGAGATAATTGAACCTTCTATATTCCCATCTTTGAACATCCGGTAGGGACGAGGAAGACTCCAGCTATCTAATTCAGGATTATTGATATGACTTTCTATAAAAGGCTTATCGGCAAATTGTTCTATGTTCAGCTTTGTTTTATCACTCAGAACCGTCCCATCGCCTGTCCGATACAAGTAGACGGAATCAATCCACGGATTAGTAGCAGTTAGACTCTGAAGCAATTGAGAAAGCTCGATGAAGAAGACGGTATCACTTTGCATCCCAGCAAAGCTCGTTATTTTCATATTGCGTGTTATCGATTCCAGCATCATCATTTCAATCGAGTTCAGCGACATGTCGATGCTGCTTTGAATATTTTGCACATACACGCCACTGGATTTAAGGGCTTCTTTACGGGACAAATCATTGAGCTGAACGACCCCGATAAATACGAATAAACATACGATAAGAATAAGCACAGGCACATAGGAAAGTAGCAAGCGATGGAACCAATTTCTTCTCAAGTTGGGCTCTCTCCTTCATGATAAAAGGGTGTTTATTCTACCATTCTATCCTTGAACGGATGGCGGAGCAATATACAACCTTTCGCGGAGTTAACATGGCCCGGCAGTACGGGAAATTCAAACTCATTCCTCCCCCCTTGCAACGGATAGCCAACATGATCCCCCAGTAAAAGCAAAGAACCAGCGAACCCTCTACTGACGGTTTGCTGGTTCTTCATCTACGATCGACTCGCGTCTTTCCCTGTATCTACATCAATAATATCGAGCAAGAAAATAAAGATTGGAATCCCCACAATTAAGCCCCACGTCCCCAGATAATGTTCGGAAAAAATGAGGACAATGAATGTGTAGAACATCGGAAGGTTCATTTTGGATGACATCAGTTTGGGATTTAAGAAATACCCCTCCAGGAAGTGCAGCACCATAATCATGGCGATCACATAGATCACCATCCAATACCCGCCAATATTATAACCAATGATAGTTAAGGGAAGCAAAGAAATAAGAAAGCCTGCAACAGGAATTAAACTTAATAGCATAATCATGATGGCTAGCGCAAACAGATATGGAAAACCAAGGACCCACAGTCCAATCACGGTAAATATCGTATTAAACAGGGCAATAAGGAGCTGTGCCTCAATCACTTTTCCAAAAGATAGGATGAACTTATTACCGAAATATTTCAATTCTACATAGAGCCAAGCAATTTTACTTTCACTCAACCGGGAAGTAAAAGCAACAATTCGCTTCTTTTCAAGACTAAAGAAAAAGCTCAAAATCGTTGCCAAAATAAACGTGGTGCCCCAATTGCTGATGCGAAGGATATATTCAAAGCCATGTTTCATATAGTTTTGCAAATTTAAATCTTTTAACGTTTTATACATAAAGCGCGAGACTTCATCATCAGGTACGGGTGAATTCGTCATTCTGACTAAAACTTCTTTTAATTGCAAGATTTGTTCAAACACCTTAGGCATGTAGTTGACGATGGATACGACAATGACAGTCAGCATGACCAGATATAAGAAGATGAGAATGACTTTACTATTTATGGGGATGTATCTGCTTAGCTTTAGGTTTACCAAATTTAGAATACTGTTCATCAGAAAGGCCATTAAAAAAGTTAAGAGAACTAAATTGAGCATGTCTCTGATAACAAATAAGATAAGGCCAATCAGTATCAGAATCGAAAACCGCCGTACTGTTCCATTCATAAACAAATTCCTAATATACGCCATGATGATAAATGTCTCCATTCCAATGAACAAACTTGAACTGCCTCTCCTTTTCTAGTGTACAGAAATAACGTTCTTATAGCAATTCGCACACAAGACTGGCATAAAAAAGCGTCTGATATCTACTTCGAAATGAAAAAACGGAACCTACTACACCTCGGTGCAATGGCTCCGTTTCATCTATTTTGACCCCGTTCGTTTAATTCTCGCTCCTGAAATTAAATTCATTCTTCCCCTCACTCAAGGGATAACTTTCATTGTTCCATATCAAGGTACCAGGCAAACCTTGGGGTATTGCAACATCGACGTGCCACTGGCTGCCCCGACTCGCGACGTTCACTTCGATGAACCCTTTCGGATGCGGAAGCTTACCTTGCAACATGGTTAACGAGCCTGGCTGCGGACGAATAACGACGGAGGCGAACTCCATCGACGCCGGGCGAATGCCAAGCAAGTTCGTGTACAGATGGTAGATCGGATGAGCGCCCCATGCATGACAGTCTGAACGCGTCGTATCGAGGAATATTTCCGGCGTCGTCTTCAGACCATTCGCTTCCATGCCAAACCATGGCTCGAGTCGACCCAGTAGCGCGTCAATCTGATGGGTAGACGCTAATGCTTCGAATGTATAATGGTCAAAATAGATGCTGGTACGCATCAAGTCGACTTCCGTTTTCAGCATTTCAGGTACTGCGCGCTGGCTGATCTGCGGCGAGATTGACTCGCAAAATAACGAGAGAACTTGAGGATGCTCCGAATAATACTGATGCCCAGTATCATCAGCAAACAGCCCTCTCTCCTCATGCCAGAACAGCTGCTCGACCACGATCGCCAGCTCCTGAGCCAGCCGTTGTGCACGGGATGCCATCTCGACCTCGCCAAGGTAAGCTTCCAACTTCGCGACCAACTCCAACGTATGGATCATCTGCAGATTGTACGCTGCATTTAATCGGTCCGCTGCATGCGGTGGCACACCCTGACTCCATGCGTCGGAAGACGCGGTCTGCCAATCCATGAAATTCCATGAGATTGGCAACTTAATAGCTCCATTCGGTGCGCGATGCAGCAATAGCCGATCCAACTCGTCACGAACGCTGCTCATCATGACGCGAACCCACTCCTTGTCTCCTCTCCACAGGGCATAATCGTAGACCATCGCTACCCACCACAAGGAGAAGGAGGAAATATGTTTGCCGCCTTGGTCTGGATATGCACAATTCACAAGACCAAGATGATTGTTGCGCGAAGCTCGGAACATATCCAGCGCTTTACGCGGTAATCGATCATCGAGCGTACTCACGTAAGTTACGAGTGATTGGATGCGAGTATCCCCCACATACATCAGCTGCTCCCAATAAGGGCAGTCCATGTACGTTTCGTGCGCACACATTTGCAGCGTTCTGAAGGCTGGGGTTACGATTTGATTGACGCGTTCATCACTGCTATGAATCGAACCTTCCATTTCCAAGGGATATCTCGTTTCCAACAGTCTGAACGCATCAAGGTTTAGCGGCTCGCTATCCGTTTCCACGATCAGCTCGCCATATCGTCCCGCATGCCACCAGAGGGTATCGAACTTGCGGTGAACTCCGCCATCTGGACGAAACGTTTCGCCAATACCTTTGAACCATTTGCCCTCAATCTCGTTCCGATTCGTCTTGCGTCCACCTTGCGCTTCGTCATATAAGGATTCCTCCCAATGAAGTCGAATGACGGAACCTTTCCCGCCCGATACAACAACCTCAGGATAGAAACAATAGTAATTACCTAAATCGATAATGACGCGTCTTTGGGTAAAAGCTGGAATGTACATAGGTTGTCCGGCAATTAGATCCTGCCAACTGTCATGCTCATCTAGGAGATCGCGACTTGCCTCTATCAATTGACTCTCGGAATCGAGGATGCCAGCCTGCTCCACAAAGCGAACAGCTTGTGGCGTAAACCGCACCTCTTGCATCGCAGGCAAGGTAGCTGGGCTCATAAGACGCTGCACGGAAGTAAAATGATAATTATCCGTTCTGTGGTAGACTTTCTCCGTCACTTGTACCGGCAGCCAACCGTCGCCTCCCCCCACTAGGGCATCCCAATCAAAAGCAGCGCCATCAATGGCTAACTTTGCGCCTGTACCGATGCCGGAGTGCGTCGGGATAAAGCGATAGCCCGGCATTGGCTTCGCTTCCCACTGCGCAACGCCAGTCCCCATCAAAGGGGCGAGCGCTTCATCATCCGGACTTAGCAGAAAGCCTGGTTGTACACTAACCTGCGCCCACGGCTTATGCTTGCCAATCGCCCAACAGCGGGCAATCCATTGATGTTCGCCTGCCGGAAGCTCGACCTCATACGACTCATAAAACCAATTGGTGCGATCTCCACGTTCGCAACCTCGGCCAATTCTTATTTGATTCAGATACAGCTCATATCGTTCGTCGCCAGATACGTGAACCCTTAATCGACGAGCTTCACTGAGCGTGAACTTGCAACGATAAACGATGACATGTGGCGGTTTAACAGCCTCTGCGCAAGTCACCCAACGACTTGGCCAACCTGTCGCTTGCTCCCACGGTTTTTGCGATTGATTTTGTGCGATTTGTTCGCTATAGGGTAAGTCACTCAGCAGTACGCGCAAACCGTACACTTCCTTCCTTATCGGATCTCATTCAAAACGTAAAGCTCGATATTGCGGATATTCATCTCTTCCAATGTTGTTGCTGGCTTCGTATTGCCCGGCATATAGATTTGATCAAAGGTCACATTTTCGATCTGGAACGGACCTGTGCCACGCAGCATGGACGGCAGTCGGCCTTGATCGCGCACCTTGATATTTTTCAAGACCACTTGGTTAACGGGGCCAATCCCTCTTCCACTGTCTTCAATTTCTAGATGCAGCCAAAATGGGCCATTTCTTGTATGGATGACTTGTTCAATATCGATGTTCTCAAAAGTAATATGTTCTGCAGCGTACGTACCGAAGCGGTGATGAATCGCTATTGCACGACTAGCTTGATAGACGTATGAATTTTTAAAAACAACATGTCTTTGTGCTTGCTCAACACCCATCCCGACCTTAAAACCGCACAGCAGGTCCATGCTACGCAATCGTCAAACGTCACATCCTCAAGCACTTGTGGCGAGCCCGGCCAATTTTGGGCAATATCGGTGGCTTCATTCCATGTCTTGGTTGAGAACGGGTCATCCTCTGAAATGGCAATCGTATGTGCAACAAGTACGTGCTGGGACTCCACGATATCAATGGCGTCATCCTCATAATCGACCAGCGATTGAAAGCCCTTATAATTCGCAATCTTGACATGATTAGAGCGAGTCGGAATGAGAGCCCAGAGCCCTGCATCTCGACCAATAATGCCATCAATCGAAAAGTTAGAGGTAAGTATAGGCACAATTAAATTGCTCACAAATCTTTGATTCGCTCTCAGCCAGGAGCCATTCCCATCAATCGTCCCTCTGCCAGTAATCGCAATATGCGTGGAGTTGGGCTCTGTTTGGATAAGCCAAGTTCCGTCGTAATTGAGGGAATCCTTATGAAAATCGACGGTGTAATCCTCTTTCTGATCGGTCGCTCGAAGCACAGCTCCCCCTTGCAGATAAAGGGTAACATGGCTTTTCAGAATCAAATTGCCGATTAAGAATACGCCTTCGGGCACATAGATTACGCCTCCGCCAGCTGAACTCGCAGCATCAATGGCTGCTTGAATCGCCGGTGTAGCCTTTACCTTGCCTGTAGGGTCCGCGTCATAATCCGTGACCACATGATAAATGCCGTCACCAGATGAAGGCGGAACGTTCACTTCCCAAGGATCTGCGATGATAACGAGTTCCTTTAAATGGTTGATTTTCACAATGAGGTAGCGCGATTCTTTCAAGTTGAACGTAAGCTGATTCCCAGCTACCGTCCCTTGTATCTCAAACGCTAACGGACTTATCGTATACGTATCGATCGGCTCGCAAACCGTAATGGTGATGGTTGCCACGCCGGAAAAAGAGAAATGAGCGTAATCATAATCGCGATCCGTTAAAAAAGAAATGACCGACACGCCGATCTGATCGGCTTTTAAGGTGTAATACGTGGATTCCGAGTAAATGGAAGGCACGGAATAGGTGTTAATCATTGCAGGCATACTAATCCTCCTATGCTTTATAACTAATAGGTTTACCATACCGACTTCGCTCCCCCACATCAATCTACATTTCTTTGTAGGATTAACATGCAGGCAGCTAAACCAAGAAGCCTGAGACTCTGAGCCTCAGGCTTCTTGGTTACCGATTATGGTATATAGCTTACCGTGGCCTCATCCACGCTCATCGAGCTTGCATTGCCTCCGATCGATGAACCTAGCTTGTCGACCTTGGTCACGCTAGCATAACGGTAGCTCCACTGTGAGCCTCGCAGCTCACCATTGACATAGACATCGAACTTTTTCGTTGTCGTATTGATGATGACTTTGAGTTGGTAGGGTTCGCCATTCGTGGTCGAGGTCTGTATATTCGTTGCCGTACCGCCATTGTAGCCCCAAATTCTGCCTGCTTGCATAATGAGATGAGCAGCACTGTTGTTCGAGGTGAGGCTGCTGTCAGAGACGACCAGCGCATTTTTCCAGTTGTCATCATCTGCTATGACAGTCGCTTCTGCAATAACCGTGCTGTTTGCCGGAGCGGTAAACACCTTATACGCTTCCGCTTTGCCACTAGTGGACGTAGTCGTCAATTTGAGGGATTTGTTCGATCCGCTCACCGTTTGTACCACGCCTGTGTTCCCAGTCACGCCGCCGTTATCAAACACCCAACCACCTTGCCCATTCACATTGCCAAGCGCAAGACCATCAAACTCTTCATCGATAAGGGAAGTTAACGTAAGAGGCTTATACGATATCTTCACATCGTCTACGCTCATTGAGCTTGCGTTGCCAGCAATGGATGTAGAGAACTTGTCGAGCGTAGCCACGTTGTAACGGTAGTCCCAGCCCGTAGCGAGCAGCGCATCGTTGACGTAGACGTCGAATTTTTTCGTTGACGCGTTGATCACGACTTTCAGACGATACGGCTGACCATTCGTAATCCCCGTTAATACATCGGTTTTGGTGCTTCCGTTATAGCCCCAAATCTTACCGGCTTGCATGACAAGTTGAGCAGCATTGTTATTGGACGCTATGCTGCTATCAGCGACGATGAGTGCATTTTTCCAATTGGCATCATCCGCTATGACAGTTGCTTCCGCTGTGATGTAACCGTTCTGCGGGGCATTAAACAGACGATAGGCTTCGGCACTTCCGCTTGTGGAGCCTGTCGTTACTTTCAGCGATTTTTCCGTGTTATCTGCGTTTAACGGCTGTACAACAACGGTATTCGCAGCAACGCCAGCGTTGTTGAAAATCCAGCCATGTTGCCCAGTCAGTGAACCCGGCAGCATGTCATCGAAATCTTCGTTTACCGTATAACCAGTAATCGGTACGCCAGTAGGCGTTGCAAAATACGCCTTGATACTTTTGCCACCTGCACCGTTCACATTGACAGTAAGTGTAGTCGTACCGCCGCTTGTGCTCGTTGTGACCCGTGAATCTTTATACACAACAGGTCCCAGATTTTGCGTAAGCGTCAGCTGAATCGTGCCCGTATTGGACAGCGTCGGATCGGATACGGAAACTTCCGTGCCATTCTCCGTTGTATGAACCATCACGGACGCCTTTTTGTTGCTGGTGACGCCGCTCACTGTTTTGGTAGCATCATTCCAGAAGTTAATGCCTAGTATGCCTAATGAATTTTCTTTGACTGCTTGTGCATCACCCGAGTTCTCAACTACCGTAATATCCGGGTTTAATGCATAGGTGTCCACCTGCCCGCTAGTCTTGCCTGGTAGAAGTACATAAGCGTAAGTGCCATTCATCGGATTCGTACCATGGTCGAACCACAGATTCATGTAGTTGCGTGTAAAATTCGTCGTGTAATCGGTGCCCAGATTGTAGAGATTGATGCTCGACCATTGGTCTGTACGCGCTTCACGCAATCCCTTAAGCGTAGTTGTCGTAGGGAAGTAGTAACCCACATCCGAACCGGCCACACTTCCTGCCAAATGAATACGATTGACACCCGTCATTGTCTCGGCCCAGCCAAGTGATGACGTTTTAGCTACACCATTAACGATGAGCGCATTGTTTCCGCTGCTGTTCAGCTTGCGGTTATCGACAATCGTTTCGACAACTTTACTATCCGTAGACGTAATGCCTGCGCCAAGATTCACGATTTCATCATCAAACATAAACCAGGATTTCTTCGCTGTGAGATTGTAGCCATTAGCCGTGTATTGCATCCCTGTTGCTCCGTACAAGCCTGCGACTTCTGTGCCTCCGACCCAACTATTCGGATTTTTGGCATTAGCTGCAGCCGTGGTATTCTGATTAACAGTCGTACCTGGCATGCGATAACTATTGACAGTTGGCCAGAAGGAATCTTTATATTGTGTCAAATCCGAGTTGTACAAATAGGTCATTCCGTCACCGGTATGCCAACCCCTCAGATTAACATTATTGATAAGCTCATAATTCCCGATTCGATTGGACGACATGCTGACACCAAAGGCAAATCCTGGTCTATGGTGAACAGCTCTTGCCATACTAGGATATTGTTTATTCATGATTAGCGGTGCTCTTGGCGTAACGGAGGTATCACCCTCGATTAGCTTCGCTTGGACAATATCGCTCATCATGACCAAATCCGCATACTTCGTAGGCGAAGTGGCTTCCAGCAACCATTTTTTGATCATCGATTTATAAGCCGCACGATCGCTGGCATTGGGTGCGGACAGTGCCATCCGAACCACGGCAGGCCCAATCGCTTTAATCGAAGTTAATCCTTTATCATCGTCTCTAAAACCAGCAATGCCTCTTCCTCTGACATTATCAAACATGGAGTTATTATAGTAGAGCGGTTCAAAAGCCGTATAAATCCATTGATAAATGTTATTCACATCCGAATCCACGATATCCCAAGTGGACCCCGCTACGACATACATCAATTTCGTCAAATTATCGAGCAAAGCTGTGCCGTATCCTCCGTTGTAAGGAATGAGTGCGGTATGCTGAATGAAGGAACCATCGCTGTACACACCTTCTCCGGAAGTCACATAATCAAATACCGAGCTAAGTTGGTCTCTGCCCTCGATAATTTTGGCGCTGTTCTTGACGATAATGCCGCTTTGAATTTTAATGTAGCAAGCCCACACGCGATTGGCTCCAGTTAAGCCAGTTCCCCATGCAAGCGCTTGCCAATCGATAACGGCATGCCAATTGCTAATTTGCGTAGGTGTTAAACTGTCATACAACCACGTCGTGATGTTATTGATAACGAGCGGTGACGTAACCTGCCAGTCAAACCAATTGTCGTACCCTCTTTTAGGAATGGTGGTATTGTATCTGTTCGTATACATCCAATCCATGGCACTGATAATATCTGCACGCAACGTTGCATTGTTTTGAAGCGTTGAACCTCTCGTTACATAAGCCAGCGTCATCGCTTCTAACCGTTGGTAGCTTTGGGAAACGTGCTCCGACTCCGTTGTCGTTGCCAAGACACTCCACAGATAAGTTCTATTTGTACTCTTATCCATCCAATCCCAGTAGTTCTGTGCTTGAGTCGTAATATTCGTAATCTTGACGCTGATGTCCGAATCAGCCGTATCGTACGTAGATCCTCCTGTTGTAAAATCGTACATTTTCGCGCGCAAGGTGTCATACTCATCTGCGGCTTGTGCAGGTTGAACAGGTAGTGCCACAACGTTGATGACCAGAGCTAACAACAATATAAGCGCTTTCACAACTAGTGCTTTACCTTTTAACATAAATATCTCCTCTCATAAATAAATTGTCTATCCGCTTGAATTATAGGTGGTGATTTAACGTTAGAACAATATACAAGATTCCTGTCGATGAAAAAAAGCTCCTCTTCATGGTTGGAATATGATTAACCATACCAATGGAAGAGGAGCTTATGACTGAACGAGATGTTAGGCTAACTCTAAGTGAAAACCTTATTGCATATAGCTCACGTTGACATCATCAACGCTCATCGAGCTAGCGTTGCCGCCAATGGATGAACCCAGTCTATCAACTTTAGTCAGACCGGAATAGCGATAATTCCATTGCAAGCCACGCAGCTCGCCATTCACGTAGACATCGAATTTTTTCGTCGCTGTGTTGATAATGACTTTAAGACGGTAAGGTTCACCGTTCGTCGTTGAGGTCAGAATGTTCGTTTGCGTGCCACCGTTGTAGCCCCAGATTTTGCCGTTCTGCATGATCAGATGAGCGGCAATGTTGCTTGAAGTGAGACTGCTGTCGGATACGACTAAAGCATTCTTCCAGTTGTTATCATCGGCAGTCACGGTTGCTTCTACAATCACCGTGCTGTTTGCCGGTGCGGTAAAAGCGTGATACGCCTCGGCTTTGCCGCTGGTGGACGTTGTTGTTAACTTAGCGGCTTTGTTCGTTCCGCTCACTGTCTGCACTACGCCCGTATTTCCAGTGACGCCGCCGTTATCGAACACCCAACCGCCTTGCCCGTTCAAATTACCAAGCGTCAAGCCGTCAAACTTCTCATCGACGAGGGACGTTAATGTCAAAGGCTTATACGCTACTTTCACATTATCCACGCTCATCGAGCTCGCATTGCCGGCGATGGAAGATGACACTTTGTCGAGCGTGGCTACCGTCGAGAAGCGATAATTCCAGCCCGAGGCGAGCAACGCATCGTTAACATAGACGTCATATTTTTTCGTAGTCGGATTAATGACGACCTTCAAGCGGTACGGCTGGCCACTCGTAATCCCCGTTAACACATCGGTTTTGGTGCTGCCGTTATAACCCCAAATTTTGCCGTTTTGCATAACTAATTGTGTAGCTACGTTATTGGAAGTCTGGTTGTTGTCTGAAATAATAAGCGCATTCTTCCAATTCGTATCATCGGCTGTGACTGTGGCTTCTGCTAGGATGTAACCGTCTTGCGGGGCATTAAACAGACGATAAGCTTCGGCACTCCCACTTGTAGAAGCTGCCGTTACTTTTAATAATTTGTCCGTGGCAGAGCCATTGTCCTTCTGTACGACAACCGTATTCGCAGCCACGCCTGCATTATTGAACATCCAGCCGTTCTGACCCGTTAGATCGCCAGGCAGCATGTCGTCAAAATCTTCATTCACTGTATAGCCAGCGATCGGAACACCTGTCGGCGTTGCAAAGAATGCCTTGATGCTTTTACCACCTGCACCGCTAACATTAATCGTGAGGGTCGTTGTACCGCCGCTCGTGCTCGTTGTAATTCTTGAATCCTTATACACAACAGGTCCCAGATTTTGCGCAATCGTTAATTGAATCGTACCTGTATTGGACAGAGTTGGGTCGGAAACGGAAACCTCGGTTCCATTCTCGCCTGTGCGGACCATGACGGATGCCTTTTTGTTGCTCGTCACGCCGCTCACCGTTTTGGAAGCATCATTCCAGAAGTTAATGCCTAGAATGCCGAGTGCATTTTCCTTCACAGCCTGTGCATCTGTGGAGTTCTCCACGATCGTGATGTCCGGATTGGCAACATACGCGTCCAACTCCCCGCTGGACTTGCCTGGCAGTGTTACATAAGCGTAGGTGCCGTTCGTTGGATTCGTGCCATGATCAAACCAGAAATTCACGTAGTTGCGTGTATAGTTCGTCAAGTAGGCAGGATCTGCCGAAAGGTTCACACTATACCAATTGTCTGTTCGCGCCTCGCGCACACCCTTGATTGTCGCTGCTGTCGGGAAGTAATAGCCGACATCTGATCCTGCCACATTGCCGGCCAAGTGAATTTTGTTCACGCCGGTCATCGTTTCGCTCCAACCTAACGCGGATGATTTAGCCGCACCATTGACGGTCAGCGCATTGTTGCCGCTGCTGTTCAATTTGCGATTCTCAACAATTGATTCTACAACCTTGTTGTCTGTGGACGTAATGCCTGCGCCAAGGCTCACGATTTCATCATCGAACTGGAACCAAGATTTCTTCGCTGTGAGATTGTAGCCATTGGCGGTGTACTGCATACCCGTAGCTCCGTACAAACCGGAGATTTCCGTGCCGCCAACCCAAGTGTTTGGATTTTTCGCGTTGGCTGTTGCCGTTGTGTTTTGATTAACGGTCGTACCAGGCAAGCGATAGCTATTCACGGTCGGCCAATAATTATCCTTATACTGGGTCAAGTCGGCATCGTAGAGATACGTCATCCCGTCACCCGTATGCCAGCCTTTTACATTCTCATTGTTAATGAGTTCAAAATTCCCGATTTTGTTCGAAGACATACTGATACCAAAAGCGAATCCTGGTCTAAGGTGGATCGCTCTAGCCATGTTCGGGTATTGTTTGTTCTTGACAATTGCATCTCTTATCGTTACCGAAGGATCGCTCATAATTTGTTTCGCTTGCACGATAGAGCTAATCATCACCAAATCCGAATACTTGGTAGGTGACGTAGCCTCTGTCATCCACTTTTTAACCATAGATTTAAACGCTGCGCGATCATCGGCGGAAGGGGCGGACAACGCCATCCTTGCTACGCCTGCTCCTAGCGTCCCCATGGATGTTAATCCCAAATCATCATTTCCTTTTCTTGAAATATTGCGTCCTTTGACCATATCGACCATCGAAGTATTATAAAATAGCGGTTCAAAAGCATTGTAAATCCATTGATAACTGTTATCGACATCCGGATCTGTAATATCCCACGTGGAACCTGCGATGATATACATGACCTTTGTCAAATTATCAATCAAGTTAATACCATAACCACCGTTATAAGCAATGAGTGCAGTATGTTGAAGAAACGAACCATCGCTATACATGCCTTCGCCAGAAGTCACATAATCAAATACGGGACTAAGCTGGTCTCTCCCCAAAATGATTTTGGCACTATTCTTCACAATAATGCCACTTGTAATTTTAATGTTGCAGGCCCATACGCGATTGGCTCCAGTTAGGCCAGCACTCCATTGAAGCGCTTGATAGTCGATGACGGCATGCCAATTGGTAATCTGCGTCGAGGTTAAACTCGAATAAATCCAAGTCGTGATGTTATTAATGCTGAGTGGCGAGGAGATCTGCCAGTCGAACCAGTTGTCATAACCTCTATACACGACGCTTGTGTTATATCTGTTCGTGTACATCCAGTCCATGCCGCTAATAATATCCGCCAGCAAAGCGGCGTTATTTTTTAGTGTTGAACCTCTTGTCACATAAGCTAGCGTCATGGCTTCTAACCGTGCGTAACTACCAGAGACATGCTCGGACTCTGTTGTCGTGGCCAAATCACTCCACAGGTAGGTTCTTCCTACGCTCTTATTCATCGTATCCCAGTTCGTCTGTGCAGCCGTCACAATATTGGTGATCTTGCCGCTGATGTCTGGATCATTCGGATCGTACGTCGGTCCTCCAGTCGTTAAATCAAAAACCTTTTGTCGCAGGGTGTCATACTCATCTGCCGCATAGGCAGAGTTCATTGGCAGTGCATGAAAGGTAACTGTCATAACCAAAACCAATAAAAGCGCTTTCAATAAACGTAATTTAATCATTAATAATCCCCTTTCATATTGAAATGGCTTCCTTCCCGAACAAATTCGCTGCAGGAAGGAAGCACATGATGAACTACTTGTATGAATTTATCATTCTTAATTTATAATGCTTATTTCGTCAACAATTTATAGTAATCTTTTGTATAAATAACGTCTTTCTTGTTATCTGTATAGGCTTTCGTGTAGAAGTCATCGACTTTCTTACCGCCGCCTTTTTCCCAAGCGTCTTGTGCATCTTTCATCGCTTGATCAACCGTATAACTTGCTCCACCTACAACAGCTTTTGTATAAATGTTGATGAGTGTATTCTTCAACGTGTTTTTAATAACTGTCAAATCATCTGGCAATGTTATTGGCAATACGATCTCGGACGTTGTTGGACGATCTGGCGAGATATAAGCTTCTCTACCTTGCTTAATTAAGTCGATATACGCTTTATCATTTGGCTTAGAAGGATCCAATGTGTTCGTGTAGTCTACACATTTGCCCATTGTGCCTGTTTGGGACATCATTTGGAAATCGCCATTCCAGTTCAATTCTTTTTTGTTTTTCTCAGCATCTATTGGTTTCGGGCAGCCATCTACCGTCTTGTAGTGTACGCCTTCCATTCCATACATCAATGTCTTTTGAACATCTGGGTTCATTAACCAATCCACGTATTGAACAACAGCTTCTACGTTTTTCGCAGTTGCATTAATTGCGGAAGTAAATTGCATTGGAACAGCACCAGCTGGTGAGAATTGACCGATTTCAGACTTCGGAAGCGGTAGAATCGTTACCTTCGCATCTGGATTATTTTTGATCAACGTATTGTAAACGTCGTAACCTTTCGCGCCTTCAAGAACATCTGAACCGTAGATGCCAAGCTTGCCGTTAACCCAATCCTGCTTTGCCTTTTCCATGTTTTTATCTGTGAATGTATCTTTATCAACAGTACCAGCATCATAAAGAGCCTTTCTGAATGCTAAATCTGCTTTTGGACGATCCCATGTGCGAACATATTGATCATTGATCAAGTGGTAGGACGTAACCATCCCTAATGTCTCATCACTCGCTTGACCTAATTGATAGAAATAATCGACATCAAAGAAAGTGGAACCCAGTGTATCTTTCTTACCATTGCCATCTGGATCTTGTTCTGTGAACGCTTTCGCAACTTTCAAATACTCTTCCGTCGTTTTCGGCATTGGAAGCTTCAATTTATCCAACCAATCTTGACGGATCATCACATAGTGATTCGCTGAAAATGGCAATGTGCGACCCATGAAGAACGTTTTTCCATTATATCTCGTTAATTTCTGTAGTGACTCATTCGCGGAAATCACCTTTTTGTAATTCGTGGAATACTTCGCAATCGCATCATCCAGTGCAATAATTTGCCCTTTGGATGCCAAATCCTTCATGTAAGGATTCGAGAATTCCATGATCAAGTCTGGTGCTTGCCCGGAAGCGAACAATACGTTCCATTTCTCGGAAGAATTCGTACGTGGAACTGGGATAAATTCAACTTGTACAGGCGCATTCTCATTAATCCACTTTGTCCAACGGTTGTTCGTAATTGTGCCTTCACCCTCAGGGACATTGTTACGATCATAGATAGAAACGGTAATTTTCGGCTTAGGTCCAGCAGGTTTCGCACTTGCCGCAGCTGTGCTTGCAGAACCTGGCGTCGTCGTTGCAGTATCTGTCTTCTTATCGGATGCACAAGCTGTTAGAAGTGCTGTGCTTGAGAGTACAAGTGCTAAGGATACGGACGTTGCTTTCATTTTGCTAATTTTCTTCATATGAATAAGTCACCCCTCATGTTATGTACGTGCAATTTTTAAGATAACCCCAATTATTTCATATCTTTGTACAGCTAAGCCTATCATGTTTCGCGCTGCACATCACCCCTTTCAAATTTTTACCATTACCCTTTCACAGCACCAATCATGACACCCTTCACAAAGAACCGTTGTAAGAATGGATAGACGATTAACATCGGTAATGTCATTACAATAACACCTGATGCTTTCACACCTTCCGGCGTGATCAATGCGGCCATTTCAGGCTGTGTATTGGTCAGCTCTTGCATTAAACTTTGATTCTGAATCATTTGTTGAACGAGTACCGCTAAATTCAACTTACTGGAATCATTAATATAAATCAGGACGTTCATAAAGGCGTTCCAATGAGCAACCCCATAGAATAAAGTTAATGCTGCGAGAACTGGCATTGACAATGGCAGTACAATCTGAATGATTAAGCGCCATTCAGAGCAGCCATCAATACGTGAAGCCTCCTCTAATTCTTCCGGCAATCCTTCGAAAAAGCTTCTCAAAACCAAAAGATTATACACCGTGATCAAACCAGGCAGCCACAGAGCGCCGTAACTATTGATAAGTCCCAGTTTTTGAACCAATAAATACGTAGGAATGAGTCCGGCTGAGAAGAGCATAGTGAAAATAATGGCGAATGAATAGAATTTGCGTCCGATAAAATAACGTTTAGACAAAGGGTATGCAGCCAGGATAGTGAACCCCATATTCAAGATTGTCCCTACTACTGTAATAATCACACTATTGGTAAAATCCTTGATGATAGGGCTTTCCTTGAAAAGTGCATTATAGCCATCCAGACTAAAATTAACAGGCCAAAAGCTAACGGTTCCAGACATTAACGCATGTTTATCACTGAGTGACAGAGCAAATATATGGACGATTGGCAACAAACAGCTGAGACCAATGATGGACAATAATAGATAGTTGAGGGTGTAAAAAACCTTTTCTCCCCGTGTATGTTTCATAAGCTTCTCCTTCTTAGCATAGTCAGTGTGCTGCGTGTTCGCCTACCATAAACCTTGGCCGAAGCGGCGTGCAATCCGATTAGCTGCAAGTACTAAAATGAGTCCTACCAAGGATTCAAACAATCCCATGGCTGTCGCAAGGCTGAAATTCGCTTGTTGGATACCGATTTTGTACATAAAGGTACTAATAACCTCAGATATTTCAAGAACAGCATTATTCTGGAGTACAAACACTTGGTCGAACCCTAATTCCATCAGGTGTCCGATCTTCAAGATCAACATAATGATAATCGTTGGCAAAATCCCAGGCAGTGTAATCCGAAACGTTTGCTGCCATTTATTCGCGCCGTCAATACTTGATGCTTCATATAAACTTTGGTCAATGGAGGTTAATGCTGCGAGATAAATAATGGCGTTCCAACCCGCTTCCTTCCATACACCTGACGCCAGATAGATGGAAATCCAAGAACCTTCTTTATATAAGAACGGATACGTTTCTCCAAAAATCTTTTCAATGAGATGACTAAGTGTGCCCGTACTTTGTGAAAACACCGTAACGACGATGCCTCCGACAATAACCCAGTTCAGAAAATGAGGTAGATACACTAGCGTCTGCATCACTCGCTTAAAGGCCATCTTCCTTACTTCATTGAGCAGCAGAGCTAATATGATAGGCATTGGGAAACCAATGATGATGCTTAACCCACTCAGTTTTAGCGTATTCCACACGATTGCAAAAATTTGTTTTGTCTGAAAAATCATTTTAAAGTTATCGAAAGCTGCCCAAGGGCTGCCCCAGATCCCTTTAATGAAGCTGTACTTCTTAAAGGCAATCACTAACCCCGTCATCGGGTAATATTTAAAAATAAGGAAGAAAGCGATGACAGGCACAAACATGATGTACAACGGAATGTTTTGTTTTAGTATGCGTTTGCCATACTTCCTTACTAACCAATTGCTCTTGGTTTTAACTGTACTCGCCTTCTGATTAACCATCGCTGGTGTTGAAGGAGGGAGTGTTTGACTCATCGGGTTCACATCCTTGCGCTGTAATTTGTTGAGCTCATCGTACCTGCTGATCCGCCACCTGGACAATATACATGATTTCGATCAGTTAACAGGTTGAATTATCTTGGATATTCATTGCCCGATATACACTTTTTCTGGCAATATACATGTGTAAAACGCTTCATATATCTGGCTTTCGTTCATCGTTAAACAAAATATTTTCTTACAAAATACGTGGTTGTGCAGCTCCAAGCATGGCAATAACTATTGATTAAATTGCTTCCATAAGGAGAGAATGATTTATCCGAAGGATTATACAACTCCCAGAAGCAGTCCGCTCCATCCTCGATCATACCTCCCCAATAGTAACGCATTCGTTCTAATGCTCGTTCTCTATACCCACTTGTGATCAACGCCTCAATGAGATGATGGTACATATACGGTGTGTTAATCGGAATGGCGGTTGGAAACTTATTCATGTTCTCCAGTAATGCCGCGTTCCTCTCCTGGCTTTGCACCTCAGCAAGGACCATCCAGATCTGTGAAGCCCACGAGACTTGAGCGTCACTTCCACTAATAAAGACCATTTTCTCCGCATCCCATAAATACGCCAAAGCAGCTGTGGTTAAAGCCTGGATGTCATTTTCCAATTGGGTACATTCATCCAACATCATCAGCTCATTAGCCAATGTTAAGCCTCGTTTTAAACAATAAATCAGCACAGCTTGCGCGGATGCCTGTTTGTTTAAATCTTGGTGCCAATCAATGAAGCACCACCCGGTTGCATCATCTTTTACCAAGTTATTAGGATCCAGTCGACGCAGTCCGATTCGAAGCTGTTCCCACGCAATAGACCACAGTTGTGAAAGTGTTTCCTTATCACCACTCGCGATATAATAATCATGGAGTGTCGCTACGAACAACAGCGAATAATCATACAGAAGTGTGTCATCCACATGCGGTTGTGGCTTCTCGAACACACAGGCGCCAACCTCCCCTCCATCCAGTCTCATCCCAGCAAATAAATATAAGCAGCGTTTAACGAGATCGTTATTTCCAAAAGTCTCATAATTAGCTAACGCTTGCAGCCGCAAATCTCCTATCCAAAGTCTGCGATCACGCTTAGGACCATCTTCGAAAACAGTTTGCATACAATCTGCAAGTGTCCGAATGCCAATATGATCCAATTTTTTCAATTCTAAACTCACATGATCCGGCAAAGGAATTACTCTAGTAACATCCGCAGAAGTTACAGTCGTACAACTAATTTCCGTAAATGCCACTTTATATTTCGGAGAAGTATCCAGTACGATCACCTTCATATAGCGGAAACAATATCGTCTAGGCAGTTTGATCACCGCTGGAAGTATATCTACATAGAAAGTTTCTTCCTGCAACCACGTGCGACTTAACCAACCTTGATAGTTCTCGAACGGCTCTGCCACTTCACAAGGCATTTCGCCAAAGATGAGCTTCAATCCGAGCGGTGCATCTGGAGGACTGCCAACAGCTGATATTCCTAACGTAATATAGCCCACACGATGATCGCCAAAGTCCAATGTAAAGCTGTCATCTTTACCAAAAGTCATAGCCTTGATCTCTTTGAAGCTCTGTACATTCCGAACACCCCACCCTTGAAAGGCATTGTCATCTGAGTAAACCTCAACAGACGTCTCCGGTATGACCTCAACTTCATAAAGCTTGGGTTGTAATGCTTCTGCAACATCCACATAATTCGGATTGATTTTCATCTTCTTAATGTACCTGCTGCTCCTATTTCCCAAAAAGAGCGATGACCTTGCAGCTTCGACAATGCTTCCATATAGTAGTAATCGCCGTAAATGAGCGGTTTGTTAATATTCTGATTGCCTGGCAAGTTGCCGGTCCCAGAAAGCAAGATTGCTTCTTCCGCATCATCTGCACGGTAACGGTGAGTTAATGACTGCAAGATCGAACACGCTTGTTCCTTATAAAAGAGTGCTTGATCGCCTTCGCATACCTCAGCTAAATCCAGCAATCCGCTTGCCGCTATCGCTGCGGCACTCGTATCGCGCGATGCACCTTCGAAGGTGGGCAATCGGAAGTCCCAGTACGGCACCTTATCCTCAGGTAAGTGTGAGAGGAAGAACCCCGCCGCATGCTTCGCTGCTTCCAGCAGGTCGGCACGGCCGGTATGACGGTAGCTGAGCACCGAGCCATAGATCGACCATGCCGAGCCCCGTGCCCATGCGGACTCTTCCGCATAGCCTTGGCCGCCAAGAGCGCCGGTGCGTTCCCCAGTCTCTGGGTCGAAGCAAACGACATGATACGCAGACCCATCCTTACGAATAAACTGCTTGATGACCATCTCAGCATGTGCTTCCGCGATATGCTTAAAGCGCGGATCGCCAGTTTGCTGCGAAGCCCAGTAGAGCAGTGGCAAATTCATCAAACAATCGATGATTGCCCATCCTACACGCTCCGGATGATTCCATGCCCGGATGAAGCTTCCCTTGATGTTGAATCGCCCCGCCAAATGGCTAGCTATCTTCAAAGCTCGACGTTTCGACTGTTCGTTGCCGGTCAGGTGCCAATTCGTGATCGAAGTTAATGTCCACATGAAGCCCATATCATGATCGAGAGCTTCATAAGCCTCGATGACAGTATCCATTTGTGTTTCACAGCTCTCAGCCAAGAGGCGTAATTGTTCATCTTGGCGATCTTGATAAATAAGCCACAAGATCCCTGGCCAGAACCCTGCTGTCCAGTAATGCGGCGAGGTCAATTGGAATTGCCCCTCATTCGATCCGTGAGGAAATGCTGCACCTACTCGCAGGCTCGTGTTCTTTACTTTGCGGACGCCTTGTTCCCAGGCATCTCCTATCCATTGTTCTTGTGTCATTCTCTACACTCCCTCCGTTGAATGTCCCAAGCATATCTATCGGAGGCCGCTTGCTCAATATACATGTTTTCGTTGGGTTAACAGGAACATGAAAAAGGCGCCATGCAAGGGAAATACCCTTGCTTGGCGCCTCTGTATCTTATCTTTTATCCTATATCGCTTCCAACTACCTCTTGCGCTCTACTTAACGTTTTCTCTTTGGCGGCAATCGTTTGTTCATATCTGGAAATTTTATGATCCAACCGTTCAAACACGCTCTTCATTTCTTCCATTCTTGTAAGTAGCTGCTCCCGCTGCTCGATCAAGAGTTCTTTTCTAGCCTCTAGGGTTTCATCGCCTTGCTGAAATAATCCAACGTATTGAATCAAGGTTTCAACGGGGAGACCTACGCCTCGCATACATTTAATAAATTCTACCCACTTGCAATCTTCTTCCAAATAATCTCTTATCCCATTCTTATTGCGGTTCACTCGTGGAATAAGACCGATTCGTTCATAATAGCGAAGTGTATCCTGAGATAAATCATACGTTTGGCTTACTTCCGCAATCAGCATTTAGACTGCACCCACTACCCGATGCGGAACATATTGCTCTTCTAATGAAGCAATTTCTTCCGGGGTTAATGTAACGGAAAGCGCAGCTACCGCATCATCCAGATGGGCGTCTTTCGTAACGCCGATAATCGGAGCCGTGACAGGTTCCTTCTGCAGCAACCAGGCAAGTGCAATTTGTGCCCGCGGCAGACTACGTTTTTCAGCAATGACAGCAAGTCGTTCCACAATTGGGAGATCCTTGCTTGCAAACGCATCATATTTGGATTTCTGCGCTTGGTCAGTTTCAGAACGATGTGTCGTTTCCGACCAGTCACGTGTTAACCTCCCTGATGCGAGTGGACTGTAGGGGATCACGCCGATTTTTTGATCCTTACAAAGCGGCATCATCTCCCGCTCCTCTTCGCGGTAAATGAGGTTTAGATGATTCTGCATCGATACAAACCGGGTCCACCCATTTTTTTCAGCGACATGTAATGCCTTCTGAAATTGCCATGCGTACATCGCAGAAGCACCAATATATCTTGCTTTTCCAGCTTTCACAACATCATGGAGGGCTTCCATCGTTTCTTCAATAGGGGTATGGTAATCCCAGCGATGGATTTGATAAAGATCTACATAATCCGTTCCTAGTCGCTTAAGGCTCTTGTCAATCTCACTCAAGATTGCTTTTCGGGACAAACCAGCCCCATTGGGACCTTGATGCATACGAAAATGAACCTTTGTCGCGATGACAAGCTCATCTCGGTTCGCATAATCTTTCAGTGCTCGTCCAACAATCTCTTCGCTTGTTCCGTCCGAATAAATATTAGCCGTATCAAAAAAATTGATACCGAGCTCTAATGCCCTTTTGATAATAGGCCGACTGTTTTCCTCATTAAGGACCCAAGGATGCGTCCACCGCTCAGCAACACCAAAGCTCATACAACCCAGACTGATTCGCGATACGTCCAAGCCCGTATTTCCAAGTTTCACATAGTCCATCTTCGTGTTCCTCGCTTTCCTATACATCGTATTTGCTACCTCTTCATTCTACCCCTTGGAGTTAACTCCAAGTCAAGACAAGATTTATCTTGTTCCTATTCTCATGACAATGAACGCATCAAGGTAAATTGCTTTGCTAGAAACACTGGTGTATAGGGCATATCCTTGCGGAGCCAAGCAACAATCGTTCCGATTAAAGCGGAAGAACCGTACCAGATAGCAATATCCTTTTGAACACCATTCGTAGTTAACGCAGAGTCTCCACCCATTCTTTCTATTCTTAAAGTAATTAATTCCGTCAACAAATTTAACAATCTCTCCGTAAAGATCGGCGTACGTCTGGACGCAAGGACGACTTTATAAAACTTAGCATTCTCAGCAAAATGCTCAAGCAAGTTCACCAGCATCGACCAATCATCTTCTTCGGTCATGGGTTGACTTTCTGAAGTCATGTTCAAACTACGATGGATGTCTTCAATCATGTCATCTGCTATTTTCTCCATCATATCTGGGATGTCCTTATAATGAAGATAAAAAGTAACACGGTTGATTGTGGCACGCTCTGCGATCCGATTCACGGAAATTTTCTCAATATCCATCTCCTGAAGTAACTCTATAAAAGCATCTTTCAGCAATTGACGTGTGCGAATAACTCGCGGGTCTGTACGTGTTGTTCGATTATCCATAGTTCTAATGTCCTCTACTCTTACATGATAATTGGGTGAAACATGTATTTATTTACGCCATTTTAAAACGTGTAAATTATACTACAATCTGTAAATTTAGTCTAATGAGCACTTTATTCACATCATTCAGTAAGCTTACATGACATGTAAATTTTGATTGCCCAATTGGCCGGAATAGGGTAAAACTATACTAATAACTTTTTACTCTATTTTAAAATTGTGAAGGTGGATGACAGCGTGTTAGTTCAAGTGGACAATGATGTAGCAGCAAGAGAATATGTAAATGGCATTTACGAAACTGTAGTCAAAAGAAACCCCAACGAAACAGAGTTCCATCAAGCTGTGAAAGAGATTATCGAGTCACTGATTCCGGTTCTCTCCAAGCAACCGAAGTATATCAAACACGGCATTCTTGAGCGTCTTGTAGAGCCTGAGCGTTTAATTACGTTCCGAGTACCTTGGGTAGATGACCAAGGCTTTACACAAGTGAATCGCGGTTTCCGCGTTCAATTCAACAGTGCAATTGGACCTTACAAAGGTGGCTTGCGTTTCCACCCTTCTGTTAATGCCAGTATTATCAAATTTCTTGGATTTGAACAAACATTCAAAAATTCCCTTACAGGTCAGCCGATTGGCGGCGGTAAAGGCGGCGCCGATTTTGATCCTAAAGGCAAGTCTGACAATGAAATCATGCGTTTCACTCAAAGTTTCATGACAGAGCTTTATAAATATATCGGTCAAGACACAGACGTGCCAGCTGGCGATATCGGCGTAGGCGCTCGTGAGATTGGTTACATGTTCGGACAGTACAAACGCATTAGCGGCGTGCATGAATCTGGTGTTCTGACAGGCAAAGGTATCATCTATGGCGGAAGCTTAGGTCGTACCGAAGCCACTGGCTATGGTTGTGTGTACTTTGTGAATGAAATGCTGCAAGCCCAAGGACTAAGCTTTGAGGGCAGCACAGTCGTCGTTTCAGGTTCCGGTAACGTTGCCACCTACTCCATCGAGAAAGCGGTTCAGCTAGGCGCGACAGTCGTTGCATGCAGCGACTCTAATGGCTACATTTATGATCCAAAAGGCATTTGCCTCGAAACGGTTAGACGCCTCAAAGAAGTTGAGAGATCCAGAATCAGCGAGTATGTCAAAGAACACCCTCACGCAACCTACCATGAAGGCTGTAATGGCATCTGGACGATTCCGTGCGATATCGCGCTTCCTAGCGCCACACAGAACGAGATTAATGAGGATGCTGCTAAAATTCTTGTACGTAACGGTGTCAAAGCTGTCGGTGAAGGTGCGAACATGCCATCGACTCTGGAAGCCATTGACGTCTTCCTGCAAGCAGGCGTGCTATTTGGGCCGGCAAAGGCCGCTAATGCAGGCGGAGTTGCCGTATCCGCTCTTGAGATGTCACAGAACAGCATGAGATACTCCTGGCAGTTCCATGAGGTTGACGATAAGCTTCATGCCATCATGAAAAATATCTACAGAAGCGCTGTCCAAGCTGCTGAGGAATATGGCCATCCAGGTAACTTTGTCGTTGGTGCCAATATTGCAGGATTTACCAAAGTGGCTGACGCCATGATCGCTCAAGGTGTTGTTTAAGAAGCATAAGGCTAGCCGTAGTTAAAGTACCTAACATGTCTTTCTATTGCTAGGTACAAGTAATAGACATGGCATGGGAACTTTAGTGCCTTAAAGTGATAGGGTGTCCCAGAGTAGTTTCAGCTACTTTGGGACACCCTATTTTTGGTATGCTCGACCTCGGCGCTGCTGGCAGTTGCTTGCTTGCGCACAAAAATTGTGCGCAAAGGCGTCAGCACTGCTGCTTTCGTTCTTTCTCTCGCTCTTTCTCTCGCCTGTAACTCGATTATTGAGACTGTCGATTAACTGTTTATCCTGAATATCCTATAAACATTTGAAATTTAGAGAAACATCCGGGAACTTTTGCAACTCGAGATAACTTATCGCTCCCATGACATAGAGATGAACCTCGTTCGCAAAATAACGTTATGAAAACATCTTATTTGTTAGTTTAGAAGAGAATACGAGAGAATAACGTTATAAAATAACGCTATTTCACCATAAATGGATAAATACCACTCCATTCGGTCGAAATAGCGTTATTCCGTAATGCTATTTCTTCGCAGAACATGCCAATGTAGCAAATAACGTTATGGCACACCTTTATTTGAAATCGCATGTATGTGAACGTACCTTTGTAAGGAGAGACAAGCTCCTCTAAAACCGTCAATTTTTATAAGAATTCACTAAGTTGCATATTTATTAAGTCTCGATTCATTAATCGACAGTCTCTTATTTCGAGTTACACGCCCCCTATCACTCTTCCTCTCGCCCGTAACTCGATTATTTCGAGTTACGTAGCCCCTTTCGCTCTTTCTCTCGCCTGTAACTCGATTTCTTCGAGTTACACAGCTCCAGCTACCCAACACGCAAAAAAGAGCTGCCTCCCGGCAGCTCTTACTTTCCTTCTCAACCCTCTATGTCGCTCGTACCCGCAGCTTGCCCTCCACCTCTTCAATCTCAAGAAATAGCGGTCGCTCATTCGGCGTCTGGTTCGGCGTGTGGATCGCAAGCATCAATGCTCCGTCGAACGCATGGAACATCATCGCATGGCCGCCATCGCTTTGGAATAGTGCCTCATCCTCCTGCTCCCAAGGACCCAACACATCGCCCGAAGCAGATTTCGCCACACCTAGGGCATAGGTATTGTTAATGAAGCTCGCCCACAACATGAACAAGTCTCCATTCGCTGCACGATAGAAGGATGGGCCATCCGTTACGTAGTTGTCCTGTCCAGGGTAACGGGGATGCTGGAAGGAAGTCGGCCATTTCGCATGAGATGCGGAAAAGAGGACGACTGGCTCGCCAACGATATCCCTCAGATCTGCAGTCAGTCGTACCGCACAAACTTGGCCATCACCTACCTGCTGCCATTCACGGCAAAACACAATCCACGGAAGCCCTTCCTCATCGACGAACAGCGTCCCGTCCAGCGAACACCAGTCCTTCGGCGTAACAGGCCCCTCACTATGAGGCGTAAACGGGCCCAACAGGCTGTCACTTGCCAAAACAGCCGTTCCTAGCAAATTATTATCCTTCCGACGGAAGGTTGCGAACATATAATAACGTCCCTCGTACTTATGCACTTCCGGTGCCCAGAAGTTGTTCTCGGCATAGAAATCCTCATCGGGCTTAAAGACCGTGTAAGGTCCTTCCCATTCCTGCAAATCTTGCCCTACATAGGCATTAAACCCAGTTCCCTTGCCCCAAATATTCGAATCCGTGCTGCCGAACAAATAATACTTTCCTTCTTCTTTTACGGGAACAACGAAGGGATCCCTGATTTGTATGTCCTTATTTTTTATCATCGCCATACCTAACTACCTCCCATTTTACCGATACGTTGGATAAATAACGCCCACATCGCGCACACTAACAAATCGCCCTTCTACAAGCTCAACCCCCTCGTTCCCTTTCACAAGAAGCGGAATATCGCGACCTTCATAAGTGACAGTCCCCTCAATGGTCCGCACGCTCATACCAATTATCGCTTTCAGTTGACCGCTGCGATCTGTCACTGCCCTAGTGCCGATCGGTATCTGCAAATAAGCTTTCCCGTTCCGATACACAGTGCTGCCTTCACTCGTCGTGACGAACTCAAATGTCATGCCATCTATGATTCGACGATATCCCGTCTCCGCTGCCATGACCTCCCCGTGATCTTGCGGATACGGTAGTAATGAAGTGAACCATAGCTCTCCATCCGGCCTTGGCACGATTCCACACATCCGTTCAACGAAGTCTAGCAGGCACAGAATAGCTGGTGAATAAGACTCCGTATAACCTTCTTTTCCTGTCCACGGGCTTACAGTTTGGGCAAAACGAGTCATCTGCGCCAATGCTGTAACAATCGGGTTCAGCACCCAAGTTAGTTCCACATAGCGATGATGGTGCTCAAAAGCATGCGGTGTACGAATTAAACTCAAGAAATTAGACGTTCCTGCCCATGTATTGTAGCTTGAAAACGGATCGAAGCGCGGATCGTCCATCGCCACCGAAGTAAACGGATACTTAGCGAAAAACTTGCTCGTATTGAGCAAATATTTCCGCAACGAAGCTGCGAAGAACTCCCCATCGCCTACCTCACAGGCGAGCACTCGCAGTAAGACATCGGACTGAACTCGAACGAATTCGTCGTTCCGATCGCGATCATAGAAGAAAGCATCACTTTCATCGAAACAATGAGTGAACAAACTATCTAAGCTTATCCCCGCCTTCACTCTCCACTCTGATGCTGCATGCTCGTCCCCTAGCTCTTCCGCCATACGTGATAAATAGAGACGCTGACAATACACATTGGCTGTCAAATCAGGCGCTAAGAAGGGCAAGGTTGGTGAATCTGGATTATACTGCCGAGCGTCATCCAGATGCGCTGAATCAGGAACATGCCAGAATCGCGGAGACAAGTCATGCCCTGTATCAAACGTACAAAATGCCTCTATACAGCCGGTATTCCGAGTATCCCGATACGTCGCAAGCCATGTATCATGACGTACCATCGCCTCATACATTTTGCGCAAAAACACTTGATTTCGCCCATTCAATTCATAATGATTCCACACGCTTCTCGCCAGCGGGGTAACCATCTGAATCTGCCGAAACGCCGGGCCATTCTCGGTCACTTTATATGGAAGCTGACCATCTTCCTTCTGATAGTCTGCGAACAATTCGAAGGTATCCTCCGACACCGTAGGAAGAAACCGGGACAGCAGTTCATTGTTGATCGTCCCCGTGCTTTCCATCCAACAACCTAGATAAATGCCACCCTCGTGCAGCACAGGCGCGTCCCCCATCGTAGGTACGATGCAATCAAACAACTTGCTCAGCGCATTGTAATACGTTTCCTCCAACCGACCACCAGTGGATGTAAATTTAACTCCTGATTGGAGCCACTCGTTCAGCACATCGTGATCTGTGGCCTTTTTCAATTGACCTAACTGCTCCGCTACGGATAGCTCACGAAGCCGATGTAAGATGTTCTCACTCATCGTAATTGCCTCCCCAAAAGAAATGGACTGCCTAAGGCAGCCCCTGTATTAACCTTTTACACTGCCCATAACTAGGCCCTTCATGAAATATTTCTGTAAGAATGGATAAAATACTAAGATTGGCAAAGCCGCCAGGAAAACTTGTGCCGCCTTGAAAGTACGATCTGATACCTCTGACATGTACAGTTCTGTTGATGAAAGCGTACTGGAGTCAGGATTGACTATGATCGTTTGCAAATAGCTTTGCAGTGGATAATTCGAAGGCGAATTCATGTAAATCAAACCGTCGAACCACGAATTCCAATGCATGACTACGGTAAAGAGCGTGATTGTTGCCAACGCTGGTTTAGATAATGGAATGTACATACTCCATAGTACCTTCCAGTGACCCGCTCCATCGATGTATGCCGCTTCTTCAATTTCTTTAGGTAAATTTCGGAAGAAGTTCAACAACAATATCATATTGAATACATGTACGGCCCCAGGTAGGACTAATGCCCAAATGGTATCGAGTAAGCCGAGTGCTTTCATCGTCATATAGCTAGGAATTAATCCGCCATGGAAAAGCATCGTGATAATGAAGAACCAAGCATATACATTTCTTGCACGAAGCGTAGTTGTTTCTTTCGAAAGCGGATAGGCAATCAGGATGGTAACAACCATATTAATCGCATAGCCGAGCACTACTCTTTGGATGGAAACGAACAAACCTTCAAGGAATTCCTTCTTTGTTAGAGCATGTTTATAAGAGGCAATCGTGAAATCCACAGGCCAAAGTTTGACGAGGCCACCTGCTGCAGCGCTGCTAGAGCTAAAAGAGACAGCTAGCACGTTAATCAGCGGCAATAGACATAAGAATGCTATTAAACCCAACAAAATATAGTTGATTAGCAGAAATAATTTTCTGCTTGTTGAAACTTTTTGCATAGCCTTTCCCCCTGACCTTAAAATATCCGATAACCCGTATACCGATTGGCAAGCTTATTCGAAATGACAATTAAGATGAAAGCAATCACGGATTTAAACAAGCCAACCGCCGTTGCTACGCCATATTGCGCATCCACTAAACCGATCCGATAAACCATCGTATCAATAATATCTCCAGTACTGTAAACCATCGGACTGTACAGATTAAACACCTGGTCAAACCCAGCGTTCAGTACATTTCCTAAGCTCAGAACAGTCATCAGCGTGACAATAGGCAGCATGCCGGGAATAGTAACGTGGAGTGTTTGCTTCCAACGATTAGCTCCATCTACAACTGCAGCTTCATACAAAGACTGATCTATTGCCGTCAGGGCAGCTAAATAAACGATCGTGCTATATCCGAATTCCTTCCACGTGTCGGAAGCGACAAGTGTAAATGGAAACCAGTTTTCGTTGCCAAGGAAAAAGATCGGTTCAATACCTAGTAGGCCAAGCATCTGATTCACTATGCCGGCTGAAGGCGAGAGAATATCAATGAGAATGCCTCCCAGGATGACCCAGGACAAAAAATAAGGGAAGTAGATAATCGTTTGAACGGTCCGTTTGAACGCCGTGCTGATGACCTCATTTAAAAGCAGGGCAAAAATAACGGGCACAATCAAATGTACAATGATTTTCATAACAGCAATGAACACCGTATTCCATACCACACTACTAAAATTGGGCATCTCCAGCATATAGCGGAAATTATCAAGCCCGATCCATTTGGAATGAAAGATTCCTTTGGACGGTACAAACTTTTGAAACGCAATGACAATCCCCGCGATCGGGACATAGCTAAAGATTATCGTAAGAATAACACCAGGTAACAACATAAGATGCAAAGGAATTTCCTGCAGTTTTTTGTTCATCTCCGTTTTACTCCTCTCCATTTGCATAATGGCACAAATAACGAAAGGGAAAGCAGTGTACGACCGCTTCCCCTAAGCTCCAATCCGTATTAAGCCGCCAACTTCTTATTTACTTTTTGCATACCAGTCGTTGACTTCCTTCGTAATCTGTTCACCGCCAAGCTTCTTCCAGTCTTCAACGAATTTATCAAACGTATCGATGGATTGGCCCATAATAATCTTTGTAAATACTTCTTCTTCCAATTTCAGAAGCGATGCATTTTTCTCAACCATCGTTGGTGTTGCTGCACCATAGAAAGCATCCAGCATGTAATTATCGTCTTTTACGTACTTGCTAATAACATCGAAGCTGCTCGGCGAACCGAATACACGCTCCGTACCCCAATTCGCATTGTTTCCTTTACGGTAATCTACGATTTTATCATAGTAACCTTTTTCTTCCGTCGTCAGCTTGGATGCATCGTTCGCAGCAATCGCACTCAGCGTATTGTTATGCGCGCTCAAGTTTTTGTTTGCTGGCTCTGGGTTCATCAGACTATAGAGATAGACAGGAACATTCGTAGGGGAGAAGCTCATCTCTGGTTTGATCTTCTTACTCTCGTCATACCCATCCATTGCGAAGTTCAGAAGCTTAATAATGGCTTCCGGATTTTTGCTTTTCTTACTAACAGCATAATAGCGTTGAATTGGCATTTTACCGATCGGTGTTGCCTTCTTATCATCGACAGATACCAACGGAATCGCTTTCCAATCTGCTTTTGGATCGTTATCGATGTTCTTTTGGATGATTGACAATGGGGCAGACATGCTGCCGTAGAAGATACCTACTTTGCCGCCAACAACGGATTCCGTTACCTTCGCACGATCTTTAACGCCGAATTCCTTATCGAGCAAACCTTGCGCGTACATATCTTGGAGCTGCTTCAGTGCCGTCTTCACTTCTGGCAGAACACTTCCGTAGGCAAGCTTGTTACCAGACGCATCCTTCACCCATTTACCCGCATAAGCATGAAAGCCTGAGAAGAAGCCCGTTGTTCCAAAATGCGTATCCGCTAAGAACGATTTCGTAAATGCCATTCCGAAGGTATCATCTTTACCGTTTCCGTCCGGATCCTTCTTCGTGAAAGCTTCTGCAACTGCCAGCACTTCTTTCATCGATTTCGGCTCTGAAAGACCAAGCTTTGTTAACCAATCCGCTCGTACATACAAAAGCGGAAGACCGTCGATTGCCGACGATGTCTGAGGAATCGCCATTAGCTTACCGCCAATCTTAGCCGTATCAAAAGCCTTCTGATCCTGCTGCAGAATACTCTTCGCCATCGGTGAGGCATACTTGTCATACAGCTCCGTCAAGTCATAGAGCATGTCGTTATCAGCTAAATCCGTAAGTTGCTTGTTTTTCAGCCACATGACATCAGGAAGATCCCCCGCTGCGATTGCCACATTCAACTTTTGATCGAATTGCTCGACGGGCACGGTCCATTGATATTTCAAGTTAATGTTCAGGTCATTTTGATACGCTTTTGTATAAATATTATTTTCAATCGTGTCACCATTCTCATACTTGTAGGTTGCTTCTGTGTAGCGCCAAGCTGTTATGTCCACCGGTTTTTCATATTTTGCCATCAAGTTAGCCCCAGACGCAGAAGTCGCAGGCGTAGCCGTTGATTTACTATCCTTTGAACCCTCTGAACTACAAGCAGAGAGCACCAATAGTCCTGCTGCTGAGAGAATAACGGCCGATTTAGCTTTATCTCTTTTTCTCATGTGAACCTCCCCGAAAGATCTGAATGTACTAGAGTTGCTACATCTCTAATGGTAATGCGCAATCAATCGGCATTCAATATTCATGTCTTTACATTTGAATCACTTGTTTACTTGTTGAAAATGGAGGTCCTATACTCCAGTGGGGTCATACGTGTCATCTTGCGAAAATAGCGCGTAAAGTTCGTCGCTGTTCCATAACCAACCTGTTCGGCAACCTCTTGGATTTTAATATTCGGATTTTCCAGTAAGCTCTTGGCTCTTGATAGACGGGTTGCCGAAATGTAATCAGATAAATTGGTTCCCGTGACCTGTTTAAATAATCGTGACAAATAGGACGGATTAAAATACACCAGCTCCGCTAATTTCACCAGTGACACCTCATCCGGATTATGAAGATGATCCTTAATGTGTTTCTGTATCAGAGATATAATCGCATTTGCTCGTCTCTCTTCTTCTTGATTCTGAAGATTGAATAGAATTTCTTCTACACGGCTCAGATACTCAAATGCCACACGCCATGACTCATGCTCGCCTGGCTGCATAAGCTTGTGCAAGCCAATCTGGGTCGCAACCATCTCTACCAAATTCCAACGGTTCATATAGGATAAAAAAACAAGTCCAATGGAATAATAAAGCTCTTGCGCAGGAACATCATGCATGCTCTCGATATTCTTTAACGATTCCGCACAAGCAAGTAACGTATTGCGGAACTCCACACGTTGACCATGCTCTAATTGATCCGCCAATTGGTCCAATTTTGCTTGCCGAATCTGCGACTTCTCACGCTGACTCCCATCCGACTTCTGAAGCTCATGCTCCACCATTTGTTTATCTAGAAGCAGCATGCCACCGCCTTGACCAATCCGATAATTCATCAGCATCGTAAGCGTCGCGAACCGCTCTGCTGTGCCGCCCCATGCTACCGTACTATCATCCAAAACAAAGGAAAGTATTTCACCGACTGATTCGCGACAGGCAGCTTGAACCAACTCCAAATTCCCTTGTACGAACGTCAGCGTGCGCTCCCATCCCTCTTGCTCCAAATTATCTCCTAGGGGTTGAATCAGCCAAATAAGGTCCATATGCTCATTCACCGCATCGATAAAAGAAACATGGGATGACATGTATTGTTCGGCAATTTTCTTAATCCTGTACAGCTGCCTAGACTTCTCCGAATACGTTGTCCTGTTAGACAAACTATTGCTTCTACCCAGCATAATAAGGACAGGGTGATCCGCTTTCAGCGGTATTCCAAGCTCATCGAATTGCTCTTGATTAATCTCACGCACATCGAGCTGCTCATTCAGAATCTGCTTCACATAATCGTTCTGGAGCATCCCCCGCATATCGTCCAACTGCTCCTGAGCGATCTTCAGCAATGACTGCGCCCTCAACTCTGTTTCAATCTCAGCAACGGTATGCTCAACCATTTGAATCACTTTCTCATAGCCTTCGGTTTTCAGTAAGTAACTGACCCTTTCATACTGAATAGCGGAGTAAATATAGGAGAATTCATTGTATCCCGTGAGAAAAATAACCCTGCATTGCGGCCATCTCTCCCGTATTTTCTCCAGCAGCTGCAAGCCATCAAGCCCTGGCATCCGAATGTCCGTAAGCACGATATCGAAGCGTGTACGATCGAATTGCCGCATAGCCTCAATACCCGAGTAAGCTTTATACACATCTAACTCAAGCTGAGGAATACTCTGTAGTACCTCATAGACCCCGTCTGCAATAATCATCTCATCATCTACGACTAGCACCCTGTACATTTATACGCCTCCATTCGTGTAATCGATCTGAATCGTCGTCTTCAAGCCGCCCCATTCACTGCGTTCCACAACTAACCCGCTAGTCTGTCCGAATTTCAATCGAATCCTTTGGTGGATGTTCAAAATACCTGTCGTCTCCACCCCATCTTGGTTGGATAAGGCGGCTCTAAGCAGCTCGATTCGTTTCTCATCAAGTTCCTCGCCGTTATCTTCAACAATCATATGAATCACGCTAGCAATCTTAAGAATACGAACCCGCAAAATGCCATTCGCTGGCTTCCTTTCCAGTCCATGTTCAAAAGCGTTCTCAATAATCGGTTGGAGAATCAACCTCGGCACCATGACATGCCCAACATGCTCAGGCAGTTCATCGAATTCAACTCGCAGTCGGTTCGAGAATCGCATAGCTTGAATATCCGCATATACTTTAGCATGATTCACTTCTTTCCAGAGCGGTACCTCATCTGAACTATTCCGTGTAACGAATTGGAAATATTCGCCCAGTTGATTCGTAAATTGCTCCAGATTCTCATAGTCACCAAGCCGTGCCATCGTACTCAGAATAAAGAGGTTATTGTACAGAAAATGAGGATTAATCTGGGATTGAAGCTGCTTCAATTCCGCCTTCTGTGTTAAGATTTGCTGTTTATAGACTTGATCAATTAAGGATTTCAAATTTCCAGACATGACATTGAAACGCTTATAAATATACTGAAATTCATCGTTAATCGTATGATCAATCTGAACATCTAGATCGCCATGCTCGATTTTACGGAAAGCTTTGACCAGTTTATCCAACGGTTTATGAATGTATTTGTACACATATAACGAGTAAATAATGATTATAAAGAGCGCTACTGCTGCTAGTAAAACAAACCAACTTCTATACTTCTGCAGCGGTTGAAATACGGCATTTTCCGGTACATATTTACTTAAGACAGCACCAAAAAAATGAGAAGATGCGTATACAGCGAGATAATGCTTGTCATTGATGATGAGCTTCTGCGCCTTGCCCATATTCACGTCGCTCGTCATGCGGGCAGTGATCTGTTGATCGAAAGCAGGATCATGGCTAGTCGTGATAACAAACTGAGAGCTGTTGAATATCAGTCCCTCATCCTGTGAATTCACCATTAATTTCAAATGCTCTTCCAGCTTTTCCTTCGACAGTTCGATGGCCACAATAAAAAGAGGACCCCTCTTACTACTTGGTGTAGAGAAAGGATACACAGCGCTCAAATACATTCGACCGTCAACATTCATCACTTGCGAATCTAAGGTCAGCGGAATGTTTCTTAATTTTTGAAAGGCTTCCTGATCAAAAGAAGAGATCGTTAGCGCCGACACATTCTTCTGGATGGCCGGGATGTAAGCGTACACATCCTTTATATATGTGCTGCTGTTCCGAATGGCATTAAGGCGTTGCTGGAGACGCAGAATACTTTGCATTTTCTCAATATCATTCAAGGAATCCGGAATCGCTCCTAAGGCATTCAAATTGTCATCGCTTAACACATCGTACTGCAGTGTTTGTATACGTCGGAATTCCTCCTCCAGCCCGCTGAAATATCCTGAAACTTGCGAGATCATTGATTTGGATATTTCGTCTTGCAGCGTTCGAATCCCCCAATTGTATATAATCATGCTAAGCAGGTAGAGTGGCAAAAGAATGCAAATAAATGAAAGAATTAATCTTTTGAGTGCATTCTTCTTCCAAGGATGTCTCGTTAGATTCAGATTCATTAGTAGTCCCCCTTTCGTGGAAAACTTATCCACTTCTGTTATACTCCGGTTCATTCACGCGACGACCGAAAGTTAGTTTAACAACAATACTAACATGAAAAATTTAAACTTAGTAGTGAATGATTCTTCACAATCTGGCCTTATACAGTTTAACCATTCATTGACCTTAACATTTCTACTGACACTTCCACCTCCACCTCAACCTCTGCACTCAACTAGTTGAAGTGACCCTTTCAGCGCTCGACCTTGCCAGCTAGCTCACGGAACTTGTAAAAAACTGCGAAAATACATCTTTTAATAGGGTTTTGAGCAATAAAGAGGAAATTGCTGCGATTATGCAGTTTTTTCTATCAAATTCATCGGAATCAAGAGATATTCCGAGAAAAGGATGTATTTTCGCATCAATTCTTCGATAATCGGTCTATTCTCCTTAAAAAAGATGTGTTTTTGCAGTTCTCTGCTCCTATCGAGATGGCATGACAAGAAAAACACCTTCTCCAGTGAGAAGGTGTCGCCCTTATTTGCTATCCGTAGCTGGCTCGATCAATCGATGACGATACCACTGATCCCCCTTGAAGCGCATGAGGAATATGAGTCCACGCACGCCCCATTCAATATTCATCGCTAACCATACACCAATAATCCCCATGTGAAACATGATGCCAAGCACATACCCTAGAACGACTCGGAACAACCACATGGACAGCATCGATGTCAGGGATGTGAATTTGGAATCACCCGCAGCTCGAAGTGCTGCTGGCAAGAGGAAGCTGATTGGCCAGAGCGGCACTTGTGCAATTGCATTGATCAACACGATAATGAAAAGCTCCCGAATGATATCATCCGGTGGGTGAAATAAGCTGACCAGCGGCTTGAACAACGGAATAAGGATCAACGCCATTACGAATAGTGTAAATGACGCAAGCCAAAGGAATGATTTAGCAAATTTGCGGGCATCTTTCACATTTTGCGCCCCCATACATTGCCCAATCACAGTTACCGTAGTCAGAGATAACGCGGCTGCTGGAATCTGTAACACACCTGCCAGTGTACCGCCAATTGCATTCGTTGCCATGGCATGCGTGCCAAGACTCACGATAAAAATTTGCGTAACAATTTTCCCGCCATTAAAGAACATCTGCTCCGCCGCAAAGGGAAGCCCGATAAATAAAATTTTCTTCATCATCGCCATATTTGCATGCAGTAAATCGTACAATCGCATTTTAAAATTCGTATCTAATTTTACCACGTACAATACTGCTATGAATGCCGCCAGAAATCTAGACACATTCACAGCGATGATTAATCCATGTACCCCCATATGTAAGAAATGGATACATATCACATTCAAAAGTACATACGATAGATTCATAATCAAAGAGAGTTTCAAGGAAGTTCGGGATTTTCCGATCCCTCTAAGTGCACCGCAAACAGCCTCTACAATAGCAATCCCCACATAAGATACACTGCTCCCTATCAGATAGGTCTTGGCATAAGCGAACACTTCTGGAGAAGCTGTTCCAAACAGGAGCGTTAAGACGGGACTATGAAACACAATCATTAACAAGCTAATGCCTAGCGCAAATGCCGAAACCAAGGAAATCGAGCTAGCAGCAGCTTTGGCTACCATCCCGTCATTGCCGCTTCCTTTGTACTGGGCGACCACAACGGTTCCACCTGTCGAGACGGCTATGAATACGCTGATTAGAAATATATGGAGCGAATCAATCATACTTACTGCACTAACTGCAGCAACACCTGACGAACTAATCATCGCAATGTTCACCAAGTTGAGGCCAACCAGGAAAGTCTGATCAATCAGAATCGGTATGTATAAGCCAATAATCTGTTGATAATCCATCACTTTTCCGGAGAAATACTTATGCATAAAAGCTTTTCGTCTCAAGCTAAATGCAGTTCCCATCACATCATCTTCTTCTTCGTTAATTTATTGTCAGGTAATCAATCTTCGACCTCGCTAGTACAATTCCTTTTTTCACTCATGACTTCCTTGGTCCATTGTTATAGATGAACAGAGAAAAAGCAAGACTCTACCATCATAAATGGGAGAGCTTGCTTTGCTTGCGAAGCATTTTATTAAACAGATGACTTACTGCCATACCGCCGCACACGCAGATCAGCTTGTTCCTTATGACCCATGAAATTCTCGATTTCACAGAGACGTGAAACATACTCTCCGACGATTGCGCTAGCGTCTTTCGTACATCGCTGATAGGTACACGTTTTCAGAAATTTACCAACCCAGAGACCGCCCGTATACCTCGCAGCGCCTTTGGTCGGAAGCGTATGATTCGTGCCAATTGCTTTATCTCCATAAGCCACATTCGTTTCGGGGCCGAGAAACAAAGCTCCGTAGTTCGACATATTGGCTAAGAAGTAATTCGGATCCTCCGTCAGTACTTCGACATGCTCGTAAGCAAGTTTATCCGCTTCAATGAGGGCTTCCTCCAAGCTATCCACCACCAAAATAGTGCCATAATCACGCCAGGCGACGCCAGCAATATCAGCTGTCGGGAGAACCTTCAGCTGTTTTTCAATTTCAAGCAGCGTCTCCCTTGCCAATGCCTCGGAGGTTGTAATCAAGGCTGCCGGAGAAGTCGGCCCATGCTCGGCCTGACCTAGCAAGTCAACAGCCACCATTTCGGCATCAGCTGTATGATCGGCGATGACCAACACTTCAGTCGGCCCGGCAATCAGGTCGATGCCCACTTTGCCGAATAGCTGCCGTTTGGCCTCAGCCACGTAGGCATTGCCAGGTCCGACCAGCATATCAACGGACTCGATCGTTTCCGTCCCGTGCGCCATCGCAGCCATCGCTTGAATACCACCAAGCACATAGATTTCATCCGCGCCTGCGAAGGCCATCGCACATACGGTTGCGGCTGGTATCTCCTCTTTGATCGGTGGCGTGCAGGCAATAACTTTTGGAACACCAGCCACTTTGGCTGTTAGGATGCTCATATGAGCCGAAGCTACCATTGGATAGCGCCCTCCAGGTATATAGCAGCCTACTCGCCCAACGGGAATATGTTTATGTCCCAGAAAAACACCCGGAAGGGTTTCAACTTCGAGGTCATGGATCGTTGCCAATTGCTTTTCGGCGAAATGGCGAATTTGCTGCTGAGCAAAACGAATGTCCTCCTTCACGCGATCGGGTACGCTGGCTATAATTTCTTGAATCTGAGCTTCGCTCAATCGGAAGCTTTCCGGCGACCAGTTATCGAATTTCTCCGAAATCTGACGAACCGCTGCATCCCCACGGCTAGCAATGGCTTGAATGACATCCTTAACGGTGTGATAGACCGTCTCTTCGCTAAGTGCAGATGATGATTGCGCATTACCTTGTTTGAGATAGGTGACCATGGTAATCTCCTCATTTTTCCGAATATTTGGATGGCCTGGCGATAATCAGACTGCCCACATGGAAGGCGAAATCACGAGTTCAGGGACTTCAGAGAAAGCTGTTTCCAGTACTTGCAGTGTCTTTTCGCTAATAGCAGGTGTGGCTAGAAGCGCAATATTATCTTCTACTTGCTTCGGCGTTTCGGCACCAAACACGATGCTTGCAATTCCCGGCATATGGTGGATATAAGAAAAGGCTAATTCAGGTACAGTCATTCCTTCTTGATCCGCACAAGTGCGCAATAAGGTAAGCCAACGATCCGCGACCTGCAGATTGCCCTTTAATTCGGTTGGCTGAAGGAAGAACAGTCCTTGCAAATAAATACTTCTGGCAAACAGTTTCTTATTTGCGTTCCTAAGCCTATCGAACGCCCCATTCGCAAACATCCGACGATCCATGACGTTGATGGGCAATTGGATAATTTCGTAAAAATCATCCTGAAGTTCCTGCCAATTTGCTGCAAATTCCTGTGCTTCGTAGGAAAGGAGTGATGCCCCCACCGTGCCGATATTCCCTCTTTTTACCTGCTTACGCAGCAATTCAGTCACTTTGTAACCGAACACGCCTAATACATTTGGTCGATGCAGCAGCACGGCGGGAATACATGAGGTCTGCAAGCGTTCCAACGACCTTTGAACACTTACTTCTATTTGATCCTCCAAATCGGTAATCGTTGTTTCATGATCCACAGTCAAGTGGATTTTGGTTATGACATGAGCTGAGCGCTCTTGCTGTCCAAAATAAGTGCCTAAAACCTGCTCTGAGCTTCCATACACGCCAGCCGTATCTAGACAGGTAATGCCACCTTCCAAGGCAGCATCCAAGATACGTCCTGCTACGCTCTCATCGGGCTGACCCAACTGATTCGCAATCCCATAGGGCATCCCCAACTGCACAGTGCCGAGCGTTAAAGGGGAGATCGTAGATGTCCATAGTTTGTCGTAGCTTAACATAAAGAATCATCTCACTTTCTCTGACACATGCCATTATTCTCGCTTGCGAATACGCTTGGTATAAGGTGGGCGCCCAAACGGCTCTACAGGCACTTCACCCTGAGGATGGTAACCGTACTCGTCGATTCCTTTCATCATGAAAAGCTTGAAATCAGGGTAGATTTGCGGATCCCATCTCACCATCGTCTTGGAATAGCGAATCACAAATCCGATGCGCCAGCGCTCAGAGGTATTTGGACCGGAACCATGAATAAGGGAATCGACATGCATCGAAATGCCGCCTGATGGGATAATCATCGACACGGCATCCTTTTCGCTGAAAGTTCCTTGGTCCAGTTCGAATGATAGAATGGCGTCTTCGCCTGCGATTTTATGTTGAATAAGACCCGCTTTATGTGTACCTGGAATAACCTTCATGGCACCGTTGGCTTCATCCACATCCGTGATAGCCAGCCAGACGGTAACCGTGTTATTCAGCGCAGTCGACCAATAGTAGGAATCTTGATGCCAAGGGACAATCTTGTCTGAATGCGGCGATTTCGTAATAAACTCAGTAGCTGCCAAATAAAAATCATCGCCCAATACGCCTTCAACACAGCTGAGAATCTGCGGATGCGCACAAATGTCATATAGCCAGCGGCTCGTCTTATGCCAGCCCATCATGTCAGATGGATTCTCATCCTGCTGCAACAAAGAAATGAGCTTCTCATAGCCCCTTTGCATTCGCTTCGCTTCTTCACCGGGGAAAATAGCAGGTAGATCCAATAAATACCCCTGATCTTCAAAAAATTGTTGCTGCGCTGTCGTTAATGGGATCAGTTCCATCATCAATCTCCCTTAGTCAAGATCGAATTGAGTGTCCTGCTTTCATTCAACAAGCACCTGCTCAGTGGTACCACCTCTTGCATAGGACTGGTTCAACGCCTCCGCTACATATAGCGGGTAAATGCCATCCGCCAACGTACAAAGCGGTTCCACGCCCACATCTAGGATGTGGACCAGGTGAGCGATCGCATTGACCATTGGGCTGGATTTGCCAAGATCATCTTTCTCTGTTCGTTCGAGCACCAGCTGTCGCATGCCAGCTTGCACCGGATGAGGCTCGGTCCCATAGTATCGAATCTCAGTTCCACCTTGAACCATTTCGATCATGCCGCCTTCCAAGTACAGCACAAGTTCAAACAGATTGTAATTGCGGTCATCAAACGCCTCCGCGTACCCCGTAACCTGATTGTTTGCTGCTGTAAACAAGAAGGAATAGGTCCAATCCTCTCTCTCATCCAAGTTGGTAGGCACGCGCTCTACGACCTTTACCTGCTCGATGGTTCCTGCCACGTATCGCACCATATCGAATAGATGCGAACCGGTGTTAGAAATCCCACGACTATACCGTAAATGTATCTTCTTCAGCTTCCCATAGATCTCATTCTGGACTGCCCTACGGATCTGCATGGCTCCTTCACTCCATCTTCGTGATAAGTTAACGACGACGGTTCGTTCGCTATGCAGCTTGCATAAAGCCGCTATACGCTCCGCTTCTTCAAGCCCATTCGCTACAGGCTTTTCTAGAAAGATGAGCCTGGCCTTCGACTGCTCAAGCACAGTTTGAAGCAAGTCATACCTTACCGCAGGCGGCGTGCAAATACTGATGATATCCAGGTGATGATGCCTTAGCATGGATGACAATTCCTGATCCCCATAGAATTGCGCCTCTGGTGCAATCATTGCCAGCTGTTCCGCCTGCTCTTGCCTTCTTCCGACAGCTGCAACCAACGCCACCTCTGGATGCAAATGATAGGCCATTGCATGGCTGTTTACTCTTCCTTTATAGGGAATATCAAAGGTTAAGCCGATCTTGCCAAGTCCGATTATCGCAGCGTGATACATGGAAGTCCCTTCTTTCGTCGCGCTGAAGAATTAACCTTTCAATGCACCTAAGGTAATGCCTTCCGTAAAGTATTTTTGAAAGTAGAGAAATATGACTAATACAGGAAGCGTTGCGAACATTGCACCTGCCATAGCGATTCCATAGTTCGTTTCCAGTTCTGATATTTTTTGGGCAACTTTAATACCCACTGGTAAGGTATACGTCTTCTCGCCGCTTAACACGATGACTTGCCACACATAGTCATTCCACGTGTTAACAAATGTGAAGATCGCTAAGACGCCAAGACCCGGTTTGGCAAGCGGCAGAATGATGCGCCAGAAGGTTTGCCATTCCCCGCAGCCATCGATTTTGGAGGCTTCTACCAGTTCACTTGGAAGCGTGCTCATGAACTGTTTTAACAGGAAAACACCGAAAGGCCAACCCACGACGGGCAGTAGTACCCCCCATTTGGTATTAATGAGACCTAGCTCATTTAACAATTGAAAAAGTGGGATGAACAGCACCGTATGCGGAATCGTCATCGCTGCAATCATGAACGAGAACAGCCATTTAGAGCCTTTGAATGGAATTTTCGCTAAGGCATACGCGGACAACGAACTAACCGTGATCACCAGCACGGTGGCTATCAACGAGATAAACATGCTGTTATAAAACCAGGTGAACACAGGGCTATTTTTTATTAAGGACGTATAGTTATGAAATGTTGGGTGAATCGGTATCCATTCAGGTGGAATTTGCAGCGCAACCTTGAGGTTCTTGAGGGAACCGCTAACCATCCAGTAGAAGGGCCAGAGGAAGAACAAGGTTAATACCCATAGAAATAAATGGCCCCCCCATAGCGGTGACTTTTTATTCGGCATCCTCGTCCCACCTTCCTTAATATTCGTTATCTGATTTAAGCAGCTTAAATTGCACAAAGGCGATTAGGCTGATGATGACACATAGGACAATCCCCATCGCATTCGCAATTCCGAAGTTCATATTAACGAACGCCTGCTGGTAGATAAGCATCATGATTGTAGTGGTGCGATACGCCGGTCCGCCTCCCGTCATAATCATGATGATGGCGAATACTTGAAAAGCGCCGATCGTCCCCGTTACAACGACATATAATAGCGTCGGTTTTAACATCGGAAGTGTGATTCGAGCGAACATATGCCACGGTTTTGCTCCGTCCAGCGAGGCAGATTCGTAGAAATCCTTGGGTATTCCTCCAAGTGCCGCCGAAAAAACAACGACCGCAGAACCTACGGAAATAGTTAGCACAATAACCGACAAAGCCAGCGTGGCCGAGTTGACCCCCAGCCAGTTAACGGCATTCATGCCCAATCGATCCAACACATAATTGCCAAGGCCGAATTGTCCGTTATAGATGTATTGCCAAACTAAAGTTAGAGAAACAATCGATGTCACGCCTGGTATATAAAAGGCAGCTTTGAAAAAGGATTGCATTTTTTTCGGATACGTATGAATCGTTACGGCGATCATCAAAGCAATAACCGTAATGGACGGGACTAGATATAAGACGAACTCCAGCGTATTACGAATCGACTTCCAGAACAGCGGGTCCGTGAAAATGGTGCGATAATTGTCCAAGCCTGACCAGTAGTACTTCGTATAATCAAAGCCATAGAAACTGCTCTTGATTGCTTTAAGAATGGGATACACGACGAACAGCACAAAAAACAACAACATCGGCAGGACGAATAACCAACCGCTGATTTCTCTACGTAAACGGATGCTGCTGATTTTCCCCTGTTTCATGAATTTCTCCTTCCTACTGCCGCTAATCTGTTATTGAAATGACGGCAAGAGACCACGGTCATCCTGCCGCCCAGTACCGGTTATTTATTGTATTTGGCTATCGTGTCATTAAACTTCTTGGAGATCGTATCTATCGTTTGCTTCGGCGTTGACATCCCGATGAACAGCTTTTGAATCTCAGGGAACATCGCAGCTCTCATCTCAGGATAGCCTTTAATTCCCCAACCTGGGTCAATTACAGGCCATTCTTTCGTTTTCGTAGCTAACTTAGCTAGGAATTGAAGCTCTGGGTCACTTTCGGTCCAAGCAGGCGCTTTACCAAGCGGATTGAATGATTTCATAGCTGTTTGGAAAATCGTATTATCTCTCATCGTCCAGTAAAGGAATTTCTTCGCCCATTCTTCTTTCACAGCATCCGAGTTCTTGAACACAACACCAAAGCCAACTTCAGACTTTAATGCCGCTTGACCAGGCGTTGTTGAAGGAAAGTTGACATACATATACTCATGAGGTCCACTTACACTTCCATCCTTCAAGCCGTTCTTGATAATGTCGGAGTGAGCTGCTGAGGCAACGACCATCCCGTTCTTCCGTTGCTTCCAGTAATCGAGCGCGTTCGTGGATGTCAATGTTTCAGGATGCGGCGTGACGAGCCCTTCATCGACGAGTGATTTGAAGAAGGTTAACGCCTTTTCCGATTCAGGGCTGTCACCTGCTGTATATTTCGTGTAATCAGCATTGAACAACTTCGCTCCGTATCCGGAAATAATATTGTTATAGATTTGATCCCCTTGTTCATTCAATGCGAATAACGTTAGTCCATAAACGCCTTTTTCTTTATTAGCTACAGCCTTCAAAGCGGCTTTGAACTGATCAGGCGTCCATGTCCGGAATTCATCTTGTGGAAGCAATTTCTCAGCTCCCGCTTCTTTCCATAAGGATTTATCAAGTATCAATCCGAGTTGGGTCGAATAATACGGCATCGTCACGACATTGCCGCCTACCGAGACCATTTTCATCATATCCGCACTTTTCTTCACTTGGGCCAAATCTTCAGCAGGAATAATATCTTCAAGCGAAGCAAGTGCTCCCATTTGTCCATAAGCCAAAGTGCGCCCTGGATAGTCCAAAAATACGTTTGGAGCTGATTTGGAGGCGATGGCTGTTGTGACTTTCTCATTAATCCCATCAAAGGGGATAAGCTCAATGTTGACTTTGACATTCGGATGGAGCTTCGTCCATTCCGGCAGCAAATCTTCTTTAAACCAGTCACCAGCTTTTTGACCTGGTTTGTACGTGCCGTTCGGAGCCGCCCATACCGTCAGCTCGATCTTAGGATCCTCTTTTGGCGCTTGCGAGGCTGCCGCTGTCGGACTGGCGCTGCCCGCTGGTGCTGTGCTAGGTGTTGGTTTACTAGCCCCTTCGTCTGTGCTGCACCCTACTGTTGTCGCCATTAAGAGCGAAACACTAGTTGCCACAAAAAGTGATTTGAATGAACGTTTTTTCAAGTAAGAAATCATGCTCGTCTTCCTCCCTTTTCCTAATAAAAATGAATGAGATGTGCAGAGTCTCTTCGCCTTGTTGGACTGCTCGAAAACGTTAACATTGTGAAGGTTGTATGCTCTTGCTGGAGAAGGGTAGGTAACATCATGTGAGTAGATTGGAAGATCGTAAGAAGGGGAGGCCTACCAGTTACTCCGGCAGGGGAAACATCTCTCTTATACTCATTGTCGAGTAACTGAGGTGTCTCATGAGAAGATCACTTTCTTGCGCAGCTGCTGTCAGCGGCAGATGTTCATGGGTTTCGTTATAGACTCTGAAAAAGCCTTCGGCAAAATTAACACCAGCCGCTCGGCCATACTCGCCGTTATAGGATTCAAGCAGCTTACGGGCGAATAAGCCGCTGTAGCCTTGGCTTTTGAATTCATCCATCGCTTTAATCTTCTCACCTACTACTGAACTGATGTCAATAAATACATCATTACGAATGCCATACAGACTTAATCCATCGATCGGACTTACCGGAAGGGAGGTTAAAAAGATTTGTTTGACTTGATACTCAGGCTGACCATCTAGATTTTTCAAATAAAGGGATACCTTGCTGAGGCCAGCGAAGGCCATTTGTGTTGCGATGGTATGGGGATTGTGAAAGGCGGTATTCATGGGGTAATCACAGATGACGATGTCCGGCCGCTCCTTCGATACCTCTTCTGCAATTCGATTCACGATTTCTTCATTGACCGTTGAATAGTTGTCGTCGTAATCGAGCATGATCAGCTTAGCAATACCTATGGTCTGAGCTGCACGTTCCAATTCGCGTTTCTTATTCAACGCAATTTCTTCCAAGCCCGCCTGCAGGAGACTCGCATCGGGGTTTTCTTTGCGCCACTCCTCTGCATACTTGTTCGGATGAAGTCGTCCGCCGTGTGTCAAAATGAGCGCGACAACGTCATCCCCTCGTTTGGCATGAAGCGCGAGCGTCCCGCCGCAATTCGTAATCGTATCCGCGGGATGCGCGTAAATCGTCATAACTTTCATAGAACCCTCCTCGTTATACCCGATTAATTGCGTAACCTACTTACAAGTTAGCATGTGCTCCTCGTACTTGCGTAGGTGAAATTAATTAGATACACGTGGATTTCATTAGTCCTACAAGCAAATATAAAGAAATTGACCTATTTCTGATAATAACAAAGCTTCCTAATTAACTAATTTGCCCTAGAAGCTGCTTGCGAAATTGCGAAGGAGACAGCCCTGTATTCTCTTTGAACCAAATGCTAAAGTAATGCGGGTTGGTGAAGCCGATCTGCAGCGCCACATCTTTAATTTTATTGGCAGGATCCTCCAACAGCCGTTTGGCATGTTCCATTCGCACTTGGCCCACATAGTCAGTAAACCCAACGCCGACTTCCTTCTTAAATAATTGGCTGAAATAGTTTGCATTCAGTCCAACTTGCTCCACAACGGAATCGATACCAAGCCCAATATCGCTGTATTGCTCGTTAATAATTTGCAAGGATCTGAGAATATTCCGGCTATGCTTTTTCTCTTTCTGTTCATTCACACCTAAATGTTCCCTCAGAAGTGTAATGAATTGTCTGCCGTTCTTCTCAAGTGGTTGTGATAATAGCTTCGCTTGCACATCACCGAACCAATTTTTGTCCATGACAGTCGATTGACCCGACTTGATTAGCAGCTTATACAAATGATTATAAAGCGCCGCCATGAAGGCATATAGGACATGCGGAACGAGATGACTGGCCCTCGCGTAAACGATGAGTTCTTCCATTACATCCGCACAATTGTCTATATCCCGTTCGTCCATATAATAGAGGAGTTTATTTTCAAAAGCTTCCGGATATTGCGACTTCCAAGAATCCCCGACAAAATAGATATTCGTTTGATCATCCATCTGCTCTCCGACGAGGTAATTGAGAAGTGCTTTTGCTTCTTCGAACGAGGTCTTAATCAGGTTAAAATGCTCGTAATGATTGCCAACAAACGCATAAATTTGTAGTTCCTGCCGTTCTTTAAGTTCGCTGATCAACGCATGGATGTTCGGCAATGCCTCATCGTTCTCACCGTTAAATATCAGGCAATACTGTTCATTGGATAAATAAATGCTAATCATCTCATGCCCCTCTTCGAATTCGTGCATAATCGATTCCAACTTATCTAACTCTTCTTTCTCATAACTACTGTGCAAATGAAGCAGCACAACCCGAAATGATGCCGCACCGAGCTGGAAGCTCAGTCGTTCTGTGAAGTAGCTAGCTTCTGTTTCGGTCATTCTACCTTCTAAAAGAGAGCGAACCAGCTTCTCCCTCATGAGCGGTTCACCTTCACGTACCTTATCGATCATATGATTGAAAGCCCGACCAAGATCTCCAAGCTCATCTTTAAACAAAGGCTGAAATTTCATATTCAGATTGCCATGCTCAACATTTCGGAGCATACGAATCATTTTACGGAGCGGCATAGAGATGGTTTTGGAAATATACACGGAGACAACGACCATCAGAATGAGGGATACGCCAAGAAAGGCTACCCATAAATTGTTTATATGTTTAAGATCCTTTAGCAATAAGCTCTGAGGGATCGTATGAACGAATGTCCATTGGGTCAAAGGGTGCTTCGAATAAGCAACGACATAGTGGTCAGATTCATTCGTATAATGACCTTTCGTCCCAGTTAATTGATCAATGTGAATAGGCGGAATACTTTCGCCGCTCCCTGCTGAGAAGATATAGCCGTTCGAATCAACGATGCTATTCGTGCCTTCGTCCAGATTTGATGAAGCTAAGTAGTTGTTAAGAATCGTAGGAGAAATGGAAATGATGAGATAACCGAGGACTTGCAAATTATTTTTATCATAAATCGTCTTGAACATCACGATCGATGTTTGCTTATCACGCCACTTGATGAAGGACCATAACGAATTACTGCTTTTATTGTTTGCCATTTTGTCATACCAGCCCTGACTGGTGAATTCATCACTGACCAAATAGCTAGGCGTGAAATTCATGCCAACTCCGCTGTCGTACACATTTTGAAACTTATCCACCAAATAAATGGCTTCAATGCCAATAAACCGAGCTGATAATTGCCTTAATTGATCATAGATGTAGTTGTAGGAAAGAATCCGTTCCATCCCATTCAAACTTGCGGCGTTCGCACTTAAAGGTTCTTGCACATTCTCATTGTAGACAAGCAATTGAGATGATTTCTCAATACTTTGGAAATAGCTGTCCATACTGCCTGTGAAATACTCAATCTTTTGCAGCATGGCATTGCCTTCTTGATCGGTCATCATTCGTTTGATGTACGTCGACGACAATAAGGCAAAGATGACGAGTGCTAGAAGTGTGACAAGCGAGAACGATAACCATAGCTTCTTCACCAATTTTAAATCGTGAAAAATTCTGAAACCATTCGAAAACATTCTCATACTCTTTCACCACCCCTATTTTTCTATTGTTTAAAAAGAAAACGGCATCACTTGCTGATGCCGCTTCCCCCCTTACTTGGCTGTATAACCGCCATCCACAGGCAGGTTCGTGCCCGTTACATATTGAGAGGCATCCGATGCGAGAAATACGACAGGCCCCCAAATATCATCCGCTTTAGCCATGCGGCCTAACATCGTTCTGTCATTGTAACGTTGGATAAATTCAGGGAGATTCTTCTCCGTCTGAAAACCGCCTGGTGAGATGCAGTTGCACCGAACCTGACTTGCACCATAATAACTGGCGATAAATCGGGTAAAGTTGATCATCCCGCCCTTATGGAAGAAATAGTCGGGGATCAGTCCATTTAACGGCAACCCCTCATACAGCGTAGGATCGGGTCCGACCATGCCTTGAATCGAACCGATGTTAATAATAGATCCGCCGCTCCCTTTCTCGGCCATCCAATCGCCAATCACCCGCGTTAACTCGAACAATCCTGTTGCGTTAACCGCCATGCTGCGCGCGAAGGTTTCCAGCGAATCGTTATAATGAGACATCGTACGGGCGACAGCATTGTTGATGAGGACATCACATTTACCTTCCCGCGCTTCTAACTTTTCTCGAATGGAAGAGATCGATCCGAGATCTTCCTGGTCGAAAGGAATGGCGCGCACCGTAAATCCGTCCCTTCTAAAATTCTCTTCGATCTCCTCTAAACGAGCTTCATCACGAGATGTCACGTATACGTTGCCTCCTGCTTGCGCGCAGGCCCTTGCGATTTGTGTCCCATAAAGTCCGGCGCCTCCCGTAATGAGCACCGTCTTATCCCTTAGCGAGAAGCTATTCATTACATTCGTACTCACATCGATTTCCTCCTATCGAATGACACAACCTCCCGCGTTACCAAGCGGTCCATCCACCGTCCACCATGAGATTCGATCCAGTCATATAGCTGGAGGCATCGGATGCCAGCATAATGACAGCACCTACCATTTCCTCGGGTTTGCCTACTCGACCGAGCATGGTTTTGGCTTGCAGCTGCTGTAGGAAAGCTTCGTTTTGAGCGATTGCCGCATTGGGGAAAGGTCCTGGCGATACGCTGTTGCAACGAATCCCATACTTGGCCAAATGTGCTGCACAGTATCGGGTCAGCTGAACAACACCAGCCTTCCCTACGCCATAATTCGGCGGATTGTTGGCACCGCTATCCCCATAAATCGAAGGATCAGGCGATACGACTCCGTACATCGAAGCAAAGTTAACAATCGACCCGCCGCCGCTTTCTCTCAAATAGGGGATGGCTTCTCGAATGCAACGGAACGTCGTACCGAGAGCTCCGTCTACACCTTTATGCCATACTTCATCTGTCATAAATTCAAGTTCAGCCGCTTGGCCATAGCCAGCACCATAGGTGGCACAGTTAACAACAACGTTCAATCGCCCGCTGGCTGTGTGATGTGACGCAAACATGTCTTGAATCGATGTTGTTTGGGAGACATCGCAGACCACCTGCCGTAATCGCCCCTCCTCCAGGGCGGATGCCAAGTTCGGGTTCGTTCGGAAGGCTAGGTCTGCTACCGTCACATCAGCGCCGAATGCCAGTAATGCTTCCGTAATTGCGGTTCCAAGATACCCAGAACCTCCTGTAAGAATGACACTTTTATCCCGCAATGAGAAAAGCTCCGTATACATGTCGTGGCCTCCCTTAGCTTTTGGTTGAGCCGTAGACGGAATCCGTACCTGTTCCGGAGCTGCGGTTGATGCTCGATGCGATACCGCTTAAATACTGACCAAAACCAACCACATCGGCCCCAACACTTACAAATTGGTAGCCCATCGCCGTTAAATCATCCAAATTACTCGGACTGCCAACGGTCCCTGCGTATTTCCCATGCTTTCTTGCCAGTCTAGCCACCGATTGCCGTGTTTCAACGAGCAGCGGATGATCCCACTTGCCAGGAGCTCCAATCCCTTGACTGAAGTCTCCGGGTCCGAAAAAAATCATGTCCAGACCAGGCAGCGCGATAATTTCTTCCAGCTCATCAAGCGGCTCTGGATCTTCGATTTGCAGCACGTTAAAACGTTGATCATTCGCTTGTGACATGTAGTCACCCAACTCCAAATTGCAGAAAGCACCGTCCGAATTCCCGCCATCAAGCGGCCGTCTGCCAATCGGGTAGAACTTGGTGTGATAAATGATTTGCTTAGCATCCGCTAAACTCATGACGTGAGGAACCATGATCCCTGCCGCATCCATCTCTAACGGCCGAATTAACTCACTGTAGCTTCCTCTTGCTACACGGACAAGCACATCCACATCATAGGCTTTTGCTGCCCAAATCTGGCGTTCAATAACAGCCAAATCATTGGGGACATGCTCCATGTCCGTCCATAGGCAGTCTACGCCAGAAATTCTGGCGGCCATTTCTGTTATGCGTGGATCGGCGAGATTCAGCTTCAACGCGATTGCTGTTTCCCCTGCCCGCAGCTTACGTAAGACTCGACTTTGACGCATATGAAAGTTAGTAGCCATCCGTTTTCGTCCTCCTTAAGGTTATGTACGAAAAGCGTGTTTCACTACGTTAGTTCGCAGTGATTTCCTCTAGCCTTACAACTCTTCCACCTTCGTCTCGGCTGCGAATGCCGGCAATGATCATGCGCATTAATTCTTCCGTTTCACTGAACGGGAAGGGCCTTTCTCCTGTTTTCAAAAAGTGTATGAAAGCTTCAAGCTGTGATTTGAAGGAATAGAACGTATCTTGAGCGATAACCGTGACATTGGCTTGTGTCCCACATAGCTGTAGAATACCGTGCGAACCATACATGTCATCCATCGCAAGCACCATCACATCGCCATGCAGGCGATGCTTGAAGTGAACGATGTTGCGATCTTGCGTTCCTACGTTTTGAGCGGAAATAAAACCGGGGCCTAGAATGGGGTAAATCGACTCCAATGCATGGATACCGTAACGTTCCCAGCTTTTGCAAGTCGTGATGCTTGTGTAACGAAGTTCTCCTAAGGAGTGAATGGACGTGCGATAAGGCATATATTCTTTACAATAGCGCATGCAGCTAGATGACATAATCGGGGCACCATCGCGCACCCACCTTCGGAACTGCGCAAGATCGGACTCATTATCGACCAGAGGCTTATCGACGAATATGGGGAGACCAGCCTCAACAAACGGCCGACAGCGTTCCACATGCTCATGGCCTTTATCCGTTGTAATCATGACGGCATCTACGTGTCCGATAACATCCTCTGGCCTGGATACAACGTGTGGGATCAGCGAAGCCTTAGCCACATGTGCGGCATCTAGGGGATCATCCGTCCAAATATGGGTGACAGATGCTCCAGGTATTTGCAGCTTTTCTGCGGGCTCTTTGGCTAAATAATTCGGTATTGCGGGGTAAGGACACTCGGCCATCGTCTGCTTGTCATAGTTATTGAACATGGCACTCCAAGAATATGGGTGCCCATTGCCTTCCACCATGCCTAGAACTGCTATTCGTAATGGTTGCATGAGGAACTCCCCTCTCCATTATGTAAACTGATAGCCTAGTTTCCGCGAGATCTGATTCGCAGCAAATTTGATACTTTCGGCCATATCGGGCAATAAATCAGGAGCAAACCGATGCATAGCCCCCGAAATGCTAACCGCACCCTCGATGTTCCCATACATGTTGAAGATTGGAGCAGCCACACAACGTGCACCCTCTACAATTTCTTGATCATCCATGGAAAATCCTTGTTCGTGTACAACTTTTAGTTGGGCAAAAAGTTGATCGACCGAAGTAATCGTATTTGGTGTGATAGCCGGCAAGCCGTGAAGTGTGATAAACGCTTTCACCTTATCCTCTGGTAGAAAAGCGGACATGGCTTTGCCCATAGCAGTCGCGTGAAAAGGTGCTTTGGATCCTACGGTATCCGTCATTCGCAGTGGCTGTGTGCTCTCGATAATCTCTACATATAACACCTCACCCTCCAACATAACACCTAAGTTTATGGTGTCGCCATAGAGCTCAGAGAGCCTCTTCATCTCGTGCATCGCCGCGGTTCTTAGCTTATTTCGCTCTAACAACCCGCGTGTCAGCATCAGCTGTTTGTATCCTAAGCAGTATTTGCCATTGTCATCGTCTCTGCTGATGAATCCCCTGTTTTCCAAGGTTAAAATGATTCGGTACGTCGACGATTTAGGCTGATCCAGCATCTCTGTTAGTTCCAAAAGATTCAGGGAATCGTGCTCCGCCAAAAGCTCCAGTAAATCCAAAGCTTTATCGATGGCTTGTATGGTGTAACGCTCTTGTTTCTCTCCTACATCCTTGCTCATTGTATAGTGAGTTCTCCTTTGTCAAGATAACTTAATTAGCTGCCCGCCATCTACAACTAAGCAATGCCCCGTCATATAACGTGAATCACTAGTTGCCATGAATAGTGCAGCGTCTGCGATTTCCTCCGGTACGCCAGCTCGGCCCATAGGGATGGTTTCGAGGTAGGGGGCAAATGCCGCTGGATTATCAATCAACGGTTTCGTCAGCCTTGTCTCAATAAAGCCCGGGCAAAGCGCGTTGACACGTATTCCTAGTGGCGCAAGCTCCAAAGCCATAGACATCGTAAGAAGATTAATGCCGCCCTTCGTTGCGTTATAATGCGCTTGATCTTTCTCCGCAGCTAAGCCATTCACACTGGACATATTAATGATGGATCCACTTTTCCCTTGTTGTACCATGCATCTTGCCACCGCCTGCCCGACGAGAAAAGTTCCCTTCAAATTAATCGCCATATGTCGGTCCCACTCAGATTCCTCAATCTCCAAGAAGGAAGCTGGGCTGCAAATACCCGCATTATTCACTAACACATCAATGGTTCCCCAATTCCCCAGAACCGTATCCACCATGCGATTAACATCTGATTTCAACTGTACATCACCATCAATCCAGATGACATCACCGCCCTGAGCTGCAATCTCCTCAGCTGTTGCTTGCAGCGCAGCCTTTTCACGACCAGTAATGGCCACCTTCGCACCTTCAGCGGCAAACCGCACAGCGGTTGCTTTACCTATGCCAGTTGAACCGCCCGTTATGAGCACGACTACATCTTTCATTCTCATCCGGAATGCCTCCTTATAAATTGACTAGCGCTCGATCGACAGCCTTCAATGTTTCTTCAATTTCTTGAGCGCCATGCGTCGCGGATAAATACCATAATCCATTGGAACGAACAAGCACACCTTCTTCTAGCATTTTGCCTGCAAAATCTGCATACTTAGCTCCGTCCCGCTTCGTAAAGGAAGCGAAATCTTCAACCGCCGGCTCGTGCGTAAACATCATATGGAAGACAGGACCGACATGATTGACGATTCCTGGAATGCCATGCTTAGCGAGTAAACTACGAATCCCTTCAACGAGTTGGGTTGTGTTCGTTTCCATTTTACGGTAAATCACCCCATCCTCTTTGGACAGTTCCGTTATTGTCGCTAAGGCTGCTGATGTCGCAACGCAATTTCCATTCAATGTACCCAAATGGCTAACGGTTCCGTTCTCAATCAGCGCCATAATGTCCTTGTGGCCAGCTACAGCACTTATGGCAACGCCTCCGCCTAATGCTTTGCCAATGGTAATCAGATCTGGCTTTAATCCAAACTTCCCATGTGCGCCGCTTAAGCCAAGTCGAAATCCGGTGATGACTTCATCCAAAATCATGACCATGTTCAGCTCTTCAGTCAGATCCTGCATGAGCTCGAGATAGCCAGATTTCGGCAGCACGCAGCCGGAGTTGCACATCACTGGCTCAGAAATCACCGCAGCAATGTCATCCTTATATTCCCGTAGGGTTGCCTCCAAGACTGCGGAATCATTCCACGGAAGCAAGATGATATCTTCCAGCGCTAGCTCACTCTGACCGCTTGTGCCTGGCAAAAGCCGTTGCTCCTGCGTAGCAGAAGCGGAACTGGACTGGCGCATGTCTGAGCTTGGGAACGCGGTAAATATCGCATCCGACCACCCATGATAATGCCCATGAAAGCGAACGATCTTCCGCTTGCCCGTAAAAGCGCGAGCTAATCGCAGAGCCAGCATAACCGCCTCTGTACCAGAACCACTTAAGGCCACCTTATCCGCGCAAGGTAAAATCTCAGCCAAGCGGCGGGCCAGTTCAATCTCTCCTTCATGCTGCAACCCGAAAGTAACGCCACGCTTCATCGCTGCATGGACACTCTCCGTCGTTGCCTCATGCGCATGGCCCAAAATCAAGGGTCCATAGGCAAGCAAATAATCAATATAGGTGTTACCATCCACATCCGTTATTCGTGGACCGGAGCCCGATGCAGCGAATAAGGGCGTCGGCTTCATGGCGCTTCTTAACGAGCTCGCCACTCCGCCTGCCAAAAAGGCTTGTGATTCGGTGTATTTTTGCCTCGATTTCTCAACATACTTCATACATACATCCTCCCTAATTCGCACTTCCTTTGAGAGTGATTTCGTTATGTAGGGTCATAGATGATATAGAAGGTTAATTATAGGTTCCAAATCTCGGCTGCGGCAACGAATCCATAGGATATATTGGACGATTTACGTGTTGATATTGAAAATGGGCAAGATTGGCATTACAGCATCCAGGCGAATCCACGTTAATGACATGCTTGGCGAACGATCCAAAGGCTGTCTGCCAAGCAAGCGCTGATTTAGCCACAATCATGTGATAATCCCCGGGCCATAAACCAACGGATCGCACATGCCCAACATCCCAAGGGGCCACCCGCTTCTCCGTCAGTACGAGCGTGAGTAGTCCGCATTCAAGAACGGCAGTTAAACCCATCTCCGCTTGTTGGCCAGTCATATACGGACCCGCATGTTTGTAATGCCCGTCAAACAGTAACCGAATCTTCCCCTTCACAGCTACAGGCGTTCCGTGCAAGGAGTCGCTTTTACCTCCTACCAAGCCTTCGAAAAGGCCTCCGATTCCATGCCGATAAGCTACTTTCACGGCTTCGGGATCGCGAATCACAATTAATGCTTTCTTCGGCACATTGATTAATTCCGCGAGTAGATGCGTTGCATCAGCCGGTGCGCCTCCCCCTACATTGTCGGAACCTTCCGCCAAGATAACAGGACCTTCCAGCTGCGCCAATGCCTCAGTTACGGCTTCACGCGGTGTCGCATAGCTGACATTGAACGTCTCCTTTCGGTCAATCGCCATCTGTGCGAGTTCTGCCGCACAGCGTTCAGCTAAGCCGGGATCGCCGTCTGTCGTGACGATAACAGACATTCCCGCATCGGGCATGTCACTGTAGGGAAAGCCTCCGGCTACCGTCACGTTCAGCACACCAGGCATACGCTCCATCTCAAAGGCATGATCCATTATGAGTTTCATACTGCCTACACTTGTCAGCATGCCCTGCGGTACAACGAGCATGCCCGTATGAACCATTGCCCGAACGGGGCGAATCTCGCCGCGAATTGAACGAATGAGCAGGTCGAAGGCTTCAACCGCCCGCTCATACATGTCCACATGCGGGTAGGTATCATAGCCAACGATGAGATCCGCATGGCGAACCATCGCTTGGCTGATATTGCCATGCAGATCGATTGTCATGGCAATAGGGAAATCGGGTCCTAGCTTCGCACGAAGACGTCGGAGGCACTCCCCTTCATAGTCGGCGTACTGCTCCGACACCATAGCGCCATGCATGATCAAGACAAGGCCATCTGATCTGCTGTCGATGGTGTCCACGAGGGCATCGATCAGCGTATCGCCCGTTACTGCCTCCACCATTCCGCTGGGTGTCGCTGCCACATACAAGCCTGGCAACAAGCTGACGCCTTGTACAGCTGCAGCGGCGATTACGCCCCCCATCGTAGTGCGCGTCCCTGCGTAGCGGGCTACAAAAGCATCACCGCCCATCGTCCACTGCTCCCGAAAATGAGCCATGTCCGTTATGCCAGGAGCGAACGTATTCGTTTCATGCAAAATACCGGCTACAGCAATCTGAAGCTGGTCATTCCTCATCTTAAAGGTTCTCTCCACGACGAGTAACTGCATAAGCAATCGCATCAATCTCTACTAAATAACTGCCGATGGAACAACCAATAGAAGTCCTCGTTGGAAAAGGTTGCTTCATCAAGCTTTGATAAGCTGTATTGTAGCCAGGAAAATCCTCTTGTCTGGAGAGGAATGCATTGATTTTTACAATATGATCGAGCGTAAGATCAGCCTCTGCAAGAATGGTCTCGATGTTGCGCAAGCATTGGAGCGTCTGTTCTTCGATCGTTTCTCCAACAACTTCACGTGTTACAGGATCTACGCCGACTTGACCAGACACATAGACGAAATCACCTGCGCGAAGGGCTTGCGAGAAAGGAAGTGGGAATTGGGGTGCTGCTGTAGAATGAATGGGCTGTGACATAAGTAATCGTCTCCTTTGTATGTACATTTATAAATTGCCTGTTAAGTAACTTTGCCTCTGGCATCGACCGTTAGGATACGCTCGAGTTGCCCGCCACGTACGCCAAGGAGTCGATCATGGAGGTTGGTCACGGCGCAGCAATGATTAGGTATAATCTCCACGATGTCACCGATATGAAGATCGGTGCCGTCAGGCACGGAGAGAATGCCATGTTCTTCGCTAAGCCGCTCAACGAAGATAGCGGGATTCTCCGGTATGAATCCGTAACCTTTGCGGTGTGCGCTGCTATCGTTGGACAGCGTCTTCGAGCCCGCATCGACGATGACGGTTCCCTGCCTAGGCGTGCTGACGACCGTGGCATAGATGCGCATCGCACAGGCTTCTTCGCCGATTAAGCCTGTGTACAGCTGAGAGCCATCACCGAAAACATAAGCCCCTGGCCGCATCTCCGTTACACCCAAGCCGGCGAGAGCACCAATGAACTTGGATGTCGGTGTCGAACCCACGCTAATGTCAGGTACATCCACACCTAATCGCCTTAGCACGCGTTGTGATTCCAGTAAAGCTTCCGCTTCAGCAAGGGCAACTTCCAGACAGTCGTCGGCACGACTCTTGCTATAGGCCTGACCCGCATGAGTCATTAATGCGCTTAGACGAATACCTGGCAGCTTAGCAATTTGCACAGCCAACGCAGCTGTCTCCTCGCCCGGTTCTTTCCCGCAGCGGTTCAACCCGCTATTCACATCTAAGTAGAGCGGTACGCGAAGTTTCAACTGCTCACCAAGATCGGACAATCCTTTGGCCACTTCATAACTGTCCACACTGACTGAGACTTGCGTTTGTTGTAACAGTCGTCCCAAACGCTCCAGCTTCAATCGGCCCACAAGTGGATAAGCGATCAGAATATCATCTATACCGCCAGCCGCCATGACTTCAGCCTCGCCAAGCTTTGCCACCGTAATGCCTGAAGCGCCATGTCGCAGCTGCTCTTGCGCGATCCAAATGCTCTTGTGCGTCTTCGTATGTGGCCGTAATCGTACGCCAGCTTTCGTTGCCAATTCAGCGGTACTCCGCAGATTGGCATCCAATCGATCCAAATCGATGACGATTGCTGGCGTATCCATATCCGCTGGCCATGTTACATCATTCATCTCAACACCTACCATCCTGCGTATTAGAAACTAACGCTTTGTCCATGTAGAATAACTTGTTTCACCTGAATCTCTTCATCAATAAGTAGGAGATTGGCTAACTTCCCAGGCTCGATACTCCCCATCTGACCATCCATACGAATCACTTTTGCTGGATTCAGCGAGGCCATACGGAAGGCATCCACAAGCCCGATTGAGGCATGCTTCATCATATTGCGAACGGCTTTGTCCATCGTTAGACAACTGCCGGCCAAGTGACCAAGATGATTCCAATTCAGATCAGAACTGCTGCCATTATTAACACCTGCATCAGGCATGGCATCCGTAATAATGATGACACGATCAGTACCTTTGGTTTTGTGAATAAGCTTCAGCATCAAGGGACGGACATGAACCCCCTCTGCATCAGGAATGACTTCGGCATAAATATCGTCATGAACGAGAACCGCCTCATCGACACCAACCTCACGAGTTCCCCCATATCTAGAAGGAGAGGGTGTTGTGCCTGACGCATTCGTACAGTGACAGCCGATACGCAGTCCTTGCGGGACAAATCGGAATATTTGCTCCGCAGTCGCTTCGGAATGTCCAACGGAGAATGAAATCTCATATTTCGCCGCCTCATTCACAAACGCTTCCTGACCATCCAGCTCAGGTGCGAGCGTCCAAACTTTAATGTGATTTCCAGCAGCTTGTAATATTTCTTGGTATTCAATAGGGTCAACAGGACGAATAGGTGAAGTGATAGCGCCATATTTATTATTAATGTAGGGGCCTTCCATATGAATGCCTACAATGGCCTGTGCGAAGGGTTTTTCGGAGTTCATACTGGTTAAAATCGTTTGAATACCTGTCTTTACCTGCTCTCTGCTCTCGTTATAGGTAAAGGTTGGCAGAATAGCTGTCGTCCCATGTTTCAAATGGGCAAGTGCGAACTCATACGGATGCTCCCATGACCATACGCCACCACCACCATGACAGTGGATATCGATGAAGCCTGGAGCTATGTAGGCGCCTTGTGCATCTAACACCGTGTAACCCTGTGGGATTTGCACTTGCTCTGCTTCGCCGACACTCACAATGAGACCGTTCTCGACGAGAACTACCCCATTTGGAATTAAGCGATGGGCTGTAATAATCGTGCCGTTTTGAATGACTAACGTATTCGTTGCCGGCATTCATTCACCTCTTTCTCAAAAATGAAACCTTGGTTTTATTTTTAGTATAGCATGCCTTTCACCACTGTAAAGATCCATTTACAAATTTTCTCAACCGACGTGATTTTCTCAGAAAACGACGCTTTTAGAACACCGCCTAACGTGATATACATCAATTACTCTCACTCCACTTCCACTATCCCCTTCACTCAGGATTCACTTCCCTAACTAACCCTCCACAACTGTTCTTCTGAGCCAAAGGGATAGTGAGGAGATAAATTTCTAAACACCGCCTAACGTGATATACATCAATTACTCTCACTCCACTTCCACTATCCCCTTCACTCAGGATACACTTCCCTAACTGGCCCTCCACAACTGTTCTTCTGAGCCAAAGGGATAGTGTGGAGATAAATTTCAGAACACCGCCTAACGTGATATACATCAATTACTCTCACTCCACTTCCACTATCCCTTTCACTCAGGATATACTTCCCTAACTAGCCCTCCACAACTGTTCTTCTGAGCCAAAGGGATAGTGTGGAGATAAATTTCAGAACACCGCCTAACGTGATATACATCAATTACTCTCACTCCACTTCCACTATCCCCTTCACTCAGGATTCACTTCCCTAACTAACCCTCCACGACTGCTCTTCTGAGCCAAAGGGATAGT
>NZ_JCAUAR010000027.1:0-66564 GCF_059692055.1 Paenibacillus sp. J31R109 | reverse complement strand
AGAACAAGGTCGAATAGCACAATTGGTTACATATCTCCCGCTCAATTTGAGCAGCTATACTACCAGCAGGTGGCTTAACTTAGTGACGTCCACTTTCTTGACAGAAGAGCATTTTGGGCGTTATTGGGGCCGGATGCGCACGAACTCCCGCGTGGACAAGACTTTAACGCCCTTTTGGGCCGCTAAAGTCAGTCGCCGGGCATCCGCGCGGGCTTTTAACGCCCTTTTTGGGCGTTATTGGGGCCGGATGCGCACGAACTCCCGCGTGGACAAGACTTTAAGGCCCTTCTGGGCCGCTAAAGTCATTCGCGGGCATCCGCGCGGGCTTTTAACGCCCTTTTTGGGCGTTATTGGGGCCGGATGCGCACGAACTCCCGCGTGGACAAGACTTTAAGGCCCTTCTGGGCCGCTAAAGTCGGTCGCCGGGCATCCGCGCGGGCTTTTAACGCCCTTTTTGGGCGTTACGCGGGCCGAACGCGCACGAACTCCCGCGTGGACAAGACTTTAAGGCCCTTCTGGGCCGCTAAAGTCAGTCGCCGGGCGTCCGCGCGGGCTTTTAACGCCCTTTTTGGGCGTTACGCGGGCCGAACGCGCACGAACTCCCGCGTGGACAAGACTTTAAGGCCCTTTTGGGCCGCTAAAGTCAGTCGCGGGCATCCGCGCGGGCTTTTAACGCCCTTTTTGCCAGGCTTTCCGCCTTCGCAAGCCTCACGCCTCTATCCTACCCCTCCCGCTTCAACGTCGGGTCGGCATCCGTACCCAAGAACGCGCGTGCCAAGTCGGTTACACTTTGGCCCGTGAGCGTCTGGGTGATTTCTGGCACCTGCGCAATCATTTTGGCGATATCACCGGTGATCCGATTCACGCCGGACGTAGATCCGTCCTGCGAAATCACGGTGATCTTATCCACATTGCTCAGCGGTGCCGCAATTTTCTCCGCCAGCTCTGGCAGGATGCGCAAGATCTCCACCGTCACCGCCGCCTGTGTGTACTGCTTGTAGGCCTCGGCTTTCTTCTCCAGCGCCTCGGCTTCTGCAAGCCCCGCTAGGCGCACGACCTCCGCGTTCGCTTTCCCTTTGGCAAGCTCCGCTTCTGCCGTAGCCTCACCGCGCTTTCTTGTCGACTCCGCTTCCGCTTCGGCCTCAAGAATCTGCCGCTGTTTGCTTACCTCAGCGCGCATAATGGCCGCCAGCTTCTCCGCCTCGGCTGGCTTAATGACTGAAGCCTCGAGCTCCTTCTGCTTCAGCTCGACCTCGATTTGGCGAACCGTTTTGTTCGCCTCTGCTTCCATTTGACGGATACGTACCTGCTCCGTCACGAGCTGCTGCTGAATTTGCTTTTGCTTCAATTCATAAGCCAAATCCGCTTCCGCTTGACGACTCGTCGTCTCCTGCTTGAACTCCGCTTCCTTCATGCTGAGCTCTTTGCGATATTGAGCTTCCTTCGCCGATGCGGCGCTCTCTGCTTCAATTCTCAGTTGGTGCGCTTCCGCCTTGCGAATGGCCGACTCCTTCTCCGTATCCGCTTGCCGAATTAGAATATCCCGCTCAACTTCTGCTTTGGCAATGCTAGCGCTTTTACGAATCCGTTCCACTTCAGGTACACCCAAGTTCTCAATGTAGCCCTGATCGTCAGCTACACGCTTCAGCACGAAGGAGATGAGGTTGAGCCCCATTTTATCCAAATCCTCCGAACACGTTTCCCGCATCTTACTGTTAAGCTCATCCGGGTTTTTCAGAATCGATTCTACCGTTAATTGTCCGACTAACCCCCGTAAATGTCCTTCAACAGAGTGCAGAATCATCGCTTCCCGCTCCGCCATGGAATGATCGAGGAACTGCTCGGAAGCTGTTGCGATCGCAATCGGATCACTTTGGATTTTAATTTGAGCGACAGCTTCGATTTTGAGACGAATACCTTGCAGGGAGAACATCGGCTGATCTGGCTTCACATCAAAACTAGTAAGCATCATCGAGATTGTTTTATAGCTCTGAAAACCCGGGATGACAAACGTCCCCCCGCCTTGCACAACTCTTTTGCCACCCAAACCAAACACAATCATCGCCTCATTCGGCGGCACTTTCTTATACGCTTTAACAATTGAAGCCAGTAAGATGAAAACAACAACTACAATGGCAACTACCATGATAAGCACTGAATACATCATTTCCGCTCTACCTCCCTGTCATTCCTCACTAGTGGTTGAAGCAAGCGCGAGCTATTCGAATTCACTAAATTCCGTCACCGTAGCCACACCTTTGCTCATGTTCAAAATAACAACCTTCGTCCCTTTCGCTAGAGACTCGCCATTCTCGGAACGAACACTGATGGAACGCGTGGTTCCTTGGAGTACATACACCATTTCACCTATGCCTTTTCCGATAATCGGAACTGACAGCTTGCCTAACTGACCGCTCAGCTCAAAATCGCTCTCCCTCATACTGTCATCGTGCTTATAAATGACCTTTGCGTACAAAAGAAAGAAAAGCCACGCCATTACTAGCCCAGCAGCAATAGCAAGGAGAAGGATGAGTAAACCGCTCGTCATACCAACCTTGTTAAGGATGTATCCCATGCCGCCGAACACCGTCACACCTGCGAGCAAGGAGGACATATTGAACCAGGACGGGCCGCTATGCCCGTGTCCATGTGTACCTCCCGCATCGCCGTGCACCTCGAAGCTGTCTACACCGAAGACTGTGATGAGCAACGTAAGTACGAGACCTACAAAAAAACAAACAATAAACAACGTCATCATCGGCTTTACCTCCCACATAAATTTAGACGAATCTGGGAATAAAAGGTTTCGATTTGATCGATAACTTATAAACACAGCGCATCCTTCTCGTTTTACTTGCGTATAATCATTCGATGACTTATCGTTAATTCTATTAAACAGAAGGAGTAGATTATCCCATGCATTCAAAAAAATGGACTTGGTTAATTTCGGCAGCGCTGGTAATCATGATGTTGACACTTACAGGTTGTCAATCCATACAAGGCTTGGAACTGGCGAAAGCTGTTCAAAATGGCGCAAACGCAAAATCCTCGGAGTCAAAAGGGACGCTGCAGCTTGAACTCGTTCCTGGCGATACGTCTAAGCTTTCCGCAGAGGAAAAAGCGGCACTTGCAGCCTTGCAAAATGTGAAGGTTGAGCTTGCCGTAAAAACACAGGACAGTCAGCATGTATCCGCTGAAGGATCCATTGTTTATAGTAAGGGTTCGATCCCTTTTACCCTGGCAACAGAAGGAACGAAAATCAATTTAACAATTGAAGGCTCAAAAAAACCGATTGTTATTGATCTTTTGGGCGGCGCAAATATTTCTTTCTTGTCCATCTTACCTAAAGCCCTTCAAGAACAATTCGGCAATAAATTGCTTGAGATTAAACCCGGACTTATTGGACTTCTTCTAGGAAATGCCCCAGATCCAGCTAAACTTGAGATCACTTCTGTTACAGATAAAGTCAATGGCGAATCACTTTCATTGCAAAAAGCCCACGTAGAGCTTAATGGCACTGAATTGGCTTCCCTTCTGCAAAAGCTGTTAACTAACGTTCTTGCCGACGAAGCTGGCCTAAAAGAAGTCCTTAGCCAGTTGTACGATGCTCTTTACCCTGTCATTCAAGAGCAGATTAAGGCGGGTGATTCCACTATTGCCCTTCAACTTTTAACAAACAAAGAGGTTACACTTGGTTTCGTGTACTCCCCGATCCATGATTTCCTTGCGGGGCTGGCCGATGCCATCGATCCAACAAAGGATATGTTTGATGCTAAGGCATCCCTTCAAGCAGACTTCTATATCGACGCAGATAAACAGATTCGTAAGCAAAACATCGCGATTAACATGCCAGTGAAAGAATCAACAAACGGCGCTTCCGCCATTAAGCTTTCTTATGTAGGTGAAACTTGGAATTTAAATAAACCAGTTACGGCGAAGACGATCAACACGACAGATGCTCTTGTACTTAAACCAGATGCTACAGCCATTTTCAAAGTACTTGCTAACTTAGAGAAACAATCTACGTTGTACAAGATGCTTAAAGAGGATTTGAAAGTAACGAAGAAAGACATTAATATGGCTACTGATGGATCGGAAGCTACAGGAGAGGCACCTCAACCATTTATTAATGCAAATGGCACGACAATGGTACCGGTTCGCTTCGTTTCCGAACAGCTCGGTGCTGAGGTTGGCTGGAACGGCGATCTGCGTCAAGTGACGATTACAGATTACCTAACTGGAAAAGTACTTCTTTTAACGTTGGATAGCAAAAACGCAACAGTAAACGGCGCATCCGCTCCTGAACTAGAAAGCGCTGCTACACTTTCCAACAACTCAACTTATGTGCCAATTCGCTTCATTGCGGAGCAGCTCGGCTGTGTCGTTTCCTTCAATGATGCAACACGTGTTGTAACCATTCACCGCGACTAATTCGAAATTAGAAGCGTATAGGCGATCACCCTTTTCGAACGGCTGAATAGTCTAGTAGTGAACCTAGGCAAAAAGCCTGCTGCAGGACGCAGTCGTACGAGAAGGAGTGAACGTTTATGTATACGAATCCAATGCAACCACACGGACCACAAGGTCATCAAGGTCATCAAGGGCACCAAGGACCTCATGTCGTGTACCAAGCTGATCCAAATTGGCAGAACATGATGAAACACAAAAGAGACGCGATCATGCATGCGCTACATCCACACATAGGCCGCAAGATCCGTGTAACTACGATCGATGGGCATACCCATGAAGGTGTCCTCATTAACGCAGATGGTCATCATGTGTATATTAATATGGACCCTCAACATGGTCACCATCAAGGACATCACAGACCGATCTACACGCCAGCCCAATATAACCAAATTATAACGCTCGTGCTCTTTGAACTTTTGGTTATTCTTCTGCTAGCCTAAAACGAAAAGCTCGCTCCTCAAAGCCTTCATTGGCCAAGTGGAGCGAGCTTTTTTCCTATAAGGAAAGCGGCATCACGGTTAACATAGCTTGTTTATTTTTGAATGAAACGCTGGTAGGAAGCTTGGCATTCCATATAGAGACGCTCCTCATCAGCTCCCGTCAGGATGCCATGCTCCACCACAATTCGACCATTCACAATCGTGTAATCCACAGCGCGCTTGAGTCCCACCGTCCCTAGCCATGACTTGGCATCCGTATGCGTGCCTACTGCGTCCAGCTGATCTACACGGACCATAAACAAATCCGCTGCTTTGCCAACCTCCAGACAACCAATATCCGATCTGCCCAAAATCTCTGCTCCGCCTCTTGTCGCTACTTTTAATAAATCGTAGCCTGTGGGCGCCTTAGCGCTGGATTGAAGCCTGTGCAGCAAATAAGACACCCGAAGCTCCTCCAGTAAATTAGAGCCATCATTTGAAGCACTGCCATCGACAGCTAGGCCAACAGGAATCCCCATCTCTAGCATCTCGGGAATTCTAGCAATCCCGGAAGAAAGCTTCATATTCGAAATGGGACAATGCGCGATGCCCGTCCTCGTCTGCGCGAGCAACTTCATCTCGGCATCATTAAAATGAATCCCATGCGCGTACCACACATCGGAGCCTAACCAGCCTAAGCTCTCCATATAGGCAAGCGGCCTCATGCCGAAGCGTTCGAGCGTGTACGCTTCCTCATTTTTCGTTTCTGCAAGATGTGTATGCAGTCGTACGCCTTTCGCTCTAGCCAGCTTAGCGGATTCTAGCAGGATATCGGCAGATACACTGAATGGCGAGCAAGGCGCAAGCACCACCTGCCGCATCGAGCCTGCATTGGCATCGTGATAGCGGTCGATGAGCCGCTCACTGTCCGCAAGGATTGTGCGGATGTCCTGCACAACACTCATCGGCGGCAACCCGCCATGATCCTTGCCGAGCGTCATCGACCCGCGTGATGCTACGAAGCGTATACCTAACTGATCAGCCGCTTCGAACTGCCTGTCGATGAAGTGATCGCTGTCTTGCTCAGGAAATACATAGTGATGATCAAATACGGTTGTACAGCCGTTCTTCATGAGATCAGCAATACCTGTCAATGAACTATGATATACAGCGTCCGGCGTAAGTCCTTTCCAAATCTCATACAAGTAGCGGAGCCAGTCGAACAACTCCAGCTTCTGCACGTGTGGTAAGTTGCGCGTGAATGTTTGATACAAGTGATGATGGACATTAATGAGGCCGGGATATACGAACATGTGGGAGGCATCAATAATTCGCGTGGAGGCGTCCTTGGGCGAGAGCCCCTTCCCCAGAGCTACAATCTGATTACCCTCAATCAGCAGATCCGTCTGCTCCAACACACGGTCTTCCGTATCTACCGTTACTATTGCTTTTGCATTTTGAATCAAGATGGAACCCATACTCTTCAGCCTCCTACAATAGAAATATGCATGAACACAAAAAATCCTAAACACAAACACAATATACGAATATACTGTGTTCGTAGTTAGGATTTAGGTTCCCAGTAGAGCCCCCGAACCGAATTATCGAGGTTATACGAACTATGAAATTGTTGCCAAGCATTTGTTAAATTTAGGAATAGTATAGAGCACTTGCGCAGAAACCGTCAAGAGGAACCATCGTCTGAAAATAACTTTGCTGTTTTTTCAGAAAAGTGGAATAAGCTTCCTTCATAATGGATATATTATCAAAGCTGCGTTAATGATTAACAAGCTCTCTGGAACACAATGAATTCCTGGAATGAGAAGCGCAGGCACAAATTATCTTTGGAGGTTTATGAACACATGGAAACAGGCACGGTAAAGTGGTTTAACGCAGAAAAAGGATTTGGTTTTATCGAAATGGAAGGCGGTAATGACGTATTCGTTCATTTTAGCGCCATTACTGGGGAAGGTTTCAAAAGCTTGGATGAAGGCCAACGAGTTCAATTTGAAGTTGTTCAAGGTAACCGCGGACCGCAAGCTGAAAATGTAGTCAAGCTGTAGTCCTTCATCACATATTGCTTCAACTGCTTGCGCGTCAAAGTCTATTATGACAAGGAGGAGTTCGATTGTACTTTTCAAAAAAATCATTGGAACCAGTACCGGAAGAACAAACCAGCATCTGGACCTGTAGCACTGAGCAGTGCTCTTGCTGGATGAGAGATAACTTTTCATTCGCCGATAGTCCCGCATGTCCGATTTGCAATTCATCCATGGTCAAGGATTTAAAGATGCTCCCCACCTTATCGAACACAAGCAGCAGGCGATGAACCCGTAATAAAGCCCCGCGTCTCCTTCATTAGGAGACCGGGGCTTTTATCATAGCTGCACGACGTACAGCGAGTCCATCTTATAAAAAGGGTGGCTGAAATCCACTGCTTGGGTACATCACCAAGTTTTCCTCTTCTTCCTCTTTCAAGGTAGGAGTGGCTAACACGAGGATTTTCCCCCATTCCAGTTCCGTTAGGAGCCTTGCTGCCTCTCCTTCTGGCACACCGAGCGCCATAATCTTCGCCCTGAGCTCCTCGCCGCGTGATCGGAATAGATTGGCAATTGACGTGAACAATCCTTCCTCGGCCATCGAGATCTGTTCTGCACCCGTATACTCCGCGACGTAATCTGTACCTTCAGCACTGTGTGTCAGAACATAAATATGATCCTTTTTAAACCCTTCGTCATGCAATTGTTGTACTTTGTTCTGTGTATCCTCAAGACTCGATGTCACACTTACTCTGGTATAAGTACTCATGGTATTTCCTCCTCGTCAATGGGGTTTTATTTGGGTGAAGCAGTGTTACCTCAAGTTGGCTTGCACCTTTTAGATGCCTCGACGTCTACCGAAAATTAAGGAAACAACGAACATAATGAGGAAGACGAAGAATAAAATTTTAGCGATACCGACTGCCGTTGAGACAATCCCAAAAAATCCGAAAACACCTGCTACTAAAGCAATAATTAGAAATACCATAGCCCAACCTAACATATCCAACACCTCTCTCTTCCTCTTCAATAGGGTTCATCTTGCTATGTTATCTATTACCCAGACTCTTTAGGAATGAAACATCTCGTTTCACTGTGCACTCACTTGCTAGCCTCCTTAAAAGGAAGGAGCCCCTTCTCAATCCCTTCCAACCGCTTCTCTAAACGTTGCAGCAGCTCTTTGAGCTCCATATTCTCTTGTTCTGCATGGTAATTAATTGCAAAGTCTAGAATAGCTTCCTGCTTGTCTCTGGCCGCTTGGCGGTTCTGACTCATCAGAATGACAGGCGCTTGGAAGGCTGAAATACACGAAAGAATGAGGTTGAGCAGAATAAACGGCGGCTTATCATAGGCGAACCTAGTTACATTTATGATCAACCATCCGATTAAAAACACACTAATGATAAAAATGAACGACCAGCTTCCACCAAAGGACGCAATGTGATCCGCGAAACGATCTAACCGAGATGATTTCTTCTCCTGCTGCTCAATGAGGTGAGATTTAATGCTAACTTGGTAGGCATTCACCATCCCAGTAATTCGCTCTAATTGATCATTATCTAGTTTAAAAACAGGATCGTTGTCCAGTTCCTGAAATAGCTGCTCGGACGTACACGCCTCTAAGGATGAATTCTCCGTTACTTCTTGCTTCGTCATGTTCTCCCTACTTTCTTTTAAAAGATGCACGCTCGTAAGTATGTACCCTTCTCTCTTACCGGGTGAAACATCCTCACAAAGCAAAAAGGAGCTAAGCGATTATTATCGCATAGCTCCGAAAACACTTATCCTCTATTCACGCTTACAGTAAATACGCTCTTGAGGCATGAAGTCATCATACTCCACCCCTTTGGGGACGGAAATGATTGATTCCTTCTTACCAAGGCATAAGTATCCATGTGAGACCAAACTGCCATGAAACAAGCTGTGCACCTGTTGCTGCAACGTATGGTCGAAGTAAATCATAACATTGCGGCATAGAATGGCATGAAATTCATTAAATGAACCATCTGTGACCAGGTTATGCTGGGCAAAAATGAGATTCTCTTTAATCAGCGGCTGAAAGTACGCATATTGATGATCCGTCTTATAGTATTCGGAGAACGCTTTGGTGCCTCCGGCTTCCAAGTAATTCTTCGTATACATCTGCATTTGCTTCAGAGGAAATGCCCCCCGCTGTGCTGACACAATGGCATTCTCGTTCATGTCTGTCGCGTAAATCTTGGTCTTCTCAGCTAATCCCTCTTCCTGCATGAGGATAGCCATCGCATAGACCTCTTCGCCTGTCGCACAACCTGCATGCCAGATTCGAATCTCCGGATAGTCACGAAGCATAGGCACAACCTGATTACGAAAAGCGAGGAAGAAGCTGGGGTCTCTAAACATTTCGGTCACTCGAATGGACATATCCCCTAAGAGCTTATCCACGAACCCAGGTTCATGGAGCACTTTCTCTAGGAGAGCTGTAATGGACGGCAGCTTTTCCAGCTTCATCCGATTTAGGATTCGTCTACGCAAGGAGGAACGTACGTAATGACGGAAATCAAAACCATACATTTGAAACAAACCTTCTAAGAGAAGGTTAATCTCGATATTTTGCAATTCGTCATAAGGCAGCTCGTCCAACTCAGCGTACGCATCTGTGGAAGATGGACGTATCAATGCTTCTTCACCTGCTTCGTTAACCACACCCGCATGAGCGAGAATAGCTGCTCCATATTGATTGGTTTGGTAATGTAATCAGACGCGCCTGCTTCCAAGCATTTTTCTTTCTCACTCTTCATGGCTTTGGCCGTAAGCGCTATGATCGGCAGATCGTGCAGCTCAAGCTGCCCGCGGATCGCTTTCATCGCGTCGTAACCGCCCATGACCGGCATCATAATATCCATGAGCACCAGGTCATAATCACGTTTTTGCGAAAGCATATCCAAGGCGTCCTTCCCATTATGTGCAACTTCAACGATAACACCCTTGGTCTCGAGCACGGACACCAGTGCGAATACATTACGGGCATCATCATCGACAAGTAATACATGTTTACCTTCAAAAAGGTGGGAATCCGTACTGACCGGCAGCGCAAACCGCGAATCCGTTTCTAGAAGCGTCATTCGTTCAGGGGTAGCTTCCAGCCTCTGCCACTCTCCACCAGCTAGCTCAATAGCAGCTGCAATTTCACCTTTAGTTGAGCCCTCTAGGGCTGCATCCTCCGCACTCTTTTCCTTCGCATTCGGAATATAGAGAGTAAAGGTGCTGCCTACGTGCATCTCACTTTTCACGACAATGGTGCCTCCAAGCAATCGCGTAAATTCACGACATATAGATAAGCCGAGCCCCGTACCGCCATACTGACGATTCGTCGTACCATCAACTTGCTGGAACGCTTCAAAGATCATTTGCTGCTTATCGATTGGAATGCCAATGCCCGTATCTTTCACTGAAAAAGCCAAGAGCGTCTCTTCCGGTTGTAGATGAAGAAGTTCTTTGACACGCAGCGATTCAGCAAGCGCAATTTTCAAGCTGACTGTCCCTTTTTCCGTAAATTTAAAAGCATTTGACAATAAGTTTTTCAAAATTTGCTGCAAGCGCTGACCATCCGTCAACATCACGTCCGGCACATCTGACTCTAGCTCTACTTCGAACTCCAGACCTTTTTGGGCAGCAACCGGAGCGAACATCATAGTCATGGCTTGCGGAATTTCAGTTACATTGACTTCATCCGTCATAATTTCTATTTTGCCCGCTTCTACCTTGGATAAATCCAAAATATCATCAATCAATGCCAGGAGATCTTTCCCCGCCCCATAAACGACATTCGAATAATCAACAACCTCCGACATCTCCATGTCGCCATTACTCTCTGCCAGCATCTGCGATAAAATCATAATACTATTCAGTGGCGTACGCAGCTCATGGGACATATTCGCCAAGAAGTCCGACTTGTACTTCGAGCTTGTTTCCAGCTTCATGGAGTAGTCCTCTAGCTCGTCCTTCGCTTTTTTGAGCTCGAGCGCTTTCTGCTCTGCAAAGTGGTTCTGTTCCTCCAGGAACTCGTTCGTCATTCGCAGCTGTTCTTGCTGCATCTGGAGTTCCTCAGATTGCGTCTGAAGCTCTTCGGATTGCGCTTGGAGCTCTTCGGTCAGAATTTGCGATTCGGAAAGCAGACGCTCTACTTCCATTCGGCTGCGAACACTCGTGATCGCGGTTCCGAACTTATCTTGCAAGGAATCTAGCAGTGTCAGATGTTTGGATTGGAAGTGATCGAGAGAAGCAAGCTCAATAACTGCCTCTGTTCTTCCCTCAACAAGAATAGGGGCCACAAGCAAACTGCGAGGTCTGGAACTGCCTAAGCCGGATGTGAGCTTCACATGATCCTCTGGTAAATTATCTACTAGAAAAATCCGCTGGTCTAACGCACACTGACCTACAAGTCCTTCACCGGAGCGGAAGCTGATCGATGACATCTCCTGACCCATGGACGCGTAACCTGCTATTTTCACATAAGAAGGCTTGCCATCCGTATGCTGTCTCAGGTATACGACGCCATAACATGCGCCAAGCATAGGGGCCAGTTTAGAAATGACCATCTCACATAGCACCTTACTATCACTAATCCCTTGATATAAGGTGGATATATCGGTAATTCCCTTCTGAATCCAACTTTCTTTCTCTAATTCAGCTAACAAGTCATTGGTCGCCTCAGCCAGATGGCGAATCTCGTCATTAGAAGTAATATCAATTCTAGATGAGAGGTTGCCATCGGCAGAAGAAATCTCACGAATCTTTTGACTAACCTGCCCGATGGTTCTTGTTATCGAATTAGAAAGCACCAAAGCCACAACAATAGAAATGAAAGAGATAAGGCCCAAAAGCGAAAAAAGAACAATCCGCAGGTTACTTGTGCTCCCCTTTAACTGTTCAACACGCGTAGAAGTTAACTTTTTCTCCGTTGTTAAAAAGGAATCAAACTGCAACCGCAATTCATCCATGATTTTCTTGCCTGAGTTTAACTTAAAGAAATTATTAAGCGCTGAGGTATCATTGTTCTTCTTCAAAAGGACAGCTGGTTCACTAGCTGTTTTCACGTAATTCTGAATGGTCGTTTCTAAGGTTTTCAGACTTTGCAGTTGAGCCGGGTTATCATTGACTAGTACACTCAACTTCGTATAATTATCCATCCAAGTTCGACTGCCAGAATCATACGGTTCTAGATACTGCACATCTCCTGTAATAACGAATCCCCGCATCCCTGTTTCCATATCCAAAATATTTTTTTGTAAGGAACCTAGTAGATCATGCACTTCAATATCATGAACGGAGACAAAGTCGACCTCTTTCTGAAGATCAGACATACGGTTACTTACGACTAAGAGCGCAATCCCGAGGCATAAAATAATAGATAAATAGCCAATTAATATTTTGGCTTTAATCGTCACATGAATAGACTTAAACATAAGGATGTGCCTCCAAGTACAGAGATTTGCAGCATATTATGTAAACATACTGCAAATCTACTATACCACATCAACGCGGTAGCTAGAATGTAATTAATGTGTTTCTGATGAAATTTTTACCAGCAGCTGTTCTAGTTCTGGGGAGGAATCGGGGTAGGCCAAGCTCATGCTTTCTAACGCGTGTACAGCAATTTGCAGCACCGCCCAATCTCGGTACCACCTGTGATTCGCAGGAACAACATACCAGGGAGCGGTAGCCGAACTACAACTTTTAAACACAGCTTCGTAAGCTTGTTCATACGCCTTCCATGACTCACGTTCAACCAAATCATTTTTGTCAAATTTCCAGTGCTTTGTCGGATCCATCAGTCGATTCTTCAGCTTGGCTAGCTGAAAATCCTTGGAGATATGCAAAAAAATCTTAACGATTTTAACACCGCTGCTCTCTAGTAATTTCTCAAATTGGTTAATTTGCTTGAATCTGCGCTTTGCCTCAGAATCTGTAACCATACCATGGACTCTCGTTATGAGAACATCTTCATAGTACGAACGAATAAACGCGCCAATCATCCCCTTGGCAGGTACGATTTTATGCGCTCGCCACAAAAAATCATGAGCAGCCTCTTCTTCCGTAGGCGTCCGGAAGCTGTGAACTTCAAAGCCTTGCGGATGTAATCCGCCAAGCGCATGTTTCACAACCCCGTCCTTCCCACTGCAGTCCATCCCTTGGATGACAAATAGGACGGAGAGCTGTTTCTGAGCGTAGAGGATGTCCTGCAGTTCTTGCAGACGCTCGGCAAGTCGTTCCATCTGGGACTCCGCCTCTTCTCGGTCATGTAGGCCTTCCGTTTCATCGGGGTCTATGTTGGCTAGCCGCGTCTTCTTATCCGAATCCAACCGAAAATGACGATAAGGCATATAAAGCCTCCTTTATGTCTGCTGTGATAAGACAGCCTTTAACTTTGTCATGGCACGTTTCTGAATGCGTGAAACACTCATCTGAGAAATACCAAGCTGGTCCGCGATATGCCTTTGAGAGTAGCCTTCGTGATAGATCAAGGCAATGATACGGCGCTCTTCTTCCTTCAAACAGCTCATCGCCTCTTCTAGATCCATCTGCCTCTCAAGCGCGGCATACTCATTCGTTGTCCCAGCAATCATATCTCCAATGGTTGCACTGTCACCCTCCGTTGCAAGAGGGGTGTCGAGCGAAGTGTAATGATAATAGTCGCGCCCAGCTAAAATCTCTATCGTTTCCTCTGGGCTCAACTCCAGGTATGCAGCAATTTCATCGACATTCGGTGAACGTTCCAGCTTAACCGTCAATTCATCTAATGCTCGTTGAACTTGTGAACCCTTCTCCTTAATACGTCTGGGAACCTGTATGTACCAAGATTTGTCACGAAGGTAGTTTTTGAGATGGCCAATCACACATTTCATCGCATACGCTTCGAAGGGAATGTCCATCGTGCTGTCATACTGCTTAAATAATCGCAACATCGACATTTGCCCAACTTGAAAGAGATCTTCATATAGATCTGGGCGGCTTCGCGACATTTTGCCGGCTGCCATACGAACGATAGGTTCGTAGTGCAGCAGCAATGCCGTAGCCGCCTCTTCACATGCTGTTTCTTTGTATATCTTCATTTTGGAATACATTTCGTATAAGGGCTTGGAGGTAGCGGAAGATGCCTTAGCATTCATACCAGTTCCTCTTTTCTACTCGCCTGCCCTGCCAACTGTTTCGTGAGTATAATTTCGGTTCCCTTACCTGTGTGTGTCAGTACCTGCACCTCATCCATCAGCGCTTGCATCAGAAAGAGGCCTAAACCGCCAATATCGGCTTCGCTAATTGATTTATTATGCAGACTCGCGTCGTCATGGTTGGTTTGCACATAATGAAAGCTGCGGCCTTCATCTTTGACTGATATTTTCATGAATCCGTTACTGCATTCAAATTGAAGTTCTATGTTTCCTGACTGTTCCTCTTCATAAGCATGCAAGATTGCATTATTACATGCCTCGGCTACAGCCACTTTCATATCTTCAATATCTTCAAAGGCGAAGCCTGCTTTGGTGGCAACACCATATAACGTTAATCTCACAATGTCTAAATAGTCTGCTTTGGCGGGTATCGTCAGTCCGATGTATGGGCTCATATGATCTCTTCTTTCCTTTCTGTTACACGCTCGGATTGATCTAAACGACCATTGTCTACTAAATAACGGGCAATACCAGTTAGCTCAAACAATCGCTGAATTTTGGCCGGAACGTGGTGGATACGAAGAGGTGCCTGCATGGCCGCTCTAATCTTAAGAACAGAGACAAACATTCCGATTCCCGTACTATCAATATAGCGTAATTCCTTCAAATCTAAGGTTAATGCCTCATCATACTTGTTGACAACCGAATCTAACACAACAGCCAACTCAGGCGCTGCAGATAAATCGAGTTCTCCACTTAAGTATATCGTATTCTCATTTCCATTCGAATGTTTATAGACAAAAAATTTACGTATAGCGTTCACGTGATGACCCCTCTCTATTTGACACGGCTAGCATGCGAAGTTGTTTTTTTGGATCTGATTTGCTGCCACATCTCAATGGACATTGCAGCTCCTTGTAACAGCGTCTTCCATTTGGAGACGATCTTGGGCGCTTCGCTTGGTATCCCTGTTTGTTTCACAGCAGAAATCAAGCCTGAAGCGGATTGCTTGACAGAGGTTGTTAATTCTTTCATCACTTGGCCGACGTCACTCACGGAGCTGAACAAACTGTTGAGTTTCGCTAGTTTCACTCGCACGTCGATGGCCATCTCATTCGTATTGAGAATAACATCCTTCACATCTGACGTAATCTCAGTTACTTCATTCTTCATTTGAGCCATTGTACTCGTTATTTCATCAAGCGAATGTTTGAGTGATTTTAACGTTTGAATCAAATAAAACACGAGAAACACGAAAGCTACCGCAGCAATAATGGCACTAATTTGAACTAACATTTGAATCCCCCCTGACGGCTTAGTTATTAAGTAGTACCCCAATCGTTTGGGTTTGAAACACCCTTATTTTTCAAAATTATTATTTCACCATTCGTGTTTCAAATCGAACTAGCCGGGGTATTTCATGCTATACACCAATTTGCTTTACAGAATGAACAATGGAGGGATTACAATGGTCAAATTAGCTACGAAAGCAAGTCCAATTACTAACCTGCTGGATAAGCAAGTCGCCAACTTCTCGGTTCTCTATATGAAGCTGCATCATTTTCATTGGTATGTGAAAGGTGAGAATTTCTTTACCTTACATATTAAATTTGAGGAGCTTTATACCGAGGCTGGGCTCCATTTGGACGTCATTGCGGAGCGAATGCTTTCCCTTCGCGCTAAGCCAACAGCTACTTTACAAGAACAGCTACAACTAGCTTCCGTTAAAGAAGCGAAGAACATGGAGTCGGCGGAGGAAATGGTTAAGCAGATTTACAACGATTTCACCGCAGTTTGTGCCGAACTCACTGAAGGCATTGAGTTGGCTGAAGAGAACAAGGATCAACCGTCCGCTGATATGCTGATTAGCATTCGCTCATCGTTGGAGAAACATAACTGGATGTTGGAAGCGTATCTAGGTAATTAAAAATATAAAAACCACGGAATGGCGGTTAACCCGTCAATCCGTGGTTTTTGTATGCACATATTTAACAAGCGTAACCTCTGTCCCATCTTGCGTATCGATCTCGACTTCATCCATTAAAGCCTGCATAAGGTAAATGCCTAGACCACCGGTTTGCAACTCACTTGGCGAAGTACCCGAGAACGGTCCTGTCTGCCTATTGGGGTCGTGAGTCTCATAACCAGTACCATCATCCTTCACTTTTACCCGTAAGAACCCTTCGCCAAACTCATAACTAATCTCAATTTGGCCGTTGCCAATCTGCGGCTCACCATGCAGAATCGCATTATTGCACGCCTCAGAAACTGCTACTTTTAAATCTTCGATATCCTCATAAGAAAATCCCATCTTAGAGGCAACGCCGTATAGACTCAGTCTTACTAAATCCAAATATTCTGCCGATGCCGGAATTTGTAAGCGAATTACACTCATGCGCTGCCTTCGATCCCTTCGTTAAGGAATCCCGAAATACCCGTTAAATCGAAAAGTTTGCGAATTGTGGATGGAATATGATGCACGGCCAATGGCATCTTCAACTCATCTCTAATTTTCAAAGCGGAAACAACAATCCCAATACCTGTACTATCAATATATCTGAGTTGACTTAAATTAAGGATTAACGCCTTATCCTCTCGGTGAACAACGGCCTCGAGTGCTTGACGAAACGTTTGAGCTGCTGCCAAATCTAACTCGCCACTGATATGAAGCTGGATCGATTTCTCTAGTTCTACTTGTTCAACCTGGAACTTTTCTGCAGACATGAGCCACACTCCTTTAGTTAAAGTCATTACCTAAATAGTAACAAGGCTCCAGCTTTTATACAAGTTCACTTGTATAGAAGCCTTCACCTGAACATACCTGTAAGCTGGCTTTCCCTAGGGGGCCAGCAGTTAAGTGGCATCTTTCTTCTTACATGATGCCCTTTTTTTCAGCAACAAAGGGATGAGTAAGCTCTCCGCAAAGCACGGCCCCTTGCTCGACAACTACCTGTTTGTCCAATATGACGTAATCCAAATACACTCTAGATTCGATGGCACAGTCCTGCATGATGACACTATTTCTTACGCTGGCCCCTCGGCTCACGGTCACACCTGGGAACAAAATACTGTTTTCCACGTAGCCTTCAATTCGGCAGCCTGGACCCAGAAAAGAATTACGAATTAACGAGGCCTCATGGCAATCAATGTCAAACTCCTCTTCTTTGCACGTGTACACAGATTCCTTATTCATCATAAATTCCTTCCACCCTTGCGGTTGCAAGAGCCTCATACTGTGCGCATAATAACTTTCAATGGAATCCATGATGGCTACATAACCATGATTAGCATAGCCCTGAACATGCAGGTCTACCAGATGCGCATAGATCATGTCCTTCAGGTACCCGTGATAGCCCCGCTCGACGCTCTGTTCAATGATATGAACCAACAGCTTCCTGGACAACACCATCGTTTCTAAATCGATACGATGCGGCGTCAACGTTGGGAGTTCATGATAGACGTGTGAAACGCTAATCACGCGACCTTGCTCGTTCATCTCCAGGTTGAACGCTTTACCGATATGAGCATCACGGTCAATCTCCGCAACGTGCTGATAGAGCAGCGTAATGTCTGCCCCGCTGCTCCTATGGTAATCGACCATATTCTCGAAATTTATCCGATAAATTACACTGCTTGGCGCCAGTAACACGTACTCCTCTGTGCAAGCCTTTAATTCCTCGAGATGACTGTACAAATGATACAAGTCACCCTCCTGGGACAGCCGGGTTATTGCAGGCGCAAGGATGGAAACACCGCCTTCAGCTCCTGTTAACCCCCAATGCTGGCCGTCGCCAACGTGTTCCAATAGCGAATCCGCCTTGGGGCTAGCAAGAAGCAACACCTTCTGAATGCCCGAATTGCTCATGTTGGAAAGCGCAAAATCAACTAACCGATACCGACCTGCAAAAGGCACCGCACCCACACAACGATTACGTGTCAATGTCGATAAGTCATCCTGTTCATTCATGAGGTTGATCATGCCAAGAACATTTTTCATGATGAGCTCCTCCTTCACATTTAGCACCACTTACATCGTAAGCATTCAATTAGGGGTTGCTTTAGCCGAAATTCACCCTCGTATTCGTCAGTTTGACAGGGATTGTCGCTGGATAGTGACGTCCAACCACCGTTTTCTCAGCAATCACAGAGATGCTATCGCTTCCAGGCTTGCCAACAATGGCGCCATCTTTGATGACGGCTCCTTCCCCCACGATCGCATTGAGGATAAGTGCATTTTTACCGATGCTTACGCCCGGCATGATGATACTGTTCATCACCCTGCTGCCCTCGCCAACCCGAACACCTTCGGAAATAACCGAATGACTAACACTTCCTTCAATCTGGCAGCTGTCGCCAATCAAGGCATTATTCACTCTAGCTGTTAAAGCCACATAACCTTTGGTATACTCTCGTTTCGGCGTTAACAGAGGCCACTGCTCACTATTGATTTGCAAATGGGGGTTATATCCCAGTAAATCCATATGAGATTCCCACAAACTTTCGATCGTACCGACATCTTTCCAATAGCCCTCATAAGGAAAAGCCGATAAGTGAGCACCTGCTTGCAGCAGTCCTGGGATAATATTTTGACCAAAATCATGATTCGATGTTTCGTCATTCGCATCCTCTTCCAGGCATGTCTGGAGGACATCCCAGTTAAATAGATATACGCCCATGGACGCCAAATTGCTTATCGGATTGCGCGGTTTCTCGCTAAAACCAGTAATACGATCGTCCTCGTCCGTGCTCATAATTCCGAAGCGGCTCGCCTCTTCCATTTTGACCGGTGTAACTGCAATCGTAGCTACAGCGCCGGATTTCTTGTGATGGGCCAGTAATTCTCTATAGTCCATGTTATAGATGTGATCTCCAGAAATAATCAGAACATATTCGGGGTCATACGCTCGTAAGAAAGAGGCATTTTGATGTATCGCATCCGCCGTACCTGAGTAGGCATTAGGCGCCCCAACCTGCCTTTCCAGCAGCGAAATTCCCGTGCGCTCACTCGTCATACCCCATGCTTCTCCGTTGCTGATATGGGCGTTTAACACAGCTGGCTTATATTGTGTCAGAACACCAATTGTGTTAATCCCGGAATGGCGGCAGTTGCTCAACGTAAAATCAATAATTCGATATTTCCCTCCAAAATGAACAGCTGGTTTGGCGTTATTCTTCGTTAATGGACCCAGTCTAGTCCCTTCCCCACCTGCTAATAGCATAGCTACACATTCCTGCTTCATCATCGTTATCTCATCCTTTCGAGGGAATATATTCGAAAATTACGGCTGCTAGCGGTGGCATATTAACCACCATGCTGTTCGGTCGATTCTGGCAGAACCACTCTTCCGTGTTCAGCTCACTTGCGTTGCCTACGCCTGAACCACCGAATTCGGAGTTATCACTATTAAATATTTCTCGGTACCGTCCTGGCATTGAAATACCAAGTCGATAACCTTCCTGTGCCACCGATTTAAAATTGCAAACAATGACTAACTGCTCGTTTTCCTCATCACCTGTTTTCCGATAGAAGGTTACGATGCCATCACTTTGATCGTCAGTCCCCATCCATTCAAAGCCAAGCGGTTTATAATCCTGTTTCCATAAGGCTGGCTTCGATTTGTAGAAATGGTTCATTTGTGTAACAAAATGTGCAAATTGCTGGTGTTCTTCATAGTCCAGCAGCTGCCATTCCAACGTGTCATCCCAGTTCCAGTCATCCATCTGACCGAATTCATTGCCCATGAAGGTCAGTTTTTTACCTGGATGGCCCATCGTGAACATATAGAGTACGCGTAGATTAGCAAAGCGCTGCCAATCATCCTTTCCTGACATTTTGCCAAGTAACGATCTAGATTCATTCGCCATTTCGTCGTGTGAAAAGGGGAGAATAAAGTGCTCATCCCCAATGTTAAGCAGCGACTGTGCCATTTGGTCTTCCCCCGCGCTGCGCTCTTCTTCACTTTTCTTCTCATATTCAAGTGTGCGCCAGGTATAGCCTAGATCCCATTTGTAATTAAAACCTAGACCTCCGTTAGCTACAGGACTCGTAACACCTGGGAATGAACTTGAATCCTCCGCAATCATCAGCGCGTTCGGATATCGCGCGAAAACAACTGCATTCAGCTTCTGCAGGAAGGCTATGCCCTCCAAGTTCTCATCCCCGCCATACTCATTGGTGATACGAACCTCCTTTCGCTCATCGAAATTCAACGTTAATAGACTAGAAACCGCATCAACACGTAAGCCATCCACATGATACACATCCATCCAGAATAAGGCATTCGTGATGAGAAAACTCAACACTTCTGGCTTCCCATAGTCGAATACACTCGTTCCCCACGTGAGGTTCTCGCTTTTCTGAATGTCAGCGTATTCATAAAGGGGTGTCCCATCAAATCGAGCCAAACCATGAGCGTCTTTGCAGAAATGAGCTGGCACCCAATCCATAATGACGCCAATGCCTTGCTGATGACAGCGATCCACGAAGTACATGAAATCCTTCGGCGACCCATAACGGCTTGTTACGGAAAAGTAACCCGTTACCTGATAGCCCCACGAGGCGTCCAACGGATGTTCCCCGAGCGGCATAATTTCAATATGGGTATAGCCACGGTCCCGCACATAATCAATGAGCTCGTCCGCTAGCTCAACATACGTGTAGAAACCGCCGTCTTCCTTCCGCTTCCAGCTGCCCAAATGAACCTCGTAAATGAGTAACGGCTGCTGCTGCAACTGATCCGACTTGTTCGCCTGCCAATCCTCATCCTCCCATTCATATCCTTCAAGGGACGTAACGATAGAAGCAGTGCCCGGGCGAAGCTCGGAATGGAAGGCCATCGGATCGCTTTTCAGATAACAATCGCCCTGCTCAGTGATCACTTCGTATTTATATAAAGTACCTTCCGTCAGTTCCGGTATAAATAGCGTCCACACGCCCTCTTGCCGAGACATCGGGTGCCCACTGCCATCCCATCCATTAAAGCTGCCAGTTACGTTCACTTGCTTCGCATTCGGCGCCCACACAGCAAAATGAACACCACGTTGGCCACTTCGTTCCTCTAGATGAGAACCGAGAAAATGATAGCACTGATATTGTGTTCCCTCATGCCATAAATACAAGTCCTCTGAATCGACCACAGACGTCATTGTCATCCATTTTCCTCCCAGCATGCCTGATATAATACTCCTTATTACACAGCTAATGGAGGATTGAAACAACAAACGCGCAAGTTTCTTCCCCTTAGAGGAAAAAACTTGCGCGTATTGTTGCAAATTATGAAACAGTTACCATGACCAAACACATGTCGTCTTGAGGAGAACCTATTTTATCATACGGATAGATGCGCTCTATCAGCTGATCAGGATCATGAGAGGTCGAAGCCTTCATACCCGCCATAATTTGAGTCACCCCGTCCGACTCCTCCTTATCGAGCCATTCGGTCAAACCATCGGTGAATAAGGCGATGCGAGCTTCTTTTTGGTAAGAAATTAACCCTTTGTTCATTTCAATTCCTTCAAAAAAACCAATCGCACAGCTGCCTTCGGTCAGCAGCTTCACTTCGCCATCCAAAATGGCAATACCAGCCGGATGACCCGCATTCACATATTCAATCGTGCGGCTTTCCGTGTCCAGTACCATATAGATCGCCGTAAAGTAATAATTGATTAAATTATCGGATCTATGCAGCTGGTTCATTCGCCGATTAAGCTCTTGCATGACACCTTCCGGATCGCAAATGTTCGTAATGGTATCCTTCAAGGCAGAGTAAATGTACATACATACCAATGAGGACGAAATCCCATGACCCATCATATCCAGTAAAATAATGCCATACCGATTCGGAGCGATCGGATACCAAGCATAGAAGTCCCCGGCCAGCTCCGAGGATGGCTTGTACACCGCTGAAATCTGAATGCCATCATCCCTCAGAGGGCTGCTAAGTACACTAAGCTGGACTTGCATGGCTAGGGCTAATTCATATTTGATCCGTTTATCGCGCTCTTTATGCCAGTCTTTCTCGTATTTCAATCGCAACGTCGAACGAATGCGAGCGAGAAGTTCCACCTTATTGATTGGCTTCATGACATAGTCCAAGGCTCCGGCATCCAGCGCTTCAGCCAGTTTATTGGAATCCCCCATTGCCGTGACGAAAATAATCGGAATATCCTTCAGTCGCTCCTCCGCCTGAATCGTCCGACAAGCCTCTACGCCGTCAATTTCAGGCATCATCATATCCATGAGAATTAAATCGACAGGCACTTCAGCTTCACTTGTTGATTCCATATTTAGCACTTGATATAGCTCTTTAGCGGATGAAACCAGCACTAAATCGGTATAACCCGCCTTCAGCAAAATTTTTTCAATGATTAATAAATTCGTTGCGTTATCGTCTACAATGACAATACTCATCCCTATAACCCCTTTCGGGTAAACAAAAATCACAACACGTATGTAAGTAGTTTACCTTACTATCCTAATACCCTACTGCCAACTATTCAATCATTCCTATAAAGAATTTCAAATATGCGCCCCTCCACTTGTTTCAAAAAGAGCTCAGACGGGTATATCCCTGTATAAGCCGAATCAACAACTACCTAATTTAAAGGAGAGATGACTCATGAGTGAAGCAGTCGAAACAAACAAAGGCGGATTTTTCGTAGGATTATTGCTTGGAGGCGCGGTAGGTGCGGTCACCTCATTGTTAATGGCTCCTAAAGCGGGGGAGAAGTTGCGCAAAGACCTCTGGAGCACTTATCAAACTTGGCTGGACAAATCAAGCCAGATTGCCTCCACTTTAAGCAATAAGACCGAAGAGGTTGTCTCCAAAGTGAGTGATAAAACAGACGATATCGTTTCCACCGTTAGCGATAAAACAGAAGATATGGTAACCAAAGTAACTGATAAAGCCACGCACCTTGTAGACACAGCAAAAGAAAATAAGCAACTCGTCTCCGACTCTATACAAGCTGCCAAAACAACGTTTCAAAACAATCAACACTAGCTCATCCTAACATTGAAATGCTTAAAAAGGAGTTGTACACGATGGACAAACATGCCCTGCATCATCAATTAACGGATCTCGGGTTGGAACGTATCGAATACTTGGAGAAATCCGTTTATAAATTTGATATTTATCATGACGCTACCTCAGCTTCCTATCCATTAACTTTGACCACGTTAACTTCAGAGCATGGGAGTACGACCGTGCATTTCCATGAGGCCGATTTCGCAGACAACCAATTCGTTCCCCTTCAAGTCCGACGAGCTGCGCTGGATAAATTAATTGAGCTAGAACAGATCTGTAACGGATCCTCTGGTAAATCACTGGAAGAAGCCAACAATGGCTCTATGGCTCAAGATATGGGCGAGATGAAGAAGCTCGGGAATGAAATGAAGCATATGAAAACCAATAGTGAGTTATTGGAACGGGATATGATTCCGGATCCGATTCAGTAAGCATAGTTCAGATAAATAGAGAGTTATTGGGAGATAGAGGGAACATCGGAGATTTGCGATGATAGACGAAGAGGCTGTTTCAAAAGTCAATTTTGACTTTTTGAAACAGCCTTTTCTTTACCCAACCTCAAACCAGCCACTACCTACACCCAAGGTCAATACCTCGCCAGATATAGACACTATCCCGTTGGCTCAGACGCTCTTCCATGCGAGCACATCTGAGCCAACGGGATAGTACAGATAGTTGCCTTCCCTAGCAGGGCCGACTCTTCTTTAAGCCTTCGGATGGACCATATCCGCTGGCTTCACGTAACTGTCGAATTGCTCAGCCGTCAAATATCCGCTGCGCACAGCTGACTCCTTCAATGTCAGCCCTTCCTTATGCGCTTGCTTCGCAATGCTGGCTGCCTTCTCATACCCGATATACGGGTTGAGTGCCGTTACCAGCATGAGCGATTGCTCCAGATTGCGCTGAATCACCGCGCGATTCGGTTCCATGCCTGCGAGGCAATGGTCGTTGAACGAGCGCATGCTATCCGCCAGCAGTCGTACAGACTGCAGGAAGTTGTGGATGATGACGGGCTTGAACACGTTCAGCTCGAAATTGCCTTGGCTAGCGGCGAAGCCGATGGACGCATCGTTGCCCATCACCTGGCACACGACCATCGTCATCGCTTCGCTCTGCGTGGGGTTGACCTTGCCCGGCATAATCGAGCTGCCGGGCTCGTTCTCTGGAATCGTGATTTCACCGATTCCGCAGCGGGGTCCGCTCGATAGCCACCGCACATCGTTGGCTATCTTCATTAAGTTCGCCGCCAGTGCTTTAAGCGCACCGTGGGCGTAAACGATCTGATCATGGCTGGTCAGCGCATGATACTTGTTCTCCGCCGAGACGAAGCGCGTGCCCGTCTCGCGAGTCAGGGCTTCGGCGACGCGGGCGCCGAACTCGGGATGCGCGTTCAGCCCCGTCCCGACGGCGGTCCCGCCGATCGCGAGCTCGCGCATCGTGTCTACGGCGCTGCGTACCATACGCGCCGTCTGCTCCAACATGGCCCACCAGCCGCTAATCTCCTGACCCAGCGTCAGCGGGGTCGCGTCCTGCAGGTGGGTACGGCCGATCTTGACGATGTCGGCGAAGGCCGACATCTTGGTGTACAGCGTTGCCTGCAGCAGTTCTAGCGCAGGCAGCAGTTCTTGCTCTACGGCGATGACGCCAGCAACGTGCATCGCCGTCGGGAATGTATCGTTCGAGCTCTGCGAACGATTCACATCATCGTTGGGATGGATGCGCGAAGCGCCCTCCCCGATCAGTTCATTGCCACGATGGGCGATCACCTCGTTGACGTTCATGTTGGACTGCGTGCCGCTGCCCGTCTGCCAGACGACAAGCGGAAACTCATCGTTCCAGAGGCCTTGTACGATTTCGTCAGCCGCTTGTGAGATGGCCTCTGCCTTTTCAGGCGGCAATCCGCCGAGGTCACGGTTAACGTGAGCGGCTGCCTTTTTGAGGAGCGCAAAAGCACTAATCAGCCTCACCGGCATTCGCTCGGTACCAATTTTGAAATTCTCGAAGCTGCGCTGGGTCTGTGCCCCCCACAACTTATCCACAGGTACCCTGATTTCCCCCATGGTATCCCGTTCTATCCGATATTCTTGCGTCATACATACCCTCCTCTATCTGTCCATAATCTGAATCGTAAGGAATAATACCCACGCTTTAACAACATCTAACAATCCTCATATAGTTTCCCCGCATTTGGGAGGCTTATGAGTCGCAACTGGTTAACTAGCAGAAGCTAGAGCTATAATGAGGAATACAGAGACTACCCCTGTTAGAGACAGGGTCATTTATGAAAGGAGACTATCGTCTATGGAAACGAAATTAGCGATCATTGTCCGTTCCACGGAGATTGATGTGAACGGCCATGTAAATAATGCCAAATATTTGGAGTACCTCGAATGGGGGCGTGAAGAATGGTATGAAGCCTGCGAGCTATCTTATGAGACTTTTGGTGCCCTAGGCTTGCAGACCGTGACCGTAAATATCAACATCAATTACCGTAAGGAGTGCAAGCAAGGCGAACATTTGACAGTGAGCTGCCGCCCTGAGAAAATCGGCAATTCCAGCTATGTCCTCCAGCAAGAAATTCGTAACCAACAAGGTGAACTATGCGCAGATGCGCTTGTAACCAGCGTGACAATGGACAGTACAACGCGCAAAAGCCGGGAGGCCCCGGCGGCATTACGTGCATACTTCGCTTAGTCGTTCAACATAGATGACTTCGTTAACGGGCAGTGACCGAGAGGCGGCGCATCCGGTATGAACACCGTGAGTTTTCGCATGAAATAGCAGGATTCTGGAAAATGGTGTTCTAGAAAACGAAGTGTCGATTTTGATAATAATTCGTCATTTCGATATTGAACGACGATTCGCTGTACGAAATCATAGAATTTTTTTACAGTTCCCAGTACTTCCTTTGCGAATCGAATCTCCGCCGGGAAACCAGGCGGTGTAAAACGCAAATAACCTTGCATGGCACGATTTTTCGTCATATAAGACGAGAAAAGCGAAGCGAACTTATCCGTCTCTACGCCAAGTGGAATCTCCACTGGGTCCAGCAGCCCATTCAGCAGCACAGCATGCCCAAGCTGATCCTCCAGCCAGAGATCCAACAATTCGGTTAGTCTCAACGGGGCCGCTGGAACACCTTGCATCCAGTACGAGAGTTGCCGCAAATATTCTCTGTTTTCATTAATGGTTCCATTAAAGTAAGAGGGCGTCAGATTCAGGTTAATACGATTCCACAGCCTTAAATGCTGCATATGCCCTTCTAGTCTGCAATAAGCATCCGCAAGCGGGTACACGCTTCTAGCGAAGGCTTGCATGGTCGGTGAATCTGCACCCTCGGACGGTGCTAACCCCTTCGCGTGACGAAGAGCATCTTGAAATTGTGGAATGAACTTCTCTGCTTCCTTCCACCATTTCGTTTCCACTGGAGATAAATAATCCCTCAAAAAGTGCGCATGATCTTCCAGCACTTCCAGCCAAAATAAATGCTCCTCCTGCAACGAGATTCGCACTTCTTGTGTCATGCAGTTCCCCCTCCTCCGCACGCCTTTCTTTCCTTCAAAATGTATGAAAGAAATCGGCGCCATAGACCGCTTCACGGTTTCGGGGCTGGCCCCTTACTACGCGCTCTTCCGTTTTTTATCCAGAAGACAAGGGGATAGATAAAGAACAAACACTCGATAAATAGGGCAAAAGTTGCCCAGCTGCTATTAAAATAACCCGCTAATTCTACAGGGTTTTTAGCTAAAATTAGGGACATGGAGACGACAATGGCCGCCAGCGGGAATGTAATTGGTTTATAAGTACTTAGCGACAGCGCTTGCGAGCAAAGCAGCGTCCCTATCGTAAAGATAATACTTAGCTTAATGAAATAGCCTGTGAACCAGATCGAGACAATAAGCGCATCAGTATTGCGTAGAAAGTCGCCTAGATGCAGGAATCCCGTAAGCTCTAACGCAGGATATACTAACGTAGCCGCAAGCTTAGGTCCGAAAAAAAACATTATTAACAAAAATTCTACAAGGAGTATGTAAGTACCCGCCAAGGATCCTACCCAAATGACTTTACGGATTTTTTGATTGGTATTTAGCTCTGGAATGATATAAGAGAACATCATTAATTCCCCATACCACGGGATAATGGCATACGTTTGTGCCCACAGTGCCTTCCAATCATGAACACGCGTAAACTCGTACCACATGGGTGTATCCATTGCCGTAAGAAAATATAACGGTTTGAATACAAACAACACGCCAATAAATAAAAAGCACCCCTGTGCGAATCTGAAAACAGTTGAAACACCAGATTGGGTTAAAGACGCAACGGCAACCATGACCAGTACACCAACAGCAGCAGGTGGTGTTTCCCGCAAATAAGTTGGGATGAAGAAGTCAGTAAACTCACGCAGAATATAGGAGGCTAGATGTAAAAAAAAGAACGATATCAGAAACAAAATACCTTTGTGAAGGTACTTGTTTATGATAGTCCCTCCGTATTCACCCAAATAGTTGGAGGGTTGGCGGAGAGCAAACCTGAGGCTGAGCGTTGCAATCGCTGTTCCAAAAATCGCGGCAAGTACGATACACAATCCACCGTCAAAGGAGACCGCACCCGCAAGATGACTAATGAGAAAGGCAATCGTGGTAGAAAACACGAACACAAAGGTCATCGCCCCCAACTGCAGTCCTGTCACTGTTCCTTGTTGCTTCACCTTGCCGCCTCCCTGTAATGCCTATCTTTGAACAATGAAGCTTTGTAGCGGCTCAAATAGCAAACGGATTGCATGACTGGGATTTACCCACTCCGGCCAGAAAATACTGAGGGCTCCAAAAACAAACGCGACACCAGTAACCGACAGCGCAAGCCTCTTTTCTTTTGAGCTTGCAGATTGACGTCGAAGCAACGAAATTTGATAGATCAGGATACAACCAATACCCAGAATTAAATAGAACATTGGAATCTGATCTCCTTTCGAATTCAAAGTTTCGCTGAGCGGCTTATCCCCGTGCTTCGCAAGACCACATGAACTTGAAATTCAGGATCTGTATGTGTAAACATCATCTCGCGGGGATTTTCCGACCATTCCTGCCACATCCCAGGATATTTATATTTAACTAATTCGCTCCACTGAAAAACATCGGCCTGGTGGTCTTGCGCCTTCTCACTCGCAGATTGAATGAGATGTCTAATACGATTGCTCACAGCCTTCTCCACGATGGAAATATTCGTTGGGGCGTTTAAATTCATATTGGATTCAATGGAAATGAGATCTGCTCTTGCTTGAATAGTTACCTGAAAGGTGACCCTGTCTCCGTTGCGAATCGCTCGCGTCCTATGCTTCACATCAATGAGTCTAGCGCTGAAAACACCCTTATTATCTGGGAGTTCCCCCGTAATGATCATCTCCGGAATCCGATTCTTCATCATTAAAATGCCCATCGCTTCATCATTCGTAAATCGACCTGTAACAGCGCCATTTTTCAAAATGGCTGCGCCTCCAACCCCCGACCACTTCACAGATTTGGCTTCTGTCAGCAGCTTAAGATCACGCAAAGTTAACTCTGGAATATATGAGTCGCCCAAGTTATTCCATTGTGCATATAATAAGTCTCGGATTCGGATTGGGGGAACTCGCTTTGTATGCGCTGATTCTCGCCAGATCTCAGTGGGGAAACGTTCAAATACAGATTCCAACTTCGCTAAATTTCTGGCGAGGCCATTGAAATAAAACACATAGATGGGCAATCTGAAATCCGTTGCACGAATCAAATGATCCAACAAAGGGGTCAAGCCCGCCCTTGCAAAACGATCGCCAATGACGATAACTTGCATTTGTCCCCACGTAACCGATCTAGGTAACTCCGCTTGAATATGTTGGAGCGCTTCTGCGACATCCGAGCCTTTGCCCGAAATCGATACATACGGTTTTTGATTAACACTATTCGAATTGAGTCCATTTGATATGCGGTTCGGCAGCATGAATAACGTAGAGACTTCCGTCTGCCCATCCTCATTTAGATCAACAAGCATCGTTGATACGAAGGTTCGGTCATTGAGCTCTTGTTTGGACCAGCAGCCTGTTAATCCTATTGGAATCGCCGTGATAAGCACCAGCATGCCAATCATACGCTTTATTTTTGGCAACATTGCAGCCCCTCCTTGATGGATCAAGGTCGTTTCTTGCCCATCCATTTTGTCCAAGGAAATCGGCCAGCGGCATCCCTCATCTGTTCCGACTTAAAAGGAATGAACGGAGATAGATACGGTGTGCCATAAGACTCCATGGACAACAAATGAATATAAATAAAAAAGACCCCAATCAATAGTCCGAGAAGCCCAAATATCGCCGATATGAATAATAGCGCAAACCGTAGGAATCGAACCGTCAAGGTAAGTGAGAAATGCGGCACAACAAAGGAAGAAATCCCTGTGAGAGCCACGATAATGACCATGGGTGCACTCACGATGCCAGCCTGAACGGCTGCTTCGCCTATGACAATAGCCCCAACAATAGAGATTGTCTGTCCCATCGTTGTAGGGATGCGCTGCCCCGCTTCTCGCATGACCTCGAACGTAACCTCCATAATGAGAGCCTCCAGGATCGCGGGAAAAGGAACAATATCTCTGCTTGCAGCTAATGAAATCAACATATTGTAAGGGAGCATTTCTGGATGAAAGGTCGTAATGGCCACATACGCTGATGGCAGAACCAGACTGACAGCAAAAAATATGTACCGGAGCAGACGGATCCAGCTGCTGTAAAAATAGCGCTGATAATAATCCTCTGCCGACTGCATAAACGACAATAAGGTCGCGGGGGCGACCAAATTACTTGGCGTTCCGTCTGTCAAAAGCGCTAAGCGTCCTTCAAATAAAGAAGAAACCACTACATCCGGTCTCTCTGTATTCAGCATTTTCGGAAATGGCGATATGAGCCTTTCGTCCAGTAACTCTTCAAGAAAGCTGCTATCTGGAACGCGGTCTGTTCGAATTGCCCCAAGCTTCGTTTGAAATTGCTGCACCAGTGCAGCGTCACAACGACCTTTCATATAGAGCAAAAGAACGATTGTACGTGATTCACTTCCGATAATAAATTGCTCTACAACAAGATTATCGCTTTTGATGCGCTGACGGATGAGTGACAAGTTCGTAGATACATCTTCAACAAAGGATTCCTTCGGCCCTCGAATCGTCTTCTCATTCTCAGAGACATTCACTTCTCGCTTCGCTTTTTGAGGAAATGGGAATACGACGCCCGCCGTCTCACCAGAAATACATAGTAAGACATACCCGTTAAACAATCCTTCTAGCGCTTCTTCTGGCGTATGTGAAACGTTATAGGCAGCTGAAAAAAACGTGTTACTTTGGAAAATGCTATGGAGACGCTCGTCGCTGCGTCCCGGATAGGGCTGCAGCAACTTACGCAGTACATGCGTTTGCAGCATCTCCAAATCAATCGCATCCATCATATAGTAAATTGTGCAGATGAAGTCGTCTTGCTCAATCCTTTGCGAGATCACATCCAAGCGATCTTGGAGCTTCTCACGGATCCATTGCGTCAATTCCATATAACATGGCTTCCTTTTTGGTAGTAGTTTCCTCTGACTTGGATGTAATTATGCATCCTATGGCGAATCAATTGGAAATTACTTCATGGAGCCACTTCATCTATTCTCTGTGGATAACTTATGTCCAATCGGCGTTGGCAGTCCATCCATACTCGTCATATTTTTCTTCTCCCAATAGGCAAGCAAACCTTCGTCCCCTTGCTTCGTCGCCCATTTTTGCAGCGTATTACGCTCTCCCTCATAAGTATAGAACGGTACACTAAAGCCGCAGGACGACTTCACCTCATGAATATCGATGACCATAATTTGCCGCACCCCTGGCAGCAACTCGAACTTCGGCGCCAGCTGCTCCCACTCATCAGATCCAGACAGTACCACATGGCCTTTTCCATACAACCTGATAATCTCTGGCGGTCCCTCGATAGCCATGAACATAATGGTGATGCGGCCATTTTCCGCTAGATGAGCGCTGGTTTCATTGCCACTTCCAGTCAAATCTAGATAGGCCACTTGATTGGCCGATAGGATGCGCAGCACATCGTGCCCCTTCGGTGAAATATTGACATGCCCTTCCGCTGATAATGGTGCTGAACCAACGAAGAAGATATGTTGCTTGGCGATGAACGCCACGTGTTCCGGCAGAAGTGCCTCGAATGATTTCCCCATTTTGCACTCACTCACTTTCCATTTTCTTCTATTATGTGCCTCCTAACACTATTTGTGAAATACATAAATTATGTACACTTTATAGGTAACACCTATAGGAAAATGTAGAACCATCCATTGAACACCCTCCCAATGACAATTACATATTTTTGGAATTACAGGAGAAAGTAAGGGGATCTGATGATGAGGAGGGGACACGCGTGAAACAAAATCCGCCGGTCGAAGCAGCAGAGGCCTATTTCGAACACATTTTCTCTGAACAAAGCGACTTTCAATCGAAAGAATTGCTTATAGGAGGAGCGTTATTTCAACTGTTCTATTTCGAATCGCTTGTCGATCTGTCCCTCGTTCAAGAATTCATTCTAAAACCACTGCTTCTCCGCCCTCAAGAAGGTATTCGCGAAGTGGTATCCATTCTCGACTATGCTGAAACTGAAAATTGGGAAGAAGCGGTTCAAGCCATATTGTACGGTAAAATTGTACTCTATCCAGGCGGAGACAGTAAGCTTTACCTCCTAGGTGTTGACTTGAAGAAGGAACGCTCCGTTAATATTCCAATTAATGAACGCGTTTTACGCGGAGCAAACGAAGCTTTCATCGAGAATTTAGATACCAACATTAATCTGATGCGCAAATTAATTAATTCTACAGAGTTCGTTGTAAAAACATACACGATTGGACGGCTTTCGCGAACGAAAGTCGCTGTGATGTACATCAAGTCGATTGCCACAACAGCGATCGTCGATGAGCTGGAGAGAAGGCTAACTAGCATTGACATTGATTATGTCGAAGCGCCAGGATTTATCGACGAAATGATTCGGGAGAAGAAATTCAGTCTATTTCCACAACTTCTCATTACAGAACGGCCTGATCGTGCGCGTTCCTATCTGATGGAGGGGAAGGTTGTCATCGGAACTGCTGGGTCATCAGATGCCATTATTATGCCTGTAACGTTCTGGTCTTTCCTGCAAAGTCCTGATGATTATCAAGTAAGTTGGCTGATAGGTACGTTCTTTCGCCTCTTGCGCATATGCTGCCTGTTCATTACGATTGGCCTGCCCGCCTTGTATGTGGCTGTCAGCGCCTTCAACCCACAACTGTTGCCAATTAATTTCGTGAATACACTTCAGAGCTCTCTGAAATACGTCACGTTCCCGCCCGTACTCGAAGCACTTTCCATGATGTTCATGCTTGAGATATTAAGAGAAGCAACCATTAGGCTAGCGAGTCCCGTCGGCCAAACCATTGGCGTCGTAGGTGGTATCGTCATCGGAACAGTCGTCGTGCAGGCTAACTTAGTTTCTAATACGATCGTTATCGTTACTGCTCTAACAGGCTTGGCCTCCTTTGTCCTGCCTTCTTACGAAATGAGTAGTGCAGTTCGCCTGTTAAGCTATCCGGCGCTCCTTCTTTCCGCGTTGTTCGGCTTGTTTGGACTCGCGTTCTTCTTCATGATGATTTGCATTCATCTATGCCAAATGACAACAATGGGACTCCCTTACTTTACACCGCCGTTCTCCTTACGCGATACGAAGGATACGCTGTTTCGAGTCCCCATCTGGGGATTACTTAAACGCCCCATAGAGTCGATTTCAAGCAATCGCACAAGGTTAAGGAATCCAAGGAGTTGGAAACGCCAATGAAGGAAGAAACCATCACAAGGAGACAGCTGATTTCGCTTGTTATTATGGTTCAGCTCGGAATTGAAGTATTGTCACTGCCCCATGTGGAAGCTGGAACTGCAGGCCACGATACATGGCTAGCTGTCTTGCTAGCTGGACTGGCCTCACAAGCAGGCATCACGATCCTCTGGTGGCTTGGCAGTCGCTACCCTAAGCTTAACTTCTACGCCTACATCCCACTAATTGTAGGGAAACCAATTGGAGCCAGCATTAATTTATTGCTGGGATGCTATTACGCCTTTTCTGGATTTTTGTTAACACTACTTTATAGTGACATCTTAAAAAGATGGCTCTTTCAACTCACGCCTAGGTGGGTTCTTATTCTTATGCTTCTCCTCGTGTGCGGCTATGCAGCTACGTCAACACTCAGGCAGCTTGCTAATATTTCACAAACCTTTATGGTCTTCGCTTACATCAGCTTTTTGCTCATCGTATTTAGCGGAATTTACGGCCTTGATGCGAGAAATTTGTTGCCTGTTCTTCCCAATGGTTGGTACCCGCTTCTGAAAGGTGCCTATTCTGCCTTCAGTTCTTACGTTGGTTATGAGCTGCTTCTTTATGCTTACCCCTATGTACAGTCAGATAGTAAAAAAAAGGTACTGCTTTCGATGACATTAGCGAATGCTGCTACTACCGTATTTTATATTGCCGTGTGCCTGATCTGCTCCATGAAGTTCAACTTAAAACAGCTGGAGGTTATTCCGGAACCGATAATTTTTATATTAAAAAATTATCGTGTTGACATCTTACAGAGCATTGATATCTTATTCCTGATTTTCTATGTATGCATTGTATCGGCAACGATATATACCTATTTCTTCATGGCTGCCAAAGCATTCCTGCACTTACGCACCCGTGGCTTGGGTAAACAGGTTATTTGGGCATGGATGATAGTCGCTCTCTGTCTACTTGGAGGTTTCTTCTTGACGAAGCTTAATGACATTCTGCAAATTGCTACGATTCAAGATATGATATCCATCGTGTTGGTCGTCGCTCTACCGGTTGTTCTGCTCATTATTTCTGGGATACGCGGTACGAGGAGGCACGAGACATGAAAAAAGTGGTAACAGCGCTACTCATCTGCTTACTGCTGACAGGTTGCTGGGATCAGTCACAACTGAAGAAGCTGCTCTTTGTCGATGTCATCGGCTTAGATTACGCTGGTGACAGCAAGCAACTACAGGTCGGCTGTGTTATTTCCTCGCTTCAGAATGCCAATCTAGGAGGAGGCAATCCGAACAACGTATTCGTGGAATCAACAGGCGATAGCATCTATGACGCTGTGAATAAAACAAATAAAGAATTTCCTGGCATTCTTACTGTGCTAGAAACCCGGCTATTTCTGATAAGCACCGCATTCGCCAAAGATCAGCCGCTGAACTATCTCAATAGTACCAGCCAATTCATAGCCAATCCTTTGTACGGCTATCTGGCTGTGTATGACGGCGATCTGACTACGCTGCTGCGTAAGAAAAAAATAAATGATCAGACCTTATCGGAATATCTTGTAGGTTTATTGGAAGATGATAAGAAGAGGGGCAAAATCCCCTTGAATAAGATAGTTCAGTATATCCTTGGAGGAGCGGGGTTCCTTAACGACTTTGCACTCAATCGGTTGGAACCTTACGAGAACGGCGTTCGACTCGCAGGTACCGCTTTATTTCGAGACGGAAGATATACGGGCGTCAATCTCGATGATGATAATACCCTCATAGCCACGCTCCTGGATGGTACATCTGGTAAAAATCAACTTATCACAGGTAATGTGGACGGAAAGCACTATACTGCACTAATACAGAACGCCCATCGCGATTTCCATATTCACCCTAGGGACGGCCGTCTTCATGACATTGAAATCTCGTTAGATTTAGATCTTAAACTCATTGAAGCTGGATTTGAGAGTAAGAGACATACGAAAGACATGCTCGCCGAGTTAGAAAAGCAAATCACAGCTAGTCTTATCCCAAAAGTAACTAACGTGATGGCAATCCTGCAGAAGACCAATTGCGATTATCTGCAGCTTGGACACGAGGTGTCCGCCTATCATCCCAAGCTGTTTGGCGGCATCGACTGGTGGCGCGAGCAGTATCCGACCCTCCCTATTCAACCACAAGTGAAGGTCAAGATTCTGAATACAGGTATTTTGGAATAACGTCAGTGAGAAAAACTTGCATTCCCTTTGCATATTTTCCCTCTACTCGAAGAATACTTAGTTGGTTGAATCTTAGCTTATGTTTACGACGCCGGATTTCTGGCGAAAACGCGAAGGAGGTGATTGTACCATGTCAACAACGAACAGTAATGACGACGTAGTAAGTCATGCCATTAATGCGGCTCAGGCAAATGCTGAAGACAGCCAATCCCAACAACAGGTAGAGGAATTGTCTGCTGCGCTGCAAAGTGCAACATCCGATGCGAATGATGAGGAAAACACCTCACAGGAATAATTCGGTTCAGTTCCGTATCAAATAAAGAGCTTTCCCTCACGCTAATCGCGATGCAGGGGAAGCTCTTTTTCTTTGACAATGGCACGAATTGGTCTCATTCATTGAACCAAACGCCCATCTTTGGAATATGGTGTAGCAAAAACGTAGGGATGATGAAACATGAGAGACATGGATCAGGACTTAGAATTGGAACACCAACCCGTTAGTATACAAACCTATAAAGTGCTAAAGAGCAAATTAAACCTGTTGTACCCCGCTGTTATTCATATGAATACCCCGCTAGTTCAGCATAAAATCAATACAACCATTGTCGATGCCGTCAACAAGCAGCTGCATGATCAGGGATTTCCACAGAATCCAGAAACCGATGTGACCGCTTATTATGAAATCAAAACGAATGAACGTCGCGTGCTGAGCTTATCGTTGCTCAATTATGCTTTCTCTGGCGGCGCTCACGGAATGACCATCCAACAATCATTGACGTTCAGCACGGAAACTGGGCAAAGCTATACGCTAAGCCAGTTATTTAAACCAGGCAGCGATTACGTCAAAAGAATTAGTGATATCGTTGCCGCCGAGATCAAACGACGCGAAATTCCATTGTTGGTTGAGTTTACAGGCATTCGACCTAATCAAGACTTCTATATAGCGGATAAATCACTGGTTGTTTATTTTCAACTCTACGAGCTAGCCGCTTACGTGTATGGCTTCCTTTACTTCCCGATTTCGGTGTATGAACTCCAGGATATCATTGCTGAAGACGGCCCGCTTGGGAAAATGATGTACTAAAATAGGCTAGACGCAGACAATAATTTGTCGGCTGAAATTCCCCTTGTTAACCATACATCGTGAATCGATGTGGAAGCCAGCTTTGGTCAAAAGCGGGTCGATCTGCTCTGTCGTTACAATGACCGCGCGCCGCGCTAACCGGCGGGCGGTTTGCAGCATGTCCAGCTTCTCGGCCTCCGGCAGCACGGAGCACAGATTATACGGCATGTCCAAAATCAGCGCATCGTAGATGGGCTCTGGACTGCCTGACAGGGCCGCCGCATGCGGAACAAGCGTCCGCATGTCCGCGATCTGGACCACCCCCGGCATGCCGAAGTGGTCCAGATTCACCCGCGCGCCGCGTACGGCCAGCGGGTTGATGTCGTAGCCCACGATGTCGATCCCCATCGACATCGCCTCCACCAGCACCGTGCCCATGCCGCAGCACGGGTCAATGACCCGCGTGCCCGCCACCTCGGGCACGGCGATGTTCACCACCGCCCGCGCGAGGCGCGTTCCGAGGGCGGTGGAGTAGTTCTGTGGCTTCTGCTGATGCTGAAGCCACACGGCTTCGCCGTAGCTGCATTCGCCGAACAACCATCGGCCACCCAGCTCCGTCACGGCGAAGTACTGCTCCGGCCTGCGCATCTCGGCCTTGCCGCGCAGCCCCAGCCCCAGTTCGCGCTCGACGCTGCGCTGGCGGTCATAGCTGACCGCCGTGTCCGTCTCCGCGAACACGACCTTGAACGTTGCGCCGCGCACGGTCAACGTCTGAAGGTCAGAGGCCAGCTCCAGCAAACTGCCGGCCTCAAAAGCAACATCCATCCGCAGCTTCAAAAACGGGCTGCGGCTCGGCTCTACCTTACGCGCGCTGACGGCGTAGCGCGCACCAATCACAGCATCTGCGCCCAATAACGTGTGCAGCTCCAATTGACACAACGCCTGTTCATCCTCATGACAGGCAAATACATAAATATGTTCATTGCTCACTTGTTCCATTGCCCTACCTCACTCTTCCTTACGCCCTTACGCTACGCAAATTCCTGAATAACCTGCTTCACGAACGTATCCATCGTTTTACACAAAAACATATCCTTCCGATACACAATACCGACTTCCTTCTGCGGAACGGGATCGATAATCGGAATCGCGCACAGCTTCTGCTCACGCATCTGAGCCCCCATGCCATCCACATAGGATTGTGGCAAAATCGCACCGCAGACATGGTTTTTCACCATTTGCAGCAGGGATTCGAGTGTGGAAAGTTCCACGATCGGCTTCCAAGCAAGACCGATCTGTGCGCAGCAATCATCCATCATTTGCCGAACATAGAACTTCTGCTGCAGCATCGCAATCGGAATCTCGGTCAACTCCGCCAACCTGATCTCCCTCACCTGTTCTTGAGCAAATGCATGCTGAGCCGACACCACAAGTTGAAGCTTCTCTTGATACAACGGCACACATCGCAGCTGCTCATCCTCTTCAGGCAAAAAAACAACGCCCACATCCAACTCATTGCTCAGCAGCTTCTCCTTGGTTTCCTCGGTAGCCAGCTCCATCACCGATAGCTCGATTTTCGGATACTTAGCATGAAACGTCATGATCGTCGCCGTCAGCAAATGATTGCCCGAACAGCCGATCCGCAATCGCCCGCGCTGCATCCCTTGAAGTTCATTCATCGCCATCTGAGCTTGCTCCAGCTCGTGAAAAATGTTGCGACTATGCTTGCGCAGAATCTCGCCGGCTTCGGTCACATACACTTTTTTACCCATGCGCTGAAAAAGCGGCGACCCCACCCGATCCTCTAACAACCGGATCTGTTGACTAAGGGTAGGCTGGCTAATGCCCAGCCTTTCTGCTGCTTTTGTGAAATGGAGCTCCTCACATACCGCCAAAAAATACACCAATAACCGATAATCCACCTGACGCCCCCCGATCATAGCTATTAACTATGATAGTAATTGATAAATAGCAATTGATCAATGATTGCGAATTTTCTATAGTTAAGGGTAAAAGATTGTGAGTACCCTCAATAGGAAAGGTGGCACAACGTATGTACGGAAACATTCGCATCGAACAAAATCAAAGTGGTAAGCCTATGCCAAATTTGAAAGAGAATCTGGGGTTTGGCAAACTTTTTACAGATCATATGTTTATTATGAATTACGAAGAAGGTCAAGGCTGGCACGATCCGCGCATCGTTCCCTACGGTCCGATTTCACATGACCCTGCTGCGATGGTTTTCCACTATGGGCAAGCTGTTTTTGAAGGGATGAAAGCATTTCGCACGGAGAGTGATGAAGTTGTTTTATTTCGTCCCGATCAAAATGCCAAGCGTTTAAATCGTTCTAGCGAACGACTCAGTATCCCGCAATTGGACGAAGAGTTCGTTGTCCGTGCTATTCAAGAGCTAGTTCACCTCGATGCCGCATGGGTACCGAAGAAGGAAGGCTCCTCTTTGTACATCCGTCCGTTCATCATTGCAACGGAAGGCGTGCTAGGTGTCCGCCCATCTCTTACTTACTCCTTTATTATCATTATGTCGCCAGTAGACGCTTACTATGAGGAAGGCCTGCAGCCGATTAACATCCTTGTGGAAAGCTATTATGCGCGATCCGTGCAAGGCGGGACAGGCAATGCCAAAGTAGCAGGCAATTACGCTGCCAGCCTAAAGGCACAAATGTTGGCTAAAGAGCATAACTGCGCACAAGTGCTATGGCTCGATGCTATCGAGAAGAAGTACCTGGAAGAAGTTGGAAGTATGAACGTCTTTTTCAAAATTGGCGGAGAAGTCATCACGCCTAGCCTTAGCGGCAGCATTCTAGAGGGAATCACGCGTGGCAGTATCATCCACCTACTGAAAGAGTGGGGCATCCCCGTCTCTGAGCGGAAAATATCAATCGATGACCTCGTAAAAGCGCATGCGGATGGGACGCTGGAAGAAGCTTTCGGCACTGGCACCGCTGCGGTAGTATCGCCAATTGGCAGCCTGCTGTGGAACGGTACACCGATGGTCGTGAACCATGGCGAGATCGGCGAGCTTGTGGAGCGTCTGTACACGACAATTACAGGAATTCAGAGTGGCAAACTGCCAGACACGTTTGGCTGGTTGTTAAAGGTTTAAACTCTGTATTGCCGCAAAATAGCTGCACAGCAAATAACCGACGAGTTTTCTATTCGTCGGTTATTTGTCTATTCGCTTCACCTGCGGTGCCCTATCCGACGAATAGCTGGAAAAAGTACAGTTAATTCTGGACTGTTCCACGATTTTAGTGAAATAAGTAGTTAATTCGGCTCGTCTTCAGCAGAACCAGCAGATTCTCCGAAAATAACTACATATTTTCCAGTTAAACGAGGGCGTAGCTTCCCCTACTCCTTCGCCTTCCCCTGCTCCTCCACAACATGACCATCAATATCAATAATGTCCTTGCTGCTAACGGCATCATCACCGAGAAAATCCCTCAGCTTACTTTTCGCTTTGCGTCTAACCTCATCATCAATACTCTTCGACACAGCCGCCAACGCAAAGCCCAGCGCACTTAAATCATCGACATAACCAACAATGGGCAGCAAATCTGGCATGAGATCCAGCGGCAAAATGAGATACCCCAAAGCACCGTAGATCTGAACTTTCGCGCGCAGCGGCGTTTTCGGACTATCCAATGCATAAAAGAGCAGTAAACCCATATAAATCACTTTACCGCCAGCTTTTTTGGCACCTTTTTTCAACTTGGACCAAAAGCCGTCAATTGAGAAATACTTTTCATATTTGGACACATTCATTTGGCGACCACTCCATTCATCTTCATTCACTGTATACCCGTATATACCCTTATTTTACACTGATCTCACACAAGAAGTCTTCGTTTCTGTATATCTAACTTTTACCCAAGTCCATCCAAAGAATATCCCTATACAAATAATCCCTCATCCTGTATGGTGTTGAAATCGACATCTTACAGCAAGAAATGAGGTTTTACTTATGTCATCCATCTGGAATAAAATCACATCCATTCGGCTACCCTTCTGGGTTATGTTCATGAATACCTTCAGCATGGCGGTCGGATTTTATATGATGATCCCGTTGCTTGCCTCTTATCTATTAAACGACATCCTGTTGACAGTCAGCATGGTTGGGATCATTTCAGCGATTCGCAGCTTCAGCCAACAAGGGCTTTCCGTTCTTTGCGGGACTTTGGCTGACAAACTCGGGTATAAGCGTACCATTCTGATTGGTTTGTTTATCCGTACCTTTGGTTTTGGTATGTTCGGTTTCGTCGATAGCATCCCTGGCTTTATCATAGCTTGTTTCTTCTCTGGTTTAGGCGGATCGCTATTCAACCCAGCCAGCTATGCTTATTATGCGGCATTATCTACTTCGAGTAACCGCATTACGATTTATTCGATTCGCGAAATGTTAAGCAATATGGGATTCGTTGTAGGTCCTGTTGTAGGTGCATTACTTATGGGCTTTCATTTCAAATATGTGAGTATGGCTGCTGCCCTTATTTTCGCATTTTCCTTTTTCTTTAGCCTCTTCTTCTTGCCAGCTATCCAGAGTGAGCAATCTCGCAAGGCCTACACAAGTATCTGGTCACAAATGAAAAATGTACTGAGCAATCGTCCTTTTCGACGTTTTATGATTTTCACGATGATTTCGTGGTCCCTTGTCACTCAACTATATATAGCTGTTCCGTTTCGAGTACATCAGCTTGCCAGCGATGCGAATATCGGACTCATTTACAGCTGTGGCGCTATTGTCATGGTCCTTCTGCAAGTGCCATTGTCCAAATTAGGTAACCAAAAGCTGCAGCCCTTTGGCGTGATGTCGTTAGGTACGTTGCTGTTGGCAGGCGGTTTATTCACAATGGGCATGCTGGGAGGCATGTGGGGAATTTACGCTGGAGTGATAGCCTTCATGATTGGACAAGTATTTCTACAGCCTATGATGAACACCATGGTTTCCGACTATGCCGGAAATGATCAAATTGCCAGCTACTTTGGCTTTAACAGCTTCGCTCTTTCTATCGGGGCCATCATTGGTAACGTCGGCGGCGGTTACTTATATGACCTAGGTAATGCCCTCGGCTGGCAGGGCCTTCCTTGGGTTTGCTTCTTCGGTTTTGGACTTATGAATATTGTGTTTATGCTAAAAGAGCAAAGAACGACGTCAGCTGCTAAGTCTTTCATCCGCACAGAAGCTTAAATAGTTACACGCTCTTCTATTCGCTAGCTCTCACAATCTGATAGCTCACAGCTACAACGCCGTTACTGTAGCCTTTGGAGTCAATCAATTTCAGGTTGATTAGCTCCTCAATCCCGTCGAAAAGACGTGTGCCGAATCCAACCACCACAGGGCATATGTTGAGGTTAAGCTCATCCAGCAACCCTTCGCGCAGCAACGATTTAACGAGTGTCGGACTGCCCGGAACCTGAATGTTCTGGCCAGGCTGCTGTTTGAGCTTCCTTATTTCTTCGACAAAATCCCCCCGTATTAGCGTCGCTGGCTGCCAATGCAGTGAATCGAGTTTCCCCGAGACCACGTATTTCGGTGAGTTGTTCAAGAAATTCGCCATAGGCGCATCATTGCTTTGGTGCTGCCAAAATTGCGCCAGAAACTGATACGTTTGCGGCCCCAAGAGGACAGCATCCGCTTTCGCCACACCTTCCGCGATACGCTCCATGATTGCGCCATTACCCCACTTTTTCGGCGAGTTTTCAGGCGAGTCGATAACTCCATCCAATGACATGAATAGTCCTGCTACGATTTTTCTCATCGTGTATTTGCTCCTTCTACTGTTCACTTTAGTTGTTGGACCGTGTACCTGAATCTTAACATAAAAGAATTCCCAAGTTGGTATCCAGCTTTTTTGCATATGCCTATTGCACTCTATATCGCGCGGTGATATACTCATCTCATGATATATCACAACACGATATAGCGAGACATGATACAACATACCCTGATATAAGAAAAAGGTGCATTTATGGATAGTGAAAAGCTCTACCGTCAGTATTTACCGATGTCTGAAACCGCCTACTACATTCTGCTTTCCCTGACTGAAACCCGGCATGGTTACGGCATTATACAATTTGTTCAGGAGCTGACGCACGGTCGAATTCACTTAGGTCCTGGAACGATTTATGGCAGCTTATCACGGATGGAGAAGGATCGTCTAATTCAGGCAGTAGCTGAAGAAGAACGTCGTAAGCTATACTGCATTACCCCATCTGGGAAAGAACTGCTTAAGCTCGAGATCGCCAGAATCACGGAGTTATACGAAAATGCGAAGAAAGTAGAGGGATCTTTCGATGAATGAGACCAAGAAAGTGTTTAAATGGTGGGACGGTTCACAATCAGAACTCATTTCTGCATGGCTCGAGAATATGGAGGCACAAGGTTGGCATTTACAACGTGTCAATTGGAATGGCCTGCGCTTTCATTTTAAGAAAGGTGCTCCACGTAAAATGAGCTATTGCGTAGACTATCAAATGAAAGTAGACCCCAACTACACTAGTATTTTTGAGGACACGGGATGGGACCGAATTTACAGCGGAGCCGGCTGGTATATCTGGAGACAAACCTATCAAGAGGTAAAGCCTGAAATTTTTACCGACATTGACTCCATGATCGATCGGAATAAACGACTACTCGGTGTATTTACTGCCGTAACTGCCGCTCAAATCCCAATTATCATGATCAACATCGACAATGCTTTCTTCTATCCCTTACTCATCCTATATATACCTCTGATGGGCCTGCTTGTAGCTAGTTTATACCGACTAGTCGCTGCCAATAAAAAACTTCAAGCCAAAAAGGACATTCTGTAATGGGCTAGCTGGCTAGCTGAATGTCCTTCATTGACCCTGTATGATCGCTAACGTACTCGTTTATCCTACTGCTCCATGCTCTCTTAAGAGCGCTATCACCGCAGTATGTCCTTGCTCTTGAGCCAGATCAATCGCATAGACGCCGTCCTCTGACTTCGCATGAACATCCGCACCATGATCGAGCAACAGGGAAATGATCGCTGTACTATCCTTATGGAAAGCCGCTACATGTAAACTTGTATGTCCATTGCTATCCATGATCGTCGGATTTGCTCGGTGAGCAAGCAGCAATTGTATGACCTCCATGTTCCGCTCGCCAGCAATAGCCGCGTGAAGTGCCGTATTGGATGGGATGTAACTCACTTTGGAATGAGATACGGCATTCACAACCGCACCATTTTCCAGAAGCAGCTTAACTACTTCACTCTGACCGAAATGTGCTGCAAATCCCAATAGGGTAAGGCCCTCACTGTTCTCAGCATTGGCAAGCGTAAGATCCGAGTTTAGTAACGCCTTGATACGATTTGCGTCTCCTGTGCGTGCTGCGGTAAATATATCGTTAATCATGTAGGGAAGCCTCCTCTAACTTGTATGTATGTCAATTCGGCAAAAATCCAACATTTTCCTTTTTTCATCCAAATAAATGAATCCATCATGCACACTTAGACAGACCTTTTCCCTCGCATCTCGGCACGCATCTTCCCCCATTTATGAATGAACCCATCCACCACCAAGCCAATCATCCCATACATCACTACGCAGATCACATAAGTGAAATAGGTTACAGGCAGCAACGCACTGCTCCCCGGCCATTTCGTTGTATTCATGCGGTCAAATAACACTTGATCCAAGGCATCCACCTTTGCAAGCAAGCTTATCGGCGGCGTCAGTCTTATCCATAGATTCGCCAATCCGAACCCTGCACCATCGCAGACGCAAACGATAACGCTAAGCACCATAAGCCAGAAGGCACAACGTTGAAACAATGACAATGGACAGACCTTCTTTCTCCGTTAAGTTGGATGGTTAACCATAAAAAACCAATATAACACAAAAAAAGCTACCCCCGAAAGAGTAGCCCCACAACTGCAAACAAACCAAACACGGATAACATCGCACCTGAAATGCGGTTGATCCATAGGAACGCCGCTCCTTTGAGCCGCTCCCGCAACAGTCCAACTAACAAGCTCAACAACAGCCACCACAGCGCGGAGCCTGTGAAGACACCGATCACTAAAGCGATCGCTGGCGAGAAACCTGCATCGCTGCTACCGCCAAGCCCTAGACCCGCGAAGGCGCCGACGAACGACATAATCGTCATCGGATTCGTGATCGTGAGTAGCAACGTAGACGCGTACGATTTGATCATCGTGTCCCCTGTTGCTTTAGCGGCCTCAGCAGCAGGCTTCGAGCGGAAGGTTTGCACGCCCAAATAGATGAGGAACAGACCGCCGACCAGCTGCAGGATCACCTTCTGATCCAACAGGAAGCTGGTGATCAGCGTCAATCCGAAGCCAGCGATAAAACCATAAATGGCATCAGCCGTGGCTGCGCCTAGCCCTGACAGAAAGCCATGCAAGCGACCTAACGTTAAGGTCCTGCGCATACACAAGATCCCGATAGGGCCCACCGGTGCTGCGATCGAAAAACCTAGCAAAAGCCCCTTTAACAACGGGATGAGCAATTAAAACACCTGCTCACCATCGTAAGTAGCGATTTTCTTATAGAGATCCGGACGACGATCGCGGAAAATACCCCATTCGATACGCTGAACTTCCAGCTGATCCAAGTCAAACTCAGCAACGAGAACCGTTTCCTCGTCACGTCCAGCTTCTTCAATTAAATTGCCCTGCGGGCCTGCAATGAAGGAAGAACCGTAGAAGTTGATGCTGGAATCCTCATCTTCTTCCTTACCAATCCGGTTCGAGGCAATAACCGGCATCAAGTTGCACGCCGCGTGACCGCGCATGCACATTTGCCAGTGATCCTTCGAATCAATGGAGCCATCCTGCGGCTCAGAGCCGATAGCCGTTGGGTAGAACAACAGTTCTGCCCCCATCAGCGCCATGACGCGAGCAGCTTCCGGGTACCATTGGTCCCAACATACGCCGACGCCGATTTTGGCGTAGCGTGTTTTCCACACTTTGAAGCCGGTATCTCCCGGGTTAAAATAGAACTTTTCCTCATACCCCGGACCGTCAGGGATGTGGCTTTTGCGGTACGTGCCGAGCACCGAACCATCGGCATCGATAACAGCAAGCGAGTTGTAGCGAGCGTAGTTCTTTTTCTCATAAAAGGAGATCGGAAGTACGACTTGTAGTTCTTTGGCGATCTCGCGGAAGTGATTGATCGCTTTGTTTGTCTCGAGCTCCGTCGCGTAGCGGTAGTAGTCGGATTTTTCTTTTTGGCAGAAGTACGGCGTCTCAAAAAGCTCTTGAATCAAAATAATTTGTGCGCCCTTCGCCGCGGCTTCGCGTACCAATTTCTCCGCTTTGGCGATGTTTTCTTCTATATTATCGGAACAGCTCATTTGTGTGGCTGCTACAGTCACTTTTCTCAATGGAATCACCCTTTCTTGCTAGCTGGCATTTGCTGCGTTGTGCAGTGAACATTGCCGCCTTCTTTAATGATGGACATACCGTTAATCGTACGGATTCTGCGGTCTGGGAACGCAGCTTGAAGAACTTCAATCGCCTTGCGATCCGTCTCCTCTGATGTCCCGCCAAACACCGGCAAAATAATGCCGCCGTTCACAAAATAGAAATTCAAGTAGCTAAGCGTCAAGCGCTGCTCTTCAAAGAAAGTAAGCGGAGGCTGCTCAATCTGAATAATTTCAAAAGAGCGACCTTTAGCGTCCTTCGCGTTGCGGAGAATCTCCAAATTCTCCTGTGTAATCGCATAGTTGGCATCCGAAGGATCGTTGCACACTTGCAAAATGATTTTGCCTGGAGCTGCGAAGCAAGCAATGTTATCTACGTGACCGTCCGTCTCATCGCCGTCCAGCCCTTTGTTCAGCCAGATGATTTTCTCTACGTTCACGAAATCGCGGACAAGCCCCTCAATCTCCTCGCGGCTTAGATCCGGGTTGCGATTCGTGTTCAGCAAACATTCTTCGGTAGTCAAAAGAGTACCTTCCCCATCCACGTGGATGGAACCGCCCTCCATGACGATCGGAGCGTCAAAACGTTTCACACCATGGTGCTCCGCGATTTGTGGAGCTACGTTATCATCGAGATCCCAAGGCGCGTATTTGCCGCCCCAGGCGTTGAACTTCCAGTTGACTGCTGCGATTTCTTGCTGCTCGTTCAACACGAAAGTTGGACCATTATCGCGGAACCAAGCGTCATTATGAGGGATCTCAAGGAAATCTACGTTAGACTCCGTAAACATCGCCTTCACTTGCTCGGCATCAGATGGGTTAACGATCACGGTTACAGGTTCGAATTCAGCAATGGCTTTGGCTAGATCCGCATACCCTTTGGACACAACTGCGTGATCCTCTGGGTAAACCATCGATGCTTGAACAGGCCATGAAATAAAGGTACGCTCGTGCTCTGTCCACTCTGCTGGCATGCTATAGTTTAAATCTTTGGGTTTCGTCATCATCCATCATCTCACTTATCTTAATTGGATTTATAATCTCGTAGAATATAAAAAAAACATCGTCTCCCATCATAACTCAAAAGTGGCTAAGGCTCAATGTAAATAGGTAGTTCCTCGACCAATTCCTGCTGAGCATCCACTTGATCCCCAAATCTGTGTCCGTACACAAAGCCTAATCCCAATGACAAAGAGATTCCTATTAATTTGTATCGTGTCCAAGTGCCGCATATTGATGCGGACGTGTTCAGGCAGTAGGTGTTCAGGTAGGCGGGGGCAGTCACCAGACCCACCATCAGACCTTTCACCAGTTAGTCCGAAATGATCGAACTAATTTCACTTTCCAAGTGTTTAATTCTTACTTAGTTCTAAATAGCCCAACTAAATCGCCCCAAATAGCATACATCTGAGAATAATAGGCAAATAGTTCGGCAGAATCTGACTATTGGTTCTTTATTGATCGGGATCGACGATTTAGTTCGGCGATATCGGACTAGATCTGATTCCTGATCAGAAAAAGCAAAGTGCAAAAAAAGAGGCACCACCGGAACCCTCCGGGGTGACCTCTTTCCAACTAGTCCTGCTGATGGTTCATCTGAACTCTAAGGGGAGTACCAACTAGATACGGATATGTTAAGAATAAACCAGCTAAATAGAGAAGCACAGCTATGTAGACAGGCAGCAAATGGACAAAATCCGTATATCCAATTTGTCCATGAACCGCGAGCCCTGCCACGAAGCCGGGCAGCCCACCCCAGAGGAATGTCCGCCACAGCCAACTCTCGCCTTGATTGACACCCCACAGTGCCGAAGCGGTTATGGCTACGGCTAACGAAAACAGCGCACCACCAAAACCTGCACGATCATGTGCAATGAGCGGAATAATCGAGTCACTCCAAGCAGACAGCTGTGACGTGGTTACACCCAAATATGCCAAATCACTGGGAACAAATACGCCGGTAATCCCTACGATCGATATCGTGAGACCTCCAATTCCTAAGCCAAAGCCAAGTATCACGAAGCAGCATTGCCCCCACTGGGCTCTTAGCCATATCCGGTCATTCCGTAGACCTGGTGGTTTACGAGACGGTTGATCCTTTAGTCCACGCAACGTAAGTAAAAACATGGGCAGTAGAACAACTGCCGCCGCCGCATGCAGCGGATCGAAATACCCGTAGCCGAGATAGAGAAAGAAACTACTAAAACCAACAACACAAGAAGATAAAACTGCCGTACGCGCCCAATGCAGCCCATAACGTAAGCCATGATGAGCTAGCTGATAATAAAAAATGCCGATGGAGATCATTGTACCCGCTAAGGTAATACGATCATGTGACATGAAATGAAGAAGATGGCTATTAAAACGGACAATTTCACTGCGTGATCTGCCTAAGAAGTCTTCATCATAAGGCAAAACCACCGTCGTTGCTGCAATAAACCAGGCGAGCACACCGCCGATCATCATGCCTAATCCCAGCAGACTCATCCAGCCCCAATTCGCGAAAAAGGCAGGGAGTGGTGGGAAGGAGCGAGATAATGGTGAAGGCGGTGGTGACGGGAAGGATGGACTCTCTTCTCCAGCGGAAATCACAGGAGCAACGAGGCGATCATACAGAATCGCCTCATTAATGCGCTTGGGCAGCCCTGGCCCCGCGTAGACCAGCCCGCTGTGCAGCATCACGCTAGTCGCGCCTGCTGCCAACAGCGCGAGCGCGTCCTCCGGCTGATGCACGCCGCCGGCCGCCACAATCGCGCTGCGCTCGCCCAGCGCCTCGCGCAGCAGCCTGACCTTGCTCAGCTGCGCGCTGAGCAACGCTGCCCCGCCGCCGACGCGCTCGCGGCGAGTGCCCGGCTCCCGCTGCGCGTCGCCGAGGACGACACCGCTGAAGTTGCGCGCGGTGTCCAAGACCGCAGGCAGCTCCCACTCCGGGAGCTGCTGCGGCACATACAACAGCAGCGGCTTCCCCGGGGCCGCCGCTTCGGCAAGCTGGCGTACCTCGGTGAGGTACGCCAAAGCCATGTCGGATGGCCAGCCTTCGGCGAGGCCATCGAGGGTGAAGCCCGCCGCGTACGGCGCCAGCGTGAGGAGCAGCTCCCGCTGCTCTTCAAGCGCTTCGCGCGGCGAACTTCCCGGCATCGGCCGGAGCCGCACGAAGTGCGGCAGTCGATGCCCCGTGCCCTTGCGCAGGCGCGCGGCGATCGCTTCCGCGCCGTCGTTCTCATAGCCATCGGAGTAGACGATGGCTTCTTCCTCCGTCATGCGAGTTATCGAGGCATGACGGAGGACAGCTCGGGCCGTCACAGGCCCGAGCTCGATGAACCCGAGCCCGAACTGGGCGAGGGCCTTATGCGCAGTGCCGTGCGGGTCAAGCCCGCCGCTGAGTCCCACGGGGCAGGCAATCGGCACGCCTGCCAGCTCACTAGCAAGCTGTGTGGACATTTCCATATGACCCATCGTGCGGATCACAAAAGTCCCGCCAGGAATGCGACTTAGCCCGCCTATCGCTTGCAGCGTAAGATCTCTTGCCCTTCGCCCGCTAAGCCGGAAAAGCAGCGGTTTAAATAACGTATGATACGACCAATCGGGCATAGGCCGCCTCCTCTTTTGGATATTAGTTCCAGTATACCTTGTATCCCTCATTCTGCCCATAGACACACTTTGTTGCTATTCCCTGTGATTCTAATCACAGGGGTTCCAGCCGCTTATTCGCTATACTGAAGGCATCAAGTCATCCTAACAGAAATGAGATGATCCCTATGTTAAGCGAACAAACCATCCAAATTATTAAATCCACTGTGCCTGTACTTGAAGTTCATGGTGTAGAAATAACCAAACGTTTCTATGAAAAATTATTTACATCTCACCCAGAGCTCCTACATCTATTCAATCACGCTAATCAAAAGCAAGGCCGACAGCAGACGGCTTTAGCTAATGCTGTTTATGCAGCGGCGAAGCATATCGATCGATTGGAAGCGATTCTTCCCGCTGTCAAACAAATTGCCCACAAACATCGCAGTCTTGGGGTTAAGCCTGAGCAATATCCCATTGTCGGGCAACATTTGCTAGGAGCGATTAAAGATGTTCTGGGCGATGCAGCAACAGACGAAATTCTTGGGGCTTGGGCTGAAGCTTACGGCGTCATCGCAAGTGCATTCATTGGCATTGAATCAGATATGTACACCAACTCGGCTATGCAGCCTGGGGGCTGGAGTGATTTCAGACCTTTCGTCATCACAGGCAAAAAAAGAGAAAGCGACGTCATCACCTCTTTCTACCTAACGCCGCAGGATCATGGTCCTCTCGCTGCATTTGAACCTGGACAATACGTCAGTATCCGTATACAAATCCCTGGCGACACCTACACACACATTCGCCAATATAGCCTTTCCCATGTATCCGGTCAGCCGTTCTACCGAATCTCGGTGAAACGTGAAGACACGAACCCTGCCATCCCTGCGGGCAAAGTTTCCGTCTACTTACACAATCAAGCGCAAGAAGGAGACGTTGTCTGGCTTTCTGCGCCAGCAGGTGATTTTACGCTAGATCAAACGGATTCTCGACCTGTTACGCTGCTTAGCGGCGGTGTTGGACTAACTCCTATGGTAAGTATGCTGCACGCACTTGTTACCAAACAACCGAATCGTAAGGTTACCTTCATCCATGCTGCTCAAAATGGTCAACATCATGCCCTTCGCAGAGAGGTCGAACAGCTCGCTGAAGCACATCCACAAGTAACGGTTGCTTGGTGCTATGCACAACCTACAGATTTGGATTCCAGCGAAAAGGTATACCATAAAGAGGGTTATCTCGATCTACCATGGATTCAAAGTCTTGTTCCTAGCGAGAATGGCAGCTTTTACTTCTGTGGTCCCGTACCGTTCATGAAAACTGTGAACCAATCGCTTATCGCTTGGGGTGTTCCAGAAGCCGACCGTCATTACGAATTCTTCGGCCCTTCAGGGGCGCTTGCCTAAACAAAAAAAGGGAGAAGAGCCTAATCGCTCTTTCTCCCTTTTTCTCGCAGCAGTCGATTCACGGTTTCACGGCGAAGCCCAATAAATTGCCCGATTTCCTCCTGCGTTAGCACGTCTGTCAGCTTCAAGTCACCTAGGTAATGTTGAAACCATTTTTCCATTTTCAGCAATTTAGCCGCTGGAGCGACTACCGTTAATTGATCAATGCGCTGCTGCATCATGCGCAGCTTGTCCTGCAGCTGACGAGCGATCGTGCGAAAGTGTTCTGGGTTGCGTTCCAAATCTGCATACCACGGCTCAGACGGCAGCACTTCAACCTCACTTGTCACAAGGGCGATCGCCGTTGCATAGTAAGCACTCGGACTAATTAAGGAATGATGCGGAATCGTCTCACCGGGCACGATAATATTGACCAGTGTCGTATTCCCGTCTTCGTGTGATCTGACGATTTTTAACAGACCCGTATGCAGCTTGAATAGGGAACCTGACTCTCCTTGCCGGAATAGAATTTCTCCCTTATGCAGTTTCATCTTTGTATATCTCCTTTAATGAGCAAAAAAGCGACAGCACCTTAGCTGATCGCTTTTTCATTTGCACACGGATGACGTCATGCTATAGCTCTTTCTTTAACGGTTCAAAAGGTGTCCGAATCACTTGCCGCGCCTGTGTTAATTTGCCCGATAGGTTCACGTACCAATTCAGCTGCTCGACTTTGCCAATCAGCCAAATCGAAATCAATAAGCCTGTTAACGACAAGAGAACAGCAATCGGCAGTGCCCACATGGAGACGGGATGAGCGAAATAGGGAATGAATGAAACCGCCAAGATCGGCGCCGCATTCCATTTGAAGAATTGGATTAACGTGATCGTCACGAGAGCTGTTAAGAAGAATGAAATGGCTCCTGTGCTAATCGAATAAAAAATACTGCCCATCGTAACCGCGATAATGGCTCCGAGAATGATCCGCCGTATTTCTCTAATATTGTCTACGCGATGCATAAATAAGAAACTGAATGCGCCCAACGTTGGGTAAAATACCATCTTCATCGATGGAAAGTGATAGGATGCCCAATAAGCTCCCATCAGATAACAGCAAATAACAAGCGAACGAAGAAACATCGTTGGTTCCCGTCCTTTTCTATATGGGATTCATGAGGCCGTTCACGTTCTAAACCAGACCCTTCCCATTTTACAAAAAAGACAGAGAGTCAGTCAATAACTTTACATGCCATGTTATGTCAATTTGACTCTTCGCTAACCTTAGTTCTTAGTTCTTAGTTCCGATCCACGGATACGGTTGTCGATGCAAAAAACTTCGCCACAGCAAAAGACGCCGCTCCCAGCACGGTGGACCGATCACGCAGCTGAGAGAACTCGACCCGCAATTGCTTGCGCGGATGCGGCAAAGATCGCTTCTCAAGCAGCTCCAAAAGTGGCTTCATGAGCCATTTTTCACCACCAGCCAACCGTCCGCCAAGAATAATAAACTCTGGATTATACCCGTTAATGATGTTCACCACACCAACCCCAAGGTAGTAGCCTAGCCGCTCAAAAAGCTTAATGACCCCTGCGTCGCCACTCTCTGCTTGTGTTAATAAAGACTCCAGATCGACTTCGTGCCCAAGCTCTCTCGCCGCTTGCTCCAATAACGCATGCTCGGATGCGTAAAGCTCCCAGCAGCCCAAGCTGCCGCAGCGGCATTTCGGACCGTCATGCTGAATCGAGATGTGGCCGATCTCACCGGCGAAGCCCGTCGCCCCGCGATAGAGCTCGTTTTTGATAATAATACCCGCACCGATCCCCATACCAATGGACACATAAATGAGATTCGCCGTGTCTTTGCCAGCGCCAAATTGCTTCTCTCCCACTGCACCAGCATTCGCCTCATTATCGATGACAACAGGCAGTCCAAATTCAGCTTCCAGCTGTCCCTGCAACTGTACATTTTCCCAGCCCAGATTCGGGGCAAACAATAAATTCCCTTCCTCATCGCAAATGCCAGGCACACCGAGACCGATACCAATCACACCATATACGCTCTCTGGCGCCGTTTCAATCAGCTCACGAATTGTCGTTTTCAGCAGTTGCGTTACCTGTTCTACAGACCCGTTGTGATGCAGGATGCGATTTTCACGAATCACTTTTCCCGTTAAGTCGGTAAGCACAGCCAACATATCATGTACACCTAGATCAACACCGATTGCATATCCGGCCGTTCCGTTAAAAAGCAGCATCATCGGCTTGCGCCCACCGCTTGACTCCCCAACACCGATCTCTTGGGCGAGGGAGCTCTCGATCAGTTCATTCACGAGACTGGATACCGTCGCCTTCGTCAGTCCTGTAATTTCAGCAATTCTCGCGCGTGAGATTGGTGAATCCGTGCGAATGTGATGCAAGACGATCGATTTATTAATCTTTTTCACAAGGTTTAAGTCGCCTGTTTGTTTCATGGTTATCCTCCATACCGTTCCAAATGCTGCGAGTCATCGCTATGGAAATGATTCTAACATAGAAGGCTTTTTCATGCATTAACTAAGTTTGTTTAATGAATTTACAAACTTTAAGAATGATGCTATGATGGCTTCATAAGCAATTATTATTCCTTTATACGGAGGCTGAATTCATGAGCTACTTTGACAACATTCAACCGGTTACTTACGAGGGCCCGACATCCACGAACCCACTTTCCTTTAAATTTTACAACCCAGAGCAAGTCATTCTAGGCAAAACAATGCGTGAACATATGCGTTTCGCAGTCGCTTACTGGCACTCTTTCTCTGCTAATGGTTCTGACCCATTCGGAGCTGGTACTAACATCCGTTCTTGGGATAAGTACGACGGCTTAGAGCTGGCCAAAGCTCGCGTTGACGCTTGCTTCGAGCTTCTGAACATTCTAGGTGTCGACTACTTCGCTTTCCACGATCGCGATATCGCACCAGAAGGTAACACCCTGCAAGAAACGAATGCACACCTCGACGAAATCGTTGGTTTGATCAAAGATAAAATGGCTTCCACAGGCAAAAAGCTGCTTTGGAACACAGCCAACATGTTCACAAACCCGCGCTTCGTTCATGGGGCAGCTACTTCCAACAATGCAGAAGTTTTTGCATATGCAGCAGCACAAGTGAAAAAAGCTTTGGATCACGCCAAAGAGCTTGGCTCTGAAAACTACGTTTTCTGGGGCGGCCGTGAAGGTTACGAGACGCTTTTGAACACGGATCTTGGTCTTGAGCTCGACAACCTGGCTCGCTTCCTGCACATGGCTGTTGATTATGCCAAAGAAATCGGCTACACAGGTCAATTCTTGATCGAGCCTAAACCGAAAGAGCCTTCCAAGCACCAATATGATTTCGATGCAGCGACAACACTTTCATTCTTGCAAAAATACGACCTGCTTCCTTACTTCAAATTAAACCTTGAAGCAAACCATGCTACACTTGCTGGTCACACGTTTGAGCACGAGCTTCGTGTAGCTCGCGTTAACGGCATTCTTGGATCCATCGATGCGAACCAAGGCGACTTGCTGCTAGGCTGGGATACTGACGAGTTCCCAACTGATTTGTACTCGACAACGATGGCGATGTACGAAATCCTTCTGAACGAAGGCGGCATCGGCCGTGGCGGCGTGAACTTCGACGCGAAGGTTCGCCGTACTTCCTTCGAAGCTATCGACGTTGTGTATGCACACATCGCTGGTATGGACGCATTCGCTCGCGGTTTGCAAGTTGCAGCCAAATTGATCGAAGATAAAGTATTCGATAACATCCTTGATACACGCTACGGTTCCTTCAAGTCCGGCATCGGCGCAGACATCGTGTCTGGCAAAGCGGACTTCAAATCACTTGAAGCTTACGCGCTTGCCAACAACGGACCGATCGTGAACCAATCCGGCCGTTTGGAATTGATCAAAGCAACTGTGAATCAGTATTTGCTTAACGCTTAATACATGAAAAAAATCCCGCTTCAGCCTTGGCTGGGGTGGGATTTTTTGCTGACTCCAAAAGCCCTTGCTTCGCTCACGTAACTCGAAAAATTCGTGTTACAGACCCCAAAAGCCCTTGCCGCGCTCACGTAACTCGAAAAATTCGAGTTACAGATCCCAAAAGCCCCTGCCGCGCTCACGTAACTCGAAAAATTCGTGTTACAGACTCCAGAAACCCTTGCTTCGCTCACGTAACTCGAAAAATTCGTGTTACAGACTCCAAAAACCCTTGCTTCGCTCACGTAACTCGAAAAATTCGTGTTACAGACTCCAAAAGCCCTTGCGCGCTCACGTAACTCGAAAAATTCGAGTTACAGACTCCAAAAGCCCCTGCCGCGCTCACGTAACTCGAAAAATTCGAGTTACAGATCACAAAAGCCCTTTCTTCGCTCACGTAACTCGAAAAATTCGTGTTACAGCTCCCCAATTGCCTTGGCTTCGCTCTCGTAACTCGAAAAATTCGACTTACAGATCCCAAGAGCCCTTCCCGCGCTCACGTAACTCGAAAATTTCGAGTTACAAACTCCAAAAACCCTTGCTTCCCTCACGTAACTCGAAAAATTCGAGTTACAGATCCCAAACGCCCTCGCCTCACCCACGCAACTCGAAAAATTCGACTTACAGACTCAAATAGCCCTTGCTTCCCTCACGTAACTCGAAAAATTCGACTTACAGACTCCAAAAACCCTCGCCTCACCCACGCAACTCGAAAAATTCGAGTTCCAGACTCCAAAAAACCTTGCTTCCCTCACGCAACTCGAAAAATTCGAGTTCCAGACTCCTTCGACTTGGTTCCATGCAAAAATCCCGCTTCAGCCTTAGCTAAAGCGGGATTTTCTAGTCTTATCCTGTACCTTGGTGGCTAATCTTTTCACTCTCCATGGGTTCACCACAGCCGCATTTCGCGCCAAACGAGTTGCACCCGCCTAATAGCAATGCCACGAGTATGAAAAGCACCAGTGTCTTATACCGATTCCCTTTTTGCGACGACAACATCTCTTCAGCTCCTGCTCTTGGTTATTTCAGCGCCTCGCGAATAGCATCTTCGATCTGGTCCATCGGATCTGAAGCAGACTTCTTGTAGAGCCCGCTAGCGACAGCAGCCTCCACACTTACGGCCTTGTCATCCTCGACTAGCTTCTGCAGCAGCGTACGCGTGCTGCCCTTCAGCTTGGTCTGGATGGCGCGATACGCTACCGCGACCATCTCGTCGCGGCGAAACACCGCGCCAAGCGCAATCGACTGCGCCTCGCTCGCGCTGAGCAGTCCGCTTGCCGCCGCAAGCTCGCTGGCCGTCTGCGGCTCCGCCTCTGCGTAGCCTAGCGCGCGCAGCGTCAGCGCCAAGAACTGCTCGCCGGTGATGCTCGCATCCGGCGCAAACGACACGTTGGTGACACCGTGCACCAACGCTTTACTAAACGCGAAGCCTACGGCCTTCGCAGCCCAATGCGTCGCCGGCACATCCGTGAACGGCGAGTTCAGAGCATTCACGGCGGCCGTCTCCCAGCCGAACAGACGCAGCAGCATCGTGGCGCCCTGCGCCCGCGTCAGCGTCTGCTCCAGCTCGTAGCCGCGATCTGTGCCTTGAAATAGCTGCAGCTTGTTCAAGCTATCTGCTTCTGCCGTGTGCTTAACCCCTGCATCCGCAGCCCATGCTCCCGAAGTGAACAACACGGATACAAGCATCGCGCCAACCACGGTTAAAGCAATCTTTTTAATCATTTTCCTCATCGCTGCACCGCCTGATTCGCGCCCTTTTGGCGGAGCGTAGTGAGATCAATAACATACGAGGTTTCCGTTAACTTTTGAAAGAAAACATCCGTTGGACCGACCAAATCCCATTTGAAGCTAATGGTAAAATCCATCGGGTTGGCATAATCATCCCAGTTCCGAACCAGTCTAATCGTTTTCCAGCCATTGGAATAGTCCTTTACGACACTTTTATCGGTTAGCTTTTTACCTGTCACAAACTCCGTACTCTGCCCTCTTACTTGCTTGTTCGCATTGTAAATTGGGCCGCCCCCATTGGATAAACCGCGAACAGTGTGAACACCATCCGTAACACTAATGAACTCCTCTGTAAAAGAGTTACCTTGCATAGTCGTCAGTTTAACTACACCGTACAGCACTTGCAGCGGCTTAGCTGCGTTGCTATAAACCGCATCGTAGACAGACATGGAAACCGTAGGTTTTCCTGCCTTAGCTACAGGATTAGCGGTAAATTCGGCCGCATACTGCACGCTAATATCCTTCATTTCATAGGTGATACCACCGGGCTTCAAAACGTTTTGCTCCGCACCCCACACGGGAACGGTAAACCCCAGACAGCTTATCAATAGTAACAAAGAGATAACTTTACTTATTTTCCTAATCATACCAAAACCCCTCCCGTTTCATAGATTACTAGATGATGGGAAGGTTTGGCAATATTTATATGAAGTAATAGCTCACCAACTTGACTACTCTTCCACTTTCAATTCATTCAAATGAGAGGCTGAATGCCCATGTTGTGCAGGGTTCAACGCTTCGTCATCGTTGTTATCACGTACTGTTTTTTGCAGAACAAACGAGGACATGGTCAGGAACAAAGCGGTTACAGCGTAGTACCCTTTGACCGAAAGAATCTGATCGAGATTAATGATGCCGATGAACATGCCAAGCAAAGCTAAGGCGAACGAGCTCCACGCTAGGAAGGTAAAAGCCGATGTATTCCGCTTACGCGATTCGAACCCATCCTCCAAATTGTCACGAATAACCTTCTGGAGTACGAACGCCGACATCGTGAGAAACAGGGCACATACCGCAAAGTATCCCTTCACGCTTAGTGACTCTTCCAGTGTGTAGATCCCAATGAACATGGCCACGAAAGCCCCAATAAAAGACGCCCACGCCATAAAAGTAAAAGCTGTTGTATTCCGTTTCCGTTGATTCATCATCTTAATATCCCCCTATCGTTGCCTCGCAACGCTATGAATGACCTGCTCTTGTTACTGAGTATATGGGAATCACCGCGTTCTAAATAGTACTATTTTCCAATAGTACCTACTCCTAAGACTTCCTAACATAACTACCCTTAGCCTCCAACGTGGGCAGGGATGATTTGACAATTATTTTTCAGCACTTTATAGTACTGCTCATGACAAAAACAAAACGAATAACTAATCGAGACGTTGTGCTTCAGACCGCTACGAATCTCTTCCTCACCAACGGCTATTCGGCCACGAGTATGGATGAAATTGTGCTCGCCAGCACGGTGTCGAAGACGAATATTTATTATTATTTCAAAAGCAAGGAAGAACTCTTATCTGCGATATTGGATGAGCTTATCCAAACGTATACACAGCTGATGCAGGATATTGCAGCCCGTTCGGACTTATGTGTTCAGGAACGTTTCAATCTGTTCTATCAAAGCATAACAAGTACGGAAGCTAGCTCTTTAGCTGGCTGCCCTTTCCTCACATTGTATACTCAGATGCCACAGGAGGCGCTAGAACTCAGACGGAAGGTGGGGTTATTTTTTCAAGATCAGATCCACTTGGTTAATGAGCTGCTTCTCGAAGGGGTGGGTACAGGAGAATTCTCTCCTAATCTGCCTACAAAAGCTGTCGCTGGGCTCCTCATCTCTACACTCGAAGGCGCCTTATTTCTACAACATGCGAACCAGGATCCCGCATTGCTAGGTCAAACCCTTACTACTTTAGTTCATTTGCTAAAGTAGTTTTTTGCTGCAAGCCGCAGCGGTAGAGCTCGCCTATCTGTACATCTTCTCGTACAGATAGGCGAGCTCTTTATCTTTTTCCCCCAAGACATTCACCTATCGCCCACTGGCCGAATAACATATGAGAAAACCTTTACCGCGGCCATTCCAGAGAAGCGTAACCGCCATTCTCCCCCATTAAGTGACGATCATTCATGGGGACCTCGGTAGATGTTCGCTGTATGACCAATCAGAAAGCATTTTTCGGTAGCCCGCAACTTGCCCATTCTGAAGTGGAAAAAAAGTAGGCTCGGATACAGTCATTTCCGACTTCCCATCTCCTGAGCCTCCTACTTTGAGCGTCTCAGTTGTGCTTTTAGCGTTTTTCACTCCTGAGGCTGCCATATATGGAGGCTCAGTCATTTTTTTTAAGGAGGCACAACTTATGCAAATTCACGTTGTCCAGAAAGGACAAACGTTATATCGCATTTCCCAGACCTACGGCGTGTCGGTTGAGGAAGTCGCTGAGGCAAATGAACTAACCCCCAGTCAATCATTAGTCATCGGACAGGCATTAGTGATTCCGATTGTAGGCTCCTACTACTGGGTCCAACCAGGCGAAGGACTTTTTAGGATCGCGCAAAAGCTCGGCATTGATTTAGACACACTTGCATCTGTCAATGGACTTACCATATATCAAACATTACCCAGCGGTTTCCGCTTATATATCCCGCCAACCCCGCGTACGCAAGCGGAAGTGAACGCTTATATTGAACCTCGAGGCGCAGATGTTTCGCCAGTTCTGGTTCAAGCAGCACGTGAGGCTGCTCCGCACTTAACCTACCTAGCTCCCTTCAGTTTCCGCATTAAGCGCGATGGAACCTTAGTCCAGCCGCCGCTTGATCATCTGCAAGACATCACTAAGCAGCATGGTGTCACCCTCATGATGGTGGTCACGAACCTCGAGAATGACCAGTTCAGCGCAGAGCTGGGTCACATTATTTTGACCGACGAGGCCGTTCAAAATCGTCTTTTGCAGAACATCGAAACAACCGCGGAAAAACTCGGATTTAAAGATATCCATTTCGACATTGAACATCTTCACCCTACGGATCGAGAGGCGTACAACAAATTTCTACGAAAAGCAGTAGATCGCTTCCATCAGAAAGGCTATCTCGTGTCCACCGCGCTCGCTCCTAAAACAAGCGCAACACAAGCCGGGCAATGGTACGAAGCACATGATTACAAAGCGCATGGCCAAATCGTTGATTTCGTCATTATCATGACGTATGAATGGGGCTATAGCGGGGGGCCTCCGATGGCCGTTTCCCCAATTGGACCTGTTCGCAAAGTGTTGGAATACGCTCGCAGTGAAATGCCCTCGTCCAAAATTATGATGGGCCAAAACTTGTATGGATACGACTGGACACTGCCATTTGTCCAAGGAGGCGCCTATGCAAAAGCGATCTCTCCACAGGCAGCGATTGATCTGGCCCGCAAATATAACGCGCAAATTCTATATGATTACACCGCGCAAGCTCCTCATTTTAATTATTGGGATGATGCGGGTAAGGAACATACGGTTTGGTTTGAGGATGCTCGCTCCATTCAGGCCAAATTTCGTTTGATTCAAGAACTCGGACTTCGTGGGATTAGTTATTGGAAGCTTGGACTTAAGTTCCCGCAGAACTGGTTGTTGCTTGACGATAACTTTAAAATTGTAAAACGCAGTTGACGAGATGAACATCTGGTTATGAGGAAATATCTGTAAGAAGGGTCCGTGAAGCGGATTCTTTTTTCGTTTCAAGACGGGGAGACGGCATGCCAGCTCGTTTCGTATAAAATTGACAAAACAGACGCGGCAAGCTCCTATTTTCAACCAACGTTCAAATCGCATTTACTTCCCGTTTACAATCCCCCAATTGTGTGTCTATTGTGTGACAAACATTCACTTTAACCTGCCAAAAACCGATATAACTAGCATACATTTCGACATCTTTCGATTCATACTTGCAGCAAAATGGAGGGAATTAAAGCATGAAGTTTCGTCACAGTAAATGGTTGTCGCTCGTTATTGTTTTCGTCCTGGCAAGTCAAGCTATCTTTGCAGGAATGGCTTTCGCCGCGACTGACATTTCAAAGTTGGTTCTGAACAAAAATGAGCTTAACCTGCAGGTTGGCGATACAGCTAATCTGACAGCAACGGCTGTTTTCACAAGTGGTTCCACAGAGAACGCAACGGTCAAAACCGATTGGAACTCTGGCACAACCGAAGTAGCAACTGTCTACGCGGGTGTCGTGACCGCCAAAAAAGAAGGTAATGCCGTCATTACAGCCACCTATCTTGGTGAGACTGTCATCGTTAACGTAACGGTTACCAAAAAAGTCAAATCCTTAACCACCGATAAGCAAAGCCTTGATCTTCGTCTCAATGGAACGAGCCAAGTGGTGATTACGGCATATTATTACGACGGCACTTTTGCAGATGTAACAAGCAAAGCAGACTACACAGTCGCATCTAGCTCCATCGCTACAGTGACGAATGGATTAGTTAAAGGACAAAATCCGGGAAGCACGACCATCACGGTATCTCATATGAATCAATCGATCGTTTTGGATGTCGATGTCGAGGTTGTTCGTCGTCTTGATCCAGAAGTGCCTAGCGTCTCTTTGCTTCTGAAAGGAACTACCGATCTTAAACTAACGGCAACTTACCCAGATGGGACCAAAGTTGATACTGTCGCGGATAAAGCAGTGTGGACATCAGATAAACCCGAAATTGCAGATGCGATTAAAGGGAAAATTACCGGCTACAGTGTAGGTAAAGCGACTTTAACGGCAACCTATGGTACCAAATCAACGACAATTACGGTTGATGTAGACAGTACGGTGAAACTTGAGTTAGATAAACAAAGTATTTTGTTAAAGAAAAATGGAACAGGCACGTTAACGCTTAACGCAACCTATCCAACAAGCACAACACCTACAGATATTTCAGATCGTGCAGAATGGACTTCCAGCGATGAGAGCATCGTTTCTGTAACCAAAGGCAAGCTCATTGGTAACGCTATTGGCGAAGCAACGGTCTCTGCGAAGTATGGGGACAAAACAGTCACAGCGAAGGTTGACGTTGAGGTTCCACGTCGTTTGGTTGTGAGCAGCGAGCTCGTTATTTTGAAAGCGACAGAAACTCAGCAGCTTGAGCTATTTGCTACTTATGCTGATGCTTCCACAGATAACTTAGTCAAAGACAGAGCTGTATGGACCTCAGATAATGAAAAAGTGGCTACGGTAATTAAGGGAAATGTGACAACATACAAATCCGGTGTAGCTAACATAACGGCAACCTATGGCGGTAAAACAACAACAACCCGCGTCGAAGTCGACGTCCCAATCAACATCATACCAACGCAAAAAGTAGTGAATATGCAAGTCGGTGATTCCGCTCCAGTCACAATTTCTGCCTATTTCAAAGGCCGTACCGTTGATGATTTGGATGAAGAGGTCATCTGGACATCAAGCAATAAAGATATTGTTGAAGTGCGTGACGGTGTCATTACCGGTATTGCTACTGGTGCTGCTACAGTGACTGCCGAATACGGCACACGTAAAGCAACTATACAGGTTTCGGTAGGCGAGTTGAAAACTCTTACGATCAGCCAGGAAAAATTAATTATGAAAAAAGGTGAAACGGCAACCCTTACTGCAGAAGCGGTGTATACCGACGATGATAAGAAACCTGTAACCGCAGATGTCATTTGGACAAGCAGTAATCCTAAAGCGGCTACTGTTGACAAAGGTGTCGTAAAAGCCATCGCTTCAGGTGAAACTACGATTACCGCTCAATTGGACAACAAAACAGTTACAATTCCAGTAAAAGTGGATATGGCAAGTGAGTTAAAAGCCAACGTCGCTAGCTTAGTTTTTGATTTAAATGAAACAAGACTAATCCGAATTACAGCAACAGATGATAACGATGCAGACATTCCAGTTACAGAAGGTATTGAGTGGAAGTCCAGCAATACCAGTATTGCTACGGTTTCAAAAGGTTTAGTTACTCCCGTTGCCCGCGGTAAAGCAACCATTACAGCAACTTATGGCGGAAAATCTGTCTCTGTTCCTGTAGAAATCGGTTTAATCGATGGTTTAACAATAGATAAATCCTATTTTGTAACTAAAAGTGGTCTTCAAACGCAACTGAAATTAACAGCAACTTTGTCCGACGGTACTACGAAAGACGTCACAGAAAACGCAACTTGGAAAGTCGCTTCTTATAAGCTAGGTACTGTTGAGAAAGGTCTTTTCACAGCGACAGCTTCAGGAAAAACTACCATTACTGGATCCTTCGGTGGCAAAACGGTCTCCGTTCCTGTCGAGATTGATACTTTGAAATATTTGAAAACCAATGTCGTTAAGCTTACGCTGAAGGAAGGCGAAACGGCTAAAGTAGAAGCAATAGCTACCTATACGGATGGATCTGAGGATGATGTCACCAGACCAGCATTATGGACAACATCCAACATCATGAACGCAGACGTTAAGGACGGCGTTATCAAAGCAACTGGAAAAGGAACTGCACGTATTACCATTACTTATGGCAATATGAGAACTACAGTTCAAGTAACTGTCACGAAATAAATTTAGTCTAGAACCGTTGTCTTCCTAGTTAGTTAGGGGACGGCGGTTCTTTTTTGTTCTGTCGACGCGGCTATCGCCTCCACTATCCCACTGATCTTCATGCATAACTTCTCGCTCACAGGGGAATATATGCTTACCTACACCGAATGACCCCTATCTACTTACTACCTGGAGGTATGGATAATGGTTACCCGATCTTTCAAATTAGTTTCTATTTCATTCCTTACCTTCTCTCTTCTGCTTGGGGCACATCAATATCGGCTGCATGCCCACGATCATAGTGGACATACGTCACAGACCGAAAACCTGCAGAGCTTGAAGAATGGTTCTCCTACGATGTATCAAACCAACCCCTTTGGTATGCCCGGGGCAGATACCCGTTTACTCCCTGCAACCAACCTGAACGGTCATGCTGCTGCGTATGGGATTACACCGCCAACAGCCTTGAACGTTTCTACGCTTAAAGCTCAGTCCGTCGCAGCTGCGCCGCCCAAAGATAAAACTAGGCACTGGTACAGCTACATCGGTTTGTTAGGATTACTTGGTCTGCTTGGACTCGGGTCCCGCTCCAATTCTTCGTATACAAAGTAGTTTTGGGGCAATGAAGCGATTCAGGTCGAGGAGTCCGCGTCAGTATTTAGGCTTCGAGAACAATGAGGAGACGCGGACGTGACTGTGTCTAAAAAGTCTACTCCATTTCACATTTTTTGTGTGAAAGGTGGGTAGGCTTTCGTTTTGTTAAGGGAAGTAGTCGATAAAATCGACTTACGGAGCTCGAATGGCCGCGCATAGCTTCCGTAACTCGAAATATTCGACTTACGGAGCTGGAATGGCCGCGCTGTGCTTACGTAACTCGAAATATTCGACTTACGGAGCTCGAATGGCCGCGCATAGCTTCCGTAACTCGAAATATTCGACTTACGGAGCCTGAATGGCCGCGCTGTGCTTACGTAACTCGAAATATTCGACTTACGGAGCCTGAATGGCCGTGCTGTGCTCACGTAACTCGAAATATTCTACTTACAGAGCCTGAATGGCCGCGCTGTGCTTCCGTAACTCGAAATATTCGACTTACAGAGCCCGAATGGCCGCGCTTAGCTTACGTAACTCGAAATATTCGACTTACGGAGCTGGAATGGCCGCGCATAGCTTCCCTAACTCGAAATATTCGACTTACGGAGCTCGAATGGCCGCGCTTAGCTTCCGTAACTCGAAATATTCGACTTACGGACTACCTAAACCCTTGCTGCTAGTTCTTAACCAAGCGTTCAGCACACCACCAGAACATTTGTCCATCGAATAGACATTTGTTTTATAGTGAGTTAAAATAAAGGGAGTACGACGAAGGAGGGGAGCTTTGCATGGATCGTGAACAGCAAATCCTAGCGCTTATCCGTCAAAATCCATTCATTTCGCAGAATGAAATGGCCGGTCTCATCGGTATTTCTCGATCTGCTGTAGCTGGTTATATTGCGTCACTGACCAAAAAGGGAACGATTCGTGGCAGAGCCTATGTCACTTCCGATGAGCATACGGTATTCTGCATCGGCGGAGCGAATCTCGACAGTAAAGCCCTCAGCAAGCATGCCATCCGACTAGCCACCTCCAATCCGGTTACGGTCACGGAGTCATGTGGCGGCGTTGCTCGCAACATCGCTGAAGCTTTAGCTGGACTAGCCTGTCCAACATCCCTCCTCACCGTGGTGGGGGACGATAAAGCAGGCCAATGGGTACTAGAAGAAACAAGACGCCGAGGCGTCGACGTCAGCCAAGCCATCGTACTCAATGGCGAGAATACGGGATCTTATACTGCGCTCCTCGACACGTCAGGCGAGATGTTTCTCGCTTTTGCCAATATGGACATTTATGATAAATTCTCACCAGCGATGCTGAGGGATAAATGGTCTCATATTGCCTCTGCCAAGCTCGTAATCGCAGATACGAACCTGCCGAGCGATACTTTGGAGGAGCTGATCCGCCGCTGTCAGGAGGAGAACATCCCTCTCTTCATTGATCCGGTTTCCTCGGAGAAATCAAAAAAGCTTCCCACTGATTTAACAGGGGTAACGGCTATTTTCCCAAATTTAGAGGAAGCCGTTCAATTAGCTCACACACCGCTAACCATGAACCAAGATGTCATTGATATGTTCTATGTAGAGCCTGACCATTCCAAAATTGCCGGAATTATTCGCGAGCGTGGTGTGAAGCATGTTTTCATTACACTCGGGAGCCAAGGGGTGCTCTATGTAGGTGAAGAAGGCGAGCAATTCTTCCCGTCCATTCCTACTCAGGTAATCGAAGTAACGGGTGCTGGAGATGCGTTCCTAGCCGGAATCGTCTATGGTGTTACCCATGACCACACTTATCTCACATCCTGTGAATACGGCCTTGCGGCTGCGCATATTACGCTACAAACCAGTGAATCGACGTCCAGTGATCTGAACGAGGAACGCTTACACCTTACGATAAACAACATGACTAAAGGAGACTAAACCCATGTTATCTACCTCATTAACTTTTACAGAAGAAGTGAAAGATGCACTAGCCCATAACAAACCAATCGTAGCTCTTGAAACGACGATTATTTCTCACGGTATGCCTTACCCGCAAAATATTGAAATGGCGAAAAAAGTTGAGCAAATTATCCGCGATAACGGCGCTGTTCCGGCAACGATCGGGATCATGGATGGCAAAATCAAGATCGGTCTAAACGAACAGGAACTCGAAGCATTCGCGACGAATGGCCATGTTGAAAAAGTAAGCCGCCGCGATTTCGCTTATATCCTCTCCTCCGGCAAAATCGGCGCCACCACCGTTTCCGCGACGATGATCGGTGCTGCCTTGGCTGGCATCGAGGTATTCGCTACCGGCGGAATCGGCGGCGTACACCGCGAAGGTGAAAGCTCGATGGACGTCTCCGCTGACTTGACAGAGCTTGCCCAAACGAACGTCGCCGTCGTCTGTGCCGGCGTGAAATCGATCCTCGATATTGGCCGTACGCTCGAGTATTTGGAAACCCACGGCGTGCCCGTGGTTGGTTACCAAACGAGCGAGTTCCCGTCCTTCTACGCCCGCGAGAGCGGCTACGGCGTAGACTTCCGCCTCGATGAGGCGGCTGACGTGGCTGCTATGCTCCGCACGAAGTGGGAGCTATGCCTACGCGGCGGCGCCGTCATCGCTAACCCGGTCCCAGCAGAATCCGCTATGGACCATGTCGAGATCGAGGCCGTCATCCAGCAGGCGCTGAATGAGGCCAAAGAGCAAAACGTGACCGGCAAAAAGGTCACGCCTTTCTTGCTAGCGCGGATTAAGCAGCTGACGGAGGGGCGCAGCCTGGAGACGAACATCGCTCTCGTTTACCACAACGCGCAAACCGCCGCAAGGATTGCGGTTGCGCTGAAGAACTAACCCCAAATAACAAAGGAGCTATGGGATTATCCCTTAGCTCCTTTGTTATTTGTATTCACGCTGTTCGTACCCGCGATAGTTCGATTCTGCTCTTCTGTCAAGAAAGTGGACGTCACTAAGTTAAGCCACCTGCTGGTAGTATAGCTGCTCAAATTGAGCGGGAGATATGTAACCAATTGTGCTATTCGACCTTGTTC